>JBGQJU010000006.1:0-84091 GCA_041499185.1 Pyrinomonadaceae bacterium | reverse complement strand
TTTTCGACTCGCGGAAGCAAAGAGACCGGCGAGGTGACGCTTTTGCAAGGCGGGACCCATCCGCCGTGGGCCCAAATAGAAGCTACCTGCCTCGAAGATGGACAGGAGTGTAGTGCGGTGCTCGTGGACATCACCGCGCGCAAGCGGGCCGAATCCGAGTTGCGTAAAAGCGAAGAAAGCTACCGCGACCTGGTTGAGAACGCACACGACATCATCTATTCCCACGACCTGCAGGGTAACTATACGTCGAGCAACAAGGCCGGAGCGGAACTCACCGGTTACACGCTAGCGGAAACGCTCAATTTGAATATCGCGGCAATGGTAGCGCCGGATTACTTCGAGAAGGCCCGGCAGATGCAAGTCCGGATACTGGCAGGCGAGAAGACTAAGGCGTACGAACTGGAGATGGTTGCCAAAGACGGTCGACGCATCCCGGTCGAAGTGAATACCCGCCTGGTCTTGCAGGACGGTCTTCCCGTCGGCGTCGCAGGTATTGCGCGGGACATCACTGAGCGCAAGGCCGCTGGGGCCGAACTAAGACGCCTGGCAGCGGCGGTCGAGCAGACGGCCGACAGCATCATCATTACCGACACAGAGGGTAACATCCAATATGTAAACGCGGCCTTTGAGCGCATCTCTGGCTATGCGAAGGAGGAGGTGCTCAACCAGAATCCGCGGATGCTGAAGAGTGGCAAGATGGATCCGGTCGTTTACAAGGAATTGTGGGAAACAATAGCGCGCGGAGGAGTGTGGATCGGCCATCTCACCAATCGCAAGAAGGACGGCAGTCTCTTCGATGAACGGGTTACCATCTCGTCGATTTATGATGAATCGCACGAGATCGTTAACTACGTCGCGGTCAAGCAGGACATCTCAGAATTTGTCCAGCTCGAGGAACAGCTGCGCCAGTCGCAGAAGATGGAAGCGATTGGTCAATTGGCCGGCGGCGTGGCCCACGACTTCAACAATCTCCTCACCGGTATCAACGGTTACAGCAGTCTGGCGCTGCAACGCATTGACGGCAATCACCCGATCAAAAGCTACCTCGAAGAGATCAGGAAAGCCGGAGAACGCGCGGCCAATCTGACGCGCCAGCTACTGGCTTTTGGACGCAAGCAGATCCTGCAACCGAAAGTGCTGGATCTGAATTCGGTCGTTTTCGATCTCGACAAGATGCTGCGGCGCTTGATCGGCGAGGACATCGACCTGTTGACGATCACTGAACCGGAATTGGGACAGGTGATGGCTGTTCCGGGCCAGATCGAACAATTGATTCTGAATCTGGCCGTCAACGCGCGGGACGCATTGCCCGACGGCGGTCAATTGACGATCCAAACCAGCAACGTACGCCTCTCTGAAGACTACGCTCAGCAGCACGTTTCAGTCGTGCCGGGAAACTACGTGATGCTGGCGATCAGCGACAACGGTAGCGGTATGGACATGGATACGCGGGAACGGGTCTTCGAGCCCTTCTTTACGACGAAAGGCGCCGGCAAAGGAACCGGCCTGGGCCTGTCAACGGTTTACGGCATCGTCAAACAGAGCGGCGGAAACACCTGGGTCTATAGCGAGGTTGGCAAAGGAACTACTTTCAAGATCTATCTGCCACGGGTCGACGAGCCGCGCGATGGCAGCGACGCCCAGATCGGCGCGAAGCCAATGCCGCGAGGAACCGAGACCATCTTGCTGGTTGAAGACGAAGAGCAGGTGCGCCAGATTGCCGAGGTCATCTTGGAAAATCAGGGCTACCAGGTGCTGGTAGCAGTCAATGGCGAACAGGCACTGACGCTGGTAGAGCAACATGACAATGACATTGACCTGATGATCACCGACGTGGTCATGCCGCAGATGGGTGGACGAGAGTTGGGCGAGCGTTTGTCTTCGTCGCGTCCAGGCATGAGAGTGCTCTATATGTCCGGTTACACGGACGACGCGATCGTTCGTCACGGTCTTATGGACGAGCGACTGGAGTTTATCGAAAAGCCGTTCACAGCCGATGGGTTGGCAAGGAAAGTGCGAATGGTGCTCGATTCGGGCGCGGGAACGATCGCGTAAGGATAATCTGACTGTGAAACAGATGGCGACAGAGCGACCAGGTATTCTGCTCATCGATGACGACGAGCAGATAAGAAACTTGCTTAGGGATCTGCTTGCACCGGAACACGAGTGCTCGGCCGCAGGCTCGGCGGAAGAGGCGCTCGCTGTTTTGAAGACCACGAACTTTGCGCTGGTGATCAGCGATATCAATATGGGCGGCATCAGCGGACTCGATCTGGTTCCGCTGGTCCATCGCGAAGCTCCGGACACAGTGGTGGTGATGATCAGCGGTCAGCAGACAATCGAAACCGCGATCGAGGCAATGCGTGTCGGCGCCTTCGACTACATCACCAAGCCCTTTGACACGCACCACGTCGATGCGGCCGTGCGGCGCGCCCTCGATCACCACAAGCTACTCGAAGGCAAGCGACTATATGAAAACAACCTGGAAGAGTTAGTTAGACGGCGCACCGCTGAGGTCGAGCATTTGGCCTATTACGACACGCTGACGGATCTGCCGAACCGATTGTTGTTCGAAGACCGTCTGGCCCAGGCGCTGACGCTGGCGCAGCGCAACCGGCAGATACTGGGCACCTTCTTTCTCGCTCTCGATCGATTCAAGAAGATCAATGACACGCTGGGACATGCCGTGGGTGACCTTCTGCTCAAAGACGTAGCTGAGCGAGTGAAGCGCAGCGTCAGCGAGTGTGACACTGTTGCTCGCTTTGATGGTGAGGAATTCGCGGTGCTGCTGACGCGGGTCGCTGGAACCGAGGATCTGGTCGAGATCTCGCGCTCGATCAACGAAGCACTCAAACCGTCGTTTCTACTCGAAGGGCACGAGATCTATGTGACTGCGAGCATCGGCATCAGTCTGTTTCCCTTTGACGGAGAGGACCTGGGCACGCTCTTGAAGAACGCCGGGGCGGCCCTGTATCGGGCCAAGATGCAGGGAGGTAACAACTACCAGTTCTACACTTCCGATATGAATGCCCGCGCACTCAAGCGGTTGGCCCTGGAGTCGAGTTTGCGGCGCGCCGTGGAGAATGAAGAGTTTGTCATTCATTACCAACCGCAAGTAGAGATGGAATCGAGAAAGATCGTTGGCGCGGAGGCTCTCGTTCGCTGGCAACATCCGAAATTCGGCCTGCTCGCGCCCGCGGAGTTCATCCCGATGGCTGAAGACACGGGACTGATCCTGCTCCTGGGCGCCTGGGTCTTGCGTACTGCATGCGCACAAACCCGAGCGTGGCAACAGGCCGGATGCGGGGACCTGCGCATCGCGGTCAATGTCTCACCGCGCCAGTTTCAAGATAAAAATCTGCTGGACACCGTAGTGCAAGTCCTAAGTGAGACGGGACTGGACTCAACCTGTCTCGAACTGGAGTTGACGGAGAGTTCCATCATGCAGAACGCGGAATCGGCCGGCAAAACATTGACTGACCTAAGAGAGATGGGCGTGAAGATCTCGATTGACGATTTCGGCACCGGCTATTCGTCACTCGGTTATCTGAAACGTCTGCCCATCGACATCTTGAAGCTGGATCAATCATTCGTGAATGGTGCAACGACGGATCCCGACGACGCGGCGCTGGTCATGGCGATCATCAGTCTCGCGCACAACTTGAAGCTCAAAGTAATTGCCGAAGGCGTCGAAACAGAAGAGCAGGTCAGGTTTTTGCGCCTGCTCAGGTGCGATGGCGGGCAAGGATACCTCTTTGGCAAGCCTATGCCGGCAGATCTTTTTCGAGCGTTGATCGGCGCACGAGACAGGTCAGACCAAAAGGAACGTTGTTTGTTGTCTGCATAACGTCAGACAACCTTTCGGTCTTGAGCGGATCTTTTCTCGGTGGACCGGCGCTGGGACACGACGACAAACTGAGGGAACGTTTGATCAAGCTGGATGATGGTGATTTAGCATTGAGGTCAGGGCGGTGCAAAGTGTTATACCGCGAAGCGGTAACGACCTCCAGCCCAACGTTGCCGCTCGGCGGCTACGTTGGGAAGGGGAGTGTAAGAGGGCGCAACCCCATCGGGGTTGAGGCGCGTTGAAACTGAATACCCAGGGTAGCCGCAGCGGCAACCCTGGGCTGGAGGTTGTCACCGCTTCGCGGTACTTGTTCAGAGCTTCCTGAAGTTTGTCGGACACTAGACCATGAATGTGGTGAAAGAAGCGGAGCTAGCTCAGTTTGGACAGATAGTTCTCCAACAAATGATGGTCGTGCTCACTGATCTCTTCAATACGCAGTCCGATGATCGAGGCTTGGTAAGGATCTCGTTCAATGCTGGGCCTGGCGTATGCGGCTGCGGCACGCATTGCGACGGAGCCAACCGGGAGGTCCAGCGTAACTTTCATTGTTATTGGAACGGCAGTGTTTGCGTAACGTTCATCAGCGCGAAAGGAAGGCAGCCTGAGCGAGAGCCCGCCCAGACTGAGATCGCGAGTTCTGCCGATGAGGTTGAGAGGGAGTTCCAGACGGTCAGCGATATCCGCATCGAGCAGGGATACGTCCGCCAACACAGTTACCTCGTGATCCACTTTAACCCGAGGAACGAGGCGGCGATCGGGTTCCAGGTTGCCTGACAGGATGGCCTCCGCTGGGAGCACGGTTGCAAGAGCGTCGAGCGTCATACTTTAGCACATTTGATTCCGAGCTGGTGACTGTGCCGGGACATAAATCGCTTTGGAAGTGGGTTGACTCATCGGCGTTTTTTAGAGGTGGCGACTAGTCGCCGCTTCCCCGAGGTTTAAGGAGCTATGCCAATGCAGCAAATCTTAGAGGCTTTAGTTATTGACGACGAGCCGCAGCTACGAACGTTTGTCGGTGCGGTCTTGCACGATGATGGCTGGACGGTGAGCGAAGCCGAATCAGCCGAGCAGGCGTTTGCGATGTTGCGCGAGCGAGAGTGGTCTGTCGTCTTCTGCGACGTAATGCTGGGCGGCTCTGACGGCTACAGCGTGTTGCGTCGATTCAAGGAGGAGCTGTCGGAAACGAAAGTCGTCCTGATGACCGGGCACGGCAGCGCCGCTGGTGCGCTGGATGCGACGGCCTTTGGCGCCTACGACTACCTCTTGAAGCCATTCGGCGTGGACGCGCTGCAGTCGCTGTCGCAAGCGCTCCGTGAGCAACTGATCTCCCGGCCAGCGCATCGGCTGGTGGCTCGAAGAGGAGTAGCCGCGTACAAATCGGACATCGACCTCGTAGGGCGCAGCGCGGCGTTCATTGAAGTGATGAAGCAGGTGGGACGCGTCGCGGCGACCAACTTGCCGGTTTTGCTGACCGGCGAATCGGGCACCGGCAAAGAAGTCGTTGCTTCGGCGCTGCACCGGCGTAGTCTTCGCGCGGACAAGCCTTTCGTCGCCTTTAACTGCGGCGCGATCCCCGGGGAGTTAATCGAGTCAGAGTTGTTTGGCCACGTCAAAGGTTCGTTCACGGGCGCGGAACGCGACCGGCGCGGACTTTGGGAAGAGGCCGACGGCGGCACGGTCTTTCTCGACGAGATCGCGGAGACCACGCCCACGTTTCAGGTGAAGCTGCTGCGCGCGTTGCAAGAGGGTGAGATCCGGCGCGTGGGTTCCAACCAAACGCTGCGCGTCGATGTGCGCGTGCTCGCGGCGAGCAACAGTGACATCGAGCAGGAAGTCGAAGCGGGGAGATTTCGTAAGGACTTGTTCTATCGTTTGAATGCTGTGTCGATCGTCCTGCCGCCTTTGCGCGAGCGGCGCGAAGATATTCTGCCGCTGGTCAAGAGTTTTGCGGATCGCGTCTATTCGCTAAGCCCGGCAGTGCAGTTTTCAGCGGAAGCATTGGAGTTGCTCGAGCGATATTCATGGCCGGGAAACATACGCGAGCTTGAGAACGCGGTGGTGCGAGCGGCGGCGATGTGTGATGGAATGATTCGAGTTCAGGACCTGCCCGAACGCGTGCGGGATTTCGGGAGCGGAAAAACGGCTGATATACAAACTAACGAGCGGCCGGCTGCGGAAGAAGAGTGGCCTTCGCTCGCCGAGGTCGAGGGCCGCTATGTGGGACGCGTGCTGGCGCACACGGGCGGAAACAAGCAAGCGGCCGCGCGCTTGTTGGAAGTGGATCGCAAGACCCTCGACCGCATGATCAAACGGCACAATATCGACTCCGGCAGAGTTGCCAGATTCCCGACACGTGCAGCTTGATCGAGCCCGACGATTCTGTCGCTATTACCCGTGGAAGGCGCCAGCAACGCTTGGCGTGGTGATCTCTGCCAACGCTCCCGCTGGCGCTGCTAATGAATGAAGTAGCGTCAGGGCAAAAAAGAAATCGTAAGAACTCTATCTCTGAACCGTGATTAGATCGGCGGATCGTTTGCGGTCGCGGGTTGGTCGTGGTTTACGTGAATCGTGTTGGTATTGTTGTCAAGGTAGAAATGGTTCGTGCCGGTTGCGCCGACACCCTCAGCCTGCTGTGGGTCTGCATTGATCGTATATGACGGCGGTTGAGTGGTGGACTTCGCTACGACCCTCATCGTAAATACGTAACCATCCACTACCGGGGCGTTCCCCGCAAACCGTGTGTCAAGCAAATTGTCTTTCAGCATCTCGTCAAAGGTGCCAAACTTGCTGCGCTGGTGACCATTGTAAAAGAGCATCTGTTGCTCGGCGATAGTCCTGAGCGTCTTAACGGCGGCGGCTTCATTGGCTGCCTTGATGGCGGCCTTATAGCCTGTGACTGCAACGGCGATCAAGATGCCGATAATCGCAATCACGATCATCAGCTCGATCAGCGTAAATCCTCGTTGATTAAGATGGTTGGTTTGGTGAGATCTCATAAAACCTCCTCACGCATTCAATACACGTATCAACCCGCCGCTGGTTCCCCGATTACTCGATTTCCCTTATCAGTGCCGCGCACAGTTTACTACATAAGGGCCGCGGCGTCATATCGACAATGCCGGACCGTCGCTCTACTTTTGACGTGCGGCGCGGACCCTGAACATGTAGAATGAATCCCGTCGTCGCCGGAGAAAACGTCTGATGAGACAACTCGAAACGGTGAGTAGCCGGGCAGTTATCACTGAGGCCGTAGAAAAGGTCGATCGGTTGCAGCGGGCTATCGAGACCGTGATCAAGGGCAAGCCCGAATCGGTGCGCCTGGCCATTGTGACGTTGATTGCGGGCGGACACCTGCTGGTCGAAGATGTACCTGGCGTAGGCAAGACGACGCTGGCCCACGCTTTGGCGCGCGCGCTCGACTGCAGCTTTCAGCGCATCCAGTTTACCTCCGACCTCCTGCCTTCCGACGTGATCGGCCTGTCGGTTTACAATCAGCACAGCGGCGTTTTCGAGTGGAAACCCGGTCCGGTTTTCGCGAATGTGGTGCTGGCGGACGAGATCAACAGGACCACACCCAAGACCCAATCGGCCCTGCTCGAAGCGATGGCGGAACGGCAAGTGACGATTGAAGGCGTAACGCATCCCCTGACTCCTCCGTTTATCGTGCTGGCTACCCAAAACCCGATCGAACATCACGGCACCTACCCTTTGCCGGAATCGCAGCTCGATCGATTCATGCTGCGGTTGCGCATTGGTTATCCAGAGGCTGCGGCCGAGAAACAGATTCTGCGTGATCGCGAGTACAACGATCCGCTTGACGATTTAGCAGCGGTGATGTCCGCCAATGAGGTGCTCGAGTTGCAAGAGAACGTTTCCGCGGTTTCAGTCGACGACGCGCTGGTCGAATACCTGATGCGCATCGTTTCCGCGACGCGCGATTCCGAGATGCTCGATCTCGGCGTCAGCCCTCGCGGCACGTTGGCGTTGTTCCGCGCGGCCCAGGCGCTTGCGCTCACCGAAGAGCGGTCCTACTGCATCCCCGACGACATCAAACGACTCGTGCTTCCCGTCTTTGCGCACCGCATCCTCGTCAGCTCGCGT
Source organism: Pyrinomonadaceae bacterium (assembly GCA_041499185.1). Lineage (GTDB taxonomy): Bacteria > Acidobacteriota > Blastocatellia > Pyrinomonadales > Pyrinomonadaceae > JAOAPY01. Next base: position 76,143 of record JBGQJU010000006.1, on the reverse strand, counting down.
TTCTCCTCATCACTACGCCGCAGCGAAGAAGCCGAAGCTGTACTCAAAGAGATCATCAAGACAGTCAGTGTGCCGCTGTGAAAAGGATGAAGAAGAGATGTCCGACAAACTTCAGTTTGTCGCGCCAACGGGAGCGGTCGATCGTGGAACCAGCGACAAACTAAAGTTTGTCGGACAATCCTGGCGCAATGCGATTCTGGGAACGTTGCTGGTGCTTTCGGGTCTTGCCGCGGCGCTGGTCACGGTGCTGGCGCGTCGGACAAATGATTCTGGTCTGGCAATGGCCGCGGCCATTCTTTCCCTGATCATCGCCGGGTTGATGATTATCTTCATCGTGCCGCCACTGGCTCGTTCGGCCCGCCTCGAGATCGCTCGGCTTGATATCCCATTTGAAGTAACCACCGGCGGCGGAATCTTTTTGGTGATCGTCGTTGTCGTGGGCTTCGCCGCCTGGAACACGGGCAATAACCTTCTGTTCCTGATCCTCTCAGTACTTGCGTCAACACTTTTCGTCGGCTGGATGGCCGCGCGCGCTTCGCTTCGCGACCTGGTTGTCTCGGCGCGTTTTCCCGATCATATCTTCGCCGGCGAAGCGGCGCCGGTGATCGTAACGCTGCGGAATTTGAAACGCGTGCTTCCTTCCTTTTCAACGTTGGTCGAAGCACGCGGACCAATCGATGAACCAGAAAGAAACGGAAAGAAGAGGCGCCGCCGTTTTCGCAAGCGCACTCTTTCGTATTTCACTTACGTGCCCCATCGCGCGGCCGCGGAACAGCGAGTCGAACAACTTTTTCCTGAACGAGGTCACGTGCTAATCGATGGATTCGAGCTTTCCACGCGCTTTCCGTTCGGCTTTTTTCGTCGTCGCCGCCGCCTGCAAGCGCGTAACGTTGACCTCATCGTCTATCCTAAGCCGGAACCCATCAGCGACGAGCTTCATCTGCTGCCGATGTACGCCGGCCGGATGGCTTCTTTGCGCCGCGGCGCCGGTCACGATCTTTTTTCTTTGCGTGATTATCAACCTCAGGACGACCTGCGTCATATAGATTGGAAAGCCACCGCCCGCGCGCGACGCTTAACCGTTCGCGAGTTCACTTCCGAAGATGAGCGGCGCATCACAATCATCCTGGACACGCGGGCAGTGCCGGACAATGGGGCAGGGAAGTTTGCCGAAACATTTGAACGCGGTGTCACCCTCGCGGCCTCGCTGGTCAGTCACTTCATCGACGAGCGCGCGGACGTCAGATTGATACTCGGCACGGACAGCGGCAAGTACGGATCAGGCCTCGAGCATCTTTACGATTGCTTGCGACGCCTGGCATTAGTTGCGCCGCAACCGGAGACCACGGATTTCTTTTCCCGTGTCGCTGAGCTGGAGACCGCAAGTCCTCTGCGGGCCGGGGCTGACGGCAACTATGCAATACTCCTGACCGTTGCGTCGCCTGGTTCGATCCCCTCAAAAGTCTGGCGTTCTTCGCATGTGATATATTTGTAGTGTCAAGTCCCGCCTTCACGAAAGCTCTCGATTCTTTTTGAGGACGAATCATTTGATAACAGACAATTCAAGCGCGGACCAAAGCACCCTGCCGGTGTATTCTTCGCGCGGTCTGTGGCTGATCGGTCTCTGCTTTGTACTGTCTGGCGCCACCGGGTTGATCTATGAAGTGCTGTGGGCGCGAATGCTGGGCCTGGTCTTTGGGGCGACGACGCTTGCCGTCAGTACGGTGCTCGCGGCATTCATGGGTGGGTTAGCGCTGGGCAGTGCGCTGGCGGGGCGAATGGGGGCGCGAGTCCGAAGACCTTTGCGCTTTTACGGTCTGATGGAGATTTCGATCGCGGTTTATGCGCTGCTGGTCCCGCTGTTGTTTCGTCTGGTTGATAACGGCTACACGCTCATCTGGCAACAACTCCATCCCGGCTTCTACGCGTTTAGCCTGTGGCGGTTTGTGCTTTCGTGCGCCACTCTGCTTGTCCCGACAACGCTGATGGGCGCCACGCTGCCGGTTCTTTCCGCGGCCCTCTTGCGCGCGCCGACATTCAAAGCAACCTCAATAACGCGGCTCTACACGTGCAACCTTGCCGGAGCGATCTTTGGGACGATTGCCGCGGGATTCTTTCTGCTGCCGGCGCTCGGATTGCGAAAGACGATCTATGTCGCGGCGGCAATCAACATCCTCATCGGTGTGTTTGCACTCATCATCGACCGCCTCGCGCTGGTGCAAGTCGATCAGTTAGCAAGCGTTAAGGCGCAAGCGGACGTGCGTACACAACTCCTGGAACCTACCGCTGACAGCGTCTTGCTAATTAGTGATCCTGAATCAGAAGGAACAAAGTTCTGGCTCTGCTGCGCCTTCGTCTCCGGTTTCGTGACCATTAGCACGCAGGTGGCGTGGACGCGGGTGCTGACTATGATCATTGGTTCGAGCACCTACGCCTTCAGTGTCGTCGTCGCGCTTTTTCTTGTTGGGCTCTCTGCGGGCGCTTACACAATTGGCCGCAGAGAGCGCTGGGAGAAACTGCGGCCGGCGGTTTTCCGCATCGAGCTATTCACCGCGTTCAGCCTTTGGCTAAGTATACCGATCATCAACAGAATGCCCGCGCTGCTCGTGAACGCCGGAATAAAATTGAACGTCTCGACCTGGGGTGGCTTGTTGTCGCTCCAGATACTTTCAGCGGCGCTGCTGATCTTACTGCCGGCTTTCCTGATGGGGATGGTGATGCCCCTGGTTCTGGTCTGGGCCGGCAAGGCGCATTCAGATTCTTCAGTGCGATTAGTCGGGCGCAGCTACGCCGTCAATACCATCGGCGCGATCGCGGGCGCCTTCTGTGCGGGATTCATTCTGATTCCGAAAGCAGGCACCCGAATCACAATTCTGGTTGCCGCGGCGCTTTGCTTGATCGTTGCGGGTCTCGCTTTTCCCGCTCTGACAATAATCAAGGATCGCGATCTCGCCCGCGCGTTCGGCGCCGGTGGAGCCGTCGCGTTGGTTATCGTCTTGTTTGTTGTGGCGCCCTCCCTGAATCTCGACGATCTTTCCATCGGCGCCTATGACAGTCTGGTGCGCGTATTGGCCCGCGCGCGCGGGGACATCGAAGAAAAAGAAGCGGCAAAGAATGCAGAGCAGAGCCATCAACTCTTGCTTTACGAAGAAGGGCCGACCTCGACCGTCTCCGTTCGCAAGGACTGGGGTATTACCTCACTCGCAATCAATGGGCGGACGAACGCCTCAGATAGCGAAGGCGACATGCCGACGCAAGTGATGCTGGCGCAGTTGCCGATATTGCTCGCGCCGCGCCTCAACAACGGTTTGATTGTCGGCTTTGCAACCGGAGTTAGCGCAGGCGCTATTTTGCAATCGCCAATCGAATCCGTGACGGGTGTAGAACTCGAACCAACAACCATCAACGCTTCACGACTGTTTGAGCACGTCAACGGTCATCCTCTTAACGATCCGAGATTTCATCTGGTGATTGACGATGCCCGCACCTACCTGCGTGTGAATCCGGCGCGCTACGACCTCATCATGAGCGAGCCCAGCCATCCCTGGGTGCCCGGCGTCGCAAATCTTTTTACGGAAGAGTTCTTCGACCTGGGACGCGAGCGTCTGAACGATGATGGAGTGTTCGTGCAGTGGCTGCAGGTCTATCAACTCTCGACGGAAAGCCTGCGCTCAGTGCTCGGAACGTTTCAGAAGGTCTTTCCCCATGTGATGATCTTTCGCGTTGGCGGCACGACCAAAGGCAAGGATTTGATTCTTGCGGGCAGCCGATCGACATTAACTCTGGATCGGCTCAGCGAGCGATTGCGCGATGCGCGCATTTCAGCAGAGCTGTCGCGTGTTGGCATCAAAAGCGAGGCGGACGTCCGCGCGTGGTATGTTTGTAATGAAGCGCGACTGGCGCCCGCCGTTGCCGGAGCAGTCATCAACACCGATGACAATATGCACGTTGAAACTACCGCGCCGCGCGAGGCCTTCCTGCCGTTGATGCAAACAAATGCGGCGTGGCTCGAGTCGCTCGCGAAACAGAAGTGAACCGCCAAGACGCCAAGAGCGCCAAGAATTCAAACGATGTAAGATAAGCCTTGGAGGTCAGGAAAAGACGACGCGCGCCTGCGTTGCGCTCTCGATCTCTTTCTTCCCTGGCGCTCTTGGCGTCTTGGCGGTTTAAGGTCTGGCGGGTTCGGTCATCGGACAGGCTTGCACCGCGACCAGTCGCCACTCATTGTCGCGATTGGCGTAGACGTGAACAATCTTATATTGTCCGCTGAACTCCCGACCCTGATAGAACCACTTCGCGGAATCGAGTCCGGTGAGGACGGCCGTGTTTCCCCAGATGCGCACGCTAACGTTTTCCCGGTTCAGATACTCCACGTTAAGATCGCCCGACACCACGTCGGTTATGAACTGAGTCTTGTCGTCGCCCTCCAGTGGGTAGGTGAAGACAAAATCGTCGGCCATGATGCGATCGAGGGTGGCGGCGTCGCCCCGCACCAGGGCCTTGACCCACTCGTCGTTCATCTGTCGCAGTTGTTGCTCGATTTCGATGTGAGATGGTTGCGCCTGTGCAGAGCCGTCCATAATCCACCTCCTTCACGCCATACCATGGTAGCAGATGAAGCTTGTATGTCAGATCAAAGGCGCGAGTCAACTAGAAGATACGCGCCAAAAGCCTCTTTTGGAGTTCCGGCGATTCCGTTAAGAGCTAACCGACATTAACTGGGACTAAAGGTCCTGGACTGGAAAAGCTCGTTTGCCGCAGTCTCGCCGCCGCGAATGCAGTCGGGCACGCCGGCGCCGCCGTAGGAATTTCCAGCGAGTTGCAGTCCGGGCAGATCGCACACGCGGGCTTGAATTTGCGAAACGAGTTCGCAGTGGCCGACGTTATACTGTGGCATCGAGCGGTGCCATTTCTCAACCACAGAGAAGAGCGGAGGCTGTTCAATCCCGAGCAGATCGCGCAGGTCTTTGCGCACGCGGCTAATCATTTCGTCTTCATCTAACTCAAACATCTCCGGTTGCAAGGCACCGCCGGCAAACGCGCGCAGCAGGACACGATCCGATGGCGCTCGGCCGGCGAATTTCACGCTGCTGAACGTGCAGGCAAGAATGGATCGGTGTTCGATGAATGGCACGACAAAGCCAAAACCGTCGAGCGGATGCGGAATGTCCGCGCGGCGATAGGCAAGATTGATCGTCACCGTGGATGCAAACTCAATCCGATCCAATGCGCGCGAGAGTTCAACATCGGTGCCGCGCAGCAACGAGGCCGCCGCAAAAGCGGGAACGGCGAGACAGATCGCGTCGGCGCTAATCGATCGGTCATCACTCAAGCGAATCTCCCATTGGTTTGCCGCGCCGTCGAACATCAACGACTTGGCTTGCGTGTTTAGTTGGATGACTCCGGCTGGCAATCTTGATGACAGATGATCCGCGAGCATCTGCATCCCGCCGTCAAGGGAGAGAAACAGGCCATACCGCGCGCCACTGGTGCCTGAGTGCGAAGTCGTCACTCCGCTGGAGCCCTCCCTGACGGTCGGGCTTCTGCTTTGTTTCCACATGGCCCGGATGATGCTCCCGTGTTCGCGCTCCATTTCAAGAAAGCGCGGCAGCGTCGCGCGCAAACTAAGTTTCTCCGGATCTGCGGTGTAGATGCCGCCGATCATCGGTTGGGCCATGCGCTCGAATGCTTCGCGCCCGAGCCGGCGGCGGACGAACTGAGCGAGACTTTCGTCGTCGCTGCCGTTGGCAATTTCGCGTCGAGGGATGAAGAGCTCCAGCGCCATCCGAGCTTTGCCGGCCAAACTGAAAATGTCCGACGTAATGAACGGCCAAAGGCGCGAAGGGGCCAGCAATTGAAAGCCTTCCGGCACCGGACGCAGCCGCCCGTTACGCGCAATGAAACTGCGGCGATGCTCTTTGTTCGTTTCGATCAGGTGCGAGTCGAGACCGATACGTTTTGCTAAGTTGCTCGCTTCGGGCTTTTCCGAGATGAACGAGTCCGCGCCGGCTTCAATCAGAAAACCGTCGCGATTTTCAGTCTTGAGGACTCCACCCAGTCGTGAGCTTGCTTCGAGCAGTAGGATGCCGATTTTTTGATCGGTTTGACCGGCGAGTTCGAGTAGTCGATGAGCCGCTGCCAGCCCGGTGATGCCACCGCCGATGATGACGATGCGTCGTCGATGAGTTTCCTGCTGATTGAGCATTCGCGAAACTTCCGTTTGCACAACAGGCGCTTAGAGTCCGTCTGTTTTGCGCGCCTGACAACAATCCACGGGACAAACATCTTCTTTCGCGCCGCGGGTGCCTACATACCTTCGTGCCGCATCCGGGCTCATTCTTTCGAGAATCAGGTCGCGAATCATTTTGATGAATGCCGGATGCGTTCCCGCAGTTGGCGCTCGCACCATGTTCAGGCCCGTTTCTTCGCAGAGTTGCCGCGCCTCTGTATCAAGGTCGTAAACAATTTCCATGTGGTCCGAAACGAAACCGATCGGCGCGATCACGACGTCGGTTGTCCCGTCGTTTTTCAACTCTCTCAGATAATCGCGGATGTCAGGCTCGAGCCAGGGCTGCGTCAGTGGACCACTGCGGCTTTGGTAAGCAAGTCGCCAGCGCTCATGGCGCAAACCTTCAGCGACTAGCCGGCTCGTTTCCTGGAGCTGGGATTCGTACTCGCAATTGCCGGCCATCGAACGCGGAATACTGTGCGCCGTGAAGGCGATCTGCGTGGCGGACCGGCGCGATTCGGGAATCTTTTCAAGCGCGTTACGAACGTTCTCGATGTTTGCTTGTATGAACCCGGGGTGATTGTAAAAGGCGCGAATCTTATCGACGAGCGGCGCGGTCGACCCAACGGCTGCGCGCGCACGAGCGATGTCTTCGAGATATTGTCGGCAACTTGAGTACGAGCTGTAGGCGGATGTCACAAAAGCGAGGACGTTCTGGATGCCATCATCGGCCATTTGACGCATCGTATCCGCCAGCATTGGATGCCAATTGCGATTGCCCCAGTAAATCGGCACGTGCGGTCCGTTCGCTTCCAGCATCTTCTTTAGCGCCGCGATCAGTTTTCGGCTTTGCTCATTGATCGGACTGACGCCGTCGAACAGCTCGTAGCGCCGCGCTACCGCCAGCATTCGTTCACGGGGTACAAGTCTTCCGCGCAAAACGTTTTCGAGGAAGGGCATTACATCTTCCATTCCTTCGGGCCCGCCGAAGGAGACGATCAAAATAGCGTCGTAAGGGGTGTCCATTTCTGTTTGTAGGGGCGCACCTGCGTGTGCGCCCAAGGGCCGGACGCATAGGTCCGCCCCTACTATCTCTGGCTGATTTCATGCACAGCATCGACCAAAGCGATGACGTTCTCCACCGGAGTCTCAGGCAGAATGCCATGCCCCAGGTTGAAGATATGCCCAGGCCGCCCATTCGCCTGACTAAGAATGTTCTTTGCCACTTGTCGAATGTGATCCTCGTTGGCGAAAAGCGCTACCGGATCCATATTGCCCATTACCGCGACATCGCGGCCGATGCGTTGCCATGCTGCATCCAAACGCACGCGCCAATCGAGACCGATCACATCGCCACCGGCTTCGCGCATAAGTTCAAGCAGCGTTGCCGTGCCAGTGCCAAAATGAATGACGGGAACGCCCGGCATTACGCTTTGAATGACATTTCGAGTGTGTGGCAAAACATACTCGCGATAGTCATCAGGGCTCAAACAGCCGACCCATGAATCAAACAACTGGACTACCTGCGCGCCGGCGGCGATCTGCGCGTTCAAGTACTTTACGAGTGCGCGTGAAATCAAAGACATCATCGCATGCCAGGCGCCGCCGTCGTTGTACATCAGTTGTTTTGTATGAATGTAATTCTTCGAGCCGCCGCCTTCGACTATGTACGAAGCGATCGTGAATGGCGCGCCGCAGAAACCGATCAATGGAATGTTGTTGTGGAGAGCCTGGCGCGTTCGCTTTACCGCTTCAAACACAAAATCCAATGCGCCAATATCCTCTACTTCGCGCAAACGATCGATGTCCACGGCGCTGCGAATAGGATTGTGTATCGCTGGACCTTCGCCCTTCGTAAACTCCAGCTCGATCCCCATCGGTTCGATAATCAGCAAAATGTCGGCAAAGATGATGGCTGCATCGACACCCAGCCGCTCGACGGCTGTGACTGTAACTTCCGCGGCGAGATCAGGCGTCTTGCAAAGTTCTAAAAAACTCGTACGCGCGCGCACCTCGCGATACTCGCGCATATATCTGCCGGCCTGGCGCATCAACCAGATGGGCGTGTACGGCGCCGGTTCGCGGCGACAGGCGCGCATGAATGGGCTGTTGTGCAGCGCCTGCGTCAGACTGGAACTGTTTTCTTCGCTCAAACGTTGTCCTCTCAAGGTCGGGCACGCCCTGAACTTTCCGCTTAGGTCTGTCGTTCAAGGCTTGTTCACCCTGAAAACCAAACGGATTACCGCTCGGCTTTATTGGGATTGAAACAGGGTTCAGACTACAATATACCGCCCTCAAGACGATAGCCGGCAGGGCACAGAAAGTTGCCACAAATCAGCACTTAGTGGTGTTTGTATTCTGAGAGAGCGGTGATTAATGAGCGGACAAGCTAGAGCCTTGATCGACTCCATGCCTGATCAAATCGCGACTGCGGAGCCTTCGCTCAGCTTTGACGAAGCGTTCACGCTTCATCACCGCGCTGTCTTCCGGACCGCTCGGGCGGTCGTGCGCGACCCCGCGCTGGCTGAAGACGTTACGCAAGAGGTCTTTCTCAGGCTCTATCGGAATTTGGATTCGACGCCGGGCGACGAGCTTCTGCGTCCGTGGTTGTTGCGAGTCGCGCTCAACGTCGCGCGGAATACGATTCGCGGGGCTAGCCGTTCGGTGGCGCGCGATACCCAGTACTCGAAGGAGGCGATTGGTGACGGCTGGGCTGCGCCGGTGGAAGATTACGAGCGCCGATTGGAAATTGAGGAAGCGCGGCGGGCGCTCGACAAAATAAAGGAGCCGATGCGCAGTTGCTTGCTTCTAAAGCAGCAGGGGCTGTCGTATCGCGAAATAGCTACGACGTTGTCGATTAAAGAGACGAACGTGGGTAGCCTGGTCGCGAGGGGTAGGAAACAATTTGCCAGGGTTTACGGGAAGATCGGAGGAAGCCGATGAGAGAGTGTATCGACGAAGGAATTTTGCAAAGCTATTTTGACGGCGAGCTTTCGGGCGAGAAGACGGAAAGCGTAGCGTCGCATTTGGCCGTCTGCATCAATTGCGCTCGGGCAGCGCGTGAACTGGAAAGCGAAAGTCTGTTGCTGTCCAAGGCGCTGGAACCGGAGTTTGCTGGACCGGTGCCGACAGAGCGGCTGCGTCATCGCCTTGACGCCGCGATCGCGGGATTGCACGTGGTCCGCCCGGTTGCTTCGGATGAGTCGCGCGTTCACAGTTGGCTCCAATCGATTGCCGATCTGTTTACCCTCTCTCCTCAGCGCGCGTTTGGTTATGCTGGTCTGGCCGCGGTGATTGTTTTTGCGGCTATCTTTGCGATCGTTCAATGGCGGCATGTGCCGGTCAATAATGGAAGTGGTCTGGCAGGGGTACCGAAACCCGTTTCGCCGCCGCCCGCCAGTACTCAAAAGGAATCTTTGGCCACAGTTACACCTTCGCCGAAGGATAAGGCGCAGAGTGTAAGTATCTTCGCACCGAAGCAACCGAAGAGAACAATCCCCGGACATCGAGTGGTCCCAAATGAGTTAGCAGCGAGGCCGCAGGTAAAACTTCTTCCCGGCGAACGCAGCTATCTAAAGCAGATCGCATCGCTGGATACGACTATCAAGTCTGAAAGCAGGAGGCCGATGAGGCCGGGGTTGCAGGCCGAGTATGAGCGCAATTTGGCGCTGGTGGATCGCGCGATCGCGGCAACACGCAGTGCCGCAAAGAGCAATCCGAACGATCCCGATGCGGCGGAGTTTATGTTTGCGGCATATCAGAGCAAGGTCGATCTTTTGAACCAAGTGGCCGACGCGCGGCTTTCCAACAGGCAGCACTGAAAGGACAGGTTTTAGGTAGTAATGAAGTTTCGAACGGCTTTTATCATTCCAGTATTGATTCTCGCGTGGACGGTCGCGACCTTCGCGCTGGGGCGCGACGATAAACGAGAGGACAAGGCTCGTGCTCAACAGGTTGAGCGCACGACCGGCGCCGATTCCAATGTGTCGGTCTCTGTTTGTCTAACGTCTGGCACGATCACTGTTCGTGGCTGGGACCGCAACGAAGTGCGCGCCCGATCGAGGGACGTCTCGGAGTTCGAGTTCCGTCGTCGGGATGCAACCCCCGAATCGAGTCCGGCTAAGAAGATCGAGGTGCTGCTTTCAGACAGGGCCGACGGTCCGGCGGGCAGGCTTGGCACATGTCGGGCATTCAGTGACATCGAATTGGATGTTCCGCGCGGGGCGACGGTGCAACTGCAAACGCGTGACGGCAACATAAACGTGGCCGACGTTGCCAAGGCATACGTCAACACGCAAAGCGGTGACATCCGTCTCGAGCGTGCTTCCCAGTCGGTTGACGCTGGTTGCATCGGCGGAAACATCACCCTGAAGGATTCCAGCGGGCGCATCAGTCTGCATTCGCTCAGCGGCTCGATCGAAGCGATCGGCGTTCGGCCAGCGGAAGCGGCGGACAGCTTCGACGCCAGCAGCGTGAGTGGTGACATTATTCTGGATCGCGTGGGGCATGCGCAGGTCAACGCGCGGACAACCAGTGGTAGCGTGAGCATGAGTGGACCGCTTGCCCACAGTGGCAATTACGGTTTCAAAACATTATCGGGCGATCTGACTCTGACGCTGCCCGCGGACTCGTCTTTTAGGTTAAGCGCCAAGGTTTCGCAAAATGCGGAGATCATCACTGATTTCCCAGTCACTTTAACGACCGAGGCCAGCACTCCGACTAAGCCTTCAACGCCTCCCGCTCCAGCAACACCTCCAGCAGATGCTAAGGCTCCGAAAGATGACGGGTCGAAAAAGGGCGTCGTAGTTTCCACGCGCAAAGTCGTGGTCGTGATACCAGCGTACAAACACTTCAACGCCAGCTACGGTACCGGAGACGCGACGATCTACGTTGCGTCGTTTAGCGGCACCATCCACCTGCGGAAAAAGTAATTCCTCGAAATCGAATTCTTATTTGCCACAAAGAAATCCGGTACGGTGTTCTGGTAGTAGAGCAACGCAGACGGGCCGGGGGCGGCAGTTAAAAAGCTACGAGGCAAATGCCACCCTCGGCTCGGGGAATAAGGAAGTGATGAAATGACTAACGCAGACACAGCTCGGAGTTCAAAGCAAGCGAGGCACAACAGATTTCTCCTGATTCTGCTGGTTCTGGCGGCGCTCGCGAGCGCGCTAAAAGATCTCAATGTTTTGCAGGGATTTAGTGGCAGCTTTCAAAGTTGGACCTCGCAGTGGTTCCACGCGGGGTTGACCTCCGTAAAGGCTAACGGCATGTCCGCCGCGGAGCGCAGTTGCGCAGAGACTCTCGTCCAAACTTCGTCCGATCAGTTTCGCTGGAGTGGGCGCGTTGCACCTGGCCAGTCTGTAGAAATCAAAGGCATCAATGGCAGCATTAGCGCTGAGGCGACGCCCGGCGGTGAGATCGAGGTGGCCGCGACAAAGAAAGCGCGGCGGAGCGACCCGGCGGACGTAGAAATCAAAGTGGTCCCGCATGCAGGCGGTGTCACAATCTGTGCCGTATACAAGAGCGAATACCCTGACGAGCCGAACACTTGCGAGCCAGGGAAGGGAAACGGCCGCATGAACGTGCGTAACAATGATGTGCGCGTTGATTTCAAGGTGCGCGTGCCGGCGGGTATCGGATTCGTTGGCCGCACGGTTAACGGCGAGATCAGCGCTGTTTCCCTGAGCGGCAACATCGAATCATCCACCGTGAATGGCGGCATCGATCTCTCGACCACGGGCTATGCAGAAGCGAAGACCGTCAACGGAGAAATCAACGCCAGGCTCGGTAACGCGAACTGGCCAGACTCGCTTGCTTTCAAAACGGTAAACGGTGGCATCACGATCGACCTTCCAGCGACGACCAGCACTCGAGTCGAGGCCGATACTTTCAACGGTGACATCTCTTCCGACTTTCCCTTGAGCATGTTGGGCCGCATTAGCCGCAAGCACATCAGCGGGACCATCGGAAACGGCGGTCGTGACCTGACGCTCAAAACTCTTAACGGAAGTATTCGTCTGAGACGCGCCGGCTAAAAATGAATTTGAGAACGAAAGAAAGAAAAACAAGATGATGAAAAGAGGATTAATAACAACCTTCGTATTTGGCGCCGCGCTTTTGATCGTGGCGAGCAATCACGGCGCCGCAGCGCGCCTGGATAATTTGCGAGCGGCGCCAGTTAACTTATTTGGTTCGCAGACAGCGACCAGCGACGAGTTGCGCGAAGAGTTTCACCGGAGCGTTCCGCTCGCAGCCAACGGCCGTGTAAGTATTGAGAACCTGAACGGTGGCGTGCGCATCTCTGTCTGGGACCAAAACGAGGTCAAGATCGACGGAGTGAAGCGCGCCTACAGGCGCGAACGATTAAATGAGGCGCAAGTAGAGATCGACGCTACCAACGACGCCGTGAGAATCAGAACCAGATACCCAGACGAAAATCAAACATTCACCGACGAAGAGTCCCGACGTTATAACAATCCGGCGATCGTGGAATACTCGCTAACGATTCCGCGCAAAGCGCGACTGGATTCAGCGGAACTCGTCAATGGATCACTGGACCTCGAAGGTGTCGAGGGTGACGTGAAGGCTTCGTCCATCAACGGACGCTTGACTGCGCGCGGCTTGATGGGGGAAGTCAAACTATCAACTATCAACGGCAGCCTGGATGCGACTTTCGCGCGCCTCGATGAATCGAAGCCGATTTCGCTCAACTCGGTTAATGGCCGCGTTCTGCTGACCATTCCTTCGGATTCCAACGCCACGCTCAGGGCCAGCACCGTTCACGGCGGCATAACAAACGACTTTGGCTTGACCGTTCAGCACGGCGAATGGGTCGGCCACGAGCTTTACGGCCAACTGGGTACGGGCGGACCACGCATACGGCTCGGCAACGTCAACGGCTCCGTCACGATCAAGCACGCCGGCGACGGCCGTCCGCTGAGCCAGGGAACAAGCTTGCTATCCGAGAAAGACAAGAATAAGGACAAGACTCAAAAGGATCTTCGGGAAGCGCAGCGCGAAATGAGTGAAGAGCTTCGTCGCAACGTGGAGGAAGCCCGCCGCCAGGCGCTGAGCCAGACGGAAATCGAGCGGATCACACGCGAAGCACAGCGCGAAGCGGAGCGCTCTATTCGCGAAGCGCAGCAGGAAGTTGCCCGTGCGCAGCGCGAAATGCAGCGAGAGATCGAACGGCAAACGCAGGAACAGACACGCGAGCTAAACCGCCAGGCGCGTGAGCAGGCGCGTGAGCAGTCTCGCGAGGCGCGTGAGCAAGCGATCCGTGAAAGAGATTTTGTAATCGGCCCCGGCCGGAGTCTCGTTGATCGCGAGACAAAGAGTTTCGCCGTCACCGGCACACCGAGTGTGAACTTGGGAACCTTTGATGGCGCCATCATCGTGCATGGCTGGGACAAATCTGAGGTGACGTACAACGCGACGAAGCGTGCGCGTTATGAAGAGAGCCTCAAAAAGATAATCGTGCAAACGGACCAGCAGGGATCGTCGATCTCCGTCATCGCAAAGTCGGAGGGTTCAAACGGATCGGCCCTGCTTGAAGTCTACGTCCCACGAAATACTAACTTGCACGCGTCGTCAGACGACGGACGCTTGAGTGTAGAGGGCGTCTCCGGAGATCTCAATTTGCGTACAGGAGACGGTTCGATCGAAGTTACGAGTGGGCGCGGCCAGTTGCAGGCGAATACGGGAGACGGGCGAATTCGGATTCAGGATTTCGACGGACAAGTCGACGCGCGCACCGGCGATGGTTCCATCTCGCTCGAAGGCAAATTTACTGCGCTAGCGGCGCGAACGGGTGATGGGTCGATCTCTTTGGCTGTGCCCGCCGGCTCAAGCTTCGTGGTTGAGACCAACGCCGATGCGATCACCAATGAAGGCTTGAACGTCTCGGAAGATGTTTCTCCTTCGACGCGCGTCAAACGCTGGAAGGTAGGCAATGGCGGCGCGGTGTTTACGCTGCATACCGGCGACGGTCGAGTCATTCTCCGGCCACACTGAACCTGGAACAACTGCAATTGCGCGCGTTCTGACAAATTGTTAGTCCGGAAGATTCTTTAAAGCTGTTCCGTCTAATGATGAGCTTATCGTTTCAAATGGGAATTAGTGGAGAGCCGTATGATTAGAGCCGCTTTGCTATGCTTCGCTCTGGTTCTGTGCAGTCATAGCATCTACGCGCAGGCGGCGCAATCAGCATCGCCAGCTCCATCGCCAACATCGGTATCGGACTCAGCAAGAGATGTTCCGTCGGCAGCATCGCAGCCGGCAAAGGCGGTGGACTTCAAGAGCGGGAAGGCTGCGCTGGCCCTTCCTCCTGAAAAAGCACAACCCGTGCGTCTCCCACGCTTCGACAAGCCACCGGTCATCGATGGCAAGCTTGACGACGAGGTCTGGAAGCATGCGGTGGTATTGAAGGATTTCATTCAGGTCCAGCCCGGCGACAACATCGCGCCTTCGAAGCCGACCGAAGTCATGCTCGGTTACGATGCCAAGTTTCTTTACCTTGCCTTCCATTGTTATGACGAGCCTGACAAAGTGCGAGCGAACATTCCGAAGCGAGACAATATTTTTGATGACGATTACGTTGGCATTCTTTTCGACACCTTCAACGATACGCGCAAGGCCTACGAGTTTGATTTCAATCCGCTGGGCGTGCAGGCTGACGGCATCTGGACCTCAGGACAGGGCGAGGACTTCAGCTTGGACATCGTGCTGGAGTCCAAGGGGATGGTGACAAGCGATGGCTACACGATTGAAGTCGCCCTGCCCTTTAAGTCACTACGCTATGTGTCTGGCAAGGACAAACTCTGGGGAGTGCATTTCTGGCGACGCATCAAGCGCTTCAATAACGAACTGGACATGTGGATGCCGCTCGATCGAGATAAGTCAAACTGGCTGGCGCAAGCAGGACACTTAACTGGTTTCGAAGGCGTATCGACCGAGCGCACGCTGGAATTGATTCCGAGCCTCACCGTCTCCGAGACCGGAAAGCGTAAGGCCACGTTGACGCCGGCGCAACTTAGCGCCAATCCGGCTTTGCTGGATCCGGGTAAATTCGTCAACGAACCAATCAAGCTTGATCCCGGCCTCACGGGCAAGTACAGCATCACGCCAAACGTCACCCTGGACTTCGCGTTGAATCCTGACTTTGCCCAGGTCGAAGCGGATCAATTAGTCGTCACGGCGAACCAGCGCTTTCCGATTTTCTTTCCGGAAAAGCGCCCGTTTTTCCTTGAAGGGATCGATATTTTTCAAACGCAGATCGCTGCGGTGCACACGCGTGCCATTGTCGATCCTGACGTAGCCGTAAAACTATCAGGAAAGGTCAACCGCAACACGTTTGGTCTCTTGGTGGCCTCGGACAACGCTCCCGGCAATTTCACCGTGGACGAGCAAGCCAGCGTCGATCCCAGGCTCATAGGCAAGAACGCTTCCGTTGGGGTGCTCCGGCTGAAGCGCGACATCGGAAAATCAGATTCCTTTATCGGATTCCTCGGCACTCATCGCAGATTTGTAGATCAATACAATGAACTGGGTGGCTTTGACGGGCGCTTCCGCATCGATAAGCAGACGACCTTTAGCTGGCAAGTGCTGGGCACACGCTCGCGCCGGTCCTTCTTCTTTCCGGACCAGGGGCAAAGCCTCGATCGGCGCGAGAACGGATTCATTTACGCTTTCGATTACAACAAGGACGGAAGGCATTTTGGTTATGATTTGTCAGCCGTGGGACGCACTCGCTACTACCGTGCCGATGTCGGCTTCAATCGTCGAGTAAATACCAACAACTACAATCTGTTCATTCGCTACAGCTCTGAGCCTAAGCCGAAAGCGAAGCTGATCTCGTGGCGCATATTCACGGCTCCGTCGACCAACTTTGACTGGCAGGGCCGCTCGCAGAATTTCAACAACAATACCCAGCTAAGCTTTAACTTTAGACTCCAGGGGTTCCTCGGCATTGGCGTCGCCGAAGGCTACGAGCGAGTTTTCGAAGCAGAGTTTGGGCGCAAGCGCACGCTAGTGCGACCCTGCACGGCAAGTGATCCATGCACGTTTGCCGGAAACGATAGCGGTCGCTCCGCGGCTTACAAAGGCTTCTATGTTTACGGCGGCGCGACTCCGTCCAAGAAATACAATTTTTTTGCCGAGATTGATCGCTTCTGGGGCCAACTGGATTACGATTTTGGCGCTGGGCCAAAATTCCCGCGCGTCAGTCCAGGCGCGCTGATCAATCCTGGTGCGCCGCAGGATCCTGGTCCTGGTGACTTCCTGAGCTTTCAAGCAAGCTTCGTGTATCAACCAACGGCCGCACTGAAAACGAGTTTAGACTTCAACAAGCAACGACTCGTGCGCTACGACACCGGGCGAGTCGCGTTTGACGAAAACATCATTTCGCTGCGGTCGACGTACCAGTTCACGCGCTTCATCTTCGCGCGCGGCCGCGTAGACTTTGATTCAATTGCGGCGAACGCGAAGGCCCAATTTCTGTTTGGCTACACGCCCAATCCGGGCACTGCCTTTTACGTCGGCTACAACGATGACCTGAACCGAAACGGCTTTAATCGCTTCACCGGCCAGCTCGAGCCCGGATTCCGGCGCAATGGCAGAACGTTCTTTATCAAGATGTCTTATCTCTTTCGTCGCAGTTTTTCGAAGTCGTAAGTTTCTTTGGAACCAAAACAGTGACTGCTGCGTAAAATCACCGGCGGCCCAGGCTGTGTTAACCCAATTAGTTTGATCCAAGTTTGCGCTGCTCGTTTTGAAGAAAATCTTTCTGCTACTCATCGCTCTGACGCTGTTTCCGCGATCGGCTGTAGCGCAGTCGAACGGGATGACTGCCTCTGACGGCAAGACGTTCGCGCCCACCGCTTCGCCGACACCAGCAGCGTCTCCGATCATAAGTGCCGCTCCCAGTTTAGCGCAAAACAAGGTAAGCAAAACGCGGGTGACAGTTCCACCCGAAAAAGCAAAGCCGATTCGCATTCCGCGTTTCGACAAGCCGCCGGTAGTCGACGGCAAGCTTGATGACGAAGCCTGGAAACAAGCGGTAGTGCTCAAAGACTTCTATCAGATTAATCCCGGAGACAACATCGCGCCCTCGAAACCGACCGAAGTTTTTATCGGTTACGATTCAAGATTTCTTTACTTCGGTTTCCATTGCTACGACGAGCCTGACAAAGTTCGCGGTACGGTAGCTCGCCGCGATCAGATTTTTGACGAAGACAATGTTCGGGTCTTTCTCGACACGTTCAACGACGAGCGCAAGGCCTACGTATTGGGTTGGAATCCGCTTGGGGTGCAACAAGACGGAATCATGACCGAGGGCGGCGGCACCGATTTTAGCGTCGACATCGTAATGGAATCCAAAGGTATGATCACCAACGATGGTTGGACCGTCGAAGTCGCCATTCCCTTCAAGTCGCTACGCTATGAAGCGGGCAAAGACAAGCTCTGGGGCTTTCACCTCTGGCGCAACATCGATCGCTTCAACGACGAGATGGATTCGTGGGTGCCGATTAGCAGAGACATATCCGGCACGCTGACGCAGGAAGCGCACTTGACGGGTCTCGAAGGAATTTCAACCGAGCGAACGCTTGAAGTGATCCCAAGTCTGACTCTTTCAGAGACGGGCAAGCGCGTCAATGCACTCTCGCCGGCAGCGCTCGCTGCCAATCCCGCCCTTATGGATCCAGGCCGAATGCTCAACGAGCCAATCAAGGCCGATGTCGGTTTGACGCTGAAGTACGGGCTAACACCCACGGTCACTCTCGATCTGGCAATCAACCCAGACTTCGCTCAGGTCGAAGCCGATCAAACCGTCGTCACGGCGAACCAACGCTTTCCGATCTTCTTCGAAGAGAAGCGTCCGTTCTTTCTCGAAGGCATCGACATCTTCCAGACACGATTGCAGGCGGTGCATACGCGCGCGATTGTCGATCCGGACATCGCGGTGAAACTAACCGGAAAACGCGGGCGCAATACATTCGGGGTTCTATTAGCGAGTGATAACGCGCCGGGAAATTTCAGTCGCGACGAGCGAACCGATCCGGTCAATCTCCGGTTTGTCGACAAGAATGCTTATATCGCCGTGGTGCGCTTGAAGCGCGACGTCGGTAAGGAATCAAGCCTGGGTTTTCTGGGCACCAGTTACAATTTCATCGAGAAACACAATCAGCTCGCCGGCATTGACGGACGATTCAAGCTCGATAAGCAAACAACCTTCAACTTTCAAGTGCTCGGCACAACTTCGCGCCGCTGTTTTTCTGAGCCGAGCGCCGATCTTTATACGCCTTCACCCAACGCGCCCTGCTATAACGGAGGCACGACGCGGAACTTTTATCGCACCGGCAACGGCTTGGCTTACACCTTTGGCTACGGAAAAGATGGGCGCCACTTCTACTACGGAGCCAACGGCAACGGCAGAACCCGCGATTATCGTGCGGACGTAGGGTTCACGCGGCGAACAAACACAAACGGCGAAGGGATCTATTTCGGCTACAACTCTGAACCCAAACCAAAAGCCCGGATGATCTCGTGGCACACGAATCATTCGGCGAACTTCGAATTCAATTGGCAACGTCGGAGTCAGGGCTGGGGAGAGGAATCGAATATCTCATTCAACTTCCAGCGCAACACTTATCTTGGTTTTGGCCTTTCGAATGGATACGAGCGATTGTTTGAGGAAGAATTTGGAGTCAAGCGCACGGCGACGCAGCTCGGAGCTTTCTTCGGCGGGCCCGAGCGCTCAACGCGCCAATACTTTCCTTATTCATTCGGCGGTACCAGGCCGAGTAAAAAATATTCAATCAACTATTTTGTGGGCTACGGTATCGGCTCGTTTGATTTTGATTTTGGCGCGGAACCAAAATTCTCCCGGGCCAGTCCTTCGGCGTTTCTCGCGCGGCAAGCACAACAGGCTGGCCGCTGTAACGGGAGTGCAGTGCCGGTAGTTTGTCTGGCTCTGCAAGATCCGGGGCCGGGAGGAGAACTGAACGCCAACCTCAGTCTCTCGTATCAACCAACGAACGCGCTTAACATGTCGCTGGAATATACTAAGGACCGTTTAGTGCGCCGAGACACCAGACTCGTCGCGTTTGACGACAACATCTACGCGTTTCGTTCCACGTATCAATTTACCCGCTTTATCTTTTTTCGAGGGCGGGTTGACTATGACACGCTCTCTTCAGAAGCGAGGGGGCAGTTCCTTCTGGGGTGGACGCCAAATCCCGGCACGGCGTTCTACGTCGGCTATAACGACGATCTTGTGCGCAACGGTTTCAGTCCCTTCACCGGCCAACTCGAGCCCGGCTTCCGCCGCAATGGCCGCACCTTCTTCATCAAAATGTCCTACCTGTTCCGCAAGAGCTTTGGCGGTTAACGCCGGTCATCAGCCACAGATGAACGCGGATGACACAAATACCGGAAACATTTGGCTGCTGGTATGATTCTTCCGCTTCGGATCTGTGCTTATCCGTCTAGATCTGTGGCCCAAGCACCCCTGCGCCGGCCATGCGGCAGGAAGCCGCGGAACGTGATAAACTCCGGCCTGCGCCGCAACCTGTCGGAAATATGACTGAGCGAGTTGCTTACCAAATGAATTTGCGAAGACACGTTATCCCCTTTACCCTTTTCTGTTCGTTGGCTGTTCTTGTTTTGTCCGCGGGCGCATGCAAGAGCGGTTATCCAGCCGCGGCGCGACAAAACGCCGATAGCAAAGCTGCGCCCAGGCAAGTAAAGACCGCCAAGGTGGTGGAGATGCCAGTGGGACAGACCGTCACAGTGAATGGCACGCTCGCCGCCTACGATCAAACGACGGTCAGCGTGAAGGTGCCAGGCCGAGTGAAATCGATCTCGGTCGATCTTGGCAGCGTGGTGCATCGCGCACAGGTGATTGCCCGGATCGAGCCCGAAGACTACAAGCTCCGCGTGCAGCAGGCGGAAGCGTCGTTGGCCCAGGCGCGTGCTCGTCTCGGTCTTTCACCTGAAGGCACGGATGATCGTGTCGACCTGGAGCAAACTGCGACTGTGCGTCAGGCGCGGGCAGTGCTTGAAGATGCGCGCTTCAATTTGGAACGCTCCGCAAAACTGGTGCAGCAGGGTGTGGTCTCGCGCGCGGAGTACGATTCAGTGGACGCCGCTTATAAAGTGGCGCACGGCCGTTACCAGGATGCGTTGGAGGAGGTCCGCAACCGGCAGGGGATGTTGGCCCAGCGCCGTTCTGAATTGGCGTTGGCGCGCCAGCAACTCGCGGATACTTCAATTGTTGCTCCACTGGACGGCGTCGTGCAGGAAAAGCGCACGAGCGTGGGCGAGTATCTCGCCGCAGGCACGCCGGTAGTCAATATTGTGCGTATGGATCCGTTGCGTCTGCGCGCTGAAGTGCCGGAGCGCGATGCGCCGAATGTGCGCCAGGGACAAAGCGTTCGCGTGACAGTCGAAGGCGATGCGAACCTCTATCAGGGAATGATCAAACGACTGAGTCCGACGATCAGGGAGCAGAATCGCATGCTCGTCGTCGAGGCAGACGTGCGTAACAACGGCAAACTGCGACCGGGCTCGTTCGCGCGTGCGGAAATAGTGACCAGCGACAACAGCATGGCCGTTACCGTGCCGAGCAAAGCGGTCGTTGTTTTTGCGGGCATCGAAAAAGTCATTGTCGTGCAGGACGGCAAGGCGCAGGAAAAACCAATCACCACCGGTCGCCGCATCAACGAATGGACTGAGGTGCTTTCCGGCATCAACGTTGGCGAATCAGTTGTTCTTGACCCGGGAAATTTGCAATCAGGCCAGGCCGTCGTTGTTGAGGACTGAGGACTGAGTGCTGAGGACTGAGTAATGGGTGTCAGGATCGAACGGTTTGAGGAGTTGATTGCCTGGCAAAAGGCGCGCGCGTTAACGTCCGAGATTTACAAAGTCACTATCACTGAAAAATTTTCCAAAGACTTTGGGCTGAAGGATCAGATTCGACGGGCCGCAGTGTCAGTGATGTCAAATATTGCTGAAGGTTTTGAGCGTGGACGACCCGCCGAATTTCATCAATTTCTCTCAGTGGCGAAGGGATCTTGCGCCGAGCTGCGATCTCAACTTTACGTTGCCTGGGATGCTAACTACATTAATGAAGAGCAGTTCGAGAGGCTGATCAATCAAGCGCGGGAAGTCGCGCAGATTATCGGAGGACTACGCGCCGCTGTCGAGCGAAAACGAAACGCGGCGAATCATCGACTCAGTCCTCAGTCCTCAGCACTCAGTACTTAGTTCCATGCAAAAGCTCGCCGAAATCTGTATCCGCCGTCCGGTCTTCGCGACGATGATCGTAATGTCGTTGGTCGTCGTCGGTGGGGCCAGTTACTTCAAGCTCGGCGTCGATCGCTTTCCGTCCGTCGATCTGCCTACTGTTGGCGTGCGCACAACCCTGCCAGGCGCTTCACCCGAGGAAGTTGAGACGCTCGTTTCCCAGCGCATTGAAGAAGTCGTCAACACGGTTGATGGCATCGACCAGTTGCGGTCGATTTCCGGGCAGGGAACCTCATTTGTCATGGCCACCTTCAGTCTCAACCGCGACATCGATACTGCTGCCCAGGATGTGCGCGACCGCGTGGCCACGGTCGTGCGTGACCTGCCGCCGGACGCAAGGCCTCCCGTCGTTACCAAATTCAACAACGACAGCACGCCGGTAATGACGGTCGCGCTTTCTGCGGATCGCTCTCTGCGCGAGCTTACCGAATTCGCGAACTTCACAGTCAAGGTGCAACTGGAAAGAGCCGGCGGCGTGGGCGAAGTGAACGTCGTCGGCGATCTGCAGCGCGCGATCAACGTCTGGGTTGATGCCGAACGGTTGGCTGCCTACCACATCCCCATCACCCAAGTGCGGCAAGCTTTGGTGCGCCAAAACGCGGATGTTCCTGGCGGCAATGTTGAAGCCGGAAGACGTGAGCTGGTACTGCGCACGCTCGGTCGCTACACCGACCCCCGCGAGATGAACAATCTCGTTGTAGCCGACATCAATGGGTCGCCGATTCACGTCAGCGACATTGGCCGCGTCGAGGACAGCACCAAAGAACAACGATCGTTAGCGCGCCTTAATGGCGTTCCTACCGTCACGCTCGAGGTTCGCCGCCAGTCGGGCGCGAACGCCGTCGAGGTAATCAATAACGTCAAGCAGCAGCTCGAGCGCATCAAGGGACAACTACCCACGGATGTGCGCATGGAGATCATTCGCGATCAATCGCGCTACATCGAGTCAGCATTGCACGAGATCAAACAGCACCTTGTGCTCGGCAGCATACTGGCCAGCCTCGTGGTTCTGGTGTTCATGCGTTCGTGGCGTTCGACGGCCATTGCCGCAGTCGCCATTCCTTGTTCAGTCATCTCCGCATTCGGCATGATGCGCGCGCTCAATTTCACGCTCAACAGCGTGACTATGCTGGCGTTGGTGTTGATGGTTGGGGTGGTGATTGACGACGCCATCGTGGTGCTCGAAAACATTTTCCGCTTTGTGGAAGAGAAGCGCATGAACGCCATGCGAGCGGCTAAGGAAGCGACGGCCGACATTGGCCTGGCCGTCATGGCCACGACCTTTTCGCTAGTCGTGATCTTTCTGCCCGTCTCGTTCATGTCTTCGATTTCGGGGCGTTTCCTCTATCAGTTTGGCATCACCGCAGCGGTCGCGATCATGGTCTCGTTGCTGGTGTCGTTTACTTTGACGCCGATGATGAGCGCGCGATTGCTGCGGGCGAAGGATGCCGCCGCCGGCCACGGCCACGACGCTCCCGCGGCTTCGCGTCGCGGCTTCTATGGTTGGCTCGATCGGGGGTATTCGCGCTTGCTGGCCTGGGCCATGCACCACCGGCTGGTGGTTGCGTCCCTTGCTCTGCTGGTGATCGCTTCAAACGTTCCGCTCTATCAACTCGTGAAGCAGGAATACATTCCCTCCGATGTCGACGAAGCAGAGTTTGACGTCAATGTGAACGCGCCGGAAGGAACCAACCTGGCGGCGATGAACGACGCGATGCTCCAGGTGGAAAAGGAGCTGCGTTCGACACCAGGAGTGAAACTCATTCTGGCCACAGCGGGCGGCGGGTTTATCGGTGGCGTCAACCAGGGAAGCGTTTATGTGCGCATCGCGCCGCACGGGGAGCGAAAGTTCTCGCTGACCCGTCTTTTCTCAGACACGATTCGCGGCCACCCGCTCGATGCGTTTCGCGGCAACTATTCGCAGCGCGATGTGATGCAGGAGATCAGGAAGCGTCTGGCGAAGTATGCTCCGCTGCGCACCTCCGTGCGCAACGCGCCCTCATTCAATATCGGCGGCGGCAATTTCGATATCGACTTTGGCATCAAGGGCCCAGAGTTGCAACAACTGGCAAAGTACGCCGAGGATCTGCGTCAGAAGGCAAAAGAGATTGGCGGCATCGTCGATGCCGACACGACGCTGAAACTGGACAAGCCGGAGTTGCGCGTGCACATCGATCGCGCGCGCGCCGCCGATCTCGGCGTCGACTCTTCCAACGTTTCGGATGCGTTGCGTTTGATGGTTGGCGGCGACGACCAGGTCTCACGCTTTCGCGACCCTTCGGTGAATGAAGACTACGACGTCGAGTTGCGTTTGAGCGATCGCGATCGCAGTGATGCGGCGACCATCTCTCGTCTCTACGTGCCATCTTCGCGCGGCGGGCTGGTGCGCCTCGACAATCTGGTGACGATCAAGGAAGACACCAGTCCATCGCGAGTCGACCGGATTGACCGGCAGCGCGTCGTTTCTCTACGCGGATCGGTGGCGCCCGGTTACGCCCTGGCGGACAGACTCGACGCGTTGAGGAAAGCAGCGGCGGACATGAACATGCCGGCCGCCTACACGACTACCGTGGCAGGACGTGGCCGCGAGATGGAGCGCACCTTGATCGAATTCGTCTGGGCGTTCCTGCTATCGATCGCGTTCATGTACATGATTCTCGCTTCGCAATTCGAAAGCGTGGTCCATCCCATCACGATTCTCTTGAGCTTGCCGTTGTCGGTTCCGTTTGGCTTGCTGGGACTGTGGGTTACCGGGGACACTCTGAATCTTTACTCGGCCCTGGGCGTGCTGGTGCTGTTTGGTGTCGTCAAGAAGAATTCGATCTTGCAGATCGATCACATGAACAACTTGCGCGCGCGCGGCATGGAACGCTTTGAAGCGGTCATGCAGGGCAACCGTGATCGGCTGCGGCCGATTTTGATGACCACGCTGGCGCTGGTCGCCGGCATGTCGCCGCTGGCGGTGGGCACCGGCCCAGGCGCTGAAGAAAGACGCTCCATCGCGGTAGTGGTTATCTGCGGCCAGACGTTATCGCTGTTGTTAACTCTGATCGCGACGCCGGTGGTGTATTCCCTGCTCGACGATCTCCGCTCCACTTCACGCTGGCGTCGTGTCGCTGCTGTTCCCGCCGGCGCTTACCTCCGTTTGATGGAAACCATTCGCAAGCCCGCGCCCACGCCAATTGAGGAGCCACCGGAGAGAAACAAACCGACGGACACTGAAGGCGATCGCGTTCGCGCCGGCGTGAGCGGGGATTAGTGCATCAAGGCCTCACTCTGCAAAAGAAGATCTAACTTTCTGCGTAGAGTTTTCAATCACAGAACAAGTCCCGTCGGGGACGGAATGTTTATAGGAAGCTCTGAACAAGTCCGGGTTCTCGGCAGTACCGCGAAGCGGTTAGGGCAAACAGCCCAGGGTTGCCGCGCTTCGTGGCTACCCTGGGAAGGAGTCGCGAAGGATAGCAACCCCAACGGGGTTGCGTCGGTTTCCGGGCTAAGCAGGTTGTATCGCTCACATTGGGGATTTGTTTGGCCGTTGTTCAGAAAGACTGTCACAACCCCGTTGGGGTTAGCGGCGCATTTCTTAATATGTTCCCAGGGTAGCCGCGAAGCGCGGCAACCCTGGGCTGTGTTCAGTAACCGCTTCGCGGTAGGCGCTATCCGTTAAAACATCAAACTTGATGAGAGGTTCCTATAGATAGAAGTCTACGTTAATCCACGAGCTCCATGGGAGCGACATGTTCCCGCTCCCTATCAGTCACTTCACACGCGGGTCCATCCTTACCCTGAGCGGTTGCGTATAGCTCTTGCCGGCGATCGTTAGCTTCACGGTATACATTCCAGGAAGCGCAAGCGATCCGCCCCGGCCACCGAAGCCGCCGCCACCGCCGCCGCCTCCGGCTCCACCGCCGGCACGTGGAGGAGGCGGAGTCGGACGCAGATCCCAAACCCAGCGATGCATGCCGGCAACAGAAGGGAGCGACTTCGGTGCGGGCACCCAGAACGCCGGAATGTTGAGCGTGTCAGGATTCACCGGCGTTGTTTTATCGTCGCTTGAGTAACGACGAACGGTTTCTCCGGACGGATCCAGAATCTCAAGCGTCACTGGACCAGATGCTGCGGACTTCAGGTAGTAATCAATGATGGCGCCGTTCGGCGGATTCTCCGCGAGCGCCTCATCCCGAGGCAGTGGCGTGCCGTTTTCACTGCCGGGCGTCATGTTGATGGCCGCTGCCGGGCGGAACAGATACGCATCGGCCTTCGCGATGTCATCACTGATCTGTCTCAGCGGAGTGATGTTGTCGAGCACCCAAAAGCCGCGCCCGTGCGTGGCGACAATCAAGTCGTCCTCGTGAATAGCAAGATCGCGCATGGACACCGGCGGCAGGTTGAGCTGCAGCGACTGCCAGTGATCTCCATCATCAAACGAGACGTAAACGCCAAGCTCGGTGCCGGCAAACAGCAGCCCGCGGCGCTGCGGATCTTCTTTCACCGTTTGCATGTAGACGCCGGCAGGCAAACCACTGGTGATCTTGTCCCACGTCTTGCCGCCGTCGCGCGTGCGATAGATGTACGGCTCGTTGTCTTCGAGGCGGTGGCGATCGATTGCGGCGTATGCCTCATTCACGTCAAAGTGTGACGCGTCCATCATCACCACCTTGCTCCAGGGCGTGAGCGCGGGCGGCGTGATGTTCTCCCAGGTTTTTCCATCATCCTTGGTCCGGTGGATGTATCCATCGTCGGTGCCGACCCAGATCGTCGACGCGCGCAGAGGCGAGGGCGCAATGGCGTAGACAACGCCGCGGCGTTTGCCTTCGGGCGCGTCGGCCGCGGTGGCTTCATCCAGGTTCGCCGGAACGCCTGGCTCTTCTCGCGTTAGATCCTGACTGATCTGAGTCCAACTCTCGCCCCCGTTCGTCGTTTTGAACAGGAATTGATCGCTGAAGTAGAGCGCATGTGGGTCAGCCGGCGAAAACACCAACGGCAGCGTCCACGTATGCCGCGCGGGAACCGAAAGACCGCGCTCAGGAGAAACGTTATCCGTCTTGCCGGTGATGACGTTGCAGCGAGTGACTCTGCCGCCAAAAAGGATTTCCGGGTGCAACGGATCGGGCGCCGTGTAATCGGATTCGCCGCCCGCACACACGCCGCTCCAGTCGTGCATCGAGATTTCGGAGTGGCTGCTGCGCGTAGGCACACCGATCGGGCCGCTGTCCTGTTGCGCGCCCGTCACCCAGTAAGGAAAACGATTGTCGGCCGCGACATGATAAAGCTCCGCGGTCGATTGGTTGTACCAGGAACTCCACGTCACCGCGCCGTCTTCGCTCACGATTGCGCCCTGGTCGCTGCCCAGGACCATGCGCTTCGGATCGTCTGGATAAATCCAGAGCTGATGATAATCGTCGCCGCCCGGCGCGCCCTTGATCGCCGTCCACTTCGTGCCTCCATCCATTGATCGATAGACGGATGTGTTCGAGACGTAGACGATGTCCGGGTTCTTCGGATCGACTGTGACCTTGCAGAAGTACCAGCCGCGTCCCCAGATGCGGTTGTCGCTCGACATCCGGTTCCAGGTCGCGCCCGCGTCGTCGGATCGATAAAGACCGCCGGCCTTCGCATCGACGATCGCGTAGACGCGATTGCGATTCGCGAGCGCGACAGCGATTCCGATGCGCCCCTGTCCTTCAGTAGGAATGCCGTTGGTGAGTGGCTGCCAGTTGTTGCCGCCGTCCGTTGATTTGAAAATACCTCCGCCTGATCCGTAAGACGGCGGATAGATGCTCCACGGTGGACGGCGAGTGTTCCACAACGTCGCGTAGACGATCTGCGAATTCTGTGGGTCGAAAGCGAGATCGATCGCGCCGACGTTGTCGCTCTTGAACAGGACTTTCTGCCAGGTTGCTCCGCCGTCGCGCGTGCGATAGACGCCTCGATCCGGATTCGCGCCGTAACCGTGGCCCAGCGCAGCGACAAACACGATGCTGGGATTCTTCGGATCGACGATGATACGGCCAATCTGCCGCGTATTGTCCAGGCCGATGTGCGTCCAAGTCTTTCCCGCGTCGACGGACTTGTACATCCCGTTGCCGTAAGAAATCTGCGAGCGCATGTCGGCTTCACCGGCGCCGACGTACACGATGTCTGTGTTCGAAGGCGCGACACCGATGGCGCCGATAGACGCAATGGGCTGCGAATCGAAAATTGGCGTCCAGGTCCGGCCCGAGTTCAGCGACTTCCAAACGCCGCCGCCCACCGAGCCGAAATAAAAAGTGGTCGGCTGGCCTGGCACGCCACTGACGGCGTTCACGCGCCCGCCGCGGAACGGCCCAATATTTCGCCAACGTAACTCGGAATAGAGACTGGCATCATATTGCTGCTGCGCGGTCGCTCTCTGTACCAGCAATAACTCGCCGCCAACAATCACCGCGACGATAGCGATCGCGCAAAACACGCGCACCATGACTCGCCGAATATCAGACATAGACGGATGCTCCTTGGATAGATGAAGAATGAACCAACGGATAATAAACCAAACCGTCGGCGTTCGCGAGGATAACAGACGGGGTAATCTCGAATATCTTCTCCGCGGTTTCTTTGCGTACTTTGGGAAGCGAAGGTCTGCCTTTTGTTTCTTGAGAAGGTTTTCATTGGTCATTGAGGCCAACTGTTCAACCAGCCGCGAAGCGGCGGCATGTAGTAGCCCCGTGCGTCGGAATGGACCACCCAGTCTTTCTGCCACACACGCGCCTCAATTGCAGCGCACAGTTCCGTCTTTTTCAATTCATCACGAAACTTGGCGCGAGGAAGCGGGCAAAGGGCCAAGAGCAAAGGGCAAAGGGTTGAGGAAGCGGGCAAAGGGCCAAGAGCAAAGGGTTGACTCTTCGCGCTTGGCACTTAGCTCTTTGCACTTAGAGGCCGCCGCCCGTGACGAGGCAGTGGACGTGGGGATGATAGAGCAACTGTCTGGTCTAGGTGTGGAGCACGCCGACCATCCCGAGGCGGGCGCCGACGAAGCGCGGGTCCTGGGCCGCGCAAGCTGGCTTAAAGAGTGAGGCAACCGCTTGAGACCGGTCCGAGTGGGCGAATTCTCGCGCTTGGCGCGTAAAAGTCCACAGCTTCCCGGTTTTCCTCGCTCCGAATCCTCCTGCGTTCCTCAAATCCCAAAGACGGAATGCCGTTTGCTGCAAACAACATCCGCTCTAAATTACCCGCCTGAAAGGAGACTTGACCATGTACTTCAAACTGGACGAGAAAAACCTGGATGAGATTGTAGCCGCGTTTCAGCGCGACGGTGTGGTTGTCTTGACGGATGTCGATCCTCGCCCTCTGAACATTCTCACGCGGATGTTCTCAGAGCAATCGGGTCTTACGCCAGAGCAGATCCAAGTCGCTGGGCAATCCGGCGGCGTAGAGATAACTCCTGAGGTGAGGCGGCGATTAGCTCGCGGCTACATGACACCCGAGCTGAGGGACTCGTGCCTCGAAGTCTTTGGCGATCTCCTGGTGCGGCTCATTGGCCCCCTGGTGCACACGAGCAAGACATTTCACTACCAGATGAAGCCGCGGTCGCAGACTGACGTGATCCTGCGCGGCTACCATGGCGACGGCCGCGAGGTCGAGGCGCTCTACGGCATTCACAATGAGTTCACTGCCGCTCGCGTGCTCACGAGCCCAAGCGCCGTTGTTTGCTGGGTGGCGCTCAACAGCTTCGATGGAAAAGCGTTGTATTTCTATCCGGGCTCTCACCGGCTCGGGCTGCTCGCCAACCGTTGGCTCCCGCGGCACGACCGGGCTGAAGGCATTGAGCGCGTGGGCGAGGTGGTTGAGTATCAGCCCGAGCGCGGGCAGGTCCTCATCTTTAACTTCCTGCTGTTGCACGGAAGCGGGGCCGCGTTCGAAACGCCGCCATCAAGCGGGCCAGATCCCACGCGCATCAGTTGTGACCTGCGGTTCTTTCCTTTCTGCGGCATACTGGATTCCGAAGCCTCTTGCATGCGGCCGAATCCGATCGACTGGATCCGCGAGCGCGCCGCCGGTCTCACCGACGATTTGCTGCTCGCCCCGCTTTACGAGACGCTCGCGTACCTGGGCCAGCCGGTGCAATGGTCTGCGCTGCCCCGCTACTCCGTGGCTCACTGGGCGCGATTCGTCGAAGGGCTGGTCAAGGGAGACGAGAACCTCCGCAAGCAGGCCATCGAAGCGCTCGTCAACACCGAGCAAGGCTTCGATCCGGTCGAAGAGTACCACCAGCGCTTCGCGGCAGCAAAGTTGTGCCCGCGTCCTTATGAGTCGATCAAGGAGGTAGTTCCGGAGGCCGAGCCAAGGGGTAACTGATCAAGGCGCATCTCTGGCGCGGCATTCCTTTCGGTGGTGCTCATAGAATCTTGCGCGGGCCGTCGTTGGCCGATTGCCCGACGCTTTGTCCAAAGTGACACTCTTGAGAAAAGAGCCGCGCCTACGCGGTCACTGCCCGTAAAGAAAATTCACCGCCGAGACGCCGAGAACGCAGAGGTGGCGCAGAGAATTGATCGGATTGGGACGCTACCAAAAGTCGAGCAGCGCACCACAAGCAATCAGGACAGCTCATCTTTCAACAATCCATAGAAACGCGCATCAATAAGTTTGCCGTCTTTGCGGCAGTGCTGCCGCAGAATGCCCTCCAATTTGAACCCGTTCTTTTCCAGCACGCGAGAAGAACCTATATTGAAGTCGAAGACATGTGCAGTTAACCGAACCACCTTAAGTTCTTCAAACGCATACCTGACGAAAGCTCCGACCACATCGGTCATGATCCCCTGTCCCCAGTACGGCTTCGCCAGCCAGTAGCCAATCTCTGCACGATGAGAAGTGCCCGGCTCGAAGTTGTCGGCGCTGACCACTCCGATCAGTTTGCCGCCGGCCTCACGGATCGCAAAAGTACCTTCTTTGCCATGCGTCGCCGTGTGCTCAATCCTCTTATTAATCCACCAGTCCGCATCGCCTGCGGAATATGGATGCGGAATGTGCAAAGTCGTTTCGTAGACGTCTCTCGTTCGCAGGTGTTCCAGTAGCGCTACCTTGTCGTCCGGCCGAACGCTACTCAAATACACGCCGTCACGTACGTTGATTCTAAATTCCGTCATCACTTTTGATGTTAATTCGTGTATTTAAGTGGAGCATACAACGTCAGCGATCACGTGGCGCGCCCTTGCGCTCGCGTGCATCGCCGAGTTAGATCGCAGTTTACGCCAATTACTTTGAGGGCCACTATTGCGTCCACATCTAATTCTACCGCGGATCTGGGTGGTGCTGTAATTTGGTGTTGGTGTCCGAGTGTTAAATTCTTTGACTTAAACCGGACTAAGCATATAGGCTTTACAGGATGCCCGACACCTCCACGCCTGCCTCGTTGTTCTTTTACGCTCTTGCTTTTTCTTTTGTTGGTGTGGGGGTCAAGAGTGTGATGGAGAAGAAGCGTTATTGGGTGGGTCTCGCTCTTGGCCTCAGCGCAATAATTTTCTATATAATTGGTTATTATTGGACACGATTGCGGGACTTTCTTGGCCCGCGACTTACGGGTTCAGTAGAGAACATAACCGCTGACTTTAGATTTTGGCTCGCCCTCATAGTCTTGATTTTGGTTTATGTTATGGTCTCATCGGTTGTGCAAACCATCAGAGATAACCTGATGGAGTCGATTATAAAGCAAGACATTCCCGCGCTTAATGCCGCAATCAAGGCTTATCTCTTACCACGCAGTCTTACCCCGAGCCAGAGAACTGAAATAGGAAGATACCTCTCGCGCTTCCCAACGCATCAGCTCACTATCCGGGTGATTAATGACAATGAGGCGGGCGCCTTTAGGGCGGATCTCCAAAATGCAATAGAGCAAGGAGGTTGGACCATCAAAACAATCGAAAACGTGAGCGAAGCTCGGGAGGGTCTGACGATCCAATTTGATCAGACCCAAGCAAGCATCCAAACCCGAGACGATCCGCGAAATCCGAAAGAAGATGCAATATTGCAGCAGGCCCTAACTCAGGCAGGCGTACCGCTCGACGGGACAGGCGGTGGCTCAAGCAGCACTATGACCGAGAATTCATTATTTCTTGTGATCGGCCGCAGACGTCGCGACACTATAGTAGAACGGCGCTACTAAGCCGTCAGAAGTTCTCGCAGAGTCCAAGTATGCCGTGTCAGGCCGCTCTCCATTTCTGGAGTGCAACGAATGCTTGAATGCACTCGACAATAATTATGATAGGCGAAGTACAGCGCAGCGCCGCTCGCAATTACAGCACTACCCGGATCTGGGGCAGAATAGGAAAATGGTGTGATTATCCCGCGTGGGCGTGTCCCTCTTTCCCTGATCTCAAGACGCTTCTCCCTACTCTTGCTGCACCACTTCGTCGGGAACTTGTTCGGGCATTGCGAGGATCTCTTGCCAGCCGGAATTGTCGGCGAGCATCTCGGCGGTGAGATCGTCGCGCAGCTTTTCGAGTTTCTTGCTGAGCGCAAAAGGATAGTTTTCGATGTCGGGAAAGCGCCGGCGTTGCTCTTCGACCAGGGCTTTCTGCTTTCGATTAAAGGAATCGCGGCGTGCTGCGAGGCTGAAATAAGTCTGTTGAGCGGAGCGTCCAAAGGATTCTCTCAGCGGCGAGGGCATCGTAAGGACTACGTGGGCTCGGACTCCAGCCTCTCCAAGCGATCCTCAGCGTCACGCAAATCCCGGTTTAGTCTAGTGGGCAATCGCCTCAATCCTATCCAGGCGCTTTGATAATTCGCGTCTTGTTTCCATTATCTCTTTGAGAGCTTGTTCCCAGATTGGCTTCGTATCATAGTTCCTGGCTTCGAGCTTTTGCATGCGCGCATCAAGGTCTTTCAAGCCGGAGTCCACAGCGTCGAAGCGAGCAAAAACGCGTTCCTCGAAGGGTCGACTACCATTCATGTCTTCCGTGGTCTTCTCAGGCACGGGGCAATTATGAAGCTTATTGAGGTTACACTCAAGGGATTGTGGCGCCTGCCCGCCGGGCCTCACCCAGCCACCGCGAGCTGATGGCCGGACTCGTAACGGCAGGCTATGCTCCGATGATTTCGTTTAGCCCCTCGACAATGTTTTCCAGTTCTTCGGGTGTCGCTTTGCCTAGCTTCTTCCCCAAGCGTTGAACCGATAACGTGCGTATTTGGCTGATCTTCGCCCATGACTTCTTTGGCAGATTGCGATCAGAAAGCGCAAAGGTTAGAGGGAACCCCGCGCTTGGGTGTTGGCTCGTCAATGCGATGGCGATCACGGTCCCGGAGCGATCGTTGAAGATGTTCTCGCTCAAAACCAAGACTGGACGCGAACCCGATTGTTCACGCCCCAATGTCGGGTCAAGATTCGCCCAAAGAATATCACCTCTCAATATTCGAGCCATTCAGTTACCTCAGAAGCCAATCCTTCATCTGCCAGCGCTTGTTCCTGCGCCTTGTCGAGTTTGGCGCACTCTCGCGCCAAACGATTGCTGTCTAGACGAGCCACCTTTTCCCGCACGGCGGCTTGGACGGCTTGACTGCGGTTAGAGAAAACGCGTTCCTTCACCAGATGATCAACTCTTCTGAGCAAACCGGACTCTATGGAGATTGTGACTTTTGCCATACTCATGGGTGAGTATTACCATTCGTCATACTGAGTTGTCAACACTGTGAATTCATGAGCGACCAGCAGCTCACTTGCATTCACTACCTCTGTTGTAACTCCTCATCTGGCGCTGGCATTGTCAGCACGTCTTGCCAGCCGGAATTGTCGGCGAGCATTTCGGCGGTGAGATCGTCGCGCAGCTTTTCGAGTTTCTTGCTGAGCGTGCACGGATAGTTTTCGATATCGGGGAAGCGCCGGCGTTGCTCTTCTACCAGCGCCTTCTGCTTTTCGATTGAAGGAATCGCGGCGTGCTGGCCGTTTTCCCAGAAAGGAACCAGCAATCGTTCGACTCTAACTGCTCCGGGAATCTCGATCTCTTCGCCGTCGAGACCGGTCACGTCGCTCACGAAATAGCCGCTCTTATCGATGCCGCGAAACAGTTGCAGCTTTCCGGGGAGCGTGGTCTTGTCGGCAGAGTTTGAGGCTTTAAGCGTAGGCTGGCCGTCGATCAGACATTGTTTGAAGATCACACCTGCAACAGAACGAACTTCGCTCGATAGTTTGGTGCCGATGCCGAAGCCCGCCACCTCGGGAAACTCTTTGACGATTTGCCGCACCTTCTCGACATCGAGATCGCCCGTGAGGTTGGTCCGCAGATTGGGAAAGCCATTTGCTTCGAAGAAACGCAGACACCACTTGCCGAGTTCGGCCAGGTCGCCCGAGTCGACGCGGAACCCTTTGAATGCTTTGCGGCGCGCCTCAGTTGAAGTTGCAGCCATGGCCGCATGCACCGCGCCCATGTAGACGTCGATGGTGTCGACTAACAGCGTCGTCCCGTTCGGATTCGCATCGAGCCATCTTTCAAACGCAACTTGCTCGAAATGTTTTGGCTTGCCGGTGCGCGGCTCGATCTCCGGCTCATACATAAACTCGAGATAGGATTGCTGCCAATAGTGCGCCTCGGTGCCAACGGCGGGGATGTCCAGACGATGCGCGGCTTCCATGTTTGAAGTGTCATTGAAGCCGCCGATGAAAGCGTACACGGCAATGTCGACGGCACGCTCGATGTCGCCATTGCGTCGCAAAGAAAAATCCGACAGCCAGCGATGATCGCCCGCGGCCATGCGAAACTGCATCGCGGTGCTCGCCGTGGTCATTGGTAGATCGAACGCGTGCTCAAACTTGATCTCCTGCGCCTGCGTCAGACCAAAAGCGCCGGCGATGTCCGCGAAAGGTTGTTGCGCGAACACGATTGTGCCGGGACGCACCGCGCGAATGGCACCGGCGAACTGCATGTCCTCAATAGCCTTGGCGAATAATTTGAGGCCGCCACGATCTTGTTCGAGGAACCTCAAGCGCGGACGATCGATCTGGCTGTCGATAAGAAGCTTGACCAGTCGTTCATGGCCCAGCACAGGCGCAAACGGCAGCTTGCGCTGCGTCACATAAAACGTTGCTTGCGCTTCGCTCAGTGGTTTGTCATGCAGGCGCGCGACGTCCTTGTAGGACGCGTCGCCCATCGCGGCATGATAGCGGTCGAAGTTTAGTGTGCCCATTGCCACCTAAAAGTGATAAGTGATGAGTGATAAGTGATAAGGCGTTCCAAAAAAACTCTCAGGTTACTTCAATTCGTGTCCTTATCTTTTTAGCTAGCCCGACAATCATACGACCTATGTTGTCGAGTTCATCATTCGCAGCCACGTACTTTTCCTTTGCTAGATAGCCCAGACGATGGGCTATCAACAGTTCAGTGGCCAACTCGCTCGCCGAACCTTGAGCATTGGAAAGGAAATACAAGAACTCTTTATCAGATTGCCGGCCCGCACCCTCCGCTATGTTCGCGGGAACCGATACGGCAGCTCGGCGTATCTGCGATGTTAGACCAAATTTCTCCTCCTGCGGGAATGCGCTTGTTAAGGCGTAGAGTCTTACAACGAACTCTACGGCCTTTGTCCACACGGTCAGTCGTTCGTGAGGTCTCATGATCAGTTGTCCTTTCGTTTCGTTGAGAGTTTTCGCCTCATCACTCATCACTTATTACTTATCACTTCCAACAATCTCTGCTCCGGCTTTTGCCATCTCTTCAATTGCGCGTTCGCCGTCGCCTGGTTTGAGATCGACGGCACGCATCGCGTCTGCAATCGCCTTGACCTTGAAGCCTTGTTTTAAAGCATCCAATACGGTGTTCTTCACGCAGTAGTCGGTGGCGAGCCCGCCGACCCAGACCTCCTCAACGCCGAGCCGCTGGAGCTGCAGGGCCAGATCAGTTTCATCAAATGCGGAATAGCAGTCTTCGTCTCCCAATCCCTTCGAGACAACTCGGATGTGAATATCGTCGAGCAGACGAGCGTGAAATTCCGCGCCCTCAGTTTCCTGAACACAATGCACGGGCCAAGTGCCGCCGTAAGCCGCGAAATGTTTGGTCGTTGCCGGGTGCCAGTCGCGGCTCTTGAAAACCGGGTCGCCGCGCTCGAGAAAGTCTTCGATTAACTGGTTAAGCGGTGCGATGACCTCGTCGCCCTGCGGTACCGCCAGCGCGCCGCCGGGACAGAAATCGTTCTGCACGTCGACAACAATCAAGGCTCGCTTTCTTTCGTTAGACATATTAAGACCCCTTGCTCATTCAGATAATAAATCATGACTTGATTATGCACGGATGACAAGTCGAGCCGCCTGTCGTGATAGACTATCCGCCTTCCACTGAACATAGAAAAAGGGACGATGACTGAATAGCGAGGGACCGCGATGGAGACACCTGGCAATCTTGTCGTTCTCGAAAATCCGGAAGACGTTGCGCACGCGGCCGCGGAACGCTTCGTTGATTTAGCGGCGGAGAGAATCACCGCGCGCGGACGCTTTAGCGTGGCACTCGCCGGGGGCTCTACTCCAAAGAGAGCTTACGAATTGCTGGCGAGTGACGACCACAGGAACCGGGTCGCTTGGTCCAAAGTGCACATCTTCTTTGGCGACGAGCGCTGCGTTCCGCCCGAGGATGCGGAGAGCAACTATCGGATGGCGAACCAGGCGATGTTCTCACGCTTGCCTATCCCTTCGCAGAATATTCACCGGATGATCGGCGAAGGCGATCCGGCGGCGAACGCGCGTCTTTACGAGGACGAGCTGCAATCGTTTTTCGAAGGCGCTTCATGGCCGCGATTAGATCTCGTCTTTTTGGGCTTGGGCGATGATGGGCACACGGCGTCACTCTTTCCCGGCACAACTGCTCTGAAGGAAGAACGGGCGTGGGTGGTTGCAAACTGGGTCGAGAAGTTCAAGACATTTCGCATCACACTGAGCGCGCCGGCCATCAACCACGCAGCGCACGTCGTGTTCCTCGTGACCGGCGAGAGTAAAGCCCGGCGCCTCGCGGACGTCGTGCGCGGGCCGCGCGATCCAGAGCGACTGCCTTCACAGTCTATTCAGCCGCTTGACGGATCGCTTGAGTGGTTAGTTGACAAAGCGGCGGCTGCTTATCCTTAAGAACTCCATGAATCACCATTCAAGGCAGAATGACGATCGTTTTTAGCTGATATCTAATTGGTCTATGCTTGTTGCATTCTCGCATCGCTTGCTATAGTCGAACTTCGTTCTGCGAAAAGATTTCATCGCCCGGTGTAGAGTGTCCGATGCGGCCGCTCCTGGTTATCGTCGCTGCGTATCTGCTCGGTTCGATTCCGTTCGGATATTTGATTGTGCGCGCCGTGGCGGGCGCGGACGTGCGCGAGGGTGGATCGGGCGGTACTGGCGCGACCAATGTTTCGCGGCGCGCAGGAAAGGCGGCAGGTGCGATTACACTGGTGGTTGATGCCGCGAAGGGGGCCGCAGCCGTGGCGCTGGCGCAATTGCTGCTGACATCAAACTACGGCGTTAACTGGTTTGTTGCGTGCGCAGCGGTCGCAGTTATTGTGGGCCACTGTTTCCCTGTCTGGCTTCTTTTTCGCGGCGGTAAAGGAGTAGCGACGGGCGTCGGGGTCTTTCTCAGCCTGGCGCCGCTCGCAGTGATCTTCGCGGGCGTTCTTTTTTTGGTCACTGTTTGGTGGACGCGCTACGTTTCGCTTGGCTCGATCATTGCCGCAGCGACAATTCCAGTGTTTATCTGGTTGCAAAACGCATTCGTCAGGCCGGTTGCGGGACTCCTGTACGTAATGTGGGCGGCGATCGCCGGTGCTGTGCTGATCATCTTTATGCATCGCGCAAATATTGCAAGGTTGATTCGGGGTACTGAGAACAAGTTTAGATGAGAACTACGGACGGCGGACGATAGACCATAGACGTATAGACAGTTTTTCGATGGTTTATGGTCCATCGTCTGTCGTCCGGTCATGAAACGCATCGCGATCATCGGAGCAGGGAACTGGGGCACGGCGCTGGCAATCATTGCCGCGCGCAAGGGTCATCAAGTACGAGTATGGTCACGGAACGCGGAGGTAGTTGATTCAATCAATCACTCGCACGTGAACAGCGTTTATCTCGCAAACGCCATTGTACCGGTCGGTGTTGTGGCGACAATGGAAGGCGAGTTAGCGCTCGAGGGCGCCGAACTGGTGATACTCGCGGCGCCTTCGCACGCGACGCGGGAGATTCTGTTGAGCATGGCGAATAATCTGCGGCCTGAGATGGTCTTTGTCAGCGCAACGAAAGGAATCGAGATCGAAACCGGTAAGCGGATTTCGCAGGTCGTGAGTGATGTGGTGGCCGAGAAGTTTCGGCCGCGATTCGTTTGCCTTTCGGGGCCGTCGTTTGCGAAAGAGGTCGTCGAAGGACACCCGACGGCAATCGTGGCTGCGAGTTCAAATGCGGAAGATCGCCGTTCGGTTCAGTCGGAGCTTAGTTTCGAGAACCTACGCATCTACACGAACGACGATGTGGTTGGCGCCGAGCTTGGCGGTTCGGTGAAGAACGTCATGGCCATTGCGACAGGAATGGTGGCGGGCCTGGAATTCGGATCGAATAGCGTCGCGGCTTTGATCACGCGGGGCCTGGCCGAAATGTCGCGGCTCGCACTGCGCGAAGGCGCCAGAATGGAGACGATGATGGGCCTCGCGGGCCTGGGTGATCTTGTGCTGACATGCACTGGCGGTCTATCGCGCAATAGGTACGTGGGCCAGGAATTAGGAAAGGGCCGGACGCTCGCGGAAATTACCAGCGGGATGAATGAAGTCGCAGAGGGAGTGAAGACCACGCCGGCTGTTCGTCGCCTCGCTGCGCGGGTTGGTGCGGAGATGCCGATTACGGATCAAGTTCATGCTGTATTGTATGAGGGCAAGAGCGCTCGCGAAGCTGCAATTGAACT
Source organism: Pyrinomonadaceae bacterium (assembly GCA_041499185.1). Classification (GTDB taxonomy): domain Bacteria; phylum Acidobacteriota; class Blastocatellia; order Pyrinomonadales; family Pyrinomonadaceae; genus JAOAPY01. The sequence continues at coordinate 37,722 of JBGQJU010000006.1, read as the reverse complement.
AATGACGAGGTCTCTGCGTGATGAGGTTGAAGGGATGGACTACGACGGTCTTGGTCCTATCTCGCAACAGCCAAAATCTCAGATCTGAGATCGGAGATCTAAGATCGAGAATCAAACCATGGTTGCATCAAACGGGGAAAAAGTGCTCGCGGCAAATCGCGCCGCTTTTCACAATTACCATATTTCCGACAAGTACGAGGCGGGAATAGCCTTGACCGGGACGGAAGTGAAGAGCGTGATGGCCGGCCGCATTCAGCTAAAAGAATCTTATGTAGGCGTGCGCGACGGCGAGGCGTGGTTGTTTAATGCACACATCTCGCCGTATTCTCATGGCAACCGAGAAAACCACGAGCCACTGAGAACGCGCAAGCTGCTGCTGCACCGGCGCGAAATAGACAAGCTGGACGAGGCGTCGGTCAAACAGGGAATGACGTTGGTGGCTACGCGCGTTTACATGAAAAACCGACACATTAAGTTGGAAGTTGGAGTGGCGCGAGGCAAGAAGCTTTACGACAAACGAGAGACTGAGTTGCGTCGCACGGCCGACCGCGAAGCCCGCGCGCAGCTTAAAGAACGCACGCGCCAACGATATTAAATCGCTTAGATAGGAGAGAGAATAATAATGCAAGTTGAAGGAACTCGGGGAGCTTATCAAGAAGTTGACGTACAGGCCGTAGCGATAGCTGTCTTCAAGGACGAAAACGCTGATGATGGTTTTTTGAAAGAACTGGACGCGCTCACGGGCGGCGTCGTCAAATCAGTGTTCGACTCCGAAGAGTTGGAAGGCAAAGAGGGCGAGACTGTTTACTTGCACCTGCTGGGGGAACAGAAGTTGAAAGCTCAACGTCTGTTGCTCGTGGGTGTTGGCGAGAAAGGCGAGTATGGGGCAGCACAGATTGCCCAAATGGCCGGCGCCGCCGTACGGTTTCTTCGCGGCAAGAGTGTCAAATCAGTGGCGCTCGTTCCCCGCGCCGAAGGCGACGCGGAAAAGATTGTTTCGAGATCAGTTGAAGGCGCCATCATGGGACTGTTTGAGCCGGACAAGTATCGAACAGTCGAGAAAGAGAAGCGACAGCTCGATCGACTCCTTGTGGTGGTCGATGGAGCAGACGAGAATGTCGTGAAGCGCGGCGCCGAGCGCGGACGCATTGTGGGAGAGTCCGTGAACTTCACTCGCGATCTGGCGAATGAACCCGGCGCGTACATGACTCCTACCAACATGGCGGAACGGGCTCGCGAGGCCGCGAACGAATTCGGCCTCAGCATTGACGTGCTCGATGAAGCACGCATGGAGCAGGAAGGAATGGGATCGTTGTTGAGTGTCTCGCACGGCTCAGAGGAGCCGGCGAAGCTGATCGTCCTGAAATACACGCCACCGGAATCAACCGGACAAACCGACAATGAACTACTCGCGTTTGTCGGAAAGGGAATTACTTTTGATTCCGGCGGTATTTCGCTCAAGCCGGGCGAGAACATGGAGCTGATGAAGTATGACATGACAGGCGGCGCTACGGTGATCGGCGCGATGCGCGCAATAGCCCAATTGAAACCAGGCATCGCGGTTCTTGGAGTAGCGCCCTGCTCCGAGAATCTACCTTCCGGCCGGGCTACCAAGCCCGGCGACGTTGTCCGAGCAATGACTGGAAAAACGATTGAGGTCATTAACACCGATGCCGAAGGAAGACTGATCCTGGCAGACGCAATCGCGTATGCGAAAAAACTGGGCGCGACTCGGGTCATCGATCTGGCGACATTAACCGGCGCAGTTTCGGTTGCGCTTGGTGATGTGAATGCAGCCATTCTCGGCACCGACCAGCAGTTGATCGATGAAGTGATCGAGGCAGGCAAACAGGTTGGAGAAAAGTTCTGGCAATTGCCCCTCGACAAAGAATATTCGAAGCAGATCAAATCGGACATTGCCGACATCAAGAACGTTGGTGGGCGCAAGGCCGGAACAATAACCGCGGCGGCGTTTCTCAAAGAGTTTGCCGAAGGTATCTCGTGGGCGCACCTGGATATCGCCGGTACGGCTTGGGCTGACGAGGCAAAGCCCTATCGTGCGAAGGGGCCAACAGGGATTGCGGTTCGCACACTCATCAACGTCGTCGACCGGGCAGCTCAAATACGGTCCGCGCGTGGCGGCACGAATAACTGATTTCCGCCCATAGCGTCCAGTCGATCCAAAACTTAATTCAGCTTTTGGGATGTGTGCTAATTTGTGGACATCACTGTGCGCATTTGTGAACACTTTGCATTTTCAGAATCACCCAATTGGGCATTTTGCTGCACGCTGAGTGCTCAGCGTTCATGGCACAAGAGTTGATGATGCTGGGCAACAGCCAGAGGGTGCAGGTCGCCGTAAAGCAAAATGTCCTCGCCCCCTCGAAGGCCGCTCGAGGAGTTAAGAGCCGGCCCCTCTGGCCCCTCAATCTTTCCCCGAACCCTTCCCAAGTTTCTTAGCGCAATAGTGAATCGCCAGGGGGCTTCTGTCCTTGAGAACAGGCGACGATCTGTGGCAATAAGGTGGTATAATTCGCGGAATCGCCGCCCGGATTCATCCTGGGCTATTTGTCCGGGCGTTAGCTTTTGAGGGAGTTCAAGATCGCGGTGATCGACTACTACACGATTCTGGGTGTGAAGCGGACCGCTCCTACGTCTGAGATAAGATCAGCCTATCGCAAACTCGCCCGGCTGCGTCACCCCGATGTCAACGGCGGCTCGCCGAAAGCCGCCCGCGAATTCGCGCTGCTTTCAAAAGCTTATCATGTCCTGATTGACCCGCAGGAACGGGCATACTACGACGACCGCTTGTCGGCGGAAAGGAACAGAAGCTATTCGGTTCTACATTCGGATAACCCGCATGCTCGTCGAGCGAGAAATCTGGCTGTGCAAGCTCGTTGGGACCGGATCGTCGACGAAGTCCTCGAAAGTGACCGGCGGGAAAACCGGGAACGACAGCGCGCGGTGTTTACGACTGTGTCGCTTTTCCTCTCAACCTTCTTTGTGGCGATGATCAAGCCGCACCTGTGGGAGACCTTCGACTACGCCGGGCGGGCCATCGTGATTACGCTTTTTGTAATCGGAGTGTGGCATCTGGCCTCCAGGTTACGTGAATACTTTGCCCATTACACCTACACGCCAAAGCCGATTCAGGATTCGATCATGCGAGCGCAAGAAAAGCCCGAACAACCATTTACTCGTTCGTCGGCGTGCGCATTCCTGATTCTGGGATACGTCGCCAGCGTGGCGATCGGGCTCTTCATCGGTTGGCATGCGGAAGATTTCTTTGCTGGTCTTACGATGCTATTCAATCGCCCTGTTCAGGTTGCCCAGTCCAACCTGCTCATGTATTCGCCGGCTACTCTATTGATTCCGGACCTCATTTTGTCTCCACCGATCGCGGTCTTGATAGTAGACTCGATGCACGCTTTGGCCTCGCGGATTGACTAAACCAGGACGCTGGTTTCACCAAGACCGAAAGTCTTGCTTGCCTGTTAGTCGGTCGTGTATAGTTCAGCCCGCCGCCGATCCAAAGTTAAATCAGATGGCTTGACTGATCGCGGCTCGCACGATGAAACACGTCACCTGCCCGAACTCTTACTTAAAGCGCCGTTGCTGCACTCTGGTGTTGACGATCGCGTCATCTACTTCCCTCGTGTGCCCTGCGTTTGCACGCACCGCTGTGCTGCGGTCACTTAACCATCAATCGCCAACGTCGCTTACACCGCTGCAGCTCGAAATCCAGAAGCAAAGACAGCGCTTGAATTCCCTGGAAGTGGAAGAGCGACGTGATGCAGTGATGCGTCTGGGAGGACTAGGCCGGCCTGAGGCTTCAGAGGCGGCACTGGCGGCGCTGAGCGATCCGGTCCCCATTGTACGAGCTACTGCCGCCGCCGCCATTTTGTCACTGCCGGCGAACGAAAGCGCGGCGGCCCTGATCCCGCTTTTGCACGACAAGGACGAGTTTGTCCGGCAGGAAGCAAGTTACGCCCTCGGCACGACGAGGAATCGAAGCGCGGTAACTCCATTAATCGAGCGGCTAACAACGGACAAGAAAAATGGAGTGCGAGGCGCAGCGGCTACAGCGTTGGGCCAGATTGGCGATGAAGCGGCGGTGACTGTCCTGGCCAGGGTCTTGTCGCCTGATGGTTTTATTCAGCCATCCAGGAAGGCGCGGATTAGAAAAACAAAAGAGAACCAGTTTGTCCTAAAGGCTGTCGCGCGCGCGCTCGGGCAGATAGGCAGCCGCGCCGGCGTGCCGGCCTTGATCTACGCACTCTCGACTGATTCTCTTTCGGATGATGTCAGGCGCGAGGCGGCGCGCTCTCTGGGTCTGATTGGCGACCCTTCAGCAGTTCCTGCACTGCGAGCCGCAACCGACGCGCGCGATCCATATCTTTCTCGCATCGCCTATGAAGCTCTTCGCAAGATCGCGCCGAAAGAAGCAAGGATTCCATCGTAGCGGTTACGGACTCCTGGGAAACAAAAGCGCCGAACCTCGTAAAGGATGTCCGGCGCTTTGCCTTCAATCTGTGGCGAGACGTTAACTCTCGTTCTTTTCGCCCCGGCTGTGACCTTTGCGAGCGGCCTTAGTGGCTGGCGGAATTGGCAAACCGACGCCGCCAGAAAAACTCTCGGCCGCCGGCGCTTCATCCCTGGTTAGAGTCATCTCCTGAACCAGCGCGCCGCCGGAGCGCTTAGAAAAGATCAACTTGCGCGAAAGATCATCAAGATCGATATGAACCAGGTCGCCAAGCCCAACCTGAGCGGTGGCCACGAGATTCGAAAGCGGGTAAACGAGGAAGCGTTCAACCGAGCGCTTCAAGTGTCGCGCCCCGTATTTGAAATCAAGGCCTTCCCGCAAGAGCATATCCTTGGCAGTGTCAGAACACTGAAAGACGAACTTCGTGCCCGCGGAAGCCATGATGCGATCCTGAACCGCCTGCAGCTCGAGATCCAGAATCTGCCGCAAGTGATGCTCTTTCAACGAACGGAAGACGACTACTTTGTCGATGCGGTTCATAAACTCCGGCGAGAATTTCCGCCGTGCTGATTCGACCGCCGTGCGGTAAATCTTCTGGTCCACCTCTGTGTCGTTGATGTTCTTGCCGCCTTTACCTGGCGCGAAACCGATGCCACCGGAAATCAGCTCAGACATCTCACGTGCGCCGAGGTTTGACGTCATGATCACCATGGACCGCGAAAAATCGACGCGCCGATTGTCGCCCAGCGTCAGCGTGGCTTTGTCCAGAATGCCCAGCAACAACTGCCACAGACTGTCCGAAGCCTTCTCGATTTCATCAAAAAGGATCAGCGAAAGCTTCAAGTCGTCAGTGTGCATGCGATCGAGATTCTCTTGCGTCAGCATCGGCGAGGTCTCACGGTGCCCAAGATAACCTGGAGGCGAGCCAATCAGCTTCGCAATTTCATGCGAATGCTGAAACTCAGCACAGTCGATCTTCACAATTGCGTTTTGGTCGGCATACAAAACTTCCGCCGCAGCTTCGATGACACGCGTCTTTCCGGAACCAGTTGGTCCAAGAAACAGCATCGTGCCGATCGGCCGGTTTGGCGGATTCATTCCGGCGAGAAAAATCTGATAAAGGCCGCTCATTCGGCGCACGGCGCGCTCTTGCCCAACAATGCGGGCCGTCAGCCGCTCTTCAAAGTCCTGAGCATGCTGACTCTTCTGATCTGGGTCTAGGAAGATTGTTCCCATTGTTTCGTTAAGTTTTTCTATTTCCATTTCGCTAATCATGGCCGTCCTCCTTGCGTAAGCGGTCCTTCTGGATGCCCTCTTGGAGATCTCACTTTTCTGCGAATTATCGCTCTGGCCTCTCCCGACCGCATCCTCTCTGGTCATACGCAAGGAACGATCCGCTGGTTCAATTGATGCGACTACCTTGCGGTTAGTTCGCTTACCACGCTTCCTCCGAGTTCGGGTCGTCTCCATCACCGATGCTATATATACGACACGGAGCGATTTGTCATCACAAAATATTGCTGAGGTTGGTTATAGCGGCAAAAGTTAAGCTTCAGCGCGTGGGAGACGCTGACAATTCATGGCAGCAACAAGCTGACAATTATTGGTTGTGTAAAGAGGTCATGTCTTTTGTCAAGAAGTGTGAAGCACGTTTTCACTCACAAGGGAGACGAAAAGCCGCAGACTTCGCCGCGGTTAAAGGGCACGAGTCGTCGACAAACATGCGACAGACAGCAGTCTTCGACCGAGAAATCTAATCAATGCTTCGGCCATAGAGTTTGTTCTTAGTCGTAGTATTCCAGACCAAGGTGCGTGATCAAGTCTTCACCTCGTAAGTGGCGCAAAGTGTTCTTGAGCTTCATCAGTTGAATGAAGACATCGTGTTCGGGATAGAGACCGGGCGCAGTTTGCGGCGACTTAAAATAAAACGACAGCCACTCTTGGATGCCCTTCATTCCCGTACGATGGGCCAGATCCAAAAACAGCGCGAGGTCCAGCACTATAGGCGCTGCCAGAATCGAATCGCGGCAAAGGAAATCGATTTTGATCTGCATCTTGTAACCGAGCCAGCCAAAGATGTCGATGTTGTCCCAGCCCTCCTTGTTGTCGCCGCGCGGCGGGTAGTAGTTAATGCGAACCACGTGAGAGAAGTCCTTGTAGAGGCTCGGATAGACTTCGGGCTGCAAGATGTACTCGAGCACTGAAAGTTTGGATTCTTCCTTCGTCTTGAAAGAGCCCGGGTCGTCAAGCACTTCGCCGTCTCGATTGCCCAGGATGTTAGTGGAATACCAGCCGTGGAGACCGAGCATTCGCGATTTCAGACCCGGAGCAATTATGGTTTTCATCAGGGTCTGGCCAGTCTTGAAGTCTTTGCCGCAGATGGGAAGACGATTTTTTTCCGCGAGCATTCTCAGTGCGGGAATATCGACCGTGAGATTTGGCGCTCCGTTGGCGAAAGGGATTCCCGATTTCAGCGCTGCATAGGCATAGACCATCGAAGGTGCTATGGCCCGGTGATTCTCTCGCAGCGCCTGCTCAAACGATTCGAGCGTCTTGTGCACCGCGTGCTGCTTGATGAAAACTTCCGTAGACGCTGCCCAGATCATGACGACGCGAGAGCATCTGTTCTTCTTTTTCCAGTCCGCGATTTCTCCGATGAGCTGTTGGGCCAGCTCCATTTTGCTCTTGCCCTCTTTCACATTCGTTCCGTGCAGCCGCTTCACATACGACTGATCAAAGACGGCTTTCATCGGTTTGATCTTCTGCAGCGGCGCCTTTATCTGTGCAAGCAATTCTTTCTCGAGGACTCCGGCATGCATCGCCGCTTCATAAGCAGAGTCGGGGAAAATATCCCACGCGCCGAAGACCAGGTCTTCAAGTTTTGCCAGCGGCACGAAATCCTTGATCAGAGGCACGCGATTGTCAGTTCGCTTTCCCAGGCGAATCGTTCCCATCTGCGTAAGACTGCCGATTGGTTCGGCGATCCCTTTCTTGATGGCTGCGACACCGGCAATGAATGTTGTGCTGACTGCGCCGAGGCCCACCAGCAGCACTCCGAGCCTGCCTTTCGGCTCCACAATATCCGCACCCTTTCGAATTGGCATCGATTCTCTCCTACAAACAGATTGGGTGATGAATGATACCGCCGGAACTCACTGCTGTCGCGGTAGATCTTGCTGAATAATGTCGGTGTATTGCGGTCTGGCTAATAGATCGACGCCCCAAAGCAAGCATTAATCATCAGCGGGAAATAAGTGCGGCGCGAAAGGCACGCGGAGTAAGACCGGTGGCCTGACGAAAGGCTTTGGTGAAGTGGCTGGGGCTGGCATAGCCGACGCGGGAACTTATCTGTGTGACCGAGAGATCGGTTTCGGCCAACAGCAGTCGCGCCCGGGCAACTCGCTGGCTGGCGAGATAGGCATGGGGCGTGGCGCCAGTCAGCTTTTTGAAAAGACGCGAAAAGTGAAACGGCGAAAGATAAGAGGCGGCGGCGATTTCTTTGAGCGAGAGATTGTCATCCAATCGCGCGTGCATTAGCTCGACTGCACGGCGGATTCGCCTATCGATCAAACCGACGCGCGAAAGTTCCAACTCGTCAGAGCGCCGCATGCTCGAGTAATGTCTGAGCAAATGAACAACTATCTGCTCAATTAAGGCAGCAATCAAAATCTCGCGCCCGGCATCCTCGGCGGAAAGTTCCGCGGCAAGGCTGTGTGCCAGGCGGAGGAACTCCTCGTCCTGCTCTATCCGACGGAATTGAAAAGCGATCGCTGCTCCCGATCCAACCAGACGCATGCGCACCGCATAGTCCATCACAAGTGAGGAAGACAGAATAAGCAAAAGAAATTCCGAGGTGCGCCCGCTTGCGCACGCCGTCAGTGAAGGTTCGAGGAGGAGCGAACCGCCGGATTGGATCTCGCCGGCCTCGTCTCCTATCTTGTATTTCAATTGCCCATCGAGCAGAAACAGAACACCGTAATCTGAGCCGACTTCATTGTTCCAGCGGAGCCGCTTGACTCGCCGGTAATAGATTGAGTACCGCGGATCGACAAAGAAGCGATTTAACTGCGGCGGAGAAAGCGTCATGAAAACAACTGTACCCGAACCTGATTGAAAGCTTCAATCCGAGCGGGATGCGTTCCGCTGATCCAGCATTTTGGCTGGATTGTTAGTGATTAGAGCCTTGATTCCCAGAGAGCGTGCGCGTTGAATCCACTGAGGGTCGTCAACCGTCCAGACGACCGTCTCCAAGCTGTATTGGCTTGCCCTTTCTAACAGACGACGGCTCACCAGCGCGTAGTGTAGCGCGATCTCATCGGCGTCGCAGTACCTGGCTAGATCCACTATCTTCATTCTTCGGATCAGAGCGATTGGACGATTGAGCCTGGGCTCGAAAAGTGCGGCCGTGCGGATACCAGCATCGATACGCTTGACCGTTTCAAGCGCCGAGAGTTCAAAGCTCTCTACGATGACGCGATCGGCGAGCGAGCACTTACGGATCAGCTTCACAACTTCAGCAGCAAGCTGTTCACTCTCCTCCTGAACGCACTTCATTTCAAGATAAAGCAATGCCCGGGTGCCAGCGAGAACCTCGAACACCTGCTTAAGGGTTGGCACGGTTTCGCGCGCATACTCCGCGGAAGCGGCACTAGGGTGCGCTTGATTAAACCAGGACCCCACATCGATCGTTTTCAGTTGGTATGACGAGAGATCGGCAATGGCCCCATTTATCAGCCCGGTTCGTTGCAGCGTGGCGTCGTGAATCACCACCGGAACGCCATCGCGGGCTAGCCGTACGTCAAACTCGATTCCATCGGCGCCGTCTCGCAAGGCGCGAGTAAAAGCAGCGATTGTGTTTTCTGGAGCGTGCGACGCTGCTCCTCGGTGGCCAATAATCAGTGGTTGCGCAATCATTTGATTTGTCAGGGACTCATTCGCCGAAAGACGTTGGTCTGCATGAGAGGTGTCATTTGGAATTCGCAATATGCAGGAGAGAGGTTCAATTCGGCGGGCAATTAGTAGATTCCGGACACAGCGTATCTCAAATCTCAGACTGCAGACTTGAGATTTCAGATCTGATTGTGAGCCTCCCTATTGTTTTGTCAGTAACACTTGCTGAGATGCCTGGTGCGAGACCTTCTTCAATGTGATATCAAACGTCCCGTACTCGGTCTTGATCGCTGCGCTGACGGGGATATGTCTTTGGTCATCTGTCAGCCAGATTGAAAACTGACCCTTTGTATTCAGCATGCCTCGCTCACCGAACAGTTGCACATCAACGAGCAAAACGGAGACGCGTCCGAGCACGGTCTTCATCCGTTTCTTTTCCACGACGCGCACTGGAACGTGGTAAATCCTCCCGGAATCGCTAATCGGAACTTCGAAGCTCTTGCCGACTTCCAGTTGCTGTGTCCTCACGTAATAAATCCCGGATAAAACGTCCTGGACCGGGCCGCTCAGGTCAGAACTGGCCGTGCGCAAAGGGCGCGCTGGGTCGTTCGGATCGCGCTCAGTCCAGACGATCTTGCAGGTCTTGCGATCAAAGACCGTTTCACTGCTTCGCACGCGCTTTCCCTGTTCGTCAAACTTGATGGTCTTCTGAACTGCAAGGGACTCAGGATCCACGATTGATTCGACGTGCTGGCGAAAATGGATGTTGAATAGTTTGATAAAGAAGCCTTCGCTGGAAACATCACCCGTAAACTTAAACGCGTACGGCGCGGGATCCACGGACGCAGCCGGATCGTCAGCGGTATTTGTCTTCTGGTCCACAGGTGTCTTGTTCGCCGTAAACTTGAAGGTTGCTACGTCCAGCTTCCGCAGAAGAGATCTCGATATCTCGGCTTTGTAAACAAGTTCTTCACCCGGCTCAAAAGGTTTGGGAGCGACTTTCGGCGCCGGTTTTTGGCCGAAAGCCGGCGCGGTGGTAAGGGCGCTGAGCAGGAAAACCAAGCCGAGGTGAACGGTTACAAGTTTTAGCTTTCGCAATTTCATTTCAGATAGTAAGTCTTGAAAACCAGGACGACCCAGGCGATCAAGAGTCCAAGGACCGCTCGATACTCACGATAACGCATGTAGAGACTGGCGTCGAACCCTCGATCGCTGACGCTTTGATCTCGATAAGGGGTCAGCTGCGGGAAAAACAGCGGCACTTCGCGCGCATAGCGCCGATAATTCTCACCAAACAACTCCGCCAAAGTCGAGGATTCGACGCGCATCACCGGGAAATAGATGCCCAAAAACAGCGCGATGAATAATAGAGCCAGTGGCCACCAGCCGGATGCAATGGTGAACCCCAAACCGAGAACGAAACTACCGAGATAAAGCGGATTGCGCGTATGGGCGTAGGGGCCGGAGGTGGCCAGCGCATCGTTCTTGCGAATGTGTCCAGACGCCCACGCGCGCAGCGCCAGCCCCAGCAATGAAACGGCGCCCCCTATAATCAGTGTTGACGGACGCGGACGCGCCAGCAAGACGAAAAGTGCTGCACAAAGAAATCCGAGCGGCACGCGCCAACGCTGAATCCACGTGCCGCCCCTGCGCAACTGTACTTGTTCAGTCATTCGATATTTCGGCGCCGCCGGACAAGCCCGCTAAACAGCGCTGATCGTTACCGTCTCTACCTGTGGAATCTTGTTCACGCGTCTTAGCCGTTCCGTCACGGCCTGAAAAACACGCTCAACATCGATGTCCATGCAGATCCATTGCGAGCACGAGCGGCGATGGCAGTCGGTGCGGCAGCCGATATCGTTTCGCTCCACGCAAATGTCTTCGTCGCGCGGGCTACCGTTGCGCCACCACTCGGTCGGGCCAAACAGGCCGACTACCGGCGCGCCTGCGGCCACTGCGAGATGTGTGGGACCAGTGTCGCCGCCGACATAGACCTGCGCTCCTCTGGCGAGGGCGTAAAACCCTTTCAGCGAAAGAGAGACCGCCCGCGCTTTGCCGGATCGACTAGCTTGTAAGACTCTTTCAGCAAGCTCGCCTTCTCCTGGACCATGGGCGACCAATGATGACAAGCGATAATGCGACCACAGTTCGTCAGCCAGCGAGCCAAATTTCTCGGCGCTCCAGAGCTTCGTTGGCCACCCGCCACCCGGATTCATGATGACATAGTTGCTATCGGTTCCCGCGGCTGCTTCATCGGCTTCGATCTGGTTAGCACCATTGATGGCAATCGGAAATTCGAAGTCTCTGGCTTCAGTCGGAACGATAATGCCCAGCGCCTCCGCCACGAGGCCCAGACCTTTGCGAATGACGTGTGTTTGTTTCGGAACGGAAACGGTTCTCGAAAGCAGCAAACGGCTGGGAGGCTCTCGCAATCCGTCGCGCGAGAAGCCGTAAATGCGACGCGCGCCCGAAAGACGCGCGATGAATGCGGATTTTAGTAAGCCCTGGAAATCTAAGGCGAGATCGAAGGCCGAGGCGCGTAACCGACGTAACTGCTGGCGCGGTGCCCGCAGCGTCTCCCCAGACATCAGCCCGCGCCTCAGGGCCTTCGTGTCGACTTCGATGAGGCGATCAAGGAGCGGGTTGTCTCTTAAAATCTCCGCCGAACCGCGCTCGACGACCCAGGAGATGTTGGCCGGTGGCAGGGCGCGTCTGATCGCGGCAAGTGACGGCAGGGTATGAATGATATCCCCGATGCTGCCGAGTTTGACGATTAGAATGCGCACACGCTGAATGGTAAATGGTAAGCGGCGAATACGCAAAACTACTGACCAACCAATCGGTCAATCATCTGCGAGGTTGAGTGCCCTTTTTCGTCGCCGACAATGGCCACGCGCCCGCCGTAAGACAGCACCGCCGCGCGTTCAGGCACAGTCTCCTCGGTGTAATCAGTTCCTTTTGCATGGATGTCTGGCTTCAAGGCCAGCAAAAGCGTCTCGACTGTAGGTTCATCGAAGATCGTTACCAGGTCCACCGATTCGAGTGAAGCCACAATTTCTGCTCGTTCGCCTGCGGACATTATTGGACGACCGGCGCCTTTGAGAACCGCCACTTGCGTGTCTGAATTGACTCCCACAACCAACAGATCTCCGAGCGCCCGCGCCCCTTCGAGGTAACGCACGTGCCCAACGTGCAAGACATCGAAGCAACCATTCGCCAGCACGATTCGCGCGCCGGCATTTCGTGCCGCTTGAACGCGGGCCACGAGAGTTTTGCGGTCAAGAATTCGCGATGAAGCAGGGGGTGTCGGGAGTTTTTCAGCGGCAGACATAATCACGCGAGCTCTGAATACAAAATCGAATGTTCCAGTTCATCGGTGGTGATCGTTGCCGTTCCGCGCTTCATCACCACGAGACCGCCGGCGTAGTTTGCCAGCCGGGCCGCATCAGGAAACGAAGCTTCGGAGGCGAGCGCGAGGGCGTATGTCGCGATCACCGTGTCGCCGGCGCCCGTTACATCGACCGGTTCGCGCGCACCTATCGCGTCGATGCGAAGCGGAGCGACGCCGGCTTCAAAAAGAACCATTCCCAGTCCGCCTCGCGTGACCAGCAGCGCACGATAGCCCAGTCGCTCGCGCATCTGCTCCCCCGCGGATTCCAATTCGCCGGCGTCGGTGATCTCTTTGCCATAGACAATCTCAACTTCTTCTTCGTTTGGCGTTGCCGAAGTGAATCCTGGAAAACTGGAAAGCTGAAAGCGCGAGTCGACCAGGACGGGAGTGTTGCGAGAGCGCGTCGCCTTGGCGATGGCGGCGGTCATCTCGCTATCAGCTACACCATAGTTGTAGTCGGAGATGATTATCGCGTTGGTGTTCTGTGCCTGTTCGAGGGCGCGAGCGTTTAGCTGTTTCCGCGTTTCACCGTCGCTGACCCGGTCGCCTTCGTAATCGATGCGAATCACCTGCTGCCGCGTCGAGTGGAGCTGGCCTGCAAGAATCCGCACCTTCGTCGTAGTTTTGATCGCCGGCTCCTGCAGAAGACCGGCACAGTCAACTCCCGCCGATTCCAGCTTCTCGATGAGCGCGCGACCCGCCTCGTCTTCTCCGATTATGCTGACAAGGGCAACGCTAGCGCCCAGCGAGGCAAGATTCATCGCGCAGTTGGACGCGCCGCCGGGCGTAGTCTCCGTGTGTTCGTGCCGCAGAATGAAAACCGGCGCTTCGCGCGAGACTCGACTGATCTCGCCGTAGATAAACTGGTCTGCAATGGAATCACCAACTACCAGGATGCGCCGCTGCGGAAAGCGCCGAATGACGCTGACCAATCGTTCTTGCAACAATGTGCGTTCGACGGTCAAATGTTCTCCCGGGAGCGCGGGCATCCTGCCCGCAGTTATTTTCCGATGATGGTCTCGACAGCTTTCAACAGATTCTCTGAAACGAGATCCGGCTCGTGTTGCCATTTTGCCCGATGCTGTTCCCATTCTCCGCGGCCATAGCCGCTTAAGACAAATGCTGAGTTGACAGCCGCATTGCGCGCCAGCTCGATGTCCCCGTAGCGATCCCCAACCATCCAGCTTTGAAAGACGTCGATGTCAAACTCTTCAGCCGCACGACGGATTAATCCTGGCTTCGGTTTGCGACAGTCGCAATCGAGACGATACGGCGGGTCGCCGACTGAAGGATGATGCGCGCAATAATAGATGGCGTCGAGTCGCGCGCCTGCGCTCTCCAAATCTCGTTTCATTTGATCGTGGACCGCGTGAATCATCTCCTCAGAAAAGTAGCCGCGCGCCACGCCGGCTTGATTGGTTACCACGATCGCGAGCCAGTCGTTCTCATTCAACAATCGGACGGCGGCAGCGGCGTATGGAAAGACGCGAAATCGTGAAGGATGGTTGATGTAACCAACCTCTTCTGAAATCGTTCCATCGCGATCGATAAAGACTGCTCGATTCATTCTGCCGCGCTACTGACATGCCACAGAGGCACAGAGACACAGAGAGAAAATCACCAAAGGTCACATAGACAACTAGAGACCACAGGTTCGTGTTCATCCCGGCCGAGCATTGATGGTAGGCACCACTTGCACTTCCAGCCCGTTGGAATCTCTGTGTCTCTGTGCCTCTGTGGCTAATCCTGTTCGTGCTAGCAACGCATACGCCCGCGCGAACACCTCATCCGGTGTGATCGCGGTCATGCAGCGATGATCGATCGGGCAGTCGCGCAGCATGCATGGTGCGCAGTCAGGTGGATGCCGCACAATCTCGGCTACGAGTGACAGCGGTCGGGTTGTCAAAGGATTCGTTGGGCCGAAGATCACCAGAGTCGGACGCCCTAATGCCGAGGCAATGTGCGCCGGCCCAGTGTCGTTCGTTACAAGCAGATCGACAAGACTGAGAATCGCCACTGCCTGCGCCAGGTCCGTTTTACCCGTAAGCATCAGCGGCTCGCGACGCATGTGTTTGCTGACTTCCCGCGAGACCTCAAGCTCGGCGGCCGAACCGATCAGCAGAACGTTTGCGCCCGTCTCTTCAATGAAGCGATCGGCAAGCGCGGCGTAGCGTTCAGCCGGCCAGCGCTTGGCGCGGCTGTTTATCGATCCCGGACAAAGCGCGACAATCGGACTGCCGGCGCGCACACCGTGAGCGTGAAGGATGGCGCGACCCTCCGTTTGCCGAGCGCTGGCAACATTCAAGTCGAAGACCGGCTCGCGGTCCAGAATCTTCGAGGCGCCGTGCAAGAGCGTCTCGAGTTGCGCGACGATGTTAAGGTAGTAAAAACTCTCGTGTCGCTCGCCGAGCCATTCCGGCAGCGGTAAAGGATGCGTCAACAACCAGCCGCGTTGTTGAGTTGCGTAGCCGATCCGACACGGAACCCTCGCAATCCAGCCAATCAGCGCGGCCTCAAACGCATTCTGAAACAGAACTGCGAGATCAAAGCGGCGGCGACGCCACTCCCGACCTTTTCCAAAGACCGAGCCGGATTCGCCCGGTTCGCGATCGTAAAGCAAGAGGTCATCGAGAAAATCAGCGCCCTTGAAGATTCCCTCGGCAAATGCCCGCGTCGCCAGCGTGAGGTGAGCGTCTGGCAACAGGCGGCGCAGCTCGCGCAAGGCAGGCACAGTCATCACTGCATCGCCGGCCCAGTTTGTGCCGCGAACAACGATGCGCCTTATATCTTTCGATTCCAATTTCACCTTCATAAAAGACGCGGGCAAGACGTCCGCAGGACCAGCACTCACAGAAGACTCCGCAATCCATCTTCGATATTTATCTCAGGCACCCAGCCCAGCTCTTCACGAATGTGCCCGAGATCGGAGATGTAGTTTAACGGCGCCGGTGTAGGCAACTCCGATCCTTGATCGATGACTGGTTCGCATTGAATCAGCTCGGCGACTGTATCGATCATTTCTCGTAATGTCGCCGAGTTAGCTTTTCCGCCGCCAAGATTATACAACCCAAAAGAGCTGGACGAATCGATGAACGCTTTGCAAGCGCGCGAGAAATCGTCCACGTGTAAGATGTCGCGGACGGGTCGACCGTTGAGCGGGAGGCTGATGGGCCAGCCTCGCTTAACCGATTCGACGTAATGAGTCACAAACCCGTACTCGTTTCCATCCGACGGTCGCGCATAAACGGTTGACAGCCGAAAAATGCAGGCTCGGATGTTTCGTTGACGAGCGTAGTAGTCAACGTAACGTTCGCCAATAAGTTTGGACCACTCAAGCGCGGTCTGGCCACAATAATCAGTTGGGCAGGTTTCAGGAACTTCATCAAAGTCGTCGGCATGCGCGCCGTACACGTCTTTCGTCGACGCGTAGATAAAGACGGAGTGAGGTTGCATATGCCGCAGCAAGTGCGCCGTCCCTTCAGCATTTGTGCGAAAGCAAAGTTCAGCGGAGTTTGGGCCTTTGTCGAGCCAGGCCGCGAGATGAATGACCGCATCGTAGGTTGCGACGCGCGTCACGTCGACCGGATCGAGAATGTCGAGGTTTGCCCGACGTGAAAAATTGTCGGCATTAAAAAACTGGCGCACGTGAACGCCGAGATAGCCGCTGCCGCCGGTAACGAGAACTTTCATCGGAATGAGTCTTAGACTCTCAACTCAGCGGGCGATCCTTTCGCTAGCGCATTCAGTTTGATCAGCGACTCGGGATGGCCGATGGCAATCAGCATGTCACCGCCTTCAATGGACGTTTCGCCACTCGGGTTAAAGAGCATCTGACCGTCGCCGCGCCGGATGCTGACGATGACGATATCAAGTTCGGAACGAATGTTCGTGTCGCGCAGCTTGCATCCGGCAAGTGTTGAAGCCGGATCGATTTCAACCTGTTCGAATGCCAGCTCGAGTTGGCTTGCGGTGATCGAATCGATGAAATCGGCGACTGCCGGTTTTATCAAAGCGGTGGCCATCCGGTGTCCGCCGATGATCGTTGGCGCCACGACGCGATTGGCGCCGGCCCGCACGAGTTTCACTTCCGCCTGTTCCTCGGCTGCCCGCGCAACGATGTGTAGCTTCGCATTCAGATCGCGCGCGGTGAGCACGACGTAAACATTGTCGGCGTCATCCGGAAGGCAGGCTGCCAGCCCGCGCGCATACTCAACTCCGGCCTCGCGCAGACTTTCTTCAAGCGTGGCATCGCGGACCAGGACGACCACGCCCTGATCGGTTAGTTCGGCAACTTTTTGCGGGTCTCTTTCGATGACGATAAAGATTTCCCCACTCTGTCGCAGGTCGCGGACCAGATGCGAACCCACGCGTCCGGCTCCACAAACAATAAAATGGTTTCTCAGTTTGCTCATCTTGCGTGAACGGCGCCGCTGTCCGAACGCGGCCAGAAGCTCGGATTGAACGATCGCATGAACGGTACTGGTCAACGCGTAAAGCACTACGCCGACGCCGACCAGCATGAAAACTGTCGCAAAGATGCGGCCAGGGATGCTCTTTGGAGTTACATCGCCAAAACCGACCGTCGTGACGGTCTGCGTGGTGACATAGAGACTGTCCAGTATCGACCACCCTTCGATCAGGTGGAAGCTAAGCGTCCCCAGCGCAATAGCGATGACGACCGCAAGAACAGCATAGCGAATGCGAAACCTTCCCACCAAAGACCTCGACCCGGACGATGTAAAACTCATAGATCAATTGGCGCATCAAATTCGTATGGTTAGAGCCTGTCACGTTAGCGAAAGAGCAGGGGAGTGTCAATTCGGAGGTAGACAGGTCGGTTGCAAGGGTTTAGCATTCTGTTGACGACGATGGACGATTGACCAGGGATTTGGGCGCGGTCTCTCGTCCGTTATTTTATGCCTGTACGTTACCCGCCAGAAAACGATCGGATGCCGCCAGGCATGAGAGGCGGCAAATACCAGGGCCGCCCACCGCGTCTGGTCCGTTACGAAGAGCCGAAGCCGAGCTTTGTTCGCCGCGTACTCCGCCGGTTTTTCACTGCTCCGGTAATCATCCCCGTGGCTTTCGTTGCCGCGCTTGTTATTGGCATTCTCGTTTATTACTGGACAATCTTTTCCGCGCGCATCGATAACCTTCTCAAAGGCGAAGTGTTTACTCGCTCAGCGGGCATCTATGCTGCGCCGAAACAACTGCGCGTCGGTGAGAACATTTCTGAAGCCGAGGTAATCGCCTATCTGAAGCGCGCCGGCTACGTTGAGAAAGCCCAGCAAGCGGATACCGCAAGAGGTCGATATGGCGCCAGCGAAAACACCGTAGATGTCGAGCCGAGCCAGGAAACGACCGTCGATGGCCAGCATCAGTATCAGCGCTTGCATGTACAATTCGCGCGCAACGGAAAGACGATCAGCTTAATCTCGAGCCTCGAAGGAAACGCGCGTCTTGACCGGGCTTTGTTAGAGCCTGAGTTGATCAGCTCAGTCACCGGACGCGAGCGAGCAAAGCGCCGCGTCGTCGGATTCAATGACCTCCCGCCCCATCTCGTCAAGGCGATCGTCGTCACGGAAGACCGCTCGTTTTTTGAGCACTATGGCGTCAACATTCGCGGAATCATCCGCGCCTTTGTGAGGCGCTACGATTCAGATCCCAACTCGCCTATTGCGCGCCAGGGCGGTTCGAGCATCACGCAACAGCTTGTCAAGAACCTACTGTTGTCACCAGAACGCACGTGGCGTCGTAAAGCAGCCGAAGCGTACATGTCGGTCATTATCGAGACTCGACTCTCAAAGGAACAGATTTTTGCGCTCTACTGCAATCAGGTTTATCTGGGTCAGCAGGCCGGCTTTTCGATCAACGGTTTTGGTGAAGCGGCGGGCGCGTACTTCGGCAAGGACGTTACTACGCTCACGCTGCCGGAAGCGGCGTTTCTTGCCGGCTTGATTCGCAGTCCCAATCGTTACAACCCTTATCACGATCTGACCACGGCAACGGCGCGTCGCAATCAAGTGCTCGACTCGATGGCCGAAGCGGCAGTCATCACGCGCGAGGAAGCAGAGACTGCAAAAGCGACACCGTTGCAGGTCGCGGCTTTGAAGGGCCGCATCGATACTTCCGATGCTCCCTATTTCGCGGACTTCGTGCAGAATCAACTGGGCGACATGATCGCCGGCTCGGGTTCAGCGGAACACCTGCGCATCTACACCACCGTCGACATGGATTTGCAGCGCGCCGCATATACGGCCCTGACTAAGCAGCTCGCGTCGCTCGACAAGATCGAAAAGAAGCGGTTCGAGCCGGGAACATTGCAGGCCGCGCTGGTCGCGATGAATGCCAAAACCGGCGAGGTTGTGGCAATGGTAGGCGGGCGCGACTATTCAAAGAGCCAGCTCAATCGCGCCACCGAAGCACTGCGGCAGCCCGGCTCCTCCTTCAAACCATTCGTTTACGCGACGGCCTTGAACACGGCTTACGATCCGGTGCCGCGCGTGATCACTGCCGCGACGACCTACATGGACGAACCGAAGACGTTCACTTTTGACAATCAGGAGTACTCGCCCGGCAACTTTGGCGAAACGTATTCGCACCAGCCGGTGACGCTGCGTGATGCGCTGGTCCACAGCTTGAACGTTGTCACTGTTGACGTGGCGATGGAGGTGACTATCGGCCGCGTCATGAATCTCGCCGGCAAAGCCGGCCTACCAAAACCGCCGCGAGCATATCCGGCGATGGCGCTCGGCACCAGCGAAGCGACGCCACTGCAGGTCGCTTCCGCCTACACCGCTTTTGCAAACCTGGGAACACGAGCCACGCCGGTGGCGATCAATCGAATCACCACTGGCCAGGGTGTGACGATTGCCGCGCCTACCACGCAGAAGAACGAAGTGATGCGACCCGACGTGGCTTATGTGATGGATTCGTTTCTCAAAGACGTGATCAATCGCGGTACCGGGGCGCCGTTGCGCGCCCGTGGCTTCAAGGCGAACGCCGCCGGCAAGACCGGAACGTCGCGCGATGGGTGGTTCGCCGGCTTCACCCCAAGCCTGGTCTGCATTGTCTGGGTGGGTTTCGACGACGGATCACAATTGGGCTTGACTGGCGCCGCGTCCGCGCTGCCGATCTGGAGCGACTTTATGACCGCAGCGCTGGCGGAACACCCGGAGTGGGAAGGCGACTGGCAGATGCCCGAAGGCATTCAGCAAGCCGAGATCGATCCGAAGACGGGCCGGCCTGCGAAGCCTGACGATCCTAACAAGCGAACGGAACTCTTCATCAACGGCACGCTTGCCGCAGCAGAGTCTAGTCCTTCACCGGCTGAAGAAGCGACGCCAACCGGTGAAACGCAGCCGACGCCCGAAGGTAATCCCGAACCAACGCCTGAGGCCTCGCCAACTCCGACGCCGCGCCCAAAACAGCGCGCTGATGTCCCACCCGGCTACCCGGAAGAAAGCGGCGGTCTTAAGGGGACCATCACGCTTGATATCGATCCGACTACTGGCTTGATCGCCGTCGAGACGTGTCCAGTAATTCGCACAAAGACTTTCGTGCTCGGCACCGAGCCGAAGAAATACTGCGGACCTGAATATCACAAGAAGCCGGATGATGGCGGCGCGACCCGCCCGCGAATCGTTAAGCCTTAGCAACTCGACATCAGGCGCCCTGCTTATTTAATAGGTCACTACAACCTGTCTCCAGCGCAACGCGCAGAGTTTCGATTGCCAGCGCCGCGGCGTGCTGTTTTCGCGAAGGCAGTCCGCCAATCACATCGAGAAGCTCCTTGCGTTTCAGACGCTGCGCTTCGACGACGGTCATTCCTTCAAGCAGCTCGGCGATAACCGAACCACAAACAAGCGTCGGCGGGCAACCGTACGCCAGAAAGCGCGCGGCGTCGATGCGGCCGTGGCGCACGCGCAGCGACAGACGCAGGCGATCACCGCAGACGGGATTGGTCTGTTCGGCGACGGCGTTTGCATCCGCGAGTTCTCCGGCATTTCGTGGATTGGTCAGATGGTCCTTGAACGCTGCGGAGTAAGACAAGTCAAGTCTCGAATTCACATTAGGAGAAAAGCGGAGCGGTTCAACGCAACCAAATCACATCACCACGACTCGGTAAGTAATCCTTCCACTTCACTGAAGTGCTGATCACGTGTCGCTAAGACAAGTGAATGCTGTTTGGCAATGGCTGCAATCCAAATGTCGTTGTCTGGAATTGGCCGCCCCTTAGCTTTCAACGCCGCCTTGATTCTTCCGTATTCCTCAGCAGTAGTTTCGTCGCAGCCTAACACCGCTATGCTTCCCGAGAACTCTTCAGTGCGCACCAGGTTCTCCGCTACGCGGCTAGACTTGTGAGCGCCATAATAGAGTTCGCCAACAACTATCACGGGGAGAAAAAGTCTCCGCGGCATCAGTCAGGCGTTGCTGAATCGGAGCGTCTTTTGCAAAGACGGCAATGGCGATATTCGTGTCAAGCAAAAATCTACCATTCATCAATGTCGACCTGCTCACATCCCTCTTCGATAGCTTGCGTCATAGCCTCAAGATCCTCACTTTGAATCATGCCGGCAAACCGCAACAAGTTTCGTCCTGGTGTGCCAATCGGCCTATTGATTGCTAGAGCGCGGGCAAAATCGAGTACCTTCTGCTGCTGATGAGGGCCTAGTCCAGCCAACTGCTCTAATATCTCTGTTTTCAGATCGACATTCAGCATATCAGCGCCTTCCAGTGGTCAGGTTAAATGCTTGGCATTCATTTTACCGCTTCTCTTGATTGAGCGCGAGAGCCATGCGTCACTCCAGTGCGCCAAATAAAAGTAGGTAATTCGGTTTAGTGGGAAAAACCAACCGCAACGCGGTTGCATCCTTCAGCCCAACGTTGCCGTTGCGGCTACGTTGGGTCCCTAATGAGCAAATGATTTCCAACCGCAACGCGGTTGCGCCTTCTTATGGATGCGTAGGATGCCATCCAACTTGCAATGCCGACCGCTCGGGCCACAACCCGCGTTGGGGTTGGAATCGTTTGTTATCAACCCTGTCCCAGGGTAGCCGCAGCGGCAACCCTGGGCTGAAGGCCGAAACCGCTTTGCGGTCGACAAACGAATCCCTTCAATTTCCAAACTTCCTACCTTTAATTGGCACACGGGCGCCACTCAGGCCCTAAGCACCTGACTCTCGTTCGCGCCTTCAGTACTGGCTTTGAGACGGAGCGGCGACAAGCGCCGGAGATTCTCAACCGCGCCAAGGAGAACTTCCAGCACGTAATCGACCTCCTCGTCAGTGTTATCTCTGCCGAAACTGAAACGGATCGAGCCGCGCGCGAGTTCGTCATTCCGGCCAAGCGCCCGAATCACCGGCGACGGCTCGAGCGTGCCCGACGAACACGCGGAGCCGGTCGAGACGGCGACGCCTTGCAGGTCGAGATTGATCAGCAACCCTTCGCCTTCGATAAACCGAAAAGAAATGTTTGAAAGATGGGGTAGTCGGTGATCGGGGTTCCCGTTGAAGACGATGTCTTCGATACGACTCTGGACGCCTGCTTCGAATCTGTCGCGCAAACGATGAACGTGTTCCGCGTGCTGTCCCAACTCTTCGCGCGCGATCTTGGCAGCCGCGCCAAAGGCGACGATGTTTGGAACCGCCTCAGTGCCTGCGCGGCGCTCGCGCTCTTGATGTCCGCCTACGTTCTGACTCACCAGTCTCACGCCGCGGCGTACAAACAAAGCGCCAACTCCTTTCGGCGCGTAAAGCTTGTGCGCCGATAGCGACAGCAGATCGCAGCCGAGCGTTTCCACCTCAATCGGAATTCGTCCGGCAGCCTGCACTGCATCAGTGTGCAACCAAGGATGACGATGACCGAGTGCGCGCTGCTCGCGCACGATCGCGCCGATTTCGGCGATGGGCTGAATCGTTCCAATCTCGTTATTGGCCAGCATCACGGTTATCAAGACTGTGTCCGGTCGAAGCGCAGAGCGAACGTCATCGACGCGCACGATGCCATCGTCGTAAACAGGCAGGCGCGTCACTTCCCAACCGCGCTTCTCAAGTGCTTCACAGATGCCGCGAACGGATGAATGTTCGATCTCTGACGTGATGAGATGACGACCATGAGACTCGGCCGCTTCGCATAGTCCGCGAATCGCCAGATTGTTTGCTTCTGTCCCGCCTGAAAGAAAAACGATCTCGTTCGGTCGCGCGCCGACTAGCGCGGCGACCTCGCGCCGCGCGCGATCGACAGCCGCACGAGCCTCCTGACCGAAGAAATGCACGCTCGAGGCGTTGCCAAACCTCCCGGTCAGGTAAGGCATCATCGCCTCGACCACGCGCGGGTCAACCGGCGTGGTCGCGCTGTGATCCAGATAAACTCTGCGAAAAGTGGACATGGAAATCAATTCTATCCGCGCCAACCTGCGGGCCAGTATTGAGCATCTCAAACGTTCAGATGACGCGCATCAGTACTTTGCAAGAACGTTTGACTCCAACTCTCCCGAAACTGTCCGGTAAACTTCAGTTTGTCGATTTGATCTACCAGGCCCTATTTGGAAAGCTACGACAAACTGAAGTTCGTCGGACGATAGCGAGTCTAGGGTGCGCAAGGGGACCCGTCAAGCACACAATAGTTTGCCGCGCGGCGGGCTTATTGTGTTAGCATCTGCACGCTATGAGGTTGGGTCCCCAGACGCGACGGCTAAGGCCGTGAACGCATAAATCTCTGGAGAGAAAGCGATGAAAAATCTGAAGTTTTTAGTAATGGTTGTGTTTGCTCTAACCGTGACTGCAACGCTGGTCTCAGTGCCAACGAGTGCCCGCAGCCCGCTCACGCAGAACCAGGGCTCGACGGCTCTGGAACGCGGCTATCGAACGGGCTATTCGGACGGCTATCAAGCCGGTTTCAAGGACGTGGCGGACCGCGCCGCTCGTGACTTTCGCGGCAAGGAAGAATACCAACGTGCCGACCGCGCCTACGTCGAAGCGTGGGGACCGATTGAAGATTATCGCGACGGCTATCAACAGGGTTACGAAGCCGGTTACGGCACGGGCTACGACCGGCAGCCTTTCAACTCCTCGATTCCCGCGGGCTTCAAGCGGCGCGGAACAGCCGACACGCAAAGCAAACCCGGCGCTACCGACGATGCCAACCGGCCCGCGCCCGCAAATGCGTCCGCGAACATGAGTGGGACAATCTCAATTCCGCGCGACACAATCCTGGTCGTTGAGTTGCAGAATAATCTTTCAACCGACGTCAGCCAGCAGGGAGATCGCTTTCAGGCCCGCGTCGTCGAGCCGCGCGATTACGAAGGCGCGATGATCGATGGCCGCGTGACGCGCGTGAAGCGTCCGGGAAAAGCGAAAGGAGTTGCCGAGCTGCAGCTCTCGTTCGATCAAATTCGATTGCCTGACAATCGCTCGACCAACCTTCACGCGGAAGTTGTTGAAGTGCTTCCCACCGGAGGTAGCAGCGATGTTGGTGATGTCGATCGCGAGGGCGGAGTGAAGGGTAGAAGTTCGACCAAGGACGATGTCACCAAGGTTGGTGCTACCACCGGCGTCGGCGCAATCATCGGCGCGATTGTGGGTGGCGGGAAAGGGGCGGCGATTGGCGCGGCCATTGGCGCATCAGTGGGCACGGCCGGGGTGCTCAGCACACGCGGCAAAGAGCTTCGACTCGATCGCGGCCAGCAACTCAAGATTCGCACCGCTAACGACACCACCATCCAGTGAAAAGGAGACGGGGAGAGCCGGCGACAGGGCGACGGGGAGAGAAGAAGCTTCGTCGCTCCTCGTCCCCGCGTCGCCCCGTCTCCCTTTCTCCCCGTCGCTCTGTCCCTCTGATCACCCTACTCACCGACTTCGGCTCAGCCGACTACTTCGTCGCTGCGATGAAGGGCGTCATTCTCTCAATCAACCCGAACGCGCGGGTCGTTGACATCACGCACGAGATACCACCACAGGACATCGCCGCCGGTGCATTCAATCTGCTGGCCGCCTACAGATCGTTTCCCGCGCAAACAATTCATGTCGCGGTTGTCGATCCCGGCGTTGGTTCGGCAAGACGGCCGATTCTTGTGACCGCAGGCAGTCAGTTCTTTGTTGGTCCGGACAATGGCATCTTTAGTTACATCATCGATCGTGAGCCTGACGCCCAAGTCTTTCAGCTTACAAACGAGAAGTATTTTCGACCGTCCGTCAGTGCAACTTTTCACGGGCGCGATGTGTTTGCTCCGGTCGCGGCTGCGCTCTCTACGGGCGTGCAGGCGGAGAGTCTCGGAGTGGAGATTAACGATTACGCTCGTCTCGATCCGCTTTCTCCCCAGAGACTCAAGAATGGAAACGTGCGCGCGCGCATCATTCACATCGATCGCTTTGGAAACTGCGTTACAAACCTGACGCCAGAGGAGCTGACGCGCGAGATGATCGCAAAAGGCGCGCGCCTGAGCGTCAACGGAAAGAAGATCAAAACTTTTCGGCGCTTCTTCGCCGAGCAAGGGCGCAGCAAAGACAAGTTGTTCGGCGTTTGGGGCAGTGCCGGCTTCCTCGAGATTGCCGCTACGAATCAATCCGCGGCGAAAATGTTGAAGGCCAGGCGCGGGCAGACGGTTCTGGTTTCGACTCGCGCTTGATTCAATCTTGATCTAAACTCGCACCTTACTTGTCACGTATTAGCCTGTTTGTTACTTTCGGACATCGATCTAAAAAGGGACCGATCATGGATAAACCGAAGGCCGCTGCCACCACGACCGTTGGACTCAGAGGCGTCGCAGCGGCGAGTTCCTCCATCTCTGACGTCAATGGTGAAAAAGGCGAGCTGATTTATCAAGGCTACAACATTCATGATCTGGCAACGAAATCCACGTTTGAAGAAGTTGTATTCCTGCTGTGGAACGGTCGCCTGCCAAAGCGCGCTGAGCTTGATGAGCTGAGAAAAAACATTGCCGCATCATGTGAACTCCCTGAACGGATCGTCTCGCTAATCA
Source organism: Pyrinomonadaceae bacterium (assembly GCA_041499185.1). Classification (GTDB taxonomy): domain Bacteria; phylum Acidobacteriota; class Blastocatellia; order Pyrinomonadales; family Pyrinomonadaceae; genus JAOAPY01. The sequence goes on along the minus strand of JBGQJU010000006.1, from coordinate 11,976 downwards.
AAGGGATTCCCACTGGCGCCGATGCGATGGACACGCTGCGCACGGTCTTATCTGCCTTGTCGTTCTTCGACAAAGATTCACGCAATCTTTCGCGCGAGAACAGCATTAGAGTAGCCACGCGTTTGACGGCGCGGTTTCCGACGATCGTCGCGGCAATGGGTCGCGCGCGTGATGATCTCGATCCAATCCCGCCAAAGCCCGAACTTAATATCGCCACGAACTTTCTTTACATGCTCAAAGGCGAGGAGCCTTCCGATCATGACGCGCGCGTTTTCGATGCTTGCCTGATTCTTCACGCCGACCATGAGTTCAATGCCTCGACGTTTGCGGCGCGCGTGGTCGCGGGCACGCTCGCGGATATGTACGCGGCCATCACCGGCGCGATTGCCGCTTTGTCAGGCCCACTGCACGGCGGCGCGAACACGAACGTGATGAAGATGCTTTTGGAGATCGGCGAGGTCGAAAATACTGAGAGCTACATCAAGAAAGCACTTTTGGAAAAGCGGAAAGTCATGGGTTTCGGGCACCCCGTCTATCGCACCGAAGATCCACGCGCCACGCACCTCCGCCAGTTTTCAAAGGAGACGGGCGAGCAGGCCGGCAATACTAAGTGGTACGAGATTTCGCGCAAGCTCGAAGAAGTGATGATGCGCGAGAAGGGTCTGCGTCCAAACGTCGATTTTTACTCAGCGTCAACTTACTACATGATGGGAATCCCGCTGGAGCTTTACACACCAATCTTCGCCGTCAGCCGTATATCGGGTTGGACCGGCCACGTCCTCGAACAATATGCAGATAACAAATTGATCCGCCCGCGCGCCGAGTACGTCGGGCCGCGAGATGTTAAGTACTTGCCGATTGATGAGCGGTGATGTGAAGTGCTCGCTAGCTTATGTTGGCTGAGTTCCGAGCGACAGCAAGCGGGGCATGCCCCCTTCCCGACCTTGAGCTGATCTCTCTTGAGAGGGTTTTTCAGCTTGGTGGCCTTCAAGCCAAAAGGGAAAACTCATCAGGTTAGGGGTCTCACGGTCAGGAAGCGGCATGCCCCCGCTGCCCCGACGTTACAATCTGTTCTCACTGCGCCTTTGAGGCGGTCGCGTCCTTATCCGTGGCGTTCGACATGTAGTACCCCTGGCGCGCGCTGACGATAAGTCTTCGCATCTTCCCTTTTTCATCCTGCGCTTTTACGCGCACGTCCAGGCTGTGGAGTCGGCCGTCGTCCTTCTCGTTTTCCGCTAAAGAGAAACCGAGACTGTAACGCGCGGGAGGCTGAAGCCCGCGCGTAAGCAAGGGCTCCTAAGCCAAATGACGAGCCCTTCCTAACCGCCCCCACCCCAGCCGCGCTGCTCGGCTGGGGACCCCGGGTCGGGCTTCTGCCTCGCGGTCAGCGACACGGGGTTCTCCTGCGACGTTAGCATCTTCATATCGTCGGTTGCCGACACCGACCGCGTGCGCCAGATGAACAGGGTCGAGAGCACGAGCGCGACCGTGCACGCAACACCGCCCTCGAGGCCATAGCTGCCGCCAGTCAGCCACGCTGGACCATGATCGTAGGCGCGGAAGACTGGATGCGCGGCCAGATTAGTGATGCCGCTTACCGGTAAGCCAAGAATCGAACCTTGCGCCCAGTTCCAGGCCCAATGAACGCCGAGCGGAAACCACAAGCTGCGCGTGCGCAGATAGGCGATGGCCAGCCAAACACCGGCGAAAGCCGTATTGACGAACGAGAAGGCTGTAACGTTTGGATTCTTCCAGTGGATTGCCGCGAAAGGCAGAGTCGAGGTAACCAGAATGCCGAACCACACCAGGCCGGCACGAGTCATAGTCTGCAAGGGATAACCACGAAACAGCGATTCCTCAGCGAGCGCGGCGATGATGAACAAGAGCGCTGTCGAAAAGACGGTCTGCAACACCCCGGCATAGATCTCTCTGCCGGAAAAGGTGAAGCGCACTCCTCCGACCGCGAAAGCTATCAAAGCCGCGAGTGCAAGCGAACCAATACCGATGAGCGAGCCCACCCAAAGGTCGCGTAGCCAGTGTGGATGAAACCACAAACCCAACGCGCGCCATGGCAGGCCTTCAAGCCAATGATTGCAGATCCATCCCGCCAGCAGTGCCGAAGCAAGAAAGAAAATGCGAAAGACGACGTCTTGGAGATAGGAGCCGAGCGTCGCATGCGGGCTCACGAGCAGCGCGAGAGCATAGACGACACGCACCAGTGAGGTGGCCAAAAACATCAGCGCCATCAGAACGACAGCAAATATGCCAAGCCGCCAACCGCTGCGCAGCCGGCCGGCCTGATTCAAGAATAGTTCCTGCATTTGCATTCGGTTATCGAATAAAGAGGAGAGCCACGTGCGCGGGCATTCTAAACGATGCGGCCGGGACTTGTCCCGCTATCTGAAGTTCAGCGATCGCTGGACCAGGGCGCACAAGTCCGCCGTTAAACGGACAATGGGCGGTTTTGGCGGCGGGACTTATCGCTCCCTGTGGTAAACTTTCACACGCATTTCATGAGCGATCAGCCCACAAAACGTGCTACTGAAGACCGGAGAAAGCCAACTCGTCGGCGGCGTTGGGTCCCTTGGGTCTTCGGCGGAGTTGTCGTTCTCCTCCTCTCGGTGATTGCGTCCCAGCAACTCTGGCTTTGGAACGTCATCCAGCCGGACACTGCTTCGGACACACTGGTTCTTTACGCTCTGTCGACGCTGAACTTTGTCGCGTTCGTTGTCTTCTCGTTCATCTTCATCCGCAGCATTTTGAAACTGCGACGCGAACGACGCGAGCTGGAGCTGGGGTCCAAGATCAAAACGCGCCTGCTCGTTTATTTCATCGCGATCAGTTTTCTTCCGATTACCGCGATGGCCGTCTTCTCTTATCTGTTTCTTAATCGCTCGCTCGAGAAGTGGTTCAATAATGCGACTCAGGGCGCCGTGAGTGAAGCGCGCGAGGTGCAACGCGAAGCGCTGGCAACCGAGATTCGTAATCTGCGGGATACAGGTTCGTTAGTAGCGGTCCTGCTCAACAAACAGCCGGAGTCTGTCTGGCAGCAGACGCTCGACGAGATGATCTTTGCTGGCCGGCTCTCGGCAATTGAAGTCGTTACACGTCAGGGTGAAGTGAGGATGAGAAGCGAAGCCAGTTTGCCGGATAACGACCGCGTGTTGTTGGCAGCGCTGCTCGAAAAGGCGCGCCAGTCAGGCGGCAATATCGGCGAAAGCCTGGCTGACGGCAAAGGGTTCGATGTGATCTCGGTGCCGCTTTCGCAGAATCAGAATTTGTTGATCTCGCCGGCGAAACGGAGCGACACAGATCTGAACGACAAGATAACCGGCTCGCAGAGCGAATATCAAAATCTCGTCCGCCGGCAAAGAAAGGTGAGGTGGCTCGGCCTTTCAACCCTTGGGCTGTTGACGTTGATTCTGCTTTTTGTTTCGAACTGGGTGGCAATCTATCTCGCGCGCGGCATTGCCACGCCGATCAAGGCGCTGGCCGAAGCTTCGAACGAGATTGCGCGCGGCAACCTTTCCTACCGCGTGACGACCTTTGCCGAAGACGAGTTGGCGTTGCTGGCGCACTCGTTCAATCAAATGACCGCGCAGCTTGAAGAGAACCGCAAACGTATCGAAGCGGGCGCCGGGGAACTGCGAGAAAAGAATCTTGCGCTTGAAGAGCGCCGCGATTATATCGAGACCGTGCTCCAATCGCTTTCCACCGGCGTGATCTCGCTCGACGAAGCCGACCGCGTAACGACCATCAATGCTGCGGCGGTGCAGATGCTGAGCGTAAAGGAGATTTCCCCCGGGCACTCGCGGCTTGAAGAACTGATTGCCGCTGACGATCAAATCGTGCTTGGTCGTTTGCTCAGGCGCGCTCGGCGAACAGGGCAAGCGACGGAGCAGACACAACTGGCTACTGCCTCTGCCGACAAGAACGGAGCAATCCCGGTGGCCTTGACTGCGACGGCCTTGCAACGCTTGTCGGGACAAGGGCGCGGTGTCGTGCTCGTTATTGAAGATCTTTCCGAGCTGCTTGCCGCCCAGAGGGCCGCGGCCTGGAGTGAAGTTGCGCGCCGCATGGCCCATGAGATCAAGAATCCCCTGACGCCGATTCAGCTTTCAGCAGAGCGTATCGCCAAGAGCTTTCGTCGCCTCGGCTCCAATGGCGACCAAAACGGCGGCAACGGCAAGTTTGAGGCAACCGACGAAGCACGCGTGGGCAGCGTCATCGATGAGTGCACGGAAACAATCACGCGCGAGGTGGCGGGCCTCAAGGCAATGGTTGACGAGTTTTCACGTTTTGCCCGATTGCCGATGGCCCGGCTCGAGGCTGGCGATCTAAATGAAGTTGTGCGGCACGCGGTGGGTTTGTATGAAGACCGGTACGACGGCGTAAAGATCGAGACAAAACTGGACGAGACGTTGCCCGCGGCGATGCTTGACTCCGAACAACTGCGCCGCGTGTTCGTCAACCTCATAGACAATGCGCTTGATGCTCTAGCCGGTCAGGAAGAAGAGAGGTTGATCACGATTTCGACTTTGCACGACATCGGACGCAGTGTGCTTGTTGCTGAGGTTGCGGACACTGGTCACGGCATTCCACCAACAGATTTTCGACGACTCTTTCAACCTTATTTCTCGACACGCGGCACGGGCACTGGTCTGGGGCTGGCCATCGTGCAACGGATCATCCTGGAACATCGCGGCAGGATTCGTGCCGAAACGAACTATCCGCGCGGTGCAAGATTCATAGTCGAGATGCCGGCGGTTAATGCCTAAAGCAGGAGGCAGACGGCAGGAGGCAGGAGCAGGGAATCAGGAGCAGGCAGGAAGCGGGAATCGCGGTAACATGACTAGAACCACAGACGCTTCCTGCCGACTGCCTCCTGCTCCTGCCTCCTAATTCTTTATGGCCGATTCGATTCTCATAGTTGACGACGAGCGCGGCATACGCGAGACGTTACGCGGCGTGATGGAAGACGAAGGCTTTGCTGCCGACGCCGTCGCCACAGGCGAAGAGTGTCTGAAAGCGCTGGAGCGCCGCGCATACGGTTGCGTTCTCCTTGACGTGTGGTTGCCGGGAATCGACGGACTGGAAACTCTGAAACAATTGCGGGCCGCCGGATCGGACGCGGCAGTTGTGATCATCTCAGGTCACGGAAACATCGAGACGGCAGTGCGCGCGACAAAGCTAGGCGCGTTTGACTTTATTGAGAAGCCGCTGTCGATCGAAAAAACCGTCTTGACAGTGCGCAACGCGCTGCGGCAACAGCGACTCGAATTGATCAATGCCGAACTCTCCGCCGAGCTGGCCCAGGAGTACGCGATGGTGGGCGAGTCGGTGGCCATGCGCGCGCTACGCCAGCAGATCACCGTTGTCGCACCTACAGATGGCCGCGTTTTGATCTATGGCGAGTCGGGCACGGGCAAGGAACTGGTCGCCCGCGCGATTCATGCGCAGTCGCGGCGCACCGGCGCGCCTTTCGTCGAAGTCAATTCGGCGGCAATCCCCGAAGAGCTGATCGAGTCCGAACTATTCGGACACGTGAAAGGCGCGTTCACGGGCGCGACGACCGCGAAGAAAGGGAAGTTTGAGTTAGCCGACGGCGCGACGTTGTTTCTCGATGAAGTTGGCGACATGAGCGCAAATCTGCAATCGAAGGTTCTGCGTGTTCTCGAAGAGCAACGTTTCGAGCCCGTGGGCAGCGCGACCGCGATTACGGTCGATGTCCGGGTGATCGCGGCTACAAATAAGCGTTTGGACAGCGAGATCGAGCAGGGGAACTTTCGCGCCGATCTTTTCTATCGGCTGAACGTCATTCCGTTTGAGTTGCCGCCGCTGCGCGACCGTCTCGAAGACGTGCCGTTGCTGGTCGAGCACTTCAACCAGAAGTTTTCGCGCGCGTACGGGAGAAAACCAAAACAGTTCGCCGGCGACGTAATCGAAGAGCTGCAGAACTATTCATGGCCCGGAAACGTGCGCGAGCTGAAGAACACAATCGAGCGCGTCGTGATCATGCATCCCGGCGTGAAAATAAGCGCGAGTGACCTGCCTCCACATGGCAAGGAAGAGCCGCCCGCGGCGTCTTTCAGATTTCCCTCGTTCAAGGAAGCGACCGACGCGTACCATCGCGAGTTCATCCAGAAGAAATTGGTTGAGGCGGAAGGCAACGTATCGCGCGCGGCGGAGTTGATGGGTGTGGACCGCAGCCATCTCTATCGACGCATGCGCGCGCTGGGAATTCAGAATCGCGGCGAAAGATCGGCGGTGTCGTAGGGCACATCTTGAGCGTGCAAATACGGATAATCCGAATGGTAGCGGCAAGCCTTGGCCTGCGCAATTCGCTGGATAGGCTGATGATCCATTCGGTGTGTGATAAGATTCCGAGGGCTGAACATGAGTACAAAGCTGCGCGCAACAATTGAGGATCTTTACTCGCTTCCAGATGCGAAGGCCGAAATTGTAGACGGAGAAATAGTCACAATGTCCCCCACTGGGGCTGCGCCAAGTTACGCAGCGGCCGAAATCTTCGTAAGTCTCCGCGAGCACTCTCGTCGCACCAAGATTGGTCGTGCCGTACCCGACAATGCGGCTTTCAAAGTTGATTTGCCAAACCGCGGATCCTTCAGTCCCGATGCAGCTTTTCATGTCGGCAAGTGGACCGGGATGAAGTTCTTCGAAGGTGCTCCAGTCTTCGCTGTGGAAGTGCGGAGCGAGGGAGACTACGGCCCCAAGGCCGAGGCTGCGATGGCAAGGAAGCGACTTGACTACTTTGCTGCCGGCACCCTGGTGGTTTGGGATGTAGATTTGCTAAGCGAGGATGTGATTAAGGTGTATCGTGCCGGTGAACCGAACAATCCAACCATTTATCGGCGCGGAGACATCGCGGAAGCTGAGCGCGCAGTACCGGGCTGGTCGATGCCGGTTGACGATATTTTCGTAGAAGGTTATTAGTTCGTCGCTTCGAAAGGACGAACTTGTTTGAGGTATTAATGGATTTCACAACCAAAGAGCTGCTGAAACGATACGCGCATTTGGCTCTGGGCCAGCCGTTCTCGCCGGTTTTGCTCAACATTCTGGTCACTTCTGTTTGTGACATGCGCTGCACGCACTGTTTCTTTACAGACGAGTTGGATGATCGACCACGCAAGAAGCTCCAGATGAAGACGCCTGAGATCGAGAAAATCTCCGAGACGCTGGGCGGCAACCTTGGTGTCCTGATCCTCGCCGGCGGCGAGCCGTTCACGCGCAAGGATCTCCCGGAAATCGCGCGCGCGTTTTATGAGAACAACAGGCTCGAATCGATCTACATCATGTCTAACGGGCAGATTCAGAAACGGATCTTCCCCGACGTAACGCGCATCCTCCAAGAGTGTCCTAACTTGAACGTCACGGTTGCGCTCGGCATCGATGGCCTGAAACGTCAGCATGAGAAGATTCGCCAAAAATCAGGCTCGTGGGACATTGCTATAGACACCGCGCGCCAGTTGCAAACTATCAAGAAAGATTACAAGCGGCTCGACGTGCAGACCTGCACGTGTTTCATGAACACGAACCAGGATACGATCTTCGAGTGGTACGACTTTCTAAAGTACGAATTGAAGCCGGACAAAGTAAACTTCAATTACATTCGTCCGCCGTCAGCCGATCCGAAAGAGTTGGAGATCGATCACTCGCGCTATGCCAAGCTGGCGCGCATGATTGATGAAGACTCGCGGCATGCGGCAATCAAGAACAACTATGGCGGCGACATTGGCTTCTTCAAAGCGGCCATCGACATCTACATGCACGGGCTGATTGCCAAGACGCAAGAGACGCAGAAAGCCCAGATGAAGTGTTACGCGGGCACGGCCGGCGGCGTCATCTACGATGAAGGCACCGTGTCGTCTTGCGAGAATCTCGCGCCCATCGGCAACCTGCGCGATTTTGACTGGGACTTTCAGAAGCTTTGGCTTTCCGAAGCCATGCAAGCGCGCAGGAAAAAAGCCGCCGACGGTTGTTTCTGCACACACGAATCAAACAGCTACTATCCGTCGCTGCCTTTCAATCCGACGCACTTGATTAAGATCAAGAGACTAGAACGCGAAATGAAGAAGGCACGGAAAGAAGTGGATCGAGCTGAGGCGCAGATCGACGGCGTGACGGTACGGGCCTGAATTTCGAATCTGAATCTTGAATCTCAAAAATGTTTCGCTCGCGCGTTCCCAAGATCCTGATTATCTCGTCTGACACTGGCGGCGGCCACCGTTCGGCCGCGGCGGCGATCGTGGCTGGCGTGCAAAAGTTTTTCGAGGGCCAGTCGTACGCCGTTCGTGTGGTCCGCGCGGTTGAGGAGTCTCACGAAATCACGGCGAAGCTGGTGCGCCTCTACAACTGGATCTTGCGCAACAGACAAGGCTGGATGAAATACTTTTACTGGGCCATGAACCGGATTCGCCCGGAGACGCGCGAGTTTTTCCATACGCGCTGCATCGGCTACGTGCGCGAGCTTTTCGAGCGCTGGTGCCCTCATATCGTCGTCAGTGTTCATCCGCTCACGCAGCACATCTTCGCGAGAGTACTCAAAGAATTGAAATTGGCAGAGCGTATTCCGCTGGTATCGGTGGTGACGGATCCCTGCTACGGATTTTGGAAAGGCTGGGCCTGCGACGATGTAACGCTTTATCTGGTGGCCAGCGAGGAAGCGCGTCGGCAGTTGATCGATTACGGCGTCGCGCCTGAACGCATCAAGATTTCGGGCATGCCGGTCCATCCAAAGTTTGCCTTTGCGGATGAAGCGGCAGCGCAGGCCGCGCGCCGCGCGTTGGGTCTGGATCCGGAGAAATTCACGGTTTTCGTCAACGCGGGCTGGGAAGGCGGCGGTAACATTCCGCAGATATTCCGCGAGTTGGTTCACGGCGAGCTGGATGTACAGGCGATCTTTCTGGCGGGGCGGAATGAAGAACTACGGGCCACGGCCGAGTCGCTGGCGTCGCAAGCTCCTTTCCCGATCAAAGTCATCGGTTATTCGGAGCACGTCGAGCAATTGATGAGCGCGGCCAACGTTATGATCTCCAAGCTTGGCGGCTTGACGACTTTCGAGGCGCTTGCTTGTCGCATACCGATCATCGCCGACGCGATCACTGAACCAATGCCGCAAGAGGCAGGCACGGCCAATCTGATCATCAAACGCGGAGCGGGCATCTTGCTAAGACGGGCGAAAGACATTGTGCCGGTGATTCGGCGCATGGTGGAGGACACCGCCCACTACTCGGCCATGCGCGCCGCCACTATCGGTCTGGCGATTCCCAACGCGACGCGGCAGATCGTTGAAGAGATTACGGCCTTGCTTCCGGCGCCAGTGCCGAGTGAAGAGGAGCCACTGCTCCGCGAAGTAATGTCCGCCTGAGGCATGCCGGTTGACTGAAAGGCTCTTTTCAGGATTTAATCCCTCAAGACATACGACCACAAACAGGATTCATCTAGCACCCGCTTGCCTTCGTCGATGCGGATTTTAGGAGAACACAATTAGTGAGTCTTTTGCTCGAAGCAAAGCGTGCGTTCGTCACCGGCGGCACGCGGGGAATCGGCGCCGCAATCTGCGAAGTTTTTGCGCGCGAGGGCGCTGACGTGGCTTTTAACTATGGCTCGCGCGACGATCTGGCAGATGAAGTACGCCGCAAGATCGAAGCGTTAGGCCGGCGCGCTTTGTCGTTCAAAATATCCGTGACGGATCGTGTTGGCTTGAAGCGCCTGACGAGGGAAATCGTTGAGTTGTGGGGCGGAATAGATGTCCTGGTCAACAACGCCGCGATCAACCGCGGCGATAATTTTGCCACCACCACCGACCGCGCGTGGGATGAAGTGATCCATACAAACATCGACAGTCTGTTTGCGGTTACCAAACCGATCTACAAACAGATGATCCGGCAGCGGAAGGGAAGTATCCTCAATATCACGTCTATCGGCGCGCTGCGCGCGTTGCCTACGGCGGTCCACTACGCCACTTCAAAGGCCGCGATGATCGGTTTTACTAAATGTCTTTCGCGTGAAGCCGGCACTTTCGGCGTCAAGGTAAATGCCATCGCCGCCGGAATCTTCGATACCGATCTCGCTCAGGCACTGCCCGAGCGCCTGCTGCAGATGCATGACTTCTGGGCCTCGGCGGGTCGTCTCGGCCGTCCCGAGGAACTGGCGGAGTGCGCAGCTTTCATGGTCAGCGATCGCAACAGTTTTATGAACGGTGAAGTGGTGATCGTCGATGGCGGGGCGGTTACCTGACTCTCCGATGCGATGTCCGACGAACTTCCGTTTGTCGCTAATTCCCGCATAGATCTTTTCGGGATAATGGGATCTTTCGCCTGATAACGACAAACTGAAGTTTGTCGGACTTCACTACGGCGAGCTTTTCGTTTGCGGCTTACCAGGAGCCCAATCCGCTTCCGTCCCGATGCAGGATTTGGGGCCAGTCAGTAAGTAGGGCGATGATCAAGAGAATCGAGAGAGCAGTATAAGAAAACCAGACTACCGCCAGCAGGAGGCATCGAAGTCCTTTATTGAATTCGAGTCTACAACCAGTCATTGGGACCTCTCAACTTCCACTTAATATCTGCGGCCGCCCAGCGATCAGGTATCAGCCGCCCGCCGCTGCTTTTGGCGGCGGGTCGGCTGGATGCCGGGGTTAGACGGCGCTACCGAGGCTGGTGGACCGACGACCGTTGCGAACGGTCACGCTCGAACGCCTTCGACGATGCTGAGCGGGCACTTGGTCGGCACAACACGAGTCAACTTCAACCCGGCCTGCGCGAACATCACGGCGAATTCCTTCTTAGTGCGCTCACGTCCTCCGATGATCAGCATTTGAATGTCGAGGAGCTTGCCCCAATTCGGGTCGTTGCCCGGAGGAATGACGTTGTCGACGACGAGGACCCTCCCCTTCTCGTTCATGGCGGAGCGGCAGTTCTCGAGGATCTTCACGCACTGCTCATCGTTCCAGTCGTGGAGAATGTACTTCATAATGTAGGCATCGCCGCCGGCCGGCACAGCCTCGAAGAAGCTTCCTGATTCGAGCGTGCAGCGTTCAGCGATGCCTCTTGTGGTCACGTGCTGGTCTTTCTGGGCGCGGGCGATGACCGAGGGCTGGTCGAACAGCACGCCCTTCAGCTTCGGGTTCGCTTCGAGGATCGTTGCCAGGAGGCTGCCATGTCCCCCGCCGACATCTACGAGCGTCCGAACCGTGGAGAACTTATACGCCGCGGCAATAGTGGGGTTCTCGGTCCCGGAGAGGCTGGTCATTGATTCGCCGAAGACCTCGAGGTCGTCGGGGTGTTTTTCGAGATACTCGAAGGGCGGAACGCCGTGGGCTCTAAGGAACGGTATCTCGCCGGTCTTCACTCCATAAAGCAGTTCCTCCCAGGCGTCCCAGGTGTACTTCTCGTTGATCATGAGCGCCCAGCCGCGCAGGGAGGCGGGGACGCCCGTCTGGAGTGTGGCGGCTAGCGGGGTGAGTTTGAACCGCCCGCCCTTGGTCTCAGCGAAGACGCCAACACTCGCCAGCGCACGGAGGACACGGTAGAGCGCCGGCGCGTGAACGCCCGCGGCTGTCGCCAAATGGGCGGCCGTCCGCGGACCGTCCTTGAGCAGGTCGGCCAGTTTGAGTTTCGCGGCGATGTAGGTGAGGCGTGCAACCCAGTGTCCGATAGTGAGGTTTAGCATGACGGCTGGTAGTGGCGGTTTTTTGGCCATGTGGCGTGTCTCCTCTGTTTTCTTATGCTGTCTAATGGGTGCGGTTGAGCGGCCGCGCTTTTCAGCGGTCCGCTCCAACCGGCGTGTTAGCTGGCCCAGGACTCACGTCATTTCTTGCTTTGCATGCGCAAGTCACTCAACGCGACTAAGCTTCAGCCGCGTTTCGCTGGCCGGGCCGGACGATGGCGCAACGCGGTCCCCGGTGCGAAGACTGAGGTCCGTGTTTTTCTGGGTGAGCCACAGTGTTGTTCC
>JBGQJU010000005.1:0-85262 GCA_041499185.1 Pyrinomonadaceae bacterium | reverse complement strand
GTCAACGGATATCACGACGAAAGCAGTCTCTTCGGACTTGCCGTCGCCGGAATTCTTTATCGAGTTGAGCAGACCCTCGAACACAAACTTATGGTAAGTGGCCTTGTCCGCGTGTGCGAGTTCGCGATGGGAAACAAAGCAACCAAAGTGACCCATGATGTCCAGATAGTTCTTAGCAAGAACGGTCTCGGCATTCTGGAGCGCCTTGTCATACTCGCGGGCCTTGAGCGCGTCAAACATCATCCGTCGCGACTCTGCGTCGCCACCATACGGACTGTAGGTCGAAGTTTCCGCGTAGGCCAGGCGTAGCTCCTTGAAGTCAACCGACGTGTCGCTCTTTTTCACTCTTTCGAGTAAAGCCTCGTACGAGTTCTTTGCCGGCGACTGCGGCTGAGCACCGGCCAGAGGCGCGAGGAGCAACAAAAAAACGCAAAGCAATATTGATTTAGAGAACATCGTTAAGAGTTTTCCCGCTGTCTGGCAGTGTGAAAGGAAGGAGTCGCTTGCGATTCTTAACATTTCAATCGAAGTAAGACTATTTGAGCGTCGCGCACGCTGTCAAGGAAGAGGGCAATTCTCAGGGCACCAAGAATTTGTAGGTAAGTCGTTCTCGTTCCCCTCTCCATTTGGGAGAGGGGCTAGGGGAGAGGGCGCGAAGCGTGAAGGACAAGAAGAAAAACCGGGATGTGCCGTGGTCATTAGTCCCTCTCCCCAACCCTCTCCCAAGGGGAGAGGGCGTCTCCTCGACTCGTTCTACTTCACCCACTCGTCCGCGATCTCGGTTTCCACTTTCACCGGCACGGTCCGCAAATACTCCCGACCGGCAGCACACATCGCGCGTTCAACTTTCTGCGCAATCTCTTCGGCTTCATCCGAATCAACTTCGACAACGATTTCGTCGTGAATGATGTTGACGATCTTTGCCGAAGTATCGCGTAGATCATCCTCCAACAGACGCAAGGCGCGTTTCAGTATATCGGCGCTGGTGCCCTGGATGGGGGTGTTCTTGCCGTTGCGTTGCGTCATCGAGATCTGCTGCCGGTCCTGTTCGTCAAAGCGGAAACGGACTAAACGTCCCGAGGCCGTGCGCGCCTCACGTTCGCGCACGGCGCGATTGGCGGCATCGCGCAAGTAGTTATCGAGCTGGCGATAAGTCGCGAAGTATTTTCGCAGAACGTTTTCGGCCTCCGGCACTGTCAAGCCTGTCAGCATCGAGAAGCGCTGCGCGCCAATGCCGTAGACCACTCCAAAGTTCAAACGCTTCGCAAAGTCTCGCTGTTCTTTGGTGACCTGCTCGAGGGGTGCATTAAATACTTGAGCGGCAGTAACGCGATGCAGATCGGCGCCCGAGTTGAATGCCTCGATGAAGCCCCGATCGCCGGAAAACTCTGCCAGGATGCGCAGCTCGATCTGCGAATAATCGGCAATGACCAGCTTTCGTCCTGCGGGATAACCACTGAAGCAGCGCCGATACTCTACCGCGTGCGGCACCTGTTGAATGTTTGGATTCGTGCACGAGAATCTCCCGGTCGGCGCGCCGATTTGCCGAAAGTCCGCGTGCAGCCGTCCGGTGGCGGGATTGATCAGCTCGATCATGTTCTGGCCATAGCTCGTCAGCGCCTTCTGCACCGTGCGGTATGCGAGCAGCGTCGCAACCACGGGATACTGAGCCGCCAGCGGTTGCAGCTTCCAGTTGCGCGTCGAATCGGGCAGCGGAATCCCCATTCGATTCAGCGCCTCGGTCAGTTGCTGATGCGAATCGAGATTGATGTTCGCGCGCGCCGGCCCAAAGAGCGATTGCTGCGCCGCGCCCTTGCCAAGAATTTCCTGCAGATCGTCGGCCAGCTCGGCGCGTTTCTTTCCGACGATCGCCAGTTGATCGAGCCAACGATCTTTGTGCATGTAGAAGCCCGCCAGCTCGATATTGGCGACGGGCATGACGCATTCGAATTCGAGCTGCGCGCACTTGACCAGCGAATCGGATTTCAACCGCTCGATCAGTTTTTCGCGCAGCGGCAAAAGGATCGCCGCATCGCGCGCGGCATATTCCAACTGTGCTTCGGAAAGTTCGAATTCCCAGTTGCTCAGACGCTCGGTCTTATCAACCGACTCGCTTAGGTAACGCGAGGCGACAACTTCCAAGCCATGCCGTTCTTCTATATCGCCGGCGCTAATCAACTGGCTCGCCAGCAGCGTGTCGAACAATCCACCGAGATCGACGCCCAGATTGTGCTTAATAAACTTCGCGTCAAACTTTGCGTTGTGCGCGATCTTGATCGGTCGCGGCGCGGCCAGCAATCGTCTGGCCGGATTGAGCGCTTCATTATTTGAAAGGTTCCCGTTCCCGAACGCATCCACGTCGATGATGCGGACGCCGTCGGGAGCAGCGAGTTGGATTAGACGCAGGCGAGCGTTGTAGGGATCGAGATCGGTGGTTTCCGTGTCGAGACCAAGAGTAGGTTGTGTCTCAAGATATTCTACAGCCTTGCGAAGTTCTTCTCCCGTTTTGATTACCTGATAGTTCGTCGTCATTAATTACTTCTTAAGAGACTTTCAATATTTTGCGCCGATTAAATAACGGACTGGTTCGTTGCCGGAGACGAAGGCGGAATGCGTCGTGTTCGCCGGCAGAAAATCGCGATCGCCGGCGCGCAGCATGTAGCTTTCCCCGTCAACCGTCAATTCCAGCGCGCCGCTGATGATCCAGTGCGATTGATCCTCAGCATGCGCGTGCGGACCGTAAACTGTTCCCGGTGCATCGCTCCATTCAAAGACGCTGTAGCCCTCGCTCTCCAAACGTTGGCGCATAGTCATTGCGTCAGGCTTCGCACTTTCGGCCCATCTCTCAACGCGCAGGGTCACTCACCATGCTCCTCTGTTTTCGCTTCGCTGACCTCAAACACTTCCAGTGGCAATTGTGCTCTGACCGCGTCGCGAATCTTGCGCGCATACCCCACAGCTCGCTCTGCTTCAGCACGCGTGACAGGATCCCAGTTTCCGGGATAACGTGTCTCTACTGAGTAACGATTCAAGGGCGACACCTCCGAGTTATCGAGTTCGATGGCTGTTGCCTTACGCAGCATCTGGGTCAGAACTATCAAATCATGAGTTCTGGGGAAACGAACTGAGTGGAAGATGAGAAGAGCCTTCAGATTCTTTTCGCTGCTTTGCTGCGCATGAAAGCAAATCGCGTCCAACACCTCTTCGACCCCAAGGGCCAAGAGTCGTTCGGCGGTCAACAGATCGCGCTCCGCCTTATTAATCCACGGTCTGGCATCGTCAATGGGTCCTTGCGCTTCAGACATTGGCGAAGGCCGGCGATTCCTCTCCAGGCAGCTTGCGGTCCGAATCGCGCGCATAGAGTACTCGGCCTTCTCTAATGGCAGGCTCAACTATCGTGCCGATCCGGTGACGATCTCGCTGGAACTGCTCCGGCGTTACGACAATCAAATCAAGCGGAAGTTCTCGGTCGCCCAGCGCGAGATCGATTTCGGTAGCTTGTTCCCGACTCGAACCCTCGACCGGCATCACTATCAGGAGGTCGACATCACTATCGCGTTCCGCGGTGCCGCGGGCATGCGAGCCGAACAGAATAATTTGGTCGGGGTCAAACTTTTTGACTATGCGCGCGACCATTTCACCAATCGCGTAAGTGGCTGGCGGTGTTTCCATCATTTCTCCATGCTAATCAAGAATCGTCCTGTTGCTCAAGCCCAGCAGACGCTTCAGCATCAGAATCTGCCCCTTATGCTGCGCTTCGTGATCGATCAGGTGATGCAGAATCCAGCGCAGGCTTTGCTCCCGTGCCTTGCCGCGCCACTCGAAGCTAAAGATGCGTTCCAGATCGTCATCGTTAAATGAAGCAAGCACGCCGCGGGTCTGCTCGCGAATCCTGGCGGCTTCATTCAAACAGAACGCCGCCGAGTAGCTGTTGTTTGCCACGCGCTCTGGCTCTTTTAGTACATCCCAATAAGGCGCGCCGCGGTCTTCATCGGTGAGCTTATGGCCCGAAACCACGCATTGCATCCAGAACCACTCGGCCTCGCCAATGTGCAACACTAGTGCGCCTACAGAATGCGCGCCCGGCACTGCGGGCTTGCCAATATCTTCATTGGACATTTCGGAAACTGCATCACGCACTTGCTCGCGCACCTCATCCATGCCGCTCAGATAGAAACCGATCGCCGGCGGCAGTCCCACAGCGGGTGATAGAACTTTCGTTTTCGTCGACATTCAAAGATTCTCCATTCGCGATATTGACTCTTTCCGAAATCAGCTACGTGCAGGGTTCGCTGTAGCGAATCACGAGACTTCTTCCGCCGAAGCGGAAACGCATGAAAGACAGATATGCGTTCTTCGGGTCAGTGGGATGCTTTTGAACCGTTTCTCCTTTGGGCAGCGTTACTTCCTCGCGGGCCAGGATTCGCATAGAAGAAGATCCGGATATTTCCAGAATCAGGCTCTCAATCTCGGTCTCGAGATAGAGCTTCGTGCCGTCGCTTGAAACACCAAGCGGCTCACCCTGATCGGGCACCTGCCAGGTACGCAACACTTTTCTCATTGATTGATCCACTAGATCCATCTCGTCGAGATGAAATGAGGCGGGTCTCACCAGAAGATACTTCCTGCCGCCGGCAACCAGCTCGATTTCCCGTTTTGTTACTTTGGTAACGGGAAGACGGAAGAAGCACTCGCCGCACATACCGCTCGTTTCTTCGTCGCTGACGCGCATCTCAAAGGTGACTTGACGGCCGTCGGTCTGCTTCATTGGCAGCTTGTAGGTGCGCGCGTTTGCTCGCGCGGCGCGACCTCGAGGAGTTGCGTTGTTCCGTTGGATAAACTCGCACAGATCAAACTGGAAGTCGAGGCCCTTCTTCGCCAGCAGATCGTTGGCGTACCTCGCCAACGCCACTGGTTGGATATTTGGCTCAGCCGCCAGCTTCTTTTGCAGTTCATCGAAAAGATTTGCAGGGACAATCTTGATCGACGATGGCTTAGTCTGAACCGGAATGGCGCCAATCGGACCGCCGGCAAAAAAGATGAACGCAAGCAACGCTGAGAGAATCCTCATTCACTGACCTCTGTGTTTTTCTTCCGCGTCTTTACTAGCGTCAGCATTAACCCGGCCGCCGTTGCGCCTAGTACCGCGCTCATCAGAAACGCCGTAGTTGGTCCCCGCCAGTACCAAACCGCGCCCATCAAGAGCGAGGCCGGCAACACCGTGATGCTGAAGGCAAGATTATACAACCCGTAAGCGGTGCCGCGCTGTTCAGGACGTACGAGGTCAGCGACCAGCGCCTTCTCCGCGCCTTCTGCCAGTCCGAAATAGATGCCGTAGATCAAAAACAATATCCAGACGGAAATTCCCGTGCTCACAAACGCGAAGCCGGCGTAAACCGCCGCGTAAAGCGTCCAACCGGAAACGATCAAACGCCGTCGGCCGAGTCGATCCGAAAGATCGCCGCCGAATAATGAGCTTAGAACTTTGCTGGCATGCAGCGCCGCCCACAAGAGTGGAAGGGTCACAACTGAGACACCCGCCGTTTGCGCGCGCAACAGCAGAAAAGCGTCCGAAGAATTGGACAAAGTGAAAAGAGCCACCAGGAAGAGGAAACGTTTGAAGTTGCCGTCAAAG
Organism: Pyrinomonadaceae bacterium; assembly: GCA_041499185.1. GTDB lineage: Bacteria > Acidobacteriota > Blastocatellia > Pyrinomonadales > Pyrinomonadaceae > JAOAPY01. Next base: position 79,627 of record JBGQJU010000005.1, on the reverse strand, counting down.
CCGCGCAGTGAGAAGCGCAGCGGTTGCAACTCGCCAACGTCTTCTTTGTGCGGTGACTCGCGCATGAAGAAGACGGCGACCATCACTGCTGCCAGCCCGGGGATAGAAGCTAAGAGAAAAATCCTGGTGTAGTCGTGGGCCGTGGGTGAGTTGCGATTGGCCGCGATCAGCGAGACCAGCAGATAGCCGATTAGCGGTCCGATTACCGCGCCGGCGTGGTCCATCGCGCGGTGAAAGCCAAAGGCGAGTCCGCGTTGTTCGACCGCCACCGTGTCGGCAATCATCGCGTCGCGCGGCGCCGTGCGTATTCCTTTGCCGACTCGGTCGGCGAAGCGAATCGTCAACACCTGATGCCAGCTTGTAGCAAATGCCAGCAGCGGACGCATGAAATTCGCCAGCGCATAACCGGCGGCAACTATCGCTTTGCGCTTGCCCAGGCGGTCACTGAAGTAGCCGGCGAAAAGTTTTAGCAGGCTCGAGACCGATTCCGCGGCGCCCTCGATCAGGCCGATCACGGCCGGTGAAGCGCCGAGCGTGATTGAAAGAAACACGGGCAGCAGGGGGTAGATGATCTCGCTCGAAGCGTCGTTTAGCAGACTGACCAAGCCAATGGCGAATACATTGCGCGGCAGACTGCGATAACGTCGCCAGAGTCCCGGGTAACCTTCTTCTGATTTGATCGGCGCGTCTGGCGCGAGTCGATCGGCGTCGTCAGAATCGGATTTGCCCATCATCTTCGCCGATTAGCGGGGGGTTGGACGCCGAGTTGCCGCTGGTCTGGTTGGAGTATTGGCGCCGGTCGAGCCAATCCATCCGTGCCACCAACCCCACGCCGCCGCAGCCAGCAACGCCACCATGACGACGCCGACCAACAACAACCGGATGGCCAGTCGCAACACGCGCTTCGCAATGAAGAGAAACACTACGACGGCAACGACAGCGATGATTGCAGAAGTGATTGTGAAATCCATAAGGCGCAAATCAGTGGCCAGTTGGCAGTGTGCAGTTATTCCTACTGCTTTCTATAGCTCGCTCGCACGACCGTTTTGATATTTCCGCGCACGTTAAAGTCGCCTTCGATCTCTACGCTCAAGGGATCGCAAGCGCGCACAAAATCTTCAAGAACGACGTTGATTACGTGCTCGTGAAAGATTTTCACCTCGCGAAACGAGTTGATATAGGATTTCAAACTCTTCAGCTCGACGCAGTGCTCATTCGGAACGTACTCGATCCGTATGGTCGCAAAGTCAGGAAAGTCTGAGAACGGGCAGAGCGCCGTAAACTCGGGAATTTCGAAGTTGATTTTGATCTCGCGTCCGCGAAACTCGTACGGAAAAGTATCGAGCGGGCAAAGGTTCATCTCTTCGCGCGGCGTCGAGCGAATGTCCAGACCCTGCTGGTTGACGGGCGGCAGTGTGTTCTCTGTCGGCATCTCCGGGTACTCCACTGAATGAACGCCGATCTTACCCGACGGCACTCACCGCAGCAATTGACGAGGCGACTTCACTCGATAACAAAAAGGTTGATAGCGGTCGCGGGGAGAGACTACGCGGCGGAAAGCAAAGCCTTTTCAAGTGCCTGCGGCAGCTCTATAGACATGAAGTAATCAGCCGGATACAAATAGTCTTCCCCCGACTCGTCAATCACTCTGATACATCCATCCTCGGCCGCGGACTCGTCAGGTAAGACTTGATAGATCTTTCTCAATTCGAGGTCCTCGCACGCCTCGTTTTGCACGCAAACGACAAATCTTGATTCCACTTTTTGGCGCTTCATAGCCTTAACCTAAATAGCGTTTGATCTTGATCTTTCTTTTGCCAATGCCGTGGGCCTCGTACCAGTGCAGCTCAACCTTGCGTATCCTACCATTTCGGAGTCGAACTGTAGCAAGTCCCTTCAGCTTTCGCCAATGTCCCGCGCCATATTGCTTTCGCAGCCGTGCAAAGTCGCGGATCCTATTGCCGACAGCAATTGTTTCTACTTCGGTGATCTCGCCTATGACTTCGAAAAACATTTGCCTTGAGGAATTCAGCGAGACTGTTCCCACTCGCGAATTACCTTCGTCCGCGCCCGAGCGTGAAGATCTTGACCAGCACCAGGCCCGCCGCAAAGCCGCCAATATGCGCCGCGTAAGCAACACCGCCCGTTTGCGCGCCGCCGCCAAGCATCCCGAGACCGCTGATCAACTGAAACGCGAACCAGATGCCGATGGCCACGTAAGCCGGCACGTCTGTGAGAAAGCGAAACAGGATTACAGTGACCCTGCGAGTAGGAAACATTAGGAGATATGCGCCCAGGACTCCCGAGATCGCTCCTGAGGCGCCGAGGCTTGGAATCAACAAGCTCGCTGAATCACTGCTGAACGCCACAGTCGCGTAAACGTGAGAGAGAGATGCCAACACTCCGCACACGAGATAAAAGATCAAGTACCTGGCATGTCCCATGCGGTCTTCGACGTTGTCACCAAAGATCCAAAGAAAAAGCATGTTGCCCAGGATGTGCGCGATCCCGCCGTGCATGAACATCGAAGTGATTATTGTGAGATAGACGGGAATGGGCGTTCGCTGCAAGCCTGGCACCAAATACCTTTGCCCGGTGAGAGGCTGCTCAACGACACGGTTTGGCGTGACAATGTCTTTCCCCGTCGTTATCTCAGCGGGAACCGTAGAGTAGGCGTAAGTAAACTTCTCGTCTGTCCCCAGTCCTTGCAGAAAAACAAAGACAAGGAGGTTCGCCGCAATCAGCACGTAGTTGACCCACGGCGTCGTCAGGCGATCAGAATTGTCGTCGTAGAGCGGAAAAACCATTTCACGTTAATTGCCGAGATGTTTTTCGATAATACGTCAGGTCTGACCAGGAAAGTTCAATCACCTTCCGTGGCCGCTTCAGCAAAAGCCACTTCTCCGGCTGCAAGCTCCCGCCGCGCCTCTTCCGGCGTACCAAAGATGCGCGCCTCTTCGTCATCAAACTCGCCTTCCCAACGTGCTACAACCACCGTGGCCAAACAGTTGCCCAGCACATTGACCGACGTGCGACCCATGTCCATCAATTCGTCCACGCCAAAGATCACCGCCACGCCGATCGGGCCAAGGCCGCCGGGCATAAAGCTGTTCAGCGTGGCCAGCAGAATCACCAGCGCCGCACGCGGCACTCCCGCGACGCCTTTCGAAGTGATCATTAGGGTGAGCATCATCACGATCTGTCGGCCGAAACTCATGTGCCCGATCGTCGGCTCGGCGGCCTGCGCGACGAATACTGAGGCCATCGCGAGATAGAGCGTCGTGCCGTCCAGATTGAAACTGTAGCCAGTGGGCATCACAAAGCCGACGATGCGCCGCGGAACGCCGAGCCTTTCCATGTTCTCCATCGCTTTGGGCAAAGCCGATTCGCTGCTCGTGGTCGCAAACGCGATCGTGAATGGCTCGCGCACGGCTTTCAGGAATTGTTTGATTGGCACGCGCGCGATTATCACAACTGCGCCGAACACAACCAGCACAAAAATGACCAGCGCAAGATAGAGGGAACCAATCAGCAATCCGAGATTCTTCAAGACCCCGAGCCCGTTCGTCGCAATCGTGTGGGCCATCGCCGCGCCGACGCCGACGGGCGCAAACATCATCACGTAGTTCGTGAACTTGAACATCACCTGCGAGAGAGCGTCGCAGCCACGCAGGATTGGGCCGGCGCGCTCGCCCATCGCGGAAACGGCCATCGCGAACAAAACTGAGAAGGCAACAATCTGCAAGACGTCACCGCGCACCATCGAGTCGATCACGCTCGAAGGAAAAATGTGCACCAACAGATCGCGAAAGCCCTGCGGCTGAGTCTTAACAAGTTGGCTGATGTCTCCGCCACCCGCGAGCACGACACCGGCCCCGGGCTTCGTCAGGTTCACGACGCCGAGACCAATGAAGAGCGCGATCGTGGTGACGATCTCAAAGTAAACGAGCGCCTTTGCGCCCATGCGCCCGACTTTCTTCAGATCGCCACCGCCGGCAATGCCTACCACCAAGGTCGAAAAAATCAGCGGCGCGATGATGGACTTGATGAGGTTGAGAAAGATGTCGCGGAGGAAATACACGTCATTGCCCCAGTTGTAGCCCCATTCCCTACCGAGATACCCGATTAGGCCTCCAAGCACGAGTCCAATCAGAATCTGGGTGGTGAGCGACGGCCGGTACCAGGGGCGCCGCGGTGGAATGTCTCTCGAAGCGTTTGCTTGGGCCATGGACGTAAGTCTTGGGGTTCTAAGTTCTGAGTTTTGAGTTTTGAGTTTTGAGTTGGCTCGAGTCCGAAATCAGGCTAACTGAAGACTCAGAACTCAAAACTTTTCTATCTTCCCCATCTAAGTTTATCCCGCAGCACGTCGAAATAGTTTCGGCTCATCGGCTGCACCAGATTGAAGGTCGTTTTGCTTTTCCTGATCACGACGCAGTCTTCCGCTCTCAAAGGAAGACCTACTTGTCCGTCAAGCGTCAAAGCCACTTCTTCATTCCTGGTCTTCAGACGCAACTCAATTACTGATTCGTCAGGCACTACGATCGGCCGGTTCGAAAGCGTGAACGGGCAGATAGGTGTGATGACGACCGCGTTCATCGAAGGATAGATTACCGGACCGCCCGCCGAAAGGTTGTAAGCCGTTGAGCCCGTCGGCGTGGAAACGATCAGGCCGTCGGCGCGAAATGAGTTGACGAACTGTTGGTTCAGATAAGCTTCGATCTCGATGATGCGCGCCAGCGCCGACTTGTTGATTACTACGTCGTTCAAAATGCGACTGCGGGTGACTGGCTCGTCACCGCGCAACAGTTCCACGGCGAGCATAACGCGTTTTTCGATGCGGTAGTGTCCGGCAAGGATCGATTCGAGCGCTGAATGCAACTCCTCGATCCGAAACTCGGCGAGATAACCCAGACCACCGTAGTTGACCCCAAGCACCGGAACCTCCGCATCGCCCACCATTCTCGCAGTGGAGATCATTGTTCCGTCGCCCCCGAGCACAAGCATCAGATCGACGTCCGCTGCCAGCTGGTCATTCTCCCGAGTTTCAACCGCGCAGCCCGTTTCATGCTCGATCCGCTCGCGCTCGATCTCAGGACCGCCGGCCAGCTTGATGCCGCGCTTGCTGAGCCATTCCACCAGCCCGCAAAGCGTGTTCAACGCATCCGGCTGATGCGGCTTGACGACGATGCCGATGCGTTTGATCGAAGCCATAGGTGTTCGGTGGTATTAATTAACCACAAAGACACAAAGACCACAAAGGATAAAACGACAATGCAAGCAGTTAGAACAAATCAGCAGGAAGCGAGGCCGCCTTTCAGACGGGTGAGTTTGGGCGACCGCGGAAGGATTGCCGCTTGGCCTATTCCGACTTTGTGTCTTTGTGCCTTTGTGGTGAAACGTCCTGAGGTGTGTACAAAGCGAGAAACTCTACGTTACCATCAGCGCCACGAAGCGGAGATTCGATTACGCTGCGAACTTCCAGGCCAAGTTCACGGGCTGCCCGACTCACCTCTTCGATCACACGAGCATGCTGTTCGGCGTCGCGAACAATGCCGCCCCTGGGGACCTGACCGCGCCCAACTTCGAATTGCGGCTTGATGAGTGTGATCACGCGTCCTGATTCGCGCAACAGTGGGACGATCGCGGGCAGCACTTTGGTGGCCGAGATGAATGAGACATCCATTACGGCTAAATCGAACTGTTCGTCAAAATCCCGCGGTCGCAAATAGCGCGCGTTGATTCCTTCCCTGACTTCGACGCGGTCGTCGTTGCGTAGCCGCCAGTCGATCTGGTTGTGACCAACATCGACGGCAACAACTCGACGCGCCCCATGCTGTAGTAAACAATCGGTGAAACCACCGGTCGAAGCGCCAATATCAAGACACAACATACCGTCAACGTCGATCTCAAACTCGCGCAGAGCCCCCTCCAACTTTACTCCGCCACGACCCACGTAACGCGATGCCGGATCATTGGCTCGTTTGACGCGAATGCGCGCATCGCGCGCAAACAAGTCCGACGGTTTGTCCACTCGTTGCTCATCAACCAGTACTGCGCCGGCCATGACTAATGCCTGAGCTTTTGTGCGCGACGTCGCCAGCCCAAGTTCCACCAGCAGTTTGTCTATCCGCTCGCGCCTCATTTGAGACACTCTACCGCAGAACCTGCCACCGTTGCCTAATCGGCTGCGCGAGCAAACAGATTAATTTCAGGCCTGCCTTCGTGCGCCTTGTATAAGGGAGCGGGGCGTGTCGGTAAGACGAAGTGCACTGGCGCAATCATGGCAGAGCCATACCAAAATGTGCGGGGCATCGGCCCAGAAAAACGGACTCACCTGATTGGCTATTTGCATTGCCGCATCAACCTGCAGTTGTGCCAGGGCTTGCACGTAAAAAACGCCGTTGTAGAATTCGCCCTCAGCCCCTTGATCGCGATGGATACATTCGCGCTCCCGAAAGACTTGCTTATTCATAGAGATTCACCATTTCCTTCACCGCACGAGAAACACTGAACCGCCAAGGAAAATGTCGGGACTCGCTCGTTACGTGAGAGTTCAAATCCGGGCAAAGCGGTGGCCCGCTGATGAGAATCCTTTAGGTCACCGTTCGACAGATAATGCCACTGGTTCCAAAAAGAGTCAACATCTCTGTACGGCCTTGTAGGATGTTTTACTTGTCAGGTTTGCCAAATCACTCTTTATGGTAGGAAATCTGGGGTATCAAGAAACTGCGAGTCCTTCGGGGTGAATGCTCAGACCTTTTGGCGCTTCGCGCGCCGGCCCTCGAGAACGTCTATGCTCTCTCTTACCCTGGTGTAGATCCCGTCGGCGTCAAGACCGTATTTGGCGAGGAGCAATTTCGCATCACCATGCGTAACCAGCCGGTCTGGAATACCCATGCGCACCAGCCGTACCCTGTCTTGTAAACCGTTCTCTTCGAGCAACTCGAGCACCGCTGAGCCAAAGCCGCCAGCAAGATAGGCTTCTTCAACGGTGACCATCAGACGCTTGGTGCGAGCCAGAGCCAGCAGGAGCTCGGCGTCGAGAGGTTTGACGAAGCGGGCGTTCACTACGGTGGTTTCCATCCCACCCTTTGCCAGATTCTCCGCCGCCTGCAACGACGGATGAACCATCGAGCCATAAGCGACGATTGCGACTTCGCCACCGTCGCGTAGGATCTCCCCCTTGCCGATCTCCAGAAGCTGCGGCTCGCGATCTATCGCCACGCCGACGCCGTTGCCGCGCGGATAACGCATCGCCGCCGGACCAACGTGTTCGATCATCGTAAAGAGCATGTCGCGCATTTCGCCTTCGTCTTTAGGCGCCATCAGGATTATGTGAGGGACACCTCTCAAGTAAGCAATATCGAGCAGCCCGTGGTGCGTTGGTCCATCGCCGCCAGCGATGCCACCGCGATCGAGGCAGAACTTGACGTTTAAGTTCTGAATACAAACGTCGTGAACGAGTTGATCGTAGGCGCGCTGCAAGAAAGTTGAATAGATCGCGCAGACCGGTTTCAATCCTTCACACGACAGGCCCGCGGCAAACGTGACGCAATGTTGCTCTGCGATCCCGACGTCGAAAGCGCGAGTGGGAAACTTCTCGAGCGCGTCGCAAACGCCGGTGCCATCAGGCATCGCCGCCGTCAGAGCCACAACGCGTTTATCCTTCTCCATCAATTCGCAGAGCGTTTTGCCGAAAACCGCAGTGTACGTCGGTGCTTTCGCAGCAGACTTGATGGGCTTGCCAGTGGCCAGATCGAATGGTCCGGTAGCATGCCATTTGTAGTAGTCGCTTTCGGCGGTCGGGTGCCCTTTTCCTTTTGTCGTCAACGCGTGAACGATTACCGGCCCATCCTTGACCTGTTGCGCTTCGCGCAATGCGGCCACCAGCGCGCGCGGATTGTGGCCGTCGACATAGCCGATGTACTTGAAGCCAAGTTCACTGACGAGCGCTCCTGGCAAAACTGCAGCAGCAATCGCATCCTTCATCGTCTTGGCAGCGTGATGCAAACGCCCGCCGACCGACGGAATCGCCAGCAAGGTCTCTTCGACTTCCTCCTTGAAGCGATGATAACCCTGCGATTCGCGAATGCGGTTCAGATATCCAGTAAGTGCGCCAACCGCCGGAGCGATTGACATCTCGTTGTCGTTGAGCAGCACAATGAGCCGCGTTTTCAAATGCCCGGCTTGATTGATCGCCTCCATGGCCATGCCGCCCGCTAAAGACGCGTCGCCGATCAGGGCAACCACGTGATGGTCCTCGCCTTTGCGATCGCGGGCGATCGCCATCCCGAGCGCAGCGGAAATAGACGTTGAGGCGTGCCCGGCGCCGAAGGTGTCGAACTCCGATTCGTCGCGGCGCAAGAAGCCGCTGAGGCCGCCATACTGTTTAATCGTCGGCAGCAAATCGCGGCGTCCGGTCAGAATCTTGTGCGCGTAAGCCTGATGGCCAACGTCCCACACGAGGCGATCCCGAGGCGTGTCGAACGCGTAATGCAGCGCGACCGCCAATTCAACCGCGCCCAGCGAAGCGCCCGTGTGGCCGCCAACGCGTGACATAGTTTCCAGAATGTGCTGGCGGATCTCATCGGCGACTGTTTGCAATTGATCGGGCCGCAGATGTCGCAAATCCGCGGGCGAGTTAATATTTTGCAGAAGATTCATTTGGTCGGTATTCGTAGGAAACTATTTGCGGCCCTTATTGTAACGCGACGGTAGTCGATTTACTACCTCACGAAATTCTCACAATTTCGCCCTACTCGAAAGGACGACCGGTCTTAATAAGATGTATGCGGACAAAGCTAACTGGCCGGCCTCGTTCCCGAAACCTTATGGTGACGAGGTGGAGGCGTTCATTCGCCAGGCAATGACAGCGTGCAAGAAGAAATGAATCCGCGCGGGCTCATTCTTTCTCGTGATGGCTCGCCGACTGACGATAGAGTTCAACGAACTCTCGGAGCCGGGTTTCCAACTCATTCCGAACGCGGCGAAAGACCGCGAGCTGGTTTGGCAGATCACCTTCGACTGCGGCTGGATCTTCTATGCTCCAATGAATCCGTTTGACTGCACCAGGAAAAACGGGACATCGTTCGTTGGCGTTGTCGCAGACCGTAATCACATAAGCGAATTCCTGGCCTAGAAACTCGTCTACCGACTTGGAGCGATGGCCAGAAATATCGGTGCCGATCTCCTTCATGGCTTCAATGGCGAGCGGGCGAACGAAACTCGGTTCGACGCCGGCACTAAACACCTCGAAAGCGTCGCCGCCGATCTCGCGCAGCAAGCCTTCCGCCATCTGGCTTCGGGCGGAATTGCCGGTGCAGAGGATTAACACGCGTTTCCCGCCTGGATTGTCACTCATAGTTTTGCTCTCCCTCCGCCAGTGATTGCGGAACCATGAGGCGTTGTCCGCCTTCCCCGCGATGTGAATCATGGCTTACGGTGTGGTCTCCGCTGCAAAGTAGCGTCGCTGGAACCAGAGTGACAGGTTGACGAGGCTAATCAATACCGGAACCTCGACGAGCGGCCCAATCACAGCAGCAAAAGCGACACCAGAGCCAATGCCAAAGACCGCGACGGCTACGGCAATCGCCAGCTCGAAATTATTACTCGCGGCCGTGAACGAAAGTGTCGCCGTCTGCGAATAGTCTGCTCCCGCTTTGCGCCCCAAATAGAAGCTGACGAGGAACATCACCACAAAGTAGATGAGAAGCGGAACGGCGACACGAACGACATCAAGAGGCAGTCGCACGATCAAGTTGCCCTTAAGACTAAACATCACCACGATCGTAAAGAGCAGCGCGATGAGTGTGATGGGGCTGATCCGCGGAATAAACTCGCGGTGATACCACTCCTTGCCCTTCGCCTTGACCAGCAGAAAGCGCGTGAGCATGCCCGCCGTGAAAGGAATGCCGAGATAGATGAAAACGCTCTCGGCAATCTGCCCGATGCTGACTGCGACAACGCTGCCACGCAGGCCGAAGAGAGGCGGCAGAACCGTGATGAAGACCCACGCGTAGATGCTGTAAAAGAGCACCTGAAAGACGCTGTTAAAGGCCACCAGTCCGGCGGCGTACTCGTTATCGCCCCGGGCCAGTTCGTTCCAGACGATGACCATCGCGATGCAGCGTGCCAGCCCGATCATGATCAACCCGACCATGTACTCCGGATAGTCGCGCAGAAAAATGATCGCCAGCACAAACATCAGAATCGGGCCAATCAACCAATTCTGCACGAGCGACAACCCCAACACCTTCCAGTTGCGAAACACCCCGCCCAGTTCTTCGTAACGGACCTTGGCAAGCGGTGGGTACATCATCAGAATCAACCCTATCGCTATCGGGATATTCGTAGTGCCGACCTGAAAACGGTTGATGAAACCTTCGACACCGGGATTGACATACCCGATGAGCACCCCCGCCGCCATCGCCAGGAAGATCCAGGCAGTCAGAAGACGGTCGAGAAAAGAGAGCCGTCTCGTCGGATTGCAACTGCCGTCTGTCATGTGCTTGGCGAGATCGTAACGGGCGCGACGGTAGCGCCGCAACAACTGTTTGTTTCCGGCAGATTGTCCTCCAACACAACGAAGACTTCCCATTCGTTGCCGTCCGGATCGCGCGCCCACGTTTTGTCTTGAAGGGCATAGCAGCAGTTGGTCTGCATCTCGTCGCGCGTTAAAAGTCCAGCTTCGGCCCATTTTTGCTTGGTGGCGCGCACGTCATCGGTCGAAGCCACCTGAATCCCGAGATGCGAAAGCGCGCCACGCTCGCTGAACCGAGCCTGATTGAGCGTTAGATTCAGCGGCGGATTATGCACGTCAAACTTTGCGTAGCCCGTGCGTACTTTGCTCGGCTCGATGCCAAACAGTTTCTGGTAGAACTCGATGCTTTGCGCGACACTCCTTACGTTGAGCGCGAGGTGCGCCTTCAATGCCGTCACTTCCTGATTGACCTTGGTTTCCATCTGCGGCCTCCTTTGCATTCATATTCGCTTGGGCGAATGTGAGATGAAGTCTATGCCAGCTCGACACATCTGTCAAGGCGCATGTATTATTGACGTAAGGCTGGCACTCTGATGGCGCTTGAAATAGCCGAAATGTCTCTCGCGGACAGGGACCACGTATTGCGAATCTATCTTGAAGGCATCGCCACCGGCCAGGCGACTTTCGAGACCGACGCGCCTTCCTGGGAGGAATGGGATGGTGGCCATCTGCCCTTCGCGCGGCTGGTCGCCATCTTGGACGGCGGGGTGAAAGGCTGGGCGGCGCTGAGCTCCGTCTCAAGGCGTGCCGTTTACTGTGGAGTGGCGGAAGTCAGTGTTTACGTTGGCCGGAATTGGCGCGGACAAGGAGTTGGCCGCGTCTTGCTTGAAAAGCTGATTGAGGCTTCGGAGAAGAACGGAATATGGACGCTGCAAGCGAGCATCTTTCCGGAGAACGAAGCGAGCCTTGCCCTGCACAAGAGCTGTGGCTTTCGAGAGGTTGGAACCCGCGAACGCATTGCCCGGCTGCACGGCGTTTGGCGAAATACGGTTTTGCTTGAACATCGCAGCAAGGCCGTTGAAAACTCGGGGAATTAGGCAAAAAACATGGGATCCTTTGGACCAAAACAGGAACTCGGAAGCCGGCCAGATCGTAAGTAAACTAACGCGTTAAATCAGTCAGCGAGCAGCATTAGAATGTGGGATTTGACCGCAAGACTCGGATAGATCATTCAGCGGCTGGCTGTCTAATATGGCGGCGACGAAACAGCGAATGAAACACCGGAGACAATAGCAAGGCATCAACAACTGATCAATCACGCCGGAGTCATAAATGAATAAACCAGAGCGAAGCGCGGAACTGCTTTTTAAGGCTCTTGCCGATCGGACGCGCTTGCGTTTGATTAACCTGATGGGCGAGCACGAAATCTGTGTCTGCTTTCTTGTTGAAGTACTGAAAATGAGTCAGCCAAAGATTTCGCGCCATCTGGCGTACTTGCGGCGCGCCGGGGTGGTGGCGACGCGGCGCGAGGGCAAATGGATGCATTATCGGATTACCGAACCGGAAGACAGCCACGCAGCGCGAATATTTCGCGAGGTGCGCGCCTGGTTATCCAACCATCCCGCGATGCAGGGTGACCGCACCCGTTTAGCGAAAATCTGTTGTGCGACGCGGCTGCCGGTGCAACTCAAGAGGGCGCCGCGCCCCGCGAGCCTCGTGGCGTAAGGCCATGCATGGTTTTCTAAAGGTAGAAGGAGGAGAAATGGTTACAGCGATTGATCCCTTGCGTGAACAGTTGATGGATCGGCGGCAGAGACTCGAAGTCGCCGTCGGCGCCTTCCATGAAGCGCCGAATCTCACGCGTCTGTTGGAAGAAGTGGATGCGGCTTTGGCGCGCATGGACGATGGTACGTACGGTCTGTGCGACCTCTGTCACGAGCCGGTCGAGACCGACAGACTGATTGCTGATCCGTTGACGCGTTTGTGTATCGGTCACCTTTCGCCAAATGAGCAGCGCGCGCTCGAAGAAGATCTCGAGCTCGCTTCTCGCATTCAGATCGGGCTGTTGCCGGATTCAAGCTACCGGGTGGACGGCTGGGAGGTCGCTTATCATTACCAGCCCGCGGGATTGGTCAGCGGAGATTACTGTGATCTAATGGCCGCTGACTGCGAGGGTCTGCATTTCATCATGGGCGATGTTTCAGGCAAAGGGGTCGCGGCCTCAATGCTGATGGCTCATCTTCAGGCGATGTTTCGCACGTTGGTGTCGGTGGGCTTACCACTCGATCAATTGGTCGAGCGGGCCAGTAGACTCTTTTGCGAAAGCACGCTGCCGACTCACTATGCCACGCTCGTCTGTGGAAAAGCCTGTGTCTCGGGCGCGGTTGAGATCTGCAATGCCGGTCATCTGCCGCCATTGCTGGTCCGTGAAACTGAGGTTACGCCGATTGACGCGAATGGTTTGCCGCTGGGAATGTTTTGCGGCGAGCAGTTTTCGCTGAGCAAGTTTCAGATGCAACCGGGCGACACGCTGTTTCTTTACACTGATGGGCTCACCGAGACGCGCGACGGCGTGGAAGGCGAGTACGGCGTCGAACGCCTCTCAAGGTTGCTGAGTGAACATCACGATCAATCGCCGCGATCGCTGGTCGATAATTGTGTTCGCGAGTTGAACCGCTTTTGTTCCGGCCGCGCCCGGGCGGATGACCTGACGATCATGGCGCTGCGCCGGGCGGGTTAACGTTTCAGGTCTTAATGCCTTTACAAAGGTAGATGGACCACGCGGTCACGCCATTCCGGTTGCTCGCTGCACGCAATCATTAGGAGTATCTCCCGTGTTGCCTGCCCGACTGAGACCCGATCATTTAGGATGAAAACACCCTGCATACTTTCTCCGATGGCTAGGCGTTCAAATGCATAATCGGGCAAGGTCGCACGGTCGTGCGTAAGAATAATTCGATCGTTTAAGGCGGCCCAGGCCCAGTATGTCTGGGTCACCTACACCAGCAAGGCCAACGTCTTGAACGCGAACAATGTCGAGGTTCGGTTGGCGCAAAAGCAATGCACGCACGATGTCGCCGTTGAAGTTCTCATCGGCAAGCAGCCGCAACATCTCTTGTCCTCACGCCCTTCGCTGGGTGAGCAGGCGCGCGCGGATTTCGCTTAAGTCGCCTTGCTGAGTCTCAATTCGTTGCCGAACTTCTTCAGCCTTCTGCTCGCGTCGGGCTAAGTACTCCTCGACCTCGTTCGTGTGGCGCAAATAGTAGGCAAGGACAGCGTAAACGTCTGGGAGTGCCAACGTAGAGTATCGCTGTACGATCGTCTCTGGCGTTGCGCCGTCTTGGAACGCGCGAACGACCAGTTCCAGCAGAACACGCGAATTGCCGACGCGCAAAGCGCCGGTCGCATCTTCACGGAGTGGCGGCGCTTCAGTTTGAACGTTGAAAGCCACAGTGCGGTTCTCCTATTCGATTTAGCGGGTGCAGCAAAACTGTCATTCCTGGCCCAGCCAAAACTCATCCGGTAAAGGTTCATCAAAATCTTCGCTCGTCGAGATTGTGCCTCGATTAAGACCCGCCACACGCTTCTTTTTAGAGGGAGCCACAACCGGAACCAGGCGCGCCACTGGCGTGCCGTGCTCAGTGATTATCACTTCGTTACCAGCCAAAGCGTCTGCCAGCAAATCCTGTAACTTATTTTGGGCTTCTACACTCACGGTTTGGGTCATAAAAGTTCCTCTTAGCGTTCGAAGAGTATAGCATTGCGTACTGACAACCAACCCGAGCAACGGTATGATAACGGGCATGGAGATCGACTAATGGCGGCCAATATTGAAGAGAAGGTAATCGAAAAGCTGCGCCTATGCCCGAAATCAGCCGATTTTTCGGAATTGTAATCGCAATCTATTACAAGGAGCACGGTGTGCCGCACTTTCACGCAAAGTACGCCGGCCAGACCGGCGTGTTCTCGATTGTTGACCTGAGACTAATTGAAGGCCGTTTACCCAAACGAGTGGTTGCGCTTGTGCTTGAGTGGGCCTTTGAGCATCCGGAGTGAGTTGCTCGAGAATTGGCAACGTGCGGTCGCGCAGGAACCGCTGCAGCCAATCGCGCCTTTGGAGTAGGAGGTAATGATGCATTTCGTAAAGGACGTGAAGTATTTGTCCGAATACAAGCTGCTGCTGACTTTTGAGGACGACAGCTTACGACAGGTTGATTTAGCGCCGCACCTCGACGGAGAAGTGTTCGAGCCGCTGAAGGACATGAGCAACTTCAAAAGCGTTCATCTCAACTCTGATTTGGATACGATTGTTTGGAAGAATGGCGCCGACATGTCGCCGGATTTTCTCTATGAAATCGGCGTTCCCGTAGCCGAGTCAGTGCCGGCGGCATAGCACCTGTAATCAAGCCTGTAATGAAGACCGTCTCAAACTTTCGAGTCAACTACATGCTGCGCGCGCGCTGCGACGAGAGAACGGTCCTGGATGGCCTGACGAGCTTACGAATCGCGTTGCGGAGTGCCTGTGGACTAAAGCACCAGGAGCGGCCGTCGCTGTGGTGGTATCAGTTGGTGAAGGTTGGGCCCAACGGTTGTTTCTCGGAACATTGGCGCAAAATCTTTACTAATACTTGAATTGGTGTTTTCCTTCGTGTCGAAGGAGGCGAGAACGAGAATTATGGTGAAGGACTGGGTAAAGACCAGGAAACTAAAACGGGAGCTTGCACAGAAACGGATCGAGGTGAGTGAGTTGCAGAACCGTTTACGCTTGGAAGGTGTTTCGGACGCAGAGGCCGCTGTTCCGATCGTTGCGGCCGTGCGAGAAGTTGAACGAGTGAAAGCGGAAATAGGTGAGATGCGAACCGCGCGATTGAACTTGAAAGCGATTCGCCTCGGTATTGATCTTCCTCCTACAGAATGGCTGTATACCCGTCACGTCCAACAGCCCGGTGGCAGTAGCAGGCAAGTTTCAACCCTTACCCCTTATGGCGAGAGCAAGCTCCGGCGAAACATAATGATTGAGCAACGAACGCGCAGGGAATTTTGGTTGAAGCATATCCCTCCAATTATCGCGGCACTCACTGGAGTCCTTGGGACGCTGATCGGGTTGCTGGCAATTCTGCGACCCACGAAGTAGTGAGTTACTCTGCCATCTCATATCGCGCGAACGCAAGACTAGGTTTGTGGATCATGAGCACAAACGGAACCAGGTCGAGCGATTCCTGCATGAGATATCCGGGTGGACGGTCTATGGAATCCATGTTTGTGCGCGAGGTTTTTGAGGCGGCTGGATTTCGCATGGTGACCCTGGAGGTCGTTACTCAGGAGATTGCGCCGAGTTACGCGGCCTACGCAGAGAAGCTGTCGGCGGGAGCCGACTCGGTCCTGGCTAGTTTGAGTCGCCGCGACTTCGACGCTGGAGTGAGGGCGTTGCGGGCCCACGCAGCGCACAGCGATGGTGAAGCCGTCTTCGAGCCAATTGACGTTTTCGTTTTTCGGTAGGAACCCCCGCGCGTTGCCCGGCATAACAACGTCGTTGGATCGGAGCTTTGTCACCATCAGGGGGGCTCACATTTTCAAAGCCAATCAAACCCCTGCGTCGCCCCGGCCCATCATCGCCGGTCGCCGACAGAAAGAAAGACAATCCAGCAACCTTCGTCGAATCTGGCTCGGCACGCGAAACCTGAGACCTGAAACCTGAAACTCGAAACTCTGAACTTGAAACCTATTCGGGCGCTCGCCGCAAGCGCAGCACTGCAATCTCCGGCCTGACGCCCAGGCGCACCGGCAGTCCAATTACACCCGTGCCGCGCGAAACGTAGAGTTGAGTCTGGCCGCGTTTGAAAAGACCGTTGGCATACTTCAGAGCCTCTGTAGCAAACCGCGCGGGCGCTCCGATGAAAGGCAGTTTGATCTGGCCACCGTGCGTGTGGCCGCTCAGGATTAGCGAAGCAGTCTGTGCTTCTTCCAGATCGAGCACGATCGGTTGATGCGAAAGCAACACCGTCGGAATCTTGCGATTGGTTCCGTACAAAGCACGCGCCCAATCCGCCCCCGCCCACGACCAATCGTCGATGCCGGCAAGCTGAATGGCGTCGGGCCCGCGACGGAGTGTCGTGTTCGCGTTGTTGAGCACGGTGATGTGGTTTCGTTCCAGCGCGCGAGTTGTCAGTTCCGGATCCGTGTAATGATCGTGATTGCCGAGCACTGCCCAAACACCTTCAGGAGCCTTCAATGTGCCGAGCGCCTCCGCGCACGGCTCGATGAAACGCCGGTAGGTTGTCGTGTAATCACCGGTCAGCGCGATTAGGTCCGGCTTCGTCCGTTGGGCCAACGCGACGACGCGCCGGACGTCATCGAGGCCGACGATGCGGCTGTGATGCACGTCGGTGAGTTGCGTGATGCGAAAGCCCTCGAAACGCTCGGGCAGTCCGCGAATGAAGATGTCAGTTTCCGTGACTTCGTAATTGTACGGCGCAATCAAGCTCGCATAAGCCGAGGTCGCCGAGACGGCAACCAACGGCGCAGCGGCGAGGCCGTTGAGAAACTGTCTGCGCGTGATGTTGAGTCTCGTCATTGCCAAGAGTTATTGTAACATCGGGTAGCGTCTTCGTTTGTGAATCCCAGGCCCGAAAAGCTCACCGCCGAGACGCAGAGGCCGCAAAGGCTGCGCAGAGAAAAGCTGAAATTGAGACATTACCCAACATCGTCGTTGTCTTGACAATTCGAGACCGCAGCTTAGAATGAACCCTTGCCGAAGTTCCGGCGCGGAGATGTGGCCGAGTGGCTGAAGGCGGCGGTTTGCTAAACCGTTAAGGGTCAAAAGCCCTTCACAGGTTCGAATCCTGTCATCTCCGCCAGTCTCCAGGTAAGCAAGGTTGTCCGATCAAATGTCGGGCAGCCTTTTTTGCTGGGAGCGCAGACATCCTGTCTGCAAGTGAGCGCGGAGCGCGAAAACTGACGCGCCTGCGGTGCGTATGCAGGCAGGACGACCACCCCAGCGCGGCTGCCCCGCCGGGGACCCCGCATGCCTGCGCTCCCAGGATACTGCTTTTCGACTCGCTCGGTTTATAGTGCTGTCTTCGACTGTTCGTTTGATCTTCGCAAAAGGAGAAAACGCAAGTGCACTTATTACTCTTGAACGCTTTTACGCAAGACCTTCACTGGCTCATCCCGACGCTGGCCGATTTCCACGACATATTTCTCAAGTTTCCTCCCGTGCTCGAGAAAATGGTGCGGCCGGTGATCATCTATGGGTTTCTCGTCGTCGGTCTCCGCCTCGCAGGCAAGCGCGAGTTGGCGCAGCTAAATCCATTCGACCTGGTGGTGCTGTTGACGCTATCGAACGCGGTGCAGAATGCGATCATTGGCGACGACAATTCGATCACTGGGGGAATAATTGGCGCCACCACGTTGCTGGCTGTGAATTATCTTGTGGTACGCTTTCTTTTCCGTCATCGGCGGCTCGACGAGATTCTGGAAGGTGAGCCAACCGATCTGATTGAAAACGGCAGGTTGCGAAAGAAAGCGCTGGCAAAGGAACTGATCACCCAATCCGAGTTGTTGACCGTCGCCCATCGCCAGGGCTTTGCTAAGCTTGAAGACGTCCAGACTTGCATACTGGAATCTGGCGGCACGTTCTTCATGAAAGGCAAGACGCCGCCCCCCGATGAAGCGCGACATAGTGAACTATTGGCAAAGCTGGATCAGATCGGCAAGCAACTCGCCGCGCTGCAAGCTCGCCCATAGACGGTAATGACCATTCGCGTACGTTTTGCACCATCACCTACCGGCTATCTGCATATCGGCGCGGCGCGCTCCGCGCTGTTCAATTGGCTCTTTGCGCGCAAGATGGGCGGGAAGTTCCTGCTCCGCATTGAAGATACTGACTTGCAGCGTTCGACCGAAGAATCGACGCGCTCGATTCTCGAAGGGCTTGCTTGGCTCGGTCTCGATTACGATGAAGAAGTCGTCTTTCAATCAGCTAACGCGCCGAAGCACAAAGCCGCCGCGCAACGACTGGTTCAAGCAGGCAAAGCGTACCGCGATTTCACACCGAAGGAACAGCGCAACGACGCGACAGTGAAACAGGGGATCGCCGACCGAGCGAGAGCCCAGGCGGCGGAAGGTGTCGATCAAAGAGCGAATCCGTATCGCGATCTGCCGAAAGAAGAATCTGATCGGCGCGCTGTGGCCGGCGAAGCGTATGCTGTTCGTTTGAAAATCGCGCGCGAAGGCAAAACACACTTCGAAGACATTGCCTACGGTCCGCAGGAGCGCGACTATGCGGAGATCGAGGATCTGGTGCTGCTGCGATCTGACGGTCATCCGCTCTACAACTTGTCTGTCGTGATTGACGACATTGAAATGGGCATCACGCACGTGATTCGCGGGCAGGATCATCTAACGAACACGCACAAGCAAGTGCTGCTCTATCAAGCGCTCGGCGCCAAGGTGCCGCAGTTTGCGCATCTGCCGCTGATCCTCGCGCCAAACAAAGGCAAGCTCTCGAAGCGCAAGCACGGTGAGGTTGTTTCACTGACGACTTACCGCGATCGTGGCTTTGTGCCTGCGGCTTTTCGTAACTTTCTGGCGCTGCTGGGCTGGTCGCCGCCTGACGAAAAAGAGATCATGCCGCTCGCTGAACTGGTCGAGAAGTTTTCGCTCGAAGGCATCGGTCGCGCAAATGCGATCTTCAATTTTCAAGAGAACGACCCGCGACACTGGACCGATGACAAAGCTCTCTGGATGAATGCGGAGTACATTCGCACGATGCCGCTTGTGGAGTTGTTGCCGATGGTCAAGGCAGAGCTGCGAGCAAGCAAACTGTGGCGTGAAGAGTATGAAGACGATGAACGCGAGTGGTTTGAAAAAGCAGTAGAGCTGATCCGGCATCGCTTCTTCACGCTGAAAGATTTCTCCGCGCAGGGGCGCGCCTACTTCTCTGAAGATTTTGATTTCGACGAGGCGGCGGTAACCAAGAACCTCAAGAAGGAGCCGCGTCTGAAAGAACTCTTGCCAGCCCTGGCGGACCGTCTCGAGCAAGTCGAGCCATTCACGAAAGATGCGGTAGAAGCTGCGTTGCGTCAGTTCGCTGACGAGACGGGCGTAAAAGCCGGTCTGCTAATCAATGCCTCGCGCACAATGCTGACGGGCCAGGCCGTGGGGCCTTCAATGTTCGAGGTTTTCGAGATCATGGGGCAAAAAAGATCGACGGAGCGTTTGCGCAGTGGCGTGCCCTGGTTTGACGCGCTGGAAGAATTGGGAGATGTTTAGGCTAGAGGCAATCAATGACAAGGAGCACACTATGCTGAATAGATTCGTTTTCATCGTTTCGTTTGTTCTAATGTTTTCAACCGTCGCGTTAGCGCAGAACTCGAATTCATCAACGACGAAAGTGCGGCCGCGCACTACCGCGAATACGAATGCCGCCGCGCAAAAGCCCGCGGCAAGCCCGCCGAGCGCCAAGCGAACGACCACACCCGTATCTGAAGTGCTGACGGCCTTCGACAAACTGATCGGTGGCCTCGTTCATACAAATGTCGCCGAGGTTACCGGCGCCTATTGGAATTCGCCGCGACTGATCCTCTTTAACTATAACGGGTCAGTTACGAAGGGTTGGGACCAAATGCGGCAGAACCGCGAGAGTGCCTACCGCGATATTAAGGATGTAAAGCTTGACGTGCGCGATCGACACGTGGAGATGCTCGGGCGTGATGGCGCGGTGGTCACGTGCCTTTGGACGCAATCGCAAACTTACAAAGGCGCTCCCGACAGCGCCTCAGGCCGGATGACACTGGTCTTTAAGCGCGTCGGCAAAGAATGGAAGGCTGTTCACTTGCACACCTCGCCGGACAAACCCGATGCTTCCCGCGTACCGGCTTCGGAGCAGAGTCCGTCGCCGACGCCAAAACCTTAGTTTATGGCCTTAGTAGCGGCGCCACATCTTAGGCGGGTTAGGTCGATAGCCAAGCGTGCACACGCGCGATGGCCATCCCACCGAGCGCGGAGAGAAACGGAAAGATCTCGACAGTGTAACGAGGCTCAGGGTTTTCCATCGTAGAGAAGAGGGCCAGACGAATAAAGACTAGCAACCCGACCAGCAGGAGCCAGCGACGCGCCGCAAAATCGCGCGCCCGCCACAAGCACCAGGCGCCCGCCAGACCAAGCAACGTGTAAATCCAAACCAAGGCCGCAAATAACGGCAGCCAGATCTGTTGATGAATAGTCTTGTCCAGATCGCTGAGGGGAAACAGCTCGCCCTCGAAGGGATAGTATTCAGAGTGAGTATCAAACCACTGCGCACCCGACCGTTTTAGCCGCACCCAAAAATAGTAACGCAATGGCGCGCGCGCTATCCGCTCGCGAGCAAGCTGCGCAAAACCTGCGTCTATTTCCGGCGTCATCAAGACGGGCGGCTTTTCGTTTTCGCTCTGGGCGTTACTTTTGTCTTCATCGTCGGCCTCTGGCGGATTATTGTACTGGTCCAGCAACGCCGCAACTCGCGCCTTTTCTTCTGGTGAATCGAATGCCTTGTCGGGAATCTCCTCGAAATCGATCTGCTCGTCGCCCAGTGACCAACGCAGCGGCAAGATGTAACGCTGGTCGTCTACCCACGTTTGCAGCCACGTGTAGTAACCGAGCGGCACAAATTCACCGGGCATTTCACCGTGCGTCGGCGCCAGCGGCTGGAACAGATGGAAGACGCGCCAATTGCGCACCGTCCAGGGAACGAGCACGAGCGCAAACGCAAGAGACAAAACTGCGCCTTGAGCCAGGACTCTGAAAACTTTGTGCTGCAGTGTTTGCGACGAGCCGCCGCTCTCGACCGCTGTCTGGCGACGAAACAATGTCGTAATAACGAGCGTGAGACCGACTGCGCACGCAAACAGTCCGCTGTCCGGCCGGAAGAAGACGGCGATGCCGGCAACAAGACCCGTCGCGCTCCACCACCAGAGCGATCGCTTGAAAGAGGACGCCTTAAAGCCGAACGTCGCCAACAAGCAAGTTGCGAGCATGAGAAAGATCGTCGGGATTTCCGTCAGGATCGTGGCCACGTAGATCGTCGTAAACGGACAAACGGCAGCCAGCGCCAACGCCGCGATTGCCGCCACTCGTTTTCGTTTTTTGTCCGGCTCCCAGTAGTAAGCAATCAGCGCAATCAACGCGCACGACGCTGTGTCGAGCAGAGCCTCAGCAATGCGCACGGCAGCGTTGTTACTGTGACCGAAGACTGAATAGATCGCTGCGAGGAAAAGAGGATAACCGGGCAAGCGGCTTATTGAAGGCGCGTAAGGTGGCTGATCAACGTGTGAATAGACGTGCTGCTCGAGGAGGTTGCGGGCCAACTGCGCGTAGACTCGACCGTCCTCCGGATTGTCGTTTGGTAAAAAACGAGCGATGCAAAGGCGAAACGAGAACGCTATTACCACCAGCAATGCGCAGCCAACCCATTTCCGTCGCCGATCCCACATCGATCCCCTTGTCCTCTACGGTTGCGCCTCGACCGTCGCTTTTCTTTCGAGCTTGCCCCAACCGACCAACGCGCCGCGCGCTGCCGTCGCCACCGACTTGATCATGACGTAGTACATCACCTGGCGGTAGCAGAAGCGCTGCAGGAAGATCCACCAAAGCAGACGCCAGCGTTCTTTCCTTTCGAGAATGAAGGCGAACGACGCCGCGAGCCAGTCGATTGCCAGAAACAGCGCGTAGTAAAAAAGGATCTGGCCGAGGTTGGTCATGACGTAACCGGCGGGCTGCTGCAACCAATCGAGGCCGGCGGAAAACAAGGTGTAGACCAGCATCAGATCCATCACCGGCGAGATCAAAGGAAAGATGATTTGAAAGATCCAGACATTGGGCATCGCGACAAAACCAAGCGCGCCATAGCGCGGACGAAACAAAGCGTCGTGGTGCTTCCACATGCACTGCAACGTGCCATAGGCCCAGCGGAAACGTTGTTTCGCCAGTGTGCGCAAACTGGCTGGAGCCTCTGTCCAGGCGATCGCGTTTTCTTCGTAGCCGATTTTGTAACCCAGACGCCGGATACGCAGCGTCAGATCCTGATCTTCGGCAAGAGTGTCTGAAGTGAAGCCGCCCGCCCGATCCAGCAGATCGCGTCTCCAGGCCCCGACCGCGCCCGGCACGACCGTGATGCAATTCAAACTCGCGAACGCGCGCCGGTCCATGTTCTGCGAAGTGATGTATTCGAGCGCCTGCCAGCGCGTCACGATATTGACGCGGTTGCCGACCTTGGCATTGCCCGCGACGGCGCCCGTCTGTGAGTCAAAAAAGCGGTGCGCCAGAGCGCCGATAGTTTGCGGCGCGAATATCGTATCCGCGTCGAGCGCAATGACGATTTCACCGGTCGCGTAACGCAAACCAAAATTCAGCGCGTTGGCCTTCCCCGCATTCAGTTCGGTAAAAAGACGCACTCGACTGTCAGCGCCAAACTTCTCGCGCACAATCTCGCTGGTGCGGTCTTTGGACCCGTCGTCGACCACGATGATCTCGTAGTTCTTGTAGTCGGAGTCAAGCAGACTCCGAATCGTGCCTTCAATAACCAGCTCCTCGTTGTAGGCAGGAACAATTACCGAGACGAAAGGAGAGTAATCTTTGCCGGCATTCTCTCGTTGGCGGCGGCGCGAACGAATCCACTGCGCAAACGCCAGCGCGCCGACAAACACCAGGCGTCCGAGGCCGAGCATGATCCCGATCAGGAAAGTCCACTGCAACAACCAGCCGCCGGTTGAGAGAACAAAAAATGCCAGCGCGTCGGTGCGTGTGTAAACGCTCTGGCCCGGCTGGACTGGGGGCATGGCCTGATCGCGTGTGATGCCCGCCAGTTCGGAAACCAGCACAAACTTGAACCCGCGTTTTCGCAGTTCGTGAATCACTCCGGGGAGCGCTTCGATGGTTGCCGACCGATCGCCGCCGGAATCATGCAGCAGCACGACCTGACCGCGAGTTTCGGGGTTAGTATCCAACGCGCGCTGTACCGTCCGGTTCACGATCTGATCGGCAGTGACCGGCAGTTTCCAGTCATCCGGATCAATACGCAGGCCGACCGTGATGTAACCGAGCTTCTCTGCTCGCATCGCCGGTTCAACTTCCTCCGGCTTGTCTGCTTCAGCGTCGCCGAAATAGGGCGGCCGAAAGAGCACCGTCGATCGCCCCGTCAGGGACTCGATCAAACGCTGCGTGGCGTTGAGTTCCAGGTCAGTTAGGGTTCCTGGAATTTCACCGAGGTTTGGATGGGTGAACGTGTGGTTCCCAATTTCGTGACCTTCGTTGACCATGCGGCGCATGAGGTCGGGATAGGCCTGCCCGTTCTTGCCGATGACGAAGAACGTAGCGGGAACATTCTCCCTTTTCAAGATGTCCAGAATGGGGCCGGTCCACTTCGGATCGGGACCGTCATCGAACGTCAGAGCAATCAATCCGGGATGATCGCCGGTTCGTTGAATGACGTAGGAAGAAGGGAGGTTATCCTTGTCATAAGTTTCGGTTGCGATGAACCCATTCGCGACATCAACTTTTATCTCGCGCTTGCCATCGTGTGGCCGCGACACAACCTTCAGCAATTCGCCGGAACCCTGGAAGTCAACCTCGTATCCATAAACGATGCGCCGCAACGCGTCGGGCGAATTATTCGTCTGCGATCCGAAAATAGACCAGATCGACGGGTCTTCAGAACCCAAGCGCCAGAGAGCGAACCCGGCGGGGTTGTAGCCGCTGGCGGCGCGCATCTGGTTATAGGCAGTTACGCCGTCGAGAAACCAGACGGTGTGGTGGGTTTAGTCCTCTTCGTCAAACTCAAAATACGGGTTCTTCTTATCCGCGTCGAAAGTGATTTGCGCGTCAGAATCACGAGCCGAGATCATCGCCTCCTGGACCGTGACCTCTTTGGCATCCTCTTTCCCCTTGGTCCAATCATAGCCGTAGTTGCCGATCGCGATGATGGTCTTCGCTGGATCGAGTTCTTTCATCCGGTTGACCAGATTGAGTTCATACCAATCCTGCGAGGCAACCGAACCGGGCTTCGCGGCGACCCAATGTTCATCGTAGGCCATCAACATCAGATAATCGTTAGCGGCTCCGAAATCTTTGTAGTTCCACTCCACTGAATCGAAAGGGACGGCCTGCATTACGGTCCAGCCTCTTGGTGCGAAAGCCGCGTGCAACTCCTGCGTGAAGCGCAAAAGGTTCGGGAGGTACGCCGACTTCGGATCGGGTATCTCTTCAAAATCGAGGCATACTCCGCCGAATTTATTCTGTTCTACAAACGTGGTTAGGGCAGAGACCAAATGCTGCCGCAGGGCCTCGTCAGAAATCGTGCGCACGAGCAAGTCCGCATCCCACTTGTCATCGATCAGGTTCTGCACCATCGGCAGAATCCGAATCTGCGGCCGCGTTTCGCGGATCAGGTTGAGCGCCGGCACGTCCATCTCGACGGAAATCGGACTGGCGCCATTGCTGGTGTCCTGCAAATGCACCCACTGCGGCACGACCCAATCAAGGTGGTCCAGGTTTCGCTTTAACGAGGCATAGCTTGATTCATCCCAATTAATGTAGAACCCGATCGCGATCGGCCTGTTTTTGGGAGTGACCGGCGGCGGGATCGCCGGCGGCGGCACGATCGGCATCTGCTGTGGTTTCTGTGAGGGCGGGACTCGCTTCGTCTTCTCGCGCGCATGCTGCAGTTCAGCCTGTGCCTTCCGGGCTTTCAAATCGCCAGGATTGACCGTCAGAATCGGCGCCTTTGGCGGTTTGAGGTCTGGGCGTGGCAGGACCGGTCGCAGATTGAAACTGGGCAGAATCGGATTCGCGAGCACGCTCGCGATGAAGATGGCGGCGACCGTGGTCACAATAACCGCGAGCGCCAGCCACGTGCGGCGCACGCGCCGCCAGCGCCGGCCCGCTGGATCATAAAAAACTGGGGTTTCAGTTGCCGCCAAAAACTTCCCTCCAAACCTGATCGGCTGTTGTCCCGCTGCGCCTCTCGAATCAGCTCAGCCGGGCTGCCTTGGAAACCGTCAGCGTCAAACTTGACGCATCCTGCGACCAGGCAATGCTTTTGATGTTCTGCCGGTGCGATCCGTTTGACCGAGACGCCGTCGAACGAAAAGCCCAAGAGCGGCCGGAATCAGAAGGGCGCAACGCAAACTGCCGGGTGCGCTGTAATCTCTCACTATGCGTCTTTGTCGGTCAAGTGTCCAACGGCAAAAACAATCATTGTATTTTGACCGCGATTACGGCTGGCAAAGAGAAAAGCCGCCCGCTACACTGGCGCGGACGGCTCTCCGGTGAACTGTTTGGATTGGCCTGTGGACTGACTGCGTGCAGCTTCCCGAAAGGAGGTGCAACAGTGAGACAACTAAACCGTAATCCTAACAATATCAGGTTAACAGTTTAGAGGTCAGGCCTCAGCCACCTCACTGTGATTAGAACTCATATATTTGAATCACCTCCTTTCCAGCGTTGAGTCGCATAATAAGAGACAAGTGAACAAGCGTCAATAGAAATGTTTTGGCAGAAGCCCGAACGTGTGAGACAGCGTCATAAATGCGCGCATGGCAAATACGCCCTCCCTTATCGTCGCACCCACAGCCGGGCTGCCCGGCTGCTGAACCCCGGGTTGGGCTGCTGCCCCTTCTACGCTCGGGCAAACGCCAGCTTGCCGGCTGCGTACACCTTCCAAGCGTGCTCGATGCCGAAGAAGTAAGCCAGCTCGCGATAGTCTTCGCAGTCGTGAATGATAAAGTCAGCGCGTTTGCCCGGTTCGAGCGAACCGATTTGATCGCCGCGTCCGAGACTATACGCCGCGTTGATCGTTGCCGCTGTTATCGATTCCGCGGGAGTCATCTTCATCTGCGTCGAAGCGAGCGAAAGCACCATCGGCATGGAAGTCGTCGGCGACGAGCCGGGATTGAAGTCGGTGGCGAGCACCAAGGCGAGTCCCGCATCGATCATCTCGCGCGCCGCGGGATAGCGCGTCGAGCCCAGCGCGTAGACTGAGGCAGGTAACAACACTGGCTGAACTCCGGCGGATTTCAATGCGGCGATTCCGGCGGCGTCCGTGTGCTCGAGATGATCGGCGGTCACGGTCCCGAGTTCCGCGGCTAATGTGGCACCGCCAGACAGCGAGAGTTGGTCGGCGTGAATGCGCAAGCCCATTCCGTGGCAGCGGGCCGCCGAAAGAATGCGCCACGATTCTTCCGTCGCAAAAACTTTTTCTTCGCAGAACACATCGCAGTATTCCGCCAGCTTGTCTTCGGCGACGCGCGGCAACATCTCTTCAATCACAAGCGAGACATATTGCTCGCGGCGGGCGCGATATTCTTCCGGAATCTCGTGCGCGCCGAGAAACGTCGGCACGTAACGCAAAGGCGTCTCGTCATTCAATCTTCTAATCGCCCGCAGGATCTTCAGCTCGTCTTCAACGGAGAGTCCGTAACCTGATTTTGCTTCGACCGTGGTGGTCCCATTTCGCAGAAACCAATTCGCATAACGCTTTCCTGCTTTGACTAACTCATCGAGTGTCGCCGCGCGTGTAGCGCGAACGGTTGACTGAATCCCGCCGCCGCGAGCCGCAATCTCCTGATATGTCGCCCCGCTTGCGCGTTCTTCAAATTCGTTTGCGCGCGTGCCGGCGAAAACGGGGTGCGTGTGCGCGTCAACAAAGCCGGGCATGACAATGCGCCTGCCAGCGTCGACGACTTCGCAGTCTTGGTCGATAAGCGGCTCGATCTCGCGGCGCGCGCCAACTTTTTCAATGCGCTCGTCGCGCACAAGCATCGCGCTGTTTTCAATTATCGAAAGCTCGCGCAGCTCCGGCCCAACGCGGGGACGCTTTCGGCCAGCTAGCGTCAAGAGCTGCGAACAATTAACGACTGCGAGACTTTCAGGCACGGGCTTTCCTGCGGGCATGCCAAGACAGCAGCGCGTAAACAATCACGGTGAAGAGAACGAGATCAAAGAGACCCGCCGCGACCACCGCGAGGAAGGTCGGCCCATGCGTCGTGTCACCATTGGCCCGATGAAAAATCAGCATGGTGAAGCTCAAAGGCCAGGCAAGAAAATAATAGAAGCAATGCGTAACCCACGCCGGCGGATGTTGGGGCCGGTATAACCGGTTGACCAACATCAGGCCCGTCAGGTCGGCTCCCATCGTCAAGATGCCGAGCACGATCGAAACAAAGAGTCGCTTCCAGCTCATGACCCGAACAATCTTATTCGTAAGTTCTGTGTGACCAGCTAGCGCCCGGTGAGTCGACGTTGTTAAGCCTCTTTATAAAGCGCCGCTCCTACAAGTGCTGCCAGCAGGTACTCAACGAGTTCCCAGCCAAGCACAATCGCCAGCATGTTAGTAGGAACCATGCCCAGCGCGGTGGCGATGATGTTGCCATAAACCACAACGCCAAACCATGCGAACAGGCCGGCGATGATGGCCGTTTTGGGACCAGGGCCGAACCGCGGTCTGATGGCGGCGTAGCCAAGCACGAGGACGATGCCAAGGACGAGGGTTACGATCACGAATACTACAAGGAAACTGGTCCCTGGCATTGCGAAACCGCATCTCTTAAAGAACTCACCCATCTGGGTGGCTAGAACTTTCCCATTCAGCAGCCACTCACCGACACTCAAAATCGCACCTGCAACCAAACCGCCGAGCAGCACGCGACCAAAATTGATCTTACCCATGTCTGTCTCCTTTTGGGGATGATTCTGGAGCTAAGAGCGCCAGATGATTATCACAGGATCGCTTGGAAGGCCAGCAAGTCAGAACCGCCTGCGGTAGCGGGCGGTTAATCTTAGTTCGCAGATCTCTTGAGTATCAGAGTTCAACCGCCCGCTACCGCAGGCGGTTCTGACTACGCTTGTCATAAGCATAAATCGCCGCGCCGATCGCGTTGGCGGCAACCACCACCGCGATGATTTTCGCCGCGAACAGCAGGCGACTCTGAACGTCAATGATCGGAAACACGGTAAAGAACGCGCCGACTACGGACATAAGAAATCCCGAGGCCGCCGCCACTTTCAGCCACCAGGGAGCTTTGGCGCCAAAGCGTTTCATCGCAACGATCGGAATCGCGAATAGCACCATGTAGATCAACGCATAAAAGACATTCGCGGCGTTGTCCTGAAACTGAAATGCCTCTTGCTCTTTCACGCCGATCAAAGCTCCCAAGCTGAAAACCAGCGTAGTCACGCCAACGAAAAGGATCGAGTTCACCGGCGTGCGATAACGCTTGTGCAGTTTCGCAAACCACGCCGGCAGCAAATTGTCCCAGCCGGCAACCATCGGCAGGCGCGTGTTGCCGGCAAAATAAATGCTCATCAAGGCGATTTGCCGCGCGGCGACACCGAATATCGTGATTGAAATCAAAATTGACACCCAACCGAACGAACTGAAGCCGAGACTGAGCACCTGCGGAATCGGACCGATGAGATCGACTTTGTCCGGCGATACAAACGCCAGCACCGATCCGGTGCCGAGAATGAACATCAGCGCGATGATCGGCGCCGAGATCAAAACGGAGCGGCTGATGTTGCGCGCCGGCGCGCGGCATTCGCCGGCTAGAATCGCGATGTACTCGAAGCCGGAAAGCGCGCCCACGGCGAGCTTGCTGCAAACGTTGATGTTGTAAGTGCTGACCTGTGGGAAGCTGAGTGAAAACGGATGGTAGTTGGCGAGAGTTCCGCGGCTGGCGGTAATA
Organism: Pyrinomonadaceae bacterium; assembly: GCA_041499185.1. Taxonomy (GTDB): domain Bacteria; phylum Acidobacteriota; class Blastocatellia; order Pyrinomonadales; family Pyrinomonadaceae; genus JAOAPY01. Next base: position 50,431 of record JBGQJU010000005.1, on the reverse strand, counting down.
AACGGCAGCAGGATTAGAGTAACGAAAGTTATGATCAGCATCGCACCGCCGAAATTCTGTACCCACTTTCCGAGTGCCAGACCTCTTCTCGAAGCCGTGACGACAAAGATTATCAAGAGCACGCAGACCGACGTCGTCATCCATTTGTTCTCGTGCATCCAGTCGGCGCGCGGGCCGATTGCGTAGGCGATGTTCTTCTTAATAATCAAACCGATGCCGGACATCACCAGAATGCCGAAGATCCAAAAATTCCACGCGACCATGAACGCCACGAAATCGTCGAAAGCGACCTTGGCCCATTGATAAAGGCCGCCCTCGAGCGGCGCCAGGCGATTGAGGTAAATGACGACGGCGGCCAGCGGCAAGTAAAAAGTAACGATCGCGATCAGCCAGAAAGCCATCTGCGAATGGCCCAGCTTGGCGGCGAAGCCAACCCACACCGTGCCGACGACGAAGACCACTTGCGTGAGTACGAGATCCCGCAGACCGAGTTCTTTCTTGAGCGCGGTGCTGCGCGATTCGACGTCGCGTTCGAGTATTTCCAGCCGCGAACGGGAACTGGTTGAGGTCTGTTTGTCTATTTGCTCTTGTGAAAAGTCGATGGCCGCCCCACGCTACCAGGTTGATTCCGATCAAGCGTCCAAGTTCAACGCAAAGGACGCGAAGGGTTTCGCAAAGGAACGCTAAGAAGGCTTTTCCTCCGCGACCTTTGCGAAGAACTTTGCGGCCTTTGCGTCTTAATGCTTTCTCTCATTTGCTACAGGCTGACAAATGCACGTCATGCGCTCGAAGTGTGATCGTGAACGATGCGCCAGCCCTTTTTCGTCTTGCGCAGAATCAACGTGAACCGGCCGTGTGGCTCGTCGTTCGAGCGTTGCAAGTGCCAGCGGCCCAGGACGACCGCGGCGTCTTTCCCGACAAGAGTGATCTCCAGATCGGAAAACGTCAGCGTGCCCATTTTCTCGCGCGAGTTGTAGGATTTCTTGTAACGATCCAGCACGCTCTGCCAGCCGCGCATTACATTGTCACCGGAGACAAATACCGTATCCGCTGAGCGTGCGTAACCATCCATGTACCCTTCGATGTCGCCGCGGTTCCAGGCCTCGCGCTGCGCCTCGAGCACTGCGCGCACGGCGGCTTCCAACTTCGCATTTGACCTGGATGTTCCGGCGGATTGCGCATGCGCCTGAATCATCAATGCGGCAGACGAGATGAACAAACAAAAAACGCTCCGGTACAGAAACGGCAAGCTCAGTCCCATTTAGTCAGCCTTCGCTCTTCTGGCTCAGTTAGGAGTCCAATATTTTATGGCAATTGCCTCAGACGCCAAGATACTCGCGATTGAGGGTATGAATCAAAACTGACGGCTATGTTAGTCGTCAGCATGCTTCGCTAACCACGCGCGCACATCATCGCGCATCGCCGGCACGATCTCATGACCAGCGTCATAGCTCTTGGCTTCAACCTCACACGCGCGCAGACGCAATCGTTCGCCGTAATCTGCGACGCGTGAAGGCGGGTAGTATTCGTCCGCTGTGCCGGAAAGATAAAACACCGCTGCGTCAGTGGGTTTGTAAATTTCGCTCGTTTCCCAATCGCCCGGCAGGCCGCCGCAGATGCCGATGACGCCGCAAATCCGATCCGGATGCGTGAAGGCAAAACGAAAATTGAGCGCGCACGTTTGCGAAAAGCCGAGCAGAAAAATCCGCTGCTCGTCAGCAACACCCTCCGCGACGAGCCTTGAGATCAGATCGAGCAGCGCGCGATGATGCAGTTCAACTGATTCTTCGGGACGAAAGTTCGTCAGCCAGCCAAAACCGAAGCGCAGGGGTCCGCCCGGCTCTCTCGGGTCGCGCAAGTGCTGATGAAAACCCTGCAACGCCGCGATCGCAAAGCCGTCGGGCGCCGCAGCTCGCGCCTCGCGCATCATCTGGCGTTTGCTCGCGCCGTAGCCGTGCAGCGCGATCAGCAACGGCGACGGGCGCGTTTCAGGCGCGTGCAGATCGTAATACAGCTTGATCTCGGCCGTCAGGGTGTGATCGGTCTGTACCGTTTCGTCGTGTACATCTGTCATTCAGCGTTCGCTCTTAGATAACCAAAATCCTGGAAACTCGAAATCGCTTATAACATGTCCGACAGATCTAAATATAGAGCGGACACCTCCAGACTTGATGGTGGGCCACGCAGGATTGGTTCTCGCGGCTATGCCGCCTGATGTGCGGAAGGTCAGAGACTTGTCTGCGACCTTCCCGAACTGCTCTCCTTGATTATTAGGGGCTACGCCCCAAGTTCGGGGCGGAGCCCCATTTGAGTCGGAGTTCCATTGCGGTTGGGCACAGCCACAACCGCACATCAGACGGCAGAGCCGGGAAAGACCAATCCCCTCACGTGGTGGATCGTGTCTGTTGCATTCGCGCGGGATGAAAGTTACGATGCTCAAACAAACTCGGCGTCCAATCGGATCAGATTCATAGCGAGGTGTCGAAGATGAAATTCCCTGGCGGACTAAACATTCAACAGATGATGAAGCAGGCGCAGGCGATGCAGGAAAAGATGCAGCGCGAGATGGAAGAGCTGCGCGTCGAAGCGTCGGCCGGCGGCGGCGTGGTGACCGTGCAGATGAAAGGCAATCACGAAATCGTCTCACTGAAGATTGATCCGGAAGCCGTCAAGGAAGGCGACGTTGAGATGTTGCAGGACATGATCGTCGCCGCCAGCAACGAAGCCAACCGCAAAGTTGATGAAGCAATGAAGAGCAAGATCGGCGGGATGTTGCCACCGGGGTTGGGAGGACTGCTCGGGTGATTGCCGATTTCCAATTGCCGATTGCCAATTGAACTGCTATCGAATCTTCATTTGTTGTCGGCAATTGATAAGAGGAAATAAGAGCTGCGCCTTGCGAAATCGGCAATTGGCAATTGGAAATCGGAAATGTTGGAATACGCTGAACCAGTCACCAAACTAATCGACGAATTCAAACGCCTGCCAAGCATCGGGCAGAAGTCGGCGCAGCGGCTGGCGTTTCACATCCTGCGCATGGCGCAGACGGATGTCGAGCGGCTTGCTTCTGCGATGCTCGAAGTTAAGCAGCGCATCATACTCTGCTCGATCTGCAACAATCTCACCGAAGTTGATCCTTGCCGGTTTTGCACCGCGACGAACAGAGATCATTCAGTCATCTGCGTGGTCGAAGAACCGCATAGTCTCGTGGCCGTTGAGAAGACGCGGAGCTACAAAGGCGTCTATCACATTCTGCACGGCAGCCTCTCGCCAATGCGCCACATCGGGCCAAACGAGTTGCATCTGGCGAATCTGTTGCCGCGCCTGAAGCCTGAGAACAATGACGGCGTGCAGGTGCGCGAAGTCATCCTCGCAACCAATCCGAACACGGAAGGCGAAGCCACTGCCAACTACATTAGCCGTCTGTTGAAACCACTCGGGATCCGCACGACGCGCATTGCGATGGGCATGCCCGTCGGCGGTGATCTGGAATACGTGGATGAGGTGACGATGGACAAAGCGCTGGAGAACAGGCACGAGATCTGATCCGCTAGAATCGAACGTGCTCGACGGGCGCGTTCTCTTTACAGTCGACGCACGAGTCACCATTGTCGTAGAAGTGCGCGTCAAACTCCACCAGAGACTTAATCGGAAACTCGCCGAGATGATCCGGCGCCGAAGTAAACCGAACAATCGCGCCGCAGCCAATTATGTCGGCGCCTAACTCCTTGACGAGCGCGACCGTTTCCTCAATCGCATGTCCGCTGCGGATGATGTCATCGACGATGATGCAGGGGTTCATGTCTCCTTGATTCACGTATTGGCGAAACATGCGCTTGCTGCCTTCCTTCTCGGCCCAGTAGATCTGTTCGGCGCTCAGCGCATCGCGCACGCCGAAGGCCACCGGAATGCCGCCTGAGCTGGGACTAATGATCGAAACCTTCGGCAACTGGCTCGCGACATCTCTGTCCAAACGGAACTTTCGGCTGAGCGCCACGGCCAGAACTTTTGCCGTATCGTAGTAACGAAACGCCAGCGGCATCTGAAAGTAGTGCGGGGAGTGTTTGCCGGTTGGATAAACAAAGTGGCCGACGCGAAAGGCGCCGGTTCGTTTTAGCATTTGCATTACGGAATCCGGCGATGGAATCAGATCTACCATTTTTTTGCTCCAGTGATAAGTGATGAGTGACGAGTGATAAGTGCTGGGTGGTAAGTGGAAACGTCGCTTCTTAACTTATCACTCATAACTCATCACTCATAACTGATTTCTGCGTCGCACAGCATACATCATTCAGGGCTGTTTGCTCCATCAGCGAGCGCGCGATTAATTAATCGGCGCTGATCTTCCGACAACGTTTCAGGCAAAGCGTGGAGCGGAAACCAGGCAGCGTTTTTCACTTCCAGACTGCGCGGCTGCGCTTCGCCCTGCGCGCAACAGCGAAAAACGATCTCGATATGCTGTGGTCTTCGTAGGGTTCTGACGAAGGCGATTTCAAGGCGCTTGAGTTCAAGTCCAACCTCTTCTCGCAGCTCTCGTCTCAAGGCTGCTTCAGGCTGTTCGGCTGCGGCGATGAATCCCCCGGGTATGCCCCAGCCACTGCCGGGCCGAAATACGTGCTCCAGCAACAGCACCCGATCCTGATCGTCTGTGATCACGGCCCCGGCCGTAACCGTGAATCGTGGCTGGCTAAAGCGCGACAGGAAGCGGCGCATGCTTGCCGGCGTGCGGCGGAAGAGCGCGGCGAGAAAGTCTTTCAGCATTCGCCGCGAGCTTAACACATGGGCTGTCCGACAAACTTCAGTTTGTCGCTGGTTTCACCAGTTTCTTACTTTCAATCAGGCGCGACAAACTGAAGTTTGTCGGACAGGCAGTTGCTTCATTGACGCGCCTTTCCCAGTCTCTGTAAGATTCGGTTATCGGTCGACCGAACCGCTCTGAATCACAGTGAAGCGAGGGCCATGTCCGCAAACGTTTCCGACAAAAGTGCAAACGAACCAGCCGCTGCGGCGCAGGCGGTACCAAAGCGGATCACAAACGCGCAGACCGTCTGCAACGAGAAGAACGAAAAGGGCAAACTCTGCAACGGCCACTTGAAACAATTGCGCACGGCCGGAGAGCTTGCCGAGGTCCATCTGCGCGGCGACGATGTCCTCTTCAAATGTCAGACGTGCGGCACTCTTTACATGGGTCCGCCGCTGGGCCACGTGCGCGATCCACAGAAGCAGAGCCGGTTCGTCGAAGCTGAACTCACAGCCCTGTTGCAGGCTGCTGGCGGCACGCTGCCGGTCATCAGGAAAAATGAAAAAGGCGTTTACGTTTTGGCAGAAGTGGGAGGCGAGCACGGGAATAAACCAGCCAAGCCAGCGCCCGCCGCGACAAAGCCCGCTCCTGCTGGGACCGCGGGCGTCTCGCCCGCTCCAGCTAAACAACTCGCCGCAGTCGAAGCTCCCGCAACCCCAGCGGCTACCGCCCCAGCGCCCCCATCGAAACCTGCCGAGCACAAAGCCGGCGCGGAGCCGAATCGCCAACTGTTCAAGCGATCGACTTACAACGGCGTCGCCGACACCGGACCAGTGCCCGGCGAAACTTTTGAACAGAAGGTCGCGCGTTTGAAATCCGTTTCAGCGGCCGCTAAACGGCGCGCGGAAGAAGGCGGCGGCGAAGTAGCGCCGACAGCGGAAGCTTCGCCAGCGCCAACTGCAGCGGCGCCCGAGGTTGTGTCCGCAGTAGAGACGACACCAGCTACGCCTCCTGAAACTCCCCAAGCGCCACCTTCGGCCGAAGTCGCAACGGCGCCCGCGCCATCACAGTCTGCTGCACACAAACCCACTGGTCAGGCGGATCGAACCTTGATGAAGCGATCAACTTATTGTGGTGTCGTTGATACCGGCCCAGTGCCCGGCGAGACTTTCGAGCAGAAGATCGAACGTTTGCGCGCCGTCGCCGCCGCCGCGAAGCAGCGCGCGGACGAAGGGGAGCATTAGACACCAATGGTTGGGCTCGTCGTGAGAGTGATTGAGGCATGAGGTTTGTCTCCTTAGCCGCAACCTCTTTGAGGTTGCATCGAGTCACCAATTCTGTACCCAACGTAGCCGCAGCGGCAACGTTGGGCTGGAGGTCGCAACCGCTTTGCGGTTAATACTGTTTTAGATTTCCTTAACCACCAACCCCTCGCGCGCGACTTTCCAATCCAACACTCTTGCGCCCTCTTCCGCGGCGAGCGCGCGTTCGACATCTGCCTTTCGTCCTTCGGCGCATAAGAACGCAATGCAGCCGCCACCGCCCGCGCCGCAGACTTTGGCGCCGACTGCTCCGTGGGCCATGGCCTTATCCACCAGCAGGTCCATCTGCGGAGTCGTGATCGTCGGCGCGAGTTGTTTCCGATTTGGATAAGCAAGACGCATTGACGCCGCGACTCTTTCCCAGTCGTTTCGGAGCAGCGCTTCGCGCATGCGCGCCGCTGAATCGCGGATGCCTTCGAACATCTGAAAGAGTTCGCGGTCGCCATCAATGTGGCGTTTGAAGATCTCCCAGTTGTTGATTCCCGAAAGCCGCGGCTCGCCCGTGTAGCAAATCGCGATGCGCCGCTCTAGTTCATCAGCGTTGACGTTCAGTGCCTCGCGCTCGATGCCATCAGGGCGGAAATGGACGCAAGACACCGAGCCGTAGAGCGCTGAGTAGTAGTCTTGAAAGCCGGCGGGCACCTTGATCACGGCGGTCTCGACGTTGGCGGCCACGATGACAAATTTCCTCTCGTCGTAGCGATTGCCAACCAGACGATTCAGCGCGCCGACACAGGCGATATCGAGCGCGGACGAGCCGGCGAGACCCGCTCCGGCCGGGACCTCGCTGAAGGCTGTCAAATGAAATCCCGTCGTTGGTTTGAAGAAGTGGACCAGCTTCGAGAGCAATTCGAGACGCTCTTCATGAAAGAGTTCATCCATTCGGCTCAAGCTGGTTTCGAACCGCATTTTTAGATCGCGCGACTCGAGTATGATGCGATCGTCGTCGCGCGTTTCGATGCGGCAGTGCGCGCGCAGCGAAAGCGCGAAGTTGACGGTCGTGGCGCCGGGATGAAAAAGATACAACGGCCAAATATCAATAGTGCCGCCCGCCAGATCGACGCGAGTAGGGGCTGACGATTCAATAATCATTTTTTGATTTGCGATTGTCGATTAGAAACGCTATTCAAGTCGGAAGCCTGGTCCTGCCGCTCCACTCCATGATCTTTTCCGTCTGCTTCGTCGCTCTTCGCTGCAGTACCCTTCTGCTCTGATTCTTTGCGGCGCGGGAGCTGGGGCTTGAACGGCATTCGCTCTTGAAATTCGTGCGTAAGTTCCTGCAGTTTTTCATGTGCGGCCTGTTCAAACTCCTGCAAGCGTTCCGGGTCAACCGCTTCAACTTTCTTTGAAAGCCAAAAGCGCTCGGCAAGGTAGAAACCCGTGATGCCGACAACGACGATCACCAATAAGGCCTTTCCTAATCTCTGAAAGTCGCCGATGATTCCGGTAACCGCCCCGCTAAAAAAGTAGCCCGCTCCGCTCAGGACCGCCACCCAGACGAAACAACTACCCAGCGACAGCAGCACGAAGCGCACGTAAGGCATGCGCCCGACACCATAAAAAATGCACGACGCCCAGCGCAGTCCGTAAATGTATTTCGAGAGAAAGAACGAAAGCGCGCCAAACTTGTCCGTCAGTCGCTCGATACGCGGTCTGGCCGCTCGATAGAAGCGCAGGTCACGACCGCCCTTGCCAAAGCCGCGGCCCACGATGTAAGCAGCATTGTCGCTCGCCACGCCGCCGAGCGTCCCCCACAGCAGCACGCGCGCAAAACTGTAATCGCCAAAAAAATAACTGTGCGCCAGCACCCCGGCCAGCAAAAGCGTGATGTCTCCCTCGATCATCACGAGGAGAAACACCGCATAGAGACCATAATGGCCGATGAGGTCGTAAAGAAAGTTGAGATTATGCATGCGAAAGAGTCAGTGGTCAGTTGTCAGTTGTCAGTTGTCAGTGGTTAGTGGTTTTGGGACTGACCACTGACTACTGACCACTGACTACTTCGATTCTTCCTCTTGTGGTGGCTTAACGACCAGAACCGGACACGATGCGTGGCGCACGACGGCTTCAGCGGTGGAACCGAAGAGAATGCGTCCCAGTCCGGTGCGGCCATGCGACGAGATCACTATTAGGTCGACGCTACGCTCTTTCGCGACCCGGACAATTTCCGACGCCGCCTCGCCATGCACAATCAATTCTTCGACCTCGAGTCCGGCGCACTCCTCGCACTCGGCGATCTTTGGCAGCTCGCGCTCGGCCGAATCCTCGAGCTGTTCGCTGATGTCGGCGATGGGCAATGGCTCCGTCATACCCGTGTAGCCCACAGTGGGCACAATGGGCTCGATGACGTGAACGCAAACAATCCGCGCGCCAAAGGTGCGCGCTAAGGAAGCCGCGTACGACAACGCGTAGTTGCCACACTCGCTGAAGTCCGTTGGAAACAGTATGGACCGAATTTGCATGACGTGGACGGGCCCCATTTTACACGGAGAGCCTTCTGTTTGACAGCCCCAGACCCGTTGATTATCCTTCGCTCAGTTAGATTTTCCGGCAGGCGCGTGGAAGGGTCCGCAAAATGTCTGACTCCCCTTCGTCAATACTACACTTTATCGGCGTCGATCTCTCTGGCCCAATAATGCGCGCGGCCGTCGTACGCCCGGACGGGAGCGTGATCGAGCGCCGCGAGGCTCCATTCGACCGTGACCGCGTGGTTGAGCAGGTGGCTCAGGTAGTTTCCACATTGCGTGATGCCGCGCCTGGAATTGCGGCGGTCGGCGTGGCAATACCCGGGCTCGTCAACCGGCAAACGGATCGTGTCGTGGCCTCCACAAACCTGCCGTCAACCGTGCGGGATGATCTGCACTCTGAGTTAATGAAAGCGACTGGTCTGCGATTCGAACTCGAGAACGATGCCAACGCCGCAGCCTATGGGGAATACAAGATCGGCGCGGGCGTTGGCTGCCGCAATATGTTCTATATGTCGATCGGAGAAGGCATCGGCGGCGCGATCATTCTCGATGGCAAACTATGGACGGGCGCATCGGGTCTCGCGGGCGAAGTTGGCCACATCACGATCGATACCGAAGGGATCGAGTGCGTGTGCGGCAACACCGGCTGTCTGGAAACGGTCGCCTCTGGTCCAAACATCGTGAGGCGCGCCAAAGAGCGATTGGATCGCGATTCGACTTCGTCGCTGTCCAAGCTTGCCGTTAATGCCGAGTTCACCGCGGACGACGTGGCCCACGAAGCAAGCAACGGTGATGACTTCTCGCTGATGATGATCGAGCGGACCGGGAAGTATATCGGCACGGGCGTCGCGAGCGTAATCAACCTGCTGAATATCGAACGGATCGTGCTCGGCGGCGGAGTGATGGAAGCCGGCAAACTGATTCTCAATCCGATCATCCAGGAAGCCCAACGCCGCGCTTTTCAACCCTGCTTTGAAGCTACTCAGATCGTCGCGGGAACACTTGGCAAAGACGCGAGTGCAATCGGCGCCGCCATGCTCGCGCGCGATGCGCAGAGTGTTAGCGAGTGATCTGATCCTTCTCCACTCATCGCATCGGAGATCCAGGTTTGTTAAGTCAAGCTCCGCCTCAAAATCCGGCCAAACAAGCGAGGCGACAATTCTTTTCATCGCACCACACACGAATTTGAAAAACTTCCCTCATCTGATAAAGTACGCACCTTGCAAGATGACAACTAAGTTCAAGGGGTTGCGGGTCCGCGTGCGTCGCTGGTAGACGCGAGCGGGCTGTGCTTTTCATGTCCGAAATCTTGCCGTGCAGTTCGCAGTTTCAGCTTTTCAACTGCACACTGATTCGTGCGTTCTCGAATTAGGGATTAGCCAACTGCGGCGATGCCACAGATTTTTCATCACAGTACCAACGCGCTCTCCAAGGCGACGATCTATGGCGCCATCTTCATTCTGCTCGCCGCGCTCTGGGTAACCGCGGAGATTAATCGTTCCTCCTGGAACACCGGACAGTGGGTCGAACGCGACCAACCGGTTCAATTCAGTCACAAACACCACGTCGGCGACGACGGCATCGATTGCCGCTATTGCCACACGTCTGTCGAAACGGCGGCATCGGCCGGCATCCCTTCGACGGCCGTGTGCATGAACTGTCACAAACAGATCTGGTCCGATAGCCCTTATCTAGAACCGGTGCGCGCCAGCTTGCGCACCGGCAAACCAATTGAGTGGTGGCGCGTTCACGATCTTCCCGACTATGTCTATTTCAATCACAGCATTCACGTGAACAAAGGCGTCGGCTGTTCGACCTGCCATGGCCGCATCGATCAGATGCCGATCACTTACCAGGCGTCGACGCTGCAGATGGAGTGGTGTCTGGGCTGTCACCGAAATCCCGAAAAGTTTGTGCGCGAGAAAGAAAAACTCTTCGATATGGAATGGCGTGCCGAGAACAAAACAGAAAAGGAGATCAACGAAGGAAGAGCGCTGGTGGCGAAGAATCACATACAACCACCGAAGGTATTGACGAGTTGCTCGACGTGCCACCGTTAGATTGAGAGTTGAGGTTCTCTTTTTCTGTTGATGAAGGAGTGTTTGTCTTAGCTCCCCTCTCCATTGGGAGAGGGGTTGGGGGTGAGGGCTTAAGCAGCCACAAGATGAGTAACGACCGCCACATTAATTTCAAGCTGATGCGCGATCGCATTCTTGCGGCGCAGAGGTCAGAACCCCGACGTGTCGGGGTAGCGGGCGGTTTAGCTCCGAACGTTCAACCGCCCGCTACCGCAGGCGGTTCTGACAAGATTTACTGGCGCAGTCTTGAGGAACTGGTCGATGCGCCCGAGTTTCGCGAATTCGTCGAGCGCGAGTTTCCGCAGCAAGCCGAAGAATGGAACGATCCCGTCGAGCGTCGTACCTTCTTAAAGTTGATGGGCGCATCGTTGGCGCTGGCCGGTTTGAGTGGCTGCGTCTATCAGCCGCCTGAGAAGATCGTTCCCTACGTCAAGCAACCGGAAGAAGAAGTTCCTGGCAAGGCGCTCTTCTTTGCAACAGCCGCAACGCTCGGCGGCATCGCGACTCCCGTGCTCGCGCGCAGCAATGAAGGCCGGCCCACGAAGATCGAAGGAAATCCGGATCATCCGAACAGCCGCGATAACGATCCAAACGATCGCGGTTCGAGCGCCACGGATATTTTTGCGCAGGCGTCGGTGCTCGGTCTTTACGATCCCGATCGATCGCAAACGCCGACCTATCGCGAAGAGACGCGACCGTGGTCAACCTTTGTCGGCGAGATTCGCACTGCGCTCAACGGACCCGACGGAAACAGCGGACTGCGCGCGAAGCAGGGCGCGGGCCTGCGTTTTCTGACCGAAACGATAACCTCACCGACTCTCGCCGCGCAGATGAACGGAATTCTCGCGGAGTTTTCGCAGGCAAAGTGGCATCAATACGAGCCGATTAATCGCGACAATGCGCGAGCAGGCGCGATGATGGCCTTTGGTCAAGATGTACACACAATCTACGACTTCAGCAAAGCCGATCGCATCCTCTCGCTCGATGCTGATTTTCTTTCCTGCCAGCCGGGAATGCTCAAGTACGCGCGCGACTTTGCCGCGCGACGACGCATCACTGAAGGCAAGACAGAGATGAGTCGGCTCTATGTGTTCGAGACGACGCCGACGACAACGGGCGCGAGCGCGGATCATCACTGGTCGGTGAAGCCTAGTAAAATTGTAAAGATCGCGACATCGATCGCCGAAAGAACCGGGGCGACAGCCACGACCGTCGACACTTTGACCAGAATACACAGCGGAATAGATCCAGAACCGACGTGGCAAGGGGTGGCTGCCGACCTGCAACAACACAAAGGGGCAAGCATCGTCATCGCAGGCAACGAAGCGCCCGCCGCGCTCCATGCGTTGGCCCACGCAATGAACAATGCGCTCGACAATGTTGGCAAGACGGTTTTCTACACGGATCCAATCGAAGCCAGTTCAGTCGATCAAACTCAATCATTGCGCGAACTCGTTCAAGAGATCGATGCCGGTCAGGTGGAACTGCTGGTCATCGTTGGCGGCAATCCGGTTTACAACACGCCGGCGGATCTGAAACTCGATTTCGAGCGGCTGAAGAAGGTAAACCTGCGTGTTCACCTGAGTCTTTACAAAGACGAAACGTCGGAGCTGTGCCACTGGCACGTTCCTGAAGCGCACTTCCTCGAATCGTGGAGCGACACGCGTTCTTTCGACGGCACGGCGTCGATCGTGCAGCCGCTGATCCAACCGCTTTACGAAGGCAAGACGGCGCATGAGCTGCTCGCTGTTTTCTCACCGCAGTACGATCACAAGGCTTACGACATTGTGCGTGATTACTGGCGGGGCTGGCAGCAGGAGGCGGGAGGCAGTCGGCAGGAGGCAGTCGGCAGTACGACGCCTAAGCCAACGACAACACCGCCGGCTACTAATGACTTCGAAACTTGGTGGCGCAAGTGCGTGCATGATGGGTTTATTCCGAATACTAAGTTGCCGGCGAATACTGTTGCTCTCAGACTTGATGCTGCTCTCGCAACCAATGCGGACAGGATGTCCGCGCTCCCGGGTTATGAACTCGTTATTCGTACTGACCCGACGATCTACGATGGACGTTTTGCGAATAATGGGTGGTTGCAGGAACTGCCGAAGCCGTTAACCAAAGTCACCTGGGACAACGTCGCGCTCGTGAGTCCAACCACGGCGAAGCGCCTGGGCGTCGGAAAGTCTCCCGCGAGCAAGGGCCGTGAAACTTACGTCGACACGATCAAGATCAGTCACAAAGAACACTCAATCAGCGATCCGGTGCCGGTCTTCGTCATGCCGGGCCAGCCTGATGAGGTGATCACAATCCATCTCGGCTACGGCCGCAAGCGCGCGGGACGCGTCGGCAACGATCACGGTTTTAATGCTTACGAGATTCGCACTTCCGACTCGCCCTGGTTCGCATCAGGCGTGGAAGTGAGTAAAGGCAGCACTCAATTCCTGCTGGCCACGACGCAGCTTCACTTCAACATGGAGGATTACACCTTCAGCAAGAAAGATCGCGACATCCTCCGTGTGAGCACGCTCGCAGAATATCTGCAAGGGAAAGACGAGGAGACAAAAGAGCCTCAGCCGGATGACACGCTCTACGATCCGAAACTCTACGATTACAAGAACCAGGGCGAGAACGCGCTGAACTACGCCTGGGGCATGGCGATCGATCTGAACAATTGCGTCGGCTGCAATGCCTGCACGATCGCCTGCCAGTCAGAGAACAACATTCCCATCGTCGGCAAAGAACAAGTCGTGCGCAGTCGCGAGATGCACTGGATTCGCGTCGATACGTATTTCAAAGGCGAGCCTGAAAAACCCGAAGGCCCATTCTTCCAACCAGTGCCTTGCATGCACTGTGAGAACGCGCCGTGCGAGCCTGTCTGTCCGGTGCACGCGACGGTTCACAGCGCCGAAGGCCTGAACGACATGGTTTACAACCGCTGTGTCGGGACGAAGTACTGTTCGAACAACTGTCCGTACAAAGTTCGCCGCTTCAACTTTTTCCTTTACCAGGATTGGGAAACGCCGACGTATCAATTGATGCGCAATCCGGACGTGTCGGTGCGCAGCCGCGGCGTCATGGAGAAATGCACCTACTGCGTCCAGCGAATCCAGGCCGCGAAGATTACGTCTGAGATTGAAGGCCGCAAGGTGCGCGATGGCGAGATCGTTACCGCTTGCCAGGCAGTCTGTCCGACTGAGGCAATTGTTTTTGGGGACATCAACGATCCCAACAGTCGCGTTTCCAAGCTGAAAGCCGAGCGGCGCAATTACTCTTTGCTGGGCGAGTTGAACACGCGCCCGAGGACGACGTATCTCTCGGCTCTGCGCAATCCGAATCCGGAGATTGAGAAACAGAAAGCTTAGCCACCGAGACTCAGAGGCACAGAGATGAAAAGAACGATTAGGTGCTGGACGTTTCTACTTTGTTTCTTTGTTAACGTCTTCTCTGGGCCTCTGTGTCTCTGTGGCTAACTGATTTATGGCTGACGAATTTCACAACGAATCGCCGTTGCAAACGACTGTGCCGGAAATTGCGCAGGGGCTGACGTTTGCTTCGGTGACCGACAAGATCAGCTCGATCGTCTTGAAGCGCAAGACGCCGCTGGGCTGGTTCATCGGCTTTGCGATCTCTTTCATCTTGTTCCAGCTCCTCATGCTGACGATCACGAATCTTCTTTTTACCGGCATCGGTTTGTGGGGCGTCAACATTCCCGTCGGCTGGGGGCTGGATATTCTGAACTTCGTCTGGTGGATCGGCATCGGCCACGCCGGCACTTTGATCTCGGCAATTCTATTGTTGCTGCGGCAACGATGGCGCACTTCGATCAATCGTTTTGCTGAAGCGATGACTCTTTTTGCCGTCGCGCAGGCAGGCATCTTTCCGCTCATGCACTTGGGCCGCCCGTGGCTGGGGTACTGGTTGTTTCCCTATCCGAACACGATGAGCATCTGGCCGCAGTTTCGCAGCCCGCTGATGTGGGACGTGTTTGCCGTTTCGACTTATGCGACTGTCTCGGCGATGTTCTGGTTCGTCGGTTTGATTCCGGATTTTGCGACGCTGCGCGATCGCGCGAAGAGCAAAGCGTTTCAAATTCTCTATGGCATGCTGGCGATGGGCTGGCGGGGTTCGGCGCGTCACTGGCATCGCTACGAAATGGCTTATCTGCTGCTCGCCGGGCTGGCCACGCCGCTGGTGCTTTCGGTGCACACGATTGTCAGTTTCGATTTTTCCGCCGGCATAATTCCCGGCTGGCACGCGACAATCTTCCCGCCGTATTTCGTGGCAGGAGCAATCTACGCGGGATTTGCGATGGTGCTGTTTTTGACGATCCCCTTGCGCAAATTCTACGGCCTCGAAGGCTTCATCACCATGCGCCACATGCACAACATGGCGAAGGTCATGCTGGCTACCGGATTGATCGTCGGCTACGGCTACGTGGTTGAAGCATTCTTTGGCTGGTACAGCGGCAACAAGTTTGAGCGCTACATGATCTGGAACCGCATGCACGGACCCTATGCCTCGTATTACTGGGCGTTGATTCTTTGCAACATCATTACGCCGCAATTTCTGTGGATCAAACGCGTGCGCGCGAATCTGCTGTGGCTCTGGCTGATTTCGATTGTAGTCAGCATCGGCATGTGGCTCGAGCGTTTCGTGATCGTAGTCACCAGTTTGCACCGCGACTTTTTGCCGTCGTCGTGGGGCATGTATCAGCCGACGCAGTGGGACTGGGCGATGTTCATCGGCACGCTCGGGTTTTTCTTTACGTTGCTGTTCCTGTTCATTCGCTTTCTGCCGATGATCTCGATCTTCGAGATGCGGACGATTTTGCCGGAGGCGGACGTGGAAGAGGCGTAAGCGTGACGCGAAAGGGAGACGGGGTGACGGGGAGACGCGGAGAATGAACGAAGGAAGAAACAATACAGAAACTGGCACTCATGACAAAGAGAGAGTCGCCCCGTCGCCCCGTCGCCGTGTCACCCCGTCCCTTTATGGCGTGATGGCCGAGTTCGATAACCCGACCGACCTGGTTGCGGCGGCGGAGCGCACCTACGAAGCGGGTTATCGAAGAATCAATGGCTACTCGCCGTATCCGATCGAAGAGTTGTCGGAAGCGATTGGGTTTACACGCTCGGGTCTGCCGCTGATCGTTTTGATTGGTGGCATCCTCGGCGGGTTGGGCGGCTTCTTCATGCAGTACTGGATGGAGGTCATCGACTACCCGCTCAATGTTGGTGGCAAACCTTATAACAGTTGGCCGGCTTTCATTCCGATCACGTTCGAGTGCACGGTGCTCGTGGCCGCGTTCGCCGCCGTGCTCGGCATGCTCGTGCTGAACAAGCTGCCGCAGCCGTATCATCCGGTTTTCAACGCGCCGAATTTTGCGCTCGCGACGCGCGACAGTTTCTTTCTCGTAATCGAAGCCAGCGATCGAAAGTTCGAGCACGATGAAGTGATGCGCTTCATGAAGACTCTGGAGCCGAAGGACCTGATAGATGTTGAAGTGTGAACGCCAGACGGCAGACGGCAGACGGCAGACGGCAGGAGAACGACCAGCTCGGTTGAAAGCTACCTGTCTGCGCCGATCCGTTTCCTGCCTCCTGCTTTCTGCCTCCTGCCTCCTGGTCACGGGCTGTCGCCGCGACATGCAGGACCAGCCGAAGGCGAAGCCCTATCGTTCGTCAAGCTTCTTCAAAGACGGTTTGTCATCGCGGCCACTAGTCGAAGGAACTGTGCCGCGTGGTTGGTTGCGCGCGGACACAGAGTTTTTCACCGGCAAGAAGAACAGGACACAAGGTTCAACGGCGCCTACTGGCGCGCAGGGCGCACCAAGCAGCGGCACGAACACTTCGGGAACAACAACGGCGTCGCAAACTGCTGCCGCAGCTTACCCGGACGATACGGACAAGTTTCCGTTTGCCATCACGCCAGACGTACTTGTGCGCGGCCGAGAGCGATTTCAAATCTTCTGTTCGGTCTGTCATGGGATGACCGGGAACGGTGATGGCATGGTCTTCAGACGAGGATTTCGTCTACCGGCGCCGGCGTCGTTTCACCAAGAGCGTCTGCGCCAGGCGCCGGTGGGCCACTTCTTTGACGTGGTGACCAACGGCTGGGGCGCAATGCCGAGTTACGCATCGCAGATTCCCGCGCAAGATCGCTGGGCCATCATTGCTTACATCCGCGCGTTGCAGTTGAGCCAGCAAGGCGTTTCACCATCAGCAACTCAGTCGTCAACGCCCGCGGCGACAGCGACACCCGCGGCAAAGTCCGGAGGCAAACAATGAACACCGCCTACACCGCACCTCCGGAAGTCGCGCGCTTCGGGCAGAGCAAGCTGATCGTCAGCGTCGTGTCTCTCACCTGGGTCTTATTGGGCGTGTTGGGCGATCGGGCGCAGTTCTTTCACTCCTACTTGATCGGCTATCTCTTCTGGACAGGAGTGGCGGTGGGCTCGCTCGCGCTGTTGATGCTGCAACATCTGACGGGCGGTGGTTGGGGGTTAGTGATCCGTCGCCCGCTCGAAGCTGCAACCAGAACTCTGCCGCTGATGTTGTTGCTTTTCGCTCCGATCTTGCTGGGCGCCAAACAGATCTATCCGTGGACCAATCACGAAGAGATGGCGAAGAATGCAGTGCTGGCTGAGAAGACGGCAAATTATTTGAATCTGCCGTTTTTCACTCTGCGCGCGGTTGTGATTTTCGCGATCTGGTTGTTGCTGGCTTTCTTTCTGAACAAGTGGTCCAGCGAACAGGATCGATCCGCTGAGGGACAAGCTACGAAGAAGATGCGCATGCTCAGCGGCCCAGGGATGGTGCTCTTTGTTTTTACGGTGACGGCCGCGTCTATAGACTGGTCGATGTCGCTCGATCCGGAATGGTCTTCGACGATTTACGGATTCCTCTTTGTAGCCGCGTGGAGCTTGAGTGCGCTCGCTTTTGTGATTGCGACGTTGGCGATGCTGTCAAAGCAGCAACCGATGTCCCACGTAGTTGCGCCGCTGCATTTTCACGATTTGGGAAAACTGTTGCTGGCGCTGGTGATGCTCTGGGCTTACTTTGCCTTCTCGCAGTTTCTGATCATCTGGTCGGGAAATTTACCCGAAGAGATTAGCTGGTACCTGCCGCGGATGCGCGGCGCCTGGGGCGCGATCGCGTTGGCGGTGATCGTCCTGCATTTCGCGCTGCCGTTTCTGTTTTTGCTTTCGCGATCGTTGAAGCGCAATCCGCATAGGCTGGTTCTGGTCGCGGTAATGATCTTGCTGATGCGCTACGTGGATCTGATCTGGCTCGTCGAACCAAATTTCCAGGGCGGGCGTTTCCGCGTTTTGCTGGACGTGCTGGCGTGGATTGGCTTCGGTGGTCTCTGGTTAGCAGCGTTCTCCCGGCAATTGAGCAAGCGGCCGCTGATGCCGGTTAATGATCCGCAACTCGCGAGCGTGCTCGAGCAGATACACGCAAGACATTGATTACCGGTTGAATAATGGCCAAGTCGGATCACAACGGACACGGACACAAGACGAAAACGCCGGACGTGTCGCACATTCGCAATGTCGAGGTCACTCATGAGATGAGCGACGTTGACGTTAAGGGTATCTTGACGTTCGTCGTCGGGTTGACGGTGATGACTGTGGTTGTTTACCTGCTGATGCTTTTGATGTTCAACGTCATGAACAAGCAGGAGGAAACTAAAGATAAAGAGAGACCACGATCGCCGATGGTGTTGAGTGAAAAAGAGCGATTGCCGCCGGAGCCGCGACTACAAGCAGCGCCGGGTTTCGGAGTAAACCTCAGCAACGGACAAAAGGTTGATCTCTCGTTGCGGCCACCACAAGAAGAGTATCAGGTGGTTCATAAGCAATGGGAACAGGTTTTGAACGAAGGCGCGAGGGATCAGAGTGGGAAAATTGTCGGCGTTCCGATCGATCAGGCGATGAACAAAGTCCTGGAAGGCAACGGTCTGCCGTCACGATCACAAGCGCCGGGCGATTCAGACTATTCAGTGCAGACGCCGACGTCTGCCAGCTCGGGACGCATGACAGAAAAGGGAAAGCAATGAAGAGAATGGGCGAAAGGGAGATGGGGCGACGGGGCGATAGGCGATCGCCCTTCGGCGTGCTGGCGTGGCGGCGAACGTTCTTCTTTGGACATCTCCCCATCTCCCTGTCTCTCCGTCTCCCCGTCCTTTTTCTCTTCTGCCTACTGCCTCCTGCCTCCTGCCTCCTGGCTTTCGCTCAGCCCGGAATGCCGCAGCCCAGTTCGCCGCTTTATGGCGCGCGGCAGTTGAGCGGCAAGGTAGCTACAGGATTGCCAAAGGCTCTGCAGGACGTCGGTTTAGATCAGAAACTGAACAACCAGTTGCCGCTGGATCTTGTATTTCGCGACGAGAGCGGCCAGCAGGTGAAACTGGGGCAGTATTTCGGCAAACGGCCCGTAGTTCTTTCGCTGGTCTATTACGATTGCCCGATGCTTTGCACGCAAGTGCTCAACGGCATGACTGAGGCGTTTCGCGTGCTGTCCTTCAAACAAGGCGAGCAATATGAAGTTGTAACTGTCAGCTTCGATCCGCGTGAGACGCCGGCGCTCGCTGCCGCAAAGAAAGAGAAATACGTCGATTATCTGCCGGAAGAAAAACGAGTCGCCGCGATGAACGGCTGGCATTTTTTGACCGGCGATGATGCAAACATCAAGCGCATTACAGAGGCAGTCGGGTTTCGCTATCACTGGGACGAAGCGACGAATCAGTTTGCGCACGCGAGCGGCATCATGGTCCTGACGCCTGAAGGAAAGTTGGCCCAGTACTACTACGGCATTGAATACTCGGCAAAAGATCTGCGTCTCGGCTTGGTTGAAGCTTCCGCCAACAAGATCGGCACGCCGGTGGATCAGTTGCTGCTCTATTGCTATCACTACGATCCCGCGACCGGAAAATATGGCGCCGTGGTGATGAACATGATTCGTTTGGGAGGCATCGTTACGGTGGTCGCAATTGTCGGGCTGCTGTTGGTGCTGCGCCGCCGCAGCAGCGCGCGGACGCGTTTACGAGCGGGAGGTATTGCCTGAGTGATGCAGTCAGGGTTTCCATTTATTCCGGAGAGCGCTTCCACGCAATCGGGTAACGTGGACGCGCTCTATTTCTATCTTTCGGGCGTGACGATCTTTTTCACGTTGCTAATCTCCGGCGTCCTTATCTTTTTTGTTATCAGATACCGGCGCCGCACGCCGTACGAGATTCCGCGGCCGATCGCCGGCTCGCACCGACTGGAAACGCTTTGGTCGGTGATTCCGTTCGTGATCGCGATGAGCTTCTTTGTTTGGGGCGCCGGAATTTATTTCAAAAATTCTCGGCCACCAAAAGATGCGCTGGAAATTTACGTCGTGGGCAAACAGTGGATGTGGAAGTTTCAGCACACGACGGGCCAGCGCGAGATCAACGAGCTGCACATCCCCGTCGGCCGCAAGATTAAACTAATCATGGCGACGGAAGATGTGATTCATGATGTCTTTGTTCCGGCGTTTCGCATCAAGGCCGACGTGGTGCCGGGCAGATACACGACCGAGTGGTTCGAAGCGACCAAAGCGGGCCGTTATCACTTGTTCTGCGCGGAATATTGCGGCATGAACCATTCGCAAATGGGTGGCTGGGTCGAGGTGATGGAGCCCACGGAGTTTGAAAACTGGCTCAGCGGGAACGCGAACCAGCAATCGCCCGCAGCGGCCGGCCAGCAAATGTTTCAGACGCTGGGCTGCGCGTCGTGCCATGGCGCCAGTGGTGAAGGCGGGCGCGGACCGGCGCTCATCGGCGTCTTCAATAGCCAAGTGCAATTGACCGGCGGAACTATCAAGGCGGATGAAGGTTACATTCGCGAATCAATCCTGAATCCGCAGGCAAAGATCGTCGCCGGCTTTGGACCGATCATGCCGACGTTTCAGGGCCAGGTAAACGAAGAACAGATCGTGCAGTTGCTGGCTTATGTGAAGTCGCTCGGCGGCAACGCGCCGCCGCCGGCAGCAACGCCAAAAAAGTAGCCGCGGATTCACGCAGATGAACGCGGATTTAAGACAAGGAACGGGAAGAACGAAGCGAAAGAGTTTTTTCAGATCTGATACAAGGAACCAGGATAGTTTTTGCAGATCCGTGTAATCCGCGTTTATCCGCGGCTAATTTAAAATGGAAGAATTCACAGCACCACCACCATCGAAGGTCAACTATCTCAACGCCGAGTATGGTCTGAAGTCCTGGCTGTTGACGAAGGACCATAAACGCATCGCGTTGCTCTATCTCGGGTCGATCAGTTTCTTCTTCTTCATCGGCGGCATCTATGCCATGTTGATTCGGCTCGAGCTGTTGACGCCCACGGGTAATTTCCTCACCTCGACGACTTACAACAAGGTGTTTACCCAGCACGGCATCATCATGATCTTTTTCTTTTTGATTCCGTCGATACCGGCGACGCTGGGAAACTTTCTGGTACCGATGATGATCGGCGCGAAGGATCTCGCCTTTCCGCGCATTAATCTCTTGAGCTGGTACATCTACCTATTGGGCGGCGTAGTCACGATCTACGCGCTACTCGCGGGCGGCGTTGATACGGGATGGACATTCTACGCGCCGTACAGCACGACGTTTTCAAATTCTTACGTCGTGGCCACGGGCCTGGGAATCTTTATCAGCGGGTTTTCGTCGATTCTGACAGGACTGAACTTCATCGTTACGATTCACACGATGCGCGCGCCCGGCATGACGTGGTTTCGTTTGCCGCTCTTTATCTGGGCTCACTATGCGACCAGCCTGATCATGATTCTGG
The DNA here is from genome assembly GCA_041499185.1 of Pyrinomonadaceae bacterium. Lineage (GTDB taxonomy): Bacteria > Acidobacteriota > Blastocatellia > Pyrinomonadales > Pyrinomonadaceae > JAOAPY01. The sequence continues at coordinate 29,015 of JBGQJU010000005.1, read as the reverse complement.
GCACGCCGGTCGTGGCGATCACGATTCTGCTGCTGGCTTTTGAACGACTGGCTCACATCGGCATCTTCGATCCGGCGATTGGCGGCGATCCCGTGCTCTTCCAGCATCTGTTTTGGTTCTATTCGCATCCGGCCGTTTACATCATGATCCTGCCCAGCATGGGTGTGGTCAGCGAGTTGATCGCGAATTTCTCGCGCAAGAATATTTTTGGCTATAAGTTTGTCGCTTTTTCCAGCCTGGCGATCGCGGTCTTTGGCTTCCTGGTTTGGGGCCACCACATGTTTGTTGCCAGCCAGTCGGTTTACGCCGGAATGATCTTCTCGTTCTTAAGTTTTGCGGTCGCGATTCCTTCGGCGATCAAAGTCTTCAACTGGAGCGCGACGCTTTACAAAAGCTCGATCGCTTATGAAACGCCGATGCTTTATGCGCTCGGCTTTATCGGGCTATTCACGATCGGCGGTATGACTGGACTATTTCTGGCCTCGCTCGCTACAGATGTTCACTTGAGTGATACCTACTTTATCGTCGCTCACTTCCACTACATCATGGTCGGTGGCGCTCTGTTCGGATACCTGGGCGGACTGCATTACTGGTGGCCCAAGATAACCGGCCGCATGTATCCCGAAGGGTGGGGCCGCTTCGCCGCGCTGATAATTTTCGTGGGCTTTCATCTGACGTTTATGCCGCAATTCATACTCGGCTACATGGGCATGCCGCGCCGTTATCATTACTACCCGGCCGAGTTTCAGGTGCTGCACGTGCTTTCAACCGCGGGCGCTTCGATTCTCGGCGTGGGCCTTTTGATTCCGTTGCTTTACCTGCTGTGGTCGATGCGCTACGGCAAAGTTGCCGGGCCGAATCCGTGGCACTTACCCGGACTCGAATGGCGCACGCAGTCGCCGCCGCTCACCGAAAATTTCGCGCACACTCCGGTTGTGACGTGGTAGGCTTATCAGTTTGCGCCGATCGAAGAGATGGAAGTGGTGGGGAAGTTTGGCGAGAGGGCGGAAGTTTGAAATAGTTGTTTCTCGGTGCACGGAGATCACACAGAGTCTTAACGAGGTAAGTCCGATTGGCTGAAGCAACCGAACATTTACCGAGTCACCCAGGCTTGCAGCACCACTTTGCCAACATGGAGCAGCAGCGCGCGGCCGGCACCATCGGCATGTGGGTCTTCCTCGTGACCGAGATCATGTTCTTCGGCGGCATGTTTCTAGCCTACACGCTTTACCGAAACAAATTTCCGGAAGCCTTCGCGTCCGCGAGTAATCATCTCGACATCACGCTCGGCGCCGTGAACACGGCAGTGCTCATCTTCAGCAGCTTCACGATGGCGCTGGCGGTCTATTGCACGCAGGTAGGCAAGCGACAGATGCAGATCCTGTCTCTAGTGTTAACTATCGTGCTCGGCCTCACTTTTCTAGGCATCAAGGCCGTCGAGTACCACGACAAGTACGAATCCAATTTGATTCCCGGATCCCTGATCCCTGGACGCCCGTTCCACCCGAAAATACATGCGCCCGGAACTCCCCCCGACGAGCACGAAATCGTTTTGCTTCCTCGCGCCTCAGTCAATAACGTAGAGATGTTCTTCTGGATCTACTTCGCGATGACGGGCATGCACGCGCTGCACATGATCATCGGCGTCGGATTGCTGACGGTGTTGCTGATTGGTTCGGTGCGGCGGCGTTATTCACCCGAATACTATAATCCGGTCGAGATCACCGGACTCTACTGGCACTTTGTCGACATCGTGTGGATCTTCCTGTTTCCGTTGCTCTATCTGCTGGGCCGGCATTTAGCGAGCGGGCATGGAGGCTAGCGTATGAGTGAACACATTGTTCCCATAAGAGTGTACGCCGGCGTCTTTCTGGCGCTCATGGCTGGCACGACACTCACTGTCATTGCCGCCTTCCACGATTTTCCCTGGCAGTTCAACACGGTCATTGCGCTGACGATTGCCGTCATCAAGGCCACCCTCGTCGTGCTCTATTTCATGCACGTGCGCTACAGCTCGCGCTTGATCTGGGTGATCGTCGCGTCGGCGCTTTTCTGGCTGGCGATCTTGTTTGCGTTGACCTTTAGCGATTATTGGACGCGGGGTTGGTTTCCGGTGACGTGAAGCGGTTGCCGCAGAAAGCAGAAGCCCGACCGTGAGGGAGGGCTCTGTAGTGCGTTGGCAATGAAGTCCTGCTAACCGTCAATCCTTTTCCCCATCCGCATTTCAGCACAACCACAGACTTTGCGCAGCAAACAAAGCCCTTGCTAACGCGCGGGCTTCTGCTTGGCGTTTTTCAATCCGCCTTGTGCAGCTTCATATCGCGCACCACGAGCGCGCGGTTGCACGCAGGACAATTCAATCTGATCGTAGCGTCCGAAGTCTTGATCTCAGCCGCGCAGTAAGGACACTGATCCTTGACCAGGTTGTGCTTGAAAACATCGCGCATTGTGAAGAGCGGCAGGATCAGGCCCGCTACAAGCAAGGGGATGCCAAAGATCAAACCGATGCTGGTGCCTTGACCAAGCGTCAAGCTGATTACCAAGCCAGCGATAAAAAGTATTAAGCCCAAAGCGATGCTAAACGAAAATCCGTAAGCGCTATCGAACGTGCGCCCTGTCTTGACTTTCTCGTTTGTTTCTTCAGCCACGGCCATTCCTCCCCCCGAGCTTGAAACGACTTTTACTCGACTCAAACACTGCTTGTCAATTGGTGGCCTCCGAAGTGCCGTAGGCACGCCATGTTTATAGTAGCAGTGCCTTAGATTTCCTTGTTAGCCCATTTATGGGCGACAGACGCGTACAGAACCGCGAGCGGTAGCGAGCGGGTATTCTGCGGAGACAGCTATTGACCCGCTCGCTACCGCTCGCGGTTCTGATATGCCAACCTTAAAATTAGGACACAACGCGTTGAGGCTCACGATAGATGATGCTAAACTTCCGGTTTTTATCCTGGTGGGAATTCTGATCTGAGCGACACATGAACAGCGAAACGCCATTTGAAACCTTCCTCAATCAGCACGACGAAGAGGCGTGGTCGGCGACCGTGACGGCGCTCTCGCGATCGATTCATGAAGTCGACAAAGCGGCGATGCAGATCTGGTTTGCGTTTTATCCGCTGGGACTGTTTTGCGCGCTGCAACAAGCAGAAGATACGGAAAAGCTGATGCGGCAACTCTTAATGCAAGGCAATTATTATTTGAAAGATCAGATCGATTCGTCGCACACGTTTCTCTATGGCCATCGCTATTGGCCTGAAGTGAAGAGGGCGGTCGAGCAGCATGCCGAAGCCTTTGATCGATCGTCGAACACGCCACTGACTGATCAGATTGTTGCAGTCGCAGGCGACGCGGCGAACCGTTTGAAAGTTGATCAGTCTCTGCTTGTTGGCATTACCGCCGTTGCTTTCATGACCGTGCGCCAGACGGGCCTCGGAGCTTTCAGAGCAGCGCGCGGCGCGATACGGATCGATCAGAAGCATGCAAAGAAATCACCGGCTCAGATCTTGAAAGAGCGCGCCAGGGATGACAGCCAGGGCCTTCTCGGTTTTCTCAAGACAGTCGATAAGAAATGGACCGTCACCCATGACGAGAACGACGACGCGGCGAAGTACAAATTGAACGAGGCGCAAGATCTAGCCTGGGGTGCCGCGGACGATCATTCGCGTGATTGGCGCGCCATCGATCCGCGACGCGTCGAAGGGCCGATTCCGGTTGAGTGTCGTTCGGCATCATGTGGCACGTGTTGGGTAGGCGTTTTGGGTGGCGCGGAAAAGCTTTCCGACGTCGCCGCGCGCGAAGGAAAAAAGATAAAAGAGTTCGGCTACATCGATACAGCCGAACCGAAACCTCTGATTCGTCTGGCCTGTCAGGCGCAAGCGTATGGCGCGGTTTCTGTCGTTATTCCGCCGTGGAATGGTGTGTTTGGCAAGTATTTGAAATCACAGAAGCAGGCTGACGATGAAGAGACGCTGTCGGAAACGATAAACTAGATTTCTTAAGGCGCAGAAATCGTGGTGAATGAGCCAGATTTTTGCGGCAAGTTTTTCTGTCCTTTGCGACTTTGCGCCTTTGCAGGAAACCTCGCCGATTGCTGCCGCGGCATTGAGTGTCGGAAAAGGGGAGTTTCCCGCAAAGGCGCAAAGTCTTCTCTAGTGGGATCGGTCTGAGGCTCAGCCTTTCCGCACTGCGGCGGCGAAGCCGCAGAAGCATCATTGTCTGTAAACCAATCAAAGCGATCTGACAGTCATCCAGCCTATTCCCCGCTGCTGCTCGTGCTCGGCGCCGCCATTCTCTGGAGCACTGGCGGCCTTTTCATCAAAGCCACGACGATCTCTGGTCTTGAACTCTCGTTTGGCAGATCTCTGCTGGCTGCCATCACGGTCGCCGTCTTCACTCGGCGCGAGGGCTTTCGCCTCAATCGGGTGACGCTGGCGGCTTCGCTGCTTTACGCCGCGCTCTTAATCCTCTTCGTGCTTGCGACAAAACGAACCACGGCCGCAAACGCAATCTTTCTTCAATACACGGCGCCTGTCTACCTGCTGGTGCTTGAGCCGCTGCTCTACAAAGAGAAGTTTCGTCAGCGCGATTTGATCACCGTTGCAGTCTGCGTCGGTGGCATGTCGCTGTTCTTCGTCGGCAAGCTGCGACCAGAGGACGTGAGCGGGAACCTGCTCGCCCTCGCCTCCGGTCTCTGCTTCGCTTTCTATTTTCTGCTACTGCGTCATTCGTCGGCCAGAGATGTCAATCGAGCGTCGTCGGTGATCTACGGGAATATTCTGGTAGTCCTCGTCGCGGCGCCGGCCGGTCTAGCCGCCCTGAAGCACATTAGCGCAATGGATGTCGCAAGCGTCGCCTACCTCGGCGTAGTGCAGATTGGATTTGCTTATTTGCTTTTCACTTTGGCGATGGCCCGCGGCGTTCGCTCGCTCGATGCCGGCATCATCGGTTACATCGAGCCAGTGCTGAATCCGATCTGGGTTTTTCTGTTCCTGGGCGAACGGCCAACCGGCTGGGCCATCAGCGGCGGTGCGATCATTATTACGTCGGTGATCTGTCACATGTTGATTGAGGCGAAAGCCAAGAACTACAGCATCCACTGATCGCGGTTGTCGTAGTAGGCGGGCGACTTGTCCGCGTATCGCTTCTTGAATTTCTTGTAGCGCTCGTGCCAATAATGATACCGGCGATCTGATGAGCGAATAGCGTGGTGTGGGATTGCGCGGAGATGGTCTTCGATCTTGTGCATGTTCTTTGCCGAGAAGCGCCAGTCGTAGTTTCCGAGGTCGTAGAGACTCGTCAGGCCATAGCCTTTGATGCGCCCCGACATATCGATGTAAGGATCGAAGTAGCTCCAGACCAACTGCCGCAGGTTTCGAAACAAAGGCTTCCTTCCGTGCAGCCCAATGTCGCGCGAACGGCCAATCGATCCCCACAAACGATCCTTCTGAAAGACGAAGATGACATGATCGAGTAAATCGATGGATTCGAGATCCAGCAACAGAGGCGGATAACCATGCTGTTCGAGAATTACGGCGGCGGCGACCGCTGCTTCCAGACAATGGGCCTCGTTTCTTTTCACGACTTCGCGGAAGGAACGCATCGTGCCGCCCTGCCGCTCCCAGTTGTAGGGCATCAAGGTAAGCCACCGCTGCACCTGCGCGGGGGTTCGATGCGATTCGATCAGCTTCCATTCTCTGTTTGTGAAAGCTTTACGTCCGGGCTTGCTCGTCATGTTCAAAGCTAATACCAGATGAAACAAAGAAAAGGCAAAAGCGGCCCGCTGAACGATTTACGAGACAGCTGCCGGTTCATGTGTTCCTCACCGATGGTTACAAGCTCTCAGTGCCGCTTGCTTCAAATGCCGTCTGTGATGTAAGAGATTACAAATCAAGAACACTTTCGGTAACCAGAGCCGGGCGTGATAGGCTGTTGTCGGCGCGCGCGAGCAAAACTAGTTACGGGTAGCAGGAATTTTTTGCGCTCCAATAAGGCAGGGTTAACGAGCAAGCATGGAAGACAATATTCAACTCCCACAAATGACTCCCGCCGAACGGGAGACGGAAAACGAAGCAAACCGTTTGATGGAACAGATAGAAAACGCGCTGGCGATTGTGGCCATTCGTTCGAACGACGATGGGGACTCGCTCGAAGGGGTTGCCGATCGCATCGAGCGGGCGTCGCACGATCTCGCATCTGCGATCCGCGAGCTGGCACGCGAACGACGAACTGCTCTGGAAGAGGCTGAAAGTTAACTGACGCGAGCATTCGCCGGCCCTATTACGCTGTTTTCGCCACCATGTTGACTGGAGATATCATGAGTTCTACTCGCACACAGAAAACAATTGACCAAGAACCGCTGAGCAAGAACACGCATCTGCTCAATTGGGTCGAGAAGATGGCCAATTTAACCAAGCCTGATGCGATTCACTGGGTGGATGGCTCGCAGGAAGAATACGAAGCGCTTTGTGCGCAGATGGTGGCGGGCGGCACCTTCATCAAACTCAACGAAAAGCTTTGGCCCGGCTGCTACTATGCGCGATCGGATGCCAGCGACGTCGCGCGCGTCGAAGATCGCACCTTCATCTGTTCGCTCTCGAAGGACGGTGCGGGTCCCACCAACAACTGGGAAGAGCCTTACCAGATGCGCCGGAAACTGAAGGAGCTCTTCAACGGCTGCATGCAAGGCCGCACCATGTACGTGTTGCCTTACAGCATGGGACCAATCGGCTCGCCCATGTCGCAGATCGGTGTGCAGCTCACCGATTCGCCTTACGTGGTGGTCAACATGCGCATCATGGCCCGCATCGGTCTGCCAGTCTATGCAGAGATCGATAAGGACGAGAAACGCGTCGTGCCCTGTATGCATTCGGTTGGCGCGCCGCTCGCTCCCGGGCAAAAGGACGTGCCCTGGCCCTGCAACAAAGAGAAGTACATCGTCCATTTTCCCGAGACACGCGAGATCTGGTCTTACGGCTCCGGTTATGGCGGCAATGCGCTGCTGGGCAAGAAGTGCTTCGCGCTGCGCATCGCTTCCAACATTGCACGCGACGAAGGCTGGATGGCCGAGCACATGCTGATCGTCGGGGTCGAGAATCCGCAAGGTGAAAAGACTTACGTCACCGCGGCGTTTCCCAGCGCCTGCGGCAAAACAAATTTCGCCATGCTCATTCCGCCGGCAGGATTCGAGGGCTGGAAAGTCTGGACTGTCGGAGACGATATCGCCTGGATCAAACCAGACGCGAACGGGCGCTTGCACGCGATCAATCCGGAGGCTGGGTTTTTCGGGGTCGCACCGGGTACGTCAGTTAAGACGAATCCCAACGCAATGGCCACGCTATCAAAAAACTCCATCTTTACCAACGTCGCGCTCACACCCGAAGGCGGTGTGTGGTGGGAAGGCATGACCGACGAGGCGCCCGCGGATTGTCTGGATTGGCAAGGTAAAAAATGGACACCGCAAATCGCGAAAGAAACCGGCGCGAAAGCCGCGCATCCGAACGCTCGCTTCACCGCGCCCGCCTCGCAATGTCCGACGATTGATCCTGCCTGGGAAGATCCGAACGGCGTGCCGATCAGCGCGATCATCTTTGGTGGCCGACGCGCCACCACGATGCCGCTGGTGTATCAGTCATTCAATTGGAGCTCCGGTGTCTACATCGGCGCCACGATGGGATCAGAGATGACGGCTGCGGCGGCGGGCACAATCGGCAAAGTGCGCCGCGATCCGATGGCCATGCTGCCGTTCTGCGGCTATCACATGGGCGATTATTTCCGGCACTGGATCCGCATGCAGCGATCACTCAGCGAGACGCCGCGCATTTTTCACGTGAACTGGTTCCGCAAAGACGCCGCAGGGAAGTTCATGTGGCCGGGATTCAGCGAAAACATGCGCGTGCTGAAGTGGGTCGTCGACCGCGCCCATGGCCGTGCGCTCGCCAAAGAAACTCCGATCGGCTGGATGCCGCACTATGAAGATATCGAGTGGCAGGGGCTCGACTTTTCGAAAGAGAAATTTGAGCAGTTGCAAGCATTCGACCGTACTGCGTGGCGCGATGAAGTGCTCGGACACGAAGAACTCTTTCTCCATTTACACGACCGCCTCCCCCCAGAGACGATCTACGAGCGTGAACTACTCATCTGCCGGCTTTAACTCTCCGATTGTGAAGAGGCGCCTCAATACAAATTTCGAGAATTACGAGAGTGGCGTTTCCGAAGCCGCGCGCGCGGTTGCGCCAAAATTGAATTAATTGGAGATGAGCACTGCATTCGCGGGTCTTGATGGACTGCTAACCCGGAGGCCAGTGCATCGGCCTGCCGCCCAGCAGATGCACGTGCAGATGAAAAACTGACTGACCTGCGCCGGCGCCAGTGTTGATGACTGCGCGATAGCCGCCCTCCGCAAGTCCTTCATCGTTCGCAATGCGAGCGGCGACGCGCAAGAGATGCCCGAGCAAAGGTTCATCACGGTGCGAAGCGTCGTCCAGCGATTCCATGTGCTCGCGCGGAATCAACAGCACATGCGTCGGCGCCTGGGGATTGATGTCGCGAATGACGACGCAGCTCTCGTCCTGATGGACGATGTCGCCGGGAATCTCACCGGCGATGATTTTGCAGAACAGGCAATCGGGTTCAGGCATGGTTGGAGTTGATCCGTAACAAAAACTACGATGGCTATCCTAAGATCTCGTTGACCTTCAAAGAAAGTCCTTGAACGCTTGGCGACTCTACCACCTCACTGCGTTTGAGCTTGCGACACTTGCGGTACTTTCCGTTATGCAAATCAGAATAGACTTCGATCATTTTCTTCGGAAGATTGACCAGCCAGGTTTCGACAATGCGGGCGCGAGCGTACAGCGGAATCTTGATGTTGCGATCTTTCAGCAGCGTCGTATCGGCGACTTCGATGACCAGCAGCGCGTCCGCAGGCGTCGGATGTCGAGCAGCATAGTAATCTTTGCGCGGCTTTAACAGCGCGAGGTCAGGCACAGGCTCGGAAAACTCGTTGAGCCGAACCGGATTTTGAACCCACACTATAGCTTTTTCTCTGACTACACTCTGTAGCAACCGCGCAAGCCGAGCCACACAAGCTGCGTGAGGACTGCCGATTGGGCTCAGCTTGATTATCTCTCCTTCGATCAACTCGACGCGGTCATCGGGCGTCAGCACCCCCGCTTCGGCCATTCGGTAATATTCGGTTACGTTAAACCGTCTCGGTTCAAGTTGGGCTGACATCGTCGTTGTCTTCCAATTGCTAAGGATTTGCTTATGTAGGCATGGTAGCACAAGTCATGAAACTCTAACCAAAGGCTTACGCTACGGCCGCATCGGGTTCAGTTGTTTGCGCCAGCGGCGTGGTCACCGATTCCCTTATCCGTTCAATATCGGCGCCGAGCGCGCGCAGCTTGGCTTCAATCTTTTCGTAGCCGCGATCGATGTGATAGACGCGCGTGATTACGGTCTCTCCTTCGGCCACCAGTCCCGCGAGCACGAGCGAAGCTGAAGCGCGCAGATCCGAAGCCTGCACGGGCGCGCCCGTTAATTGGCTGGCTCCTTGAACAGTAGCGGTGCGGCCATCGATGTGAATGAGCGCACCCATGCGCTGCAATTCTGAAGTGTGCATGAAGCGGTTCTCGAAAACGGTTTCGGTTACGGCCGCGCGGCCTTCGGCCTGCGTCATGAGGGTCATGTATTGTGCCTGCATGTCGGTCGGAAAACCCGGATGCGGTTCGGTCGTCACATCGCAGCCAGTAAGCTTCCCAGCGCCTGCAACGTGCAGCGTGCTCTGATTCAGCTCTTTGATTTCGACACCGACTTCGCGCAGCTTCGCGATTAGTGCGGCAGAATGTTCGGGCCGGCAGTCTTTGATTTCCAGCTCGCTTTTGGTAATTGCCGCGGCCACAATGAACGTTCCGGTCTCGATGCGATCGGGAATGATTGTATGCTCGGCGCCGCCGAGCGCTTCCACGCCTTCGATCTGAATCGTGGGCGTGCCGGCACCGCGAATGCGCGCGCCCATCTTGTTCAGCAACTCGGCAAGATCGGCGATCTCCGGTTCGCGTGCCGCGTTGTAAAGCGTGGTCCGGCCGCGCGCCAGCGATGCAGCCATCATCAAGTTTTCGGTTCCGGTAACAGTGGACTTCTCGAAGTGGACCTCCGCGCCGCGCAGGCGCCCGTCTTTTGGTGCGCGGGCGACAACGTTGCCGGCTTCGAGTTTTACTTCCGCACCGAGTTGCTGAAACCCGGCGAGATGCAGATCGATCGGGCGTGTGCCGATGGCGCAACCACCGGGCAGTGAGACTTTCGCTTTCCCAAACCGAGCCAGCAAAGGTCCCAGCGCCAGCACCGAAGCGCGCATCGTCTTGACCAGCTCGTACGGCGCTTCAAACAGTTCGATATGCGACGCAGAGATCTTGTGCGTGCGCAATTCGGGGGTTAGCACGGTCGCGCCGATGTCTTCGAGCAAGCGACGTTGCGTGATGATGTCGCGAACGTAAGGGATGTTGTGAAGCGTTACTGTTTCCGGCGTCAGGAGCGCCGCGGCCATACAGGGCAGCGCCGAATTCTTTGCGCCGCTAATCGAAATTCGTCCCTTGAGCGGACGCCCGCCGGTAATCCGGAATTTATCCACGACCCCGACAGATTAGATTAAAAAACAGAAAGGTTAAAGTCGCGGGTAGGCTGACAAACGAAAGGAGTACAACGTTGCGCATTCCAACGTCCAAAGCCTGTGCCGCATACCAGACTTTGGACGTTGGATCATCGGCCGGCGTAGACGTTACTCGTTTGTGCCTGTACGCCTGAGTCGCACGCCGCCGTTGGTGGTCATCGCGCGCACGGTCGCGCCGCCGGAACCCAGATTGACGGAAAGCTCTCTGGTGATCCGCCCTTGCACCGTGACCGGAAAATCAACACTGACGTTGCCGTTCACCGTGCCCGTTTCGAGATGCGCCGAGTAGTTTTCGGGCACAGACATGTTGACGCCGCCATTTGTTGTCTTGACGTCCAACTCTTCGCCCTCCCAGTGATTACCGGCGAGTTCGACGACGAGCCCGCCATTGGTGGTGCCGCCGTGCACGCTGCCGCCCACGCGTCGCAAGACCACGCCACCATTGACGCAATTGAATTCGATCCGGCCATTCACATCCGCGATCGAGATACCGCCGTTGTGCGCCTCGAGCGAAAGATCGGATCGGCGCGGCACAAAGATCTCGAAACTTACCGACCAATTAAGATCATGACGCTGTTCTGGTCCAGCGGCGCGAATCCGGAGGCCGCTCGTTTCGATAAGGATCTGCTTTGCCAGTTCGTCGGCTTCGCCCTGCGACCGCGCGGCACTCTGGATGCGAGAGCGCACCAGGACATCGTTGCGGTCCGAGCCCTTTACCGAGATGCCGCCGTTTTGTCCGGCGTCAACGGTGATCGCTCCACCCGCGGCCAGCGTCTGCTCTCTGATCTCGCAATGATTCTGGAGCCTGTCGCCATCCCACCAACTGTCGCGACACTCGAGCGAATTTTTAGCATCCTTCTGAGCCATTGCGGCGCCGCTCGCCAGAGCGATCAAGGCAACGGCCAACAAAGTGTGTCCAAGCCATCTTTTCATAGCTGATTCTCCTGAACTTGAAATTGTTTCCGGTTACGCCGAGCAACGCACAGTTTCCGGTTCTAAGGAGATAAACACCGCTGGATCGGACCTTGTGGCAGAAAGTTTTTTGCTGGCTTCGGAGGGCTGAGTTAGGCGCCAGATGTTAATGGTTTGGGAACTGACGAAGCCGGCTTCTGCAACACGATTGTTCGCGGTATGCCCTGGAGATCCTGCCGCACCTCGATCACCTTCCATATGCTGGGGTCGATCAATCGCTCGACCGCTGCTCGCTGGTCGAAACCAATCTCAATAAGCAGATAGCCGCCGTCGATCAAAAACGCAGAGGCATCGACCAGCAACCGTCGAATCACGGAAAGTCCATCATCACCCGGCGTCAGGGCCACTTGGGGCTCATGCTCGCGCACTTCTCTTTGCAAACCGGATAGATCCTTATCCGCGACGTAGGGCGGGTTGGAAAGCACGAGATCGAAACAAGATTTCTTCTCAAGCGCAGCAAAGCAGTCCGACGCCACAAAAGTTATTCGTTCGGTAACACTGTTTTGCGCTGCGTTGCGTGCGGCGACGCGCAACGCCGCGTCAGAAATATCGACTGCAATGGCGCGTGCCTTTGACCGCTCGTGAAGCAGTGCGATGGCAATGCAGCCCGAACCTGTGCCGACGTCGCAGATGAACGGAGTCGCGTCATTGTTGCCAATCAATTCAAGAGCGATCTCGACCAGTATTTCCGTTTCGGGACGCGGTATCAGTACGTCGCGGCTAACCTCGAAGTCGAGACCGAAAAACTCCTGGTGGCCGGTGATGTACTGCACCGGCTCACCCTGCGCGCGCCGTTCAACGTAATGGCGAAAGGTTTCCAGTTCCTCTGATCTCAGCGGGTCTTCCGCATGGGTGATCAGAAATGTTCGATCCCTGGCGATTGCATGTGCCAGCAGCAACCCCGCTTCTTGTCTTGCCTCAGGGACACCTGACCCACGCAAGACTTGCGTCGCTTCGAGGATAGCTTCGGCAATGGAAATGGACATGCTTTGATCCGTGGTTTTGACTTGGTCTTCGGTAGTCGGCGTTCCGCTCTAGCCACTTTTCCGCAGTGGCCCTATAATACGCCGCACCGTGCCGGTTTAGAGAATCGTGGTGGTTGTCATTACGCAGAAGGATTGAAATCTCAGATCTGAGATTCACAGATCAGCGATCACTTTTCGGAACCGTAGTTCGATTGGAAGTTTCTTTTTAGACAACGGTAACGAGTCTCGTTTCCTCCCGTGGCGACAGAACCTCCGGACCATGCGGTTCGGGGGTTCTGGCGTAATAGGGAGCCATAGTTCAACCGGGTTTGACACGTAAAGGAGCCCCAGCGTGAATGCGCTCTCCAAAAGCCTTCTCCTATTCGCCATGAATTGGCTCGATGCGCAATTGACAATTCTCTGGCTGCGCTTGAATGTCGCGACTGAAGGTAATGGAGCGATGGCGCGACTCTTGAATCTCGGTGAGGCGCCCTTTCTCGCCGCGAAGCTGGCCATTGGAGCTTTTGCGGCCTACATTCTTTATCGCTGTGCCCACATGACGCTGGCCAGGCGCGGGATGAAGCTCGTGCTGGGAATCTACTGCGCCTTAATGTGCGTCCACGCGGCCACGGGCTTCTCCGCTTTGGGCTGGCGCGCGCCAGAGACCGTGCTTGCATATTTCGTGAGCCTCCCAAAGGCGGTCCTCGCCCTCTTCTCCTGAACCCCTCAGCCAAAAGGTCGTTGAAGCGGACACGCCGACTGTCAATTGAATGGCTTTCCTTCAAATCCCCAATCATTGAAGGGCTTTCTATCGTGTCTCCGTCGTGCCGCTTACCTCCAACGTTGGATGGCTGTAGAATACCGTGCGGCTTTGTAATAACAACATCTCTAAGAGGGGGGGAAAGACGATGACCTGGTCGAAGCTTAACAAGGCAATGTTCTTGATGCTTGGCGTACTCCTGGTTGCAGGAGGTCTATACTTTCTAAACAAGACAAATGTTTCGCAGGCGAATCCCTCCGGTCCGCTGACAGCTAAGACTGAAAAGTACCTGTTTGTCTGGGCAGGCGATCAGGTGCGTAAAAGCCCGGACTTTCTTGCAGTCGTAAACTTTGATGAAAAGTCGGCTGATTACGGAAAGGTAATCACGACAGTGCCACTGACTGGGCCTGGAGCAACTTGGAATGAACCTCATCATGTGGGACTCTCGCGCGACGGTCGTGTGCTGGCCTGCGGCGGACTCTTGAGCGTTTTGAAAGGACAGAAGGAAGTCTTCTTTTTTGACGTGTCTAATGCCGGCGCGCCCAAGTTCATCTCTGCGGCTGATCCTCCCCAGTCTGCCATCGCGGACGAGTTTTATCCGCTGGCTGACGGGGGCTTTCTCGTGACGATGATGGGCGGAGCACAAGGACACCATCCGGGAAGAATTGCAGAGTTTGGAAAAGACTTAAAGCTAGTGGCCGAATATCCCAAAGCGCCGCCCGATGACGGTTTCAATCCTCACGGCATCTCAGTTCGCCCGGAAATGAATTTGATGGTCACGAGCGACTTCATCTGCCCCTCGACCACGTTGCATGCCGTGCCGGGAGATTTAGAGTTGCGGGGCAGCGTGAGAGTGTGGAATTTCAGGGACAGGACAATTGTCCGCACGATCAAGATGCTCGGTGCAGGCGGAACCATTGACGTGCGGTTAATTCCTGGGGACGGGAAAGGCCGCGGCTATACGGCGGGAATGGGTGCTGGTCAGCTTTATCTGCTGGATACTCAATCAGGAACAGCGAAGGCTGTCTTTGACTTCAACTCAATCGCTAAGGGCGGCTGGCCTCAACTCATGCGTATGACGAAAGATGGAAAGAGGCTATTCGTTACAATGAATATGGCCGGCAAGGTCGTCATGTTTGATACCACCAACCCCGAGCAGCCGAAGGTTTTGAAGATTCTGGATTTGGGCGCGAATTCGGGACCTCACTATCTTGCGCTTACCGAAGACGAAAAGCGTCTGGTCATCACGGATTATTTCTTGAACGAGGATGATGCTGGGAAAGTCCATGCTGAGGGCGACCACAAGATTCATGTGGCGAAAGTGACCGCCAATGATCTCGTGCTGGATTCCAGGTTTCAGCTTGATTTTAATAAAGCGGTCTCTAGTGGCCCGGCACGCCCTCATGGTGTGGCTTTCAAGTGAAATTACGATCGCGGTACGCTGAAAATATCTAGCGCAGGTGGCATGTTTCAATTAACGCGCCATCCAACAAATCGGGTATGAAAGTCGACACGCCGCGTCAAGCTTGAGTGATGCTGGTTAAGGTGAGTGGCGCGGCGCGCTCCGCTGCGCTCCGCGTCCTCGCGCTCTCGTCTGATCGTCATCGCGAAAGACAGTGGCTGCGACGAGACGCTCGGATGCGGCTTAACTCGTTATGCCGCTAATTCTGGCGCACGTGGAGCAGAAGCCCTTGACGTACCGGTCTCACGCCAGCGATGCGAATCCTTGTACATTCGAGGGCACTATTCAAAGCGACGGCGTGACAGTCAGGGGTACCTACACCTGCACTAAGTTCAAACCAACCGGCTCTGAGACAGTCGTAACGAATGCGGACCAGCAGCGGGAAATATGACGAAGGTTCATAATGAACTCCGTGAAGTTACTTAGAGTTCTGACCTACGCATCGGTCTCGGCGCTTTTGCTGCTGGTAGTGCTTGTGTATCGGCGCTTCAAACCCTCCTCTCTTGACGTGCCTTACGCTTGCCACGCGGCTTCGGTACTCGCGCTGAGCCTGGGCATTCCCACAATATTAAGCGGATTGGTTCACTCCGCGGCCGTTGCATCTCTCGCTTTGAACGGTGCCGAGCCTTACGGGCCCTTGACCATTCTGCGTTTCACTACAGGGGCCATGCTCTTTTACTCCGGAGCGATGAGTATTGCACTGTATCGCGCAATTAGGGTCGGGCGCGCTTGGGCCATCGGGATCTCAATGGCGACCTGCCTGTTCTTCTGTCTGTACTTACTTTTTCTATTTCCGCTCCCGGGGACCGGCGGCACTGTGCCGCCTATGCTGGGACTGTGGAGCGTTTATCTGCCTGTACTTGTCGCCGCCGCGTTGAGCACTGGGCCGCGAGTTGACACTGTCCACACAGGAACCGCTCCCCAATGACACACAGAGTGGTCGTGTCCGTCGCCCAACATGTCCGCTACTCGCAGCTTGACGAGGAGAAAGTGCGCGTCCGAATCGCGTGCGATTAAAATGGATCGCCATGAACGAGAACAGACTCAATCTAGACGACATAGTGGCAATTCTTGCGCGAACGGCTGCCAGTCTGACGGCTCTGCTTGAGGGGCTACCAGACACCTGGGTCACCGCGCGGCCACCTGAACTCTGACGTGATGCCGCTGTTTCTAATGAACGCGCAACATTGACGCTGAGGTAAGGACAAGTGCTTAGGTTGTTGCGAGAGACGCCGAAGGTCGAATTTTCGACGCAGCCGCAATAGTGTCAAGGTCTGAATCACGGCGTTGGCTTGCCCATGCAATATTCGACTACTCGCCCTATGCAAATTCCAAACAGCCTAAGAGAGACCGTCGAGCGGGTGTATGGCGAGCTGGGTCGGCAATGGCAAGTAACGTTGCCCGCCCTCGTGAGCGAGTGTCGCGCGCGCTGGTCGCTGGAGCTGGATGAGCCCTTTGAGAACCTCTCGTACAATCTCGTCCTTCCCGGAAAAATGTCAGACGGCACAGAGATCGTGCTGAAGATCGGTGTTCCATGCCCTGAGTTACTTACCGAAGCGGCCGCTCTCAGCCAGTTCGAAGGTGTTGGTTCGGTCCGTTTGTTAGATCACGACTCAGCTCGCGGAGTATTACTGATGGAGCGCGTAGCTCCAGGTACGCCAGTCCACAAATTGCAAGGCGACCTGGAGGCCACGCACACCGCCGCGACGCTCATGCGCCGGCTGTGGCGTCCGCCTCCCGCCGATCACGCCTTCCCTTTGCTTGCGGTTTGGTTCAAGGCTTTCGAACGACTTCGAACGAGGTTTGATAGCGGCAGCGGACCTTTCCCTTCAGAACTCATCGCTAAAGCCGAGCACTCTTTCGTCGAGCTGAACGCATCGTCTGAGGGCAGCATCATTCTTCATGGAGATTTGCATCACGAAAATATTCTTCTCGATGAAAAGAGGGGTTGGCTGGCGATCGATCCGAAAGGGATTGCTGGGGATCCGGGTTACGAGGTAGGCTCTTTTATGTTGAATCAATTACCAGTTGGAGCATCTGAGTCTGCGACGCTGGAGATCCTCTCGCAGAGACTCTCAGTTTTTTCAGATGAGTTGCATATTAGCGGAGAGCGACTTGCCCGATGGGCATTTTGCCATGCAGTCCTCTCCGCATTATGGGATTTTGAAGAGTCCGCCGAGTGGCGTGGCACAATTCGGTTGGCACGAATGCTCGAACGACTCGCGTAAGGCCGGCCGCGACCTGGGCGCCATTCACAAGCGGACAGCCCATTGCGCGCCTCGCACATTGAAAGATAGAATTCATAAGAAGAAGTATTCCTTCACAGTGAAAGTTCGCGGCGAGAGACGGACGGGTCACGCAGTCGAAGCGGTCGACTTGATTCGCTTTGATCCGCTTGAGAAATAGTCAATGCCGTCCGCGCTCTATGTCGCACTAGCGCCGTTTCCAGAGTAGATGTGATGTAAGACAAAAACCCAAAAAGGAGACTAGCCATGACTCACACAGTCAAATCAGGAGAGAACCTCTCAAAGATTGCTCAAACCCACGGAATAAGTTTGGCTGAATTGCTGAATGCCAACCCGCAGTTTAAGGCCGACCCAAACAAAGTTCGGATTGGCGATGTGCTGAACATACCGGAAGGTGCTCCCGTTCCGACCGCTCAACCGCAGCCTCAGCCGCAGCCTCAACCTCAACCAGTCGCAGCAGGGGACAGGAAACTGGGAGGCCTGTCTGCAAAATTCGAGACCGGCGGAAGAGGACCCGGCACGGTGTCTACCGGACACGGAGACGCTGGCGGTGTTTCGTATGGCTCGTATCAAATGACGAGCAAAGGAGGGGGAACGGTTAAGCAGTTTGTTTCCGAACCAGATTTTCCTTTCCGAGATGATTTCAAGAATCTGCAACCCGGCAGCGCGGAGTTTACCGCGAAGTGGAAGGCGATTGCGGCTGCCCACCCGGAAGAGTTCCAGGACAGCCAACATGCCTTCATCAAAAGAACCCACTTCGATCTGCTCGTAGCGGATATCCAGAGGGACAAAGGATTGGATGTAAACGCCCGGTCCCATACGATTCAAGATGTCGTTTGGTCCACGGCGGTGCAGCATGGGCCGCATAATTCAATCGTGCAAACGGCAATTGGCAAATTGAATGTAGGCCCCCAAGATGCGGAATTCGATAAGCGGTTGATAAGCGCGGTTTATGCTGAGCGTGGACGTAAGAACGCGCAGGGCATCCTGGTTCATTTTGCTAAGAATTCGCTTGACGTGCAAAAAGGCGTGGCGAACAGATTCAGAGACGAGGAGCGCGACGCGCTAAAGATGCTGCAGGAGGAAGTGGCTTAAGGTCTTACCCGAATCGGGCACCACGTTAGCCCGTTGCTGATGATCTGTTGCGCCGCCTTACGACGGACGCTCAGCTCGGGCCGTTTCTGGCAGCACCGAGGGGAAGACGGTCTGCGTAGAGAGAAGCAGCTATTGATCGATTTCCTCTGCGCCAGCGCGGGCGGACCGCTCTATTACACAGGACGTGACATGGCGTCTTCTCATAGAGGAATGAGGATTAGCGAAGGTGACTGGACAATATTTCTGAATCACGTGAAAGCAACATTGGATAGCTTTGCTGTTCCGGACAGAGAGCAAGGTGAGGTGTTGGCATTTGTGAACAGCACCAAGAACGATATTGTCGAGTAGCACCTTCACGCATAGTTGCTGTTCTATACTCTTGCCCCCAACTCCTTCCACATCACCTCCGCCTCATCCAGCGCGGGCTTGTAGCAGTGCGGCGGACCGTCACACCACGCACGCTCCTTCGCAATCTCCGCGTGCTCGCGCGCCTTTTCTTGATCACCCGCATCCAGCGCGAGCCGCGCAAGAAAATTGTGAATGTCTGCTTGCTTCAATCGATACTCACAGCGGTCGGCGATGGCGAGAGCGTCTTCCGCGTGCGTTTGCGCTTCTTGTGCATTTCCGCGTGCGCGATGCCAGCGCGCCCACGCAAGCAAGATGTCCGGCTCAAATTCCACAAGATTGATGCGACGACCGCGCGTGAGCGCGTCGGTAAGGTGCTCCGAGGCACCGTCCATGTCTTTTCCTTCCATCACCAACGCCGCGCCCCACAACCATTCCGCGCGAACGATGTCGCGTTCCCCTCCGTAGATGCTACGGCTTTGCGCCAACGCGAGCGTGAGAGCCTGACGAGCAATATCATATGCTGATTTATAGTCCTTTTTGAGCAGGAGCAACATGGCAAGCTCGGCTCTAACCGTAGAGACAGCGTTTGTTTGAGCCACCCCGAATTTGTCAACAATACCTTGGGCGCTTTCTAGCTCTAATTCAGCCTCATCAAACGCGCCGCGAAAAGCAAGCAGTCGCCCTAATCCTTCATGGGCAAAGGCTTCATCAGATTCAGAATTTATCTCCTTGCATAATGCGATACTTCGTCGGCGATTTCGCTCAGAGCTTGCTAGTACACCAAGGTTTATCTGCTGAGTGGCAATGTTATCCAGCCCAATGGCGATGTTTTGCTTGTCTCCCAGTCTTTCATATATCGCTATTACCTTTTGAAAAAAGATCATTGCGTTGCGAGATTGGCCAGAGGCGCCATACGCATTCGCAATTTCGCTCATTGTCCACGCTTGGTCGCTTTCTTTCTTGAGTCTGGGCTTCTGTTCTTTGCTAGCCGGAAGCAAAGCCATCAAGAGTTCAATCTGAGTCTTGTATGCACCTAGGCGGTAATAAAGCAGATCCCAAATTCTCTGATAATACAAATTGCACCCTTCATCGTACCGCCCCGCGCGGACAGTGTGGTAGTAGAGTTCAATAAAGGGCGCAAGGTCTTCGATGCTTTTCACCTTGTTTGTGTCGGCCGCGGGGACTTTCGCAAAATAATCGCGCAGGCGAGTGTGGACGCCATTCTTGTCGGTTAGGCGGTCGTAGGCATAGTGGCGCACGATCGGGTGCAGATCGTAGCGGTTGTGCGCGATGTCGCGCTGCAATAGCCCGCGCACACGCAAATCGTCCAATGCGGCTTCAAATCTCGTCCCCTCGCCCGTATTCCTGAAAATCTCAAGCGCGTCGTAGGCCATCGGTCCACGAAAGGCCGCAATGCGTGAGAGGAGCGCGCGTTCTCTTTTTTGGAGCGCGTTGTACGACTCCTCAAGGACGTGGTTCTGGCGCTGGACGAGGTCGTCGTAAACGTCGTGACGCGGCGCGGCGGCAATGTCGCCGGGTGTTTTGGCATCGCGCGCAATCAAGCCCGAAAGAAGTCGCAGACTCAGAGGATGATAACCGTAAGCCTCGCACACATTGGCAATCTCGACATCGGTGCCTTTCTTTACGCCCTGCGCGTGCATGAAGGCGACTGCATCGTCGCGTGCCAACTCTCTCAATTCACGCTCAACAACTCCTGCAAGAGGATCGTTCGCGCGATCTTCAAGATCACTTACCGGGAGTCGCGTTGTAATCAAAACCTTCGCCTTGGTTGTCCCGGCGGCAACGTCACGAAGCAAGCGCGATGTAATTGGATCGACGCAGGAGCGCGCCTCACGTGATCGCTCGGCGCTGTCATCGGATTTGTATGCGGCGTCGAGACTCGCATAGTCGCGCAATTGCCGCTCGAACCCATCGAGCACGAATAGTATTTTTCGCTGCTGTAACTGTTTGCGCAATTCCTGTGCGCGGTCGTACGTTGTCGGCAAGCTCACCGCGTCAATCGGCTTGTTGCTGACGTACGTGAGCGCGTCGTCAACGAATTTGGCGAACGAGGATTCGCCCTCGTAGAAAGACCACCACATCAAGCCATCCAACTTCATATCGGAAGAAGTGAGTACATCGTTCTTCGCCCAGTACCACGCGAGCGCGGATTTGCCCATTCCACCCATCGCCACCAGCGCGCAGATCGGATGCTCATTATCCACAAGCCACTCGGTCAGTTCTTCCCGCTCCTTCACGCGTCCGGTGAAGTTCGCTTGCAGTGGATAGGGATGAACGAGATTGGGTTGAATGGTAGTGGAGACAAGTGGCGGTGGAGTCGGTTGGTCGGGAGCGGCCTGTCTTGGGGACGGCGAAGTCACGGAATCAGGAGGTGGTGCAGCCTGTTCTTTGGGCGAACGAACGCGCCGTTTGAATTTGACCTTTGGTGGAATGCCCAACTCAAGTTCATCGATGGTAAAGAAATAAAGGATGACTCCCAAGACCACGAGGGCAATAACGCCTATGACTACCCAGCCGGTAGGAGTAATTCGAGTTACAAACTCTGGCAACCATTTAGACTCTTGGGCCGGCGTCTGCAAGGCGGCGACGAGTCTGTAACAGCAACCTAGCTCAGGATTGGCAGTAATCATCGGGGGCACCAGCAAGGATAAAGGCTAAGTACGGCCCTCAGAATCCTCTAACTACGCAAAGCTGTCAATGAAGACTTGCCGGGAAAACCCCGCAAATCGAGAGCCTCAAAAGCTGCGGCTTGGGGCACTCTCAGCTTTAGCATAGAACTTTGCTATTACTTATGATATAAATCGCGCGCCCTTGACGTGGATATATCGGATCGGTTCTCACGCAGGAGCGAACATCTGCGAAGATCCATCAAACGTCGAGTTACTTAGCAGCCCCTCAGGGTTGTTCTTTTACTCTCTACTTACACTGGACCACTAACCACCGAAGGAGGTTCCCAATGAAAAACGAAAAGAGACGTGCATACAAGAGCCTAATAGCGTGCGCGGTCATGGCCATCATGCTTTGCACTCCACTAACGTCGCTGGGTTGGGGAGCGGGCGGACATATGATCGTAGCTTTCATCGCCTTCAAGCGGCTGAATCCCAAAGCCAAAGCGAAAGCAAACGAGCTGCTCGCAATCGCGATAAACCCCGCCCAAGTCTCGGCGAGAAGCAAAGACTTCGTTAACGCTGCGCACTGGCCTGACGACCTCAGACAGTTTCCGGAGTTTGATTCCTTCAAAGCGCTCCACTTCATCGACAATCCCTTTTCCATCGATGGAACGCCATTACCAGCCTTGCCCACGCCCAACGTAGTCACGGCCTTGCAGGACAATGTAAACATACTCAAGACAAGCACCGACAAGAACGCGCAAGCTCAAGCGTTGCGGTTCATCATCCACTTTGTCGGCGATATTCATCAACCACTTCACTGCACCACCAGGGTCAGTAGCGCTAACCCCCAGGGAGATCGGGGTGGCAATCTGGTGTCGATTAAGATTCCCGGTCAAAACGGCAAGCTGCAGAAGAGCAACCTCCACAGTTTTTGGGATGGCGGCATTGGCACCTTTCCGCGGACGGGACCAAATTTCAGGCCGCCTCCGCTCAATCAAATTCCCGCCGCCGCCGCCAAGGCAACGGCCGGCAATCCCGACACTGACCCAGCCTTGAAACTGGATGATCCGTTCAACTTTAGTGCGTGGGCAGACGAGAGCACTACTCTTGCGAAAGATGTCGCTTACAAAGGCATTAAGAACGGCACAAAGCCAACAGCGGCGTACAAGAGTAAAAGCCTCAAGGTCGCCCGCCAGCGCGTTGCCTGGGGAGGATATCGGCTGGCCGCGCTGCTAAATGCAATTTGGCCAAATTAAAACGCGGAGATGTGAGATGTTGCCGCCCGTCTTAATGAACCTGCACAACTCGCAGGAGCACTGAGTTCGTAGAAGGCAAGTTCTGATTCAAAACTTCTACCACTTGATCACAGACGCGCTCGTCGCAGGCGCAGCGCGTTGCCAACAACGGAGACGGAGCTGAAGCTCATCGCGGCGGCGGCGAGCATGGGACTCAGCAGCAGGCCGAAGAATGGATAGAGGATGCCGGCTGCGATGGGCACACCCAGCGTGTTGTAGACAAAAGCCCAGAACAGATTCTGTTTGATGTTGCGCATCGTGGCCCGGCTCAAACGCCGCGCGCGCAGGATACCGCGGAGATCGCCTTTCACCAGCGTGACTCCGGCGCTCTCCATCGCTACATCGGCGCCGGTGCCCATTGCGATGCCGACGTGCGCCTGGGCGAGGGCTGGCGCATCGTTGATGCCATCGCCGGCCATTGCGACGATGCGCCCATCCGCTTGCAGGCGCTTAATCACTTCAGCTTTTTGATCTGGTAAGACTTCAGCGACGACTGCATCAATGTTGAGCTTCTTCGCGACCGCTTCGGCTGTGGTGCGACTGTCGCCGGTGAGCATCACGATGCGGATCTCTTCTTCGTGTAATTGAAGAATTGCTTCCGGTGTCGAAGGCTTGATCGGATCAGCGACGCCAATGAGGCCGGCGGCACGGCCATCCACGGCGACGAACATTACGGTCTGGCCATCGGCCCGCAGCGTTTCCGCCTTCGCCGCTAAGTCACCCACGTCTATTTGCAGTTGCTCGAGCAACGCGCGATTGCCCAGCGCCACCGCATGCCCATCAATCTTGCCGCGCACGCCTTTGCCTGTTATTGAGTCGAAACTTTCCGTAGTGGTTAATTCCACGCCGCGATCTTCAGCGCCACCGACAATCGCGGCTGCCAGTGGATGCTCGCTGGCGCGTTCAAGACTAGCAGCGAGTCGCAACAGCTTCTGTTCTTCCCAACCGTTTGCTGTCGTAACCGAGACCAACTTTGGTTTGCCTTCGGTCAACGTCCCTGTCTTGTCAACAACCAACGTGTTGACCTTACGCATTACCTCAATGGCTTCGGCATTCTTGAAAAGCACTCCGGCGGTGGCGCCTTTGCCCATCGCCACCATAATCGACATCGGCGTCGCCAAACCAAGCGCGCACGGGCAGGCAATGATCAGCACCGCAACGGCGTTGATGAGCGCGTGCGCCAAGCGCGGCTGTGGCCCAACGGTGGCCCATACGACAAAGGTGATGGCGGCAGCGGCGATAACAATCGGGACAAAATATCCGGCGACGATGTCGGCGAGTTTTTGAATCGGTGCGCGACTGCGCTGAGCTTCAGCGACCATCTGCACGATTCGCGCAAGCAGCGTTTCGGCCCCAACGCGCTCCGCGCGTATCAGAAAAGAACCGGTGCCGTTAACGGTCGAACCGATGACGCGATCGCCGGCGTGCTTTTCTACCGGAATGGATTCGCCGGTGACCATGGATTCGTCGACCGCGCTGGCGCCTTCGATCACTACGCCATCCACCGGGATCTTTTCACCGGGACGCACACGCAGACGATCGCCGGGGCGCACGTCCTCGAGCGAAATGTCCGCTTCAGTTCCGTCTTCTCGGATTCGTCGCGCGGTCTTTGGCGCGAGCCCGAGCAAAGCTTTAATTGCGGCGCCAGTGCGGCTACGAGCGCGAAGTTCCATGACCTGGCCGAGCAGCACGAGAGTGGTAATCACAGCCGCCGCCTCGAAATAAACCGGCACGACGCCCATCTCTCGGAACGACGGGGGAAACACATGCGGAAAGAGTTTGGCAATCACGCTGTAGACGTAGGCGACCGCGACACCGAGTCCGATTAGCGTGAACATGTTCAGACTGCGGTTCCGGATCGATGCCCCCGCGCGCACAAAGAACGGCCATCCGCCCCACAGCACCACCGGCGTCGCAAGGACAAGCTCTATCCACCCCAGCCACTGCATCGAGATCATTCGTTCAAGTGGACGCGCCGGTAGAAAATCGCTCATCCCGATCAAGAACACCGGCACGCTCAGCGCGAGACTGACCCCGAAGCGCCGCGTCATATCGACGAGTTCAGGATTTTCTTCTTCCTCGATCGAAACAGTGCGCGGCTCTAATGCCATGCCGCAGATGGGGCAGTTGCCGGGCTGGTCGCGCACAATCTCGGGATGCATCGGGCAGGTGTACTGACTCGCTTTCGGCTTTGGCGTGCTACTCAGGTCTACCGGTCGTGTGGCGCCTTGCAGGAAGCGAGCCGGATCGTTGCGGAACGCTTCGAGACAATGGGTGCTGCAAAAGAAGTAGGTGACTGCGGCGTGCTCGAAAGATCCGGCGGCAGACTGTTTGCTGACGGTCATGCCGCACACCGGGTCAAGCGCTTGCTCACCTGCGCGTGGTATGTCTGTATCGTGGACTCGGTCCATTTGCTAGTAACTTTGTTGGTCGATTCTCGCTTTTAGTCTCGCGCATCAAGCCCTGCGTTGTCCATCAGACTCTGAAACGGAGTAGGTGACGCGCTTCAACTCTTGATTAGCAAGCGCTAACGAGCGCAAACGAACGAGTCTTGTACGCCGGTTACTATGAATATGAATGGCAAAGCCTGGCAGACCATCGTGAGATGGCGCGTTCAGACTCTCCCAGCATCCGTAGTGAAAGACGTTCGGCCCTGTTATGTTTGCTCCAAAGTGGTCGCGCAAACGTCCGCCAGTTCCCGATAGCAACTTCACTTGAGAAGTGACCCGCGCCCGCCTGATTAGGTCTATCTCAGTACGAAAAGGTGTTGACTGACTACCTCGCGGTCACCAAACATTGTGTGTTTTGTCGCTTGCAGGGGATGGAATAACAGTTGCCACTGCTTCTCATGGAATCGGTTTCGATTCGCATAGGCCAAGTTAGGAGGATTCATGAAACTTAATCTTAAGCAGTTCGCATTGTTGTTTGTCGTCGCGGTGGTGGCGTTGTTTGGAGCGAACGCCGCGGCTAACGCGCAGGGCCGTGGGCGCGACCAGCAGCGGCAAGAAGATCGCCGCCGGAGGGATGACCAACAGCAGGGGCAAGCGCAACAGCAGCGTCAGGACCAGCGCCGCGCCGATGAGCGGCAGCGCGCGGAGCAACAGCGCCAGTCGCAGCAACAGCGCCAGGATCAGTGGCGCAGAAATGACCAGCAGCGCCAAGCCGAAGCGCAGCAACGACAAGCTCAAGAACAGCAGCGCGCGGAGCAACAGCGCCAATCGGAACAGCAGCGTCAGGATCAGTGGCGCAGAAATGACCAGCAGCGCCGCCAGGCCGAAGAGCAGCAACGGCAGGCGCAAGAACGTCAGCGTTCAGATCAGCAACGGCAACAGCGCCAGGACGGGTGGCGCAGTAGCGACCAGCAGCGCCGAAATGAAGAGCAGCAACGGCAGGCTCAGGAACGTCAGCGCCTGGAACAGGAGCGGCAACGGCAACAACAAACACAACGCCAGGACGGGTGGCGCGACCAGCGGCAACGGCAATCTGACGAGCAGCGCCGCCGGCTCGAAGAACAACAACGACAGAATCAAGAACGACAGCAGTCCGACCGCTGGCGCGGATCGCGACAGCGCGACAATTCCGACTGGCAGCGTCAGCAGCAGGGAATGCAACGGCAGCGCGAATCTCAATATCGCGAGCGCTGGCAACAGCAACAGCGTTTCTTCGAGCAGCGCGAACGCCAGTTGCAGCAGCAGAGACGTATGCAGCGGTGGCGGTTTGAGCAACGTTATTGGGAACAGCGGCGCCGAGACCAGATTCGGCTGCAAAACTTCCGCTACAACGATTATGGTTCCCCTAATTATCGTTACTCCCGGCAAGGCCGCTACTACGAGACCAATCAGTATGGCGCCGACTTGTTGCGACGCGCCGTGAACAATGGCTACGAGGAAGGCTTTCGCGCCGGCCAAGCCGATCGCGAGGATGGTTGGGGTGGTAACTACCAGGATTCTGGAGCGTTCGAAGACGCAACCTACGGCTATGACGGCTACTACGTCGATCTCGACGAGTATCAGTACTACTTCCGCGAGGGTTTTCGACGCGGGTACGAGGACGGTTACTACAGCCGCTATCGGTATGGTTCATACTCAAACGGTCGCGTTAACATCCTTGGTGAGATCTTGAACGCGATTCTTAATTTCCAATCCTACTAAGTAGCAAACGGATCACAAAAAGCCCGGGCTCCACCATTAGATTGGTAGAGCCCGGGCATTGTCTTGTTGGGTCGCCGCGGTTTGAGAAGCTCACAATCATAGTCGGATGCGCCTGGGTAACAGCCCCGACGAAGACCCACCAAAAACAAGGATAGGGTAGGACCTGGAAGACCGCCCTGCTCGCGCTGGCACGATCTGTGCGACTTAAGCGCTGGGAACGCGAGAAGACCGTCTCCAGGAGGAATAGTGTGGCAGAAAGCATAACCGTTTCGCCCGTTCCGTTCTGTTGTGACGCTCAAGTTGTCCGGTTTCCTGTCTTCAAAACAAACCAACACCGCCAAAAATCCGGGGCCGCAACGCAGCCAATTATGTCAACAGCTTTGCATCACCAAACAGCCCAGAATGTGTCGCCGGTGGATCCGGAATTTCATGACGAAGAGGGCGCTCGCCGCATTTTGATCGTGGACGATGAGGCCTCCGTCCGAAACATTTTCGCCGACTACCTGAGCGACACCTATGAATGCGTAACAGCCGCCTCCGCGGATGAGGCCCTCGCCCACCTCGCGGCTGATTCTTTCGCGCTGGTGATTTCAGACATGAGGATGCCTGGCCGCAACGGAGTCGAGCTCCTGCGCGAGATTACGTCGCGTTACCCCAACACGGTCGTGATCATGATTTCCGGGGTCGATCGGCCGCAGCGAGTTCGTGATGCCTTGCGGCTTGGAGCTTTTGATTATCTGATCAAGCCCTGCGAACTAGACGTCTTGCGCATTTCGGTTGAGCGTGCTCTCGAGCGAAGGGAGCTGCAACGCACTGCCAGAAAGTACAAAGCCGATCTCGAAGCGCAGAACGCTGAACTGTCGAGAAGCAAAGCCGAATTAGAGCGACTGCAGGCCCAGATCGTACACAGCGAGAAGATGGCCAGTGTGGGCCAACTCGCTGCCGGCATAGCCCATGAGATCAATAATCCCGCGGGTTTCATTTACGGCAACATGGACATGCTGCGGGACTACCTCGCGCACTTGCGCAAACTGCTGGCTGTCTACGACCAACTGCTCCTGCCTCCGGATGTTGCTCAGATGGTTGACACGGTGAAGGCCGAGATTAATTACGGGAAATTGATGGGAGATCTTAGTTCGATTGTTTCCGACTGCGTAGACGGAGCAGAGCGGATACGCGACATAGTGCAAAACCTTCGTCTCTTCTCCCGGCTCGACGAAGCAGAGATCAAGCTGATCGACGTACACGAAGGCATCGATTCAACGGTTCGCCTTCTTTCTCGTTATTATAGCTCCAGCCGCGTCGTCCTTCGCCGTGACTACGGTGATCTGCCGCCGATCAGTTGCTACTCCGGTCAACTCAATCAGGTATGGATGAACCTGCTGGTAAATGCCGCGCAAGCCGTGGGCGACGAGGGCGAGGTATCCATCTCTACCAGATTGGAAGATGCCTGGGTCGTTGTTACTATCAGCGACACCGGTTGTGGCATTCCGGCGGATCAGATCCACAGAATCTTTGATCCATTCTTCACCACCAAGGCAGTGGGCGAAGGCACTGGACTTGGCCTTTCAACTTCCTACGGCATTATCGAGCGACACCTTGGGGTGATCACCGTGGAAAGCGAAGTGACCGCGGGCACCACCTTCACGGTCAAGATCCCGATCCAAGCCGCCCCAGGGAAAACCAACCCGTCAACTAAGAAATGAGTTCAGTAAGATCCATCACCTGGAGGTTCTAAATCATAATGTACAAACTGCTGATTGTTGATGACGAGGCGGCGAATCTGCGGCTGCTTGAGCGGCTGTTTTGTCGCGAGTACTACTGCTTAAGCGCTTCATCGGGCGCTGACGCGATTCAACTGCTCGAGCAGCACGATGTGGCTATTCTGATCACCGATCAGCGAATGCCGCAAATGACCGGGATCGAGCTGCTGAAGCGGACTTCTGAATCGCGCCCCCACATGGTGCGGATTCTCCTGACTGGTTACACGGATGTCGAAGCGCTCGTCGAGGCAATCAATTGCGGGCTGGTCCACACATATGTCACGAAGCCCTGGAGTAACGACGATCTGAAGCTTAAGGTCAGTCGCGCGCTTGAGCAATATGACAATAACAAGAAACGTCATTCCCTGGAAGTGGCTAACGAACGTCTTGGCGTGCGGCTCAAGGAAATGAAGTTCGGCTTCGTCTATGCTCTCGCGGAGGCGTTGGGGACGAAGGACGCCTACGCCTGTGAACACGCGTACCGGACAAACAAGTATGCGGCTGAGATTGCCGCGAGGATGGAAGTCAGCGACGACGATCGAGAAGACTTGTCGGCCGCGGCTCTCCTGCACAACTTTGGGCACATTGGAACACCGGATACGCTGCTCCGAAGCACCGGGCTACTCACACCTGAGCAACGCGTGATCTATCAATCGCATG
>JBGQJU010000004.1:0-100998 GCA_041499185.1 Pyrinomonadaceae bacterium | reverse complement strand
TCACCGGGGCACTAGCCCGACCGTAAGGGAGGGCTCAGTCTTTACACGTCGCTAACACATGAGCCCTCCCTTACGGTCGGGCTAGCGCCCCGTTGGCATGCGCCGATCTTGTTAGCGAACTTTAGAGACAGGATACTAGAAACCACGCGAATAAGGTTTCGCAAGCAAGTCGTCATTGGCTTTTTACCCGGCTTGTACTATGTTGGGCTTGTGAAGATAGCTTCACCAGGGCTGACTCGTGAAAATCCAACTCTTACCCAGCACCCTTGACGGCCAGGGCCGCGCCACGCCAGACCAACGGCTGACCTGCTTCCTTATAGACGACTGCGTCACCGTTGATGCGGGCAGCATCGCTATCGCCCTGACTAACGACCAGCGGCAAACGGTTCGCGATGTCATTATCACTCATCCTCACATGGACCACATTGCCAGCCTGCCGATCTACATCGACGATCTCTTTGCGACGCTGAAAGAGCCGATTCGCATTCACGCCACGCAAGAGGTGATTGACCTGCTCGAGCGCGACGTCTTCAACTGGAACGTGTATCCGCGCTTCATCGGCATGGAGAACAACTACGGGCCGGTGATGCAGTATGTGCCGATCCCGACGGGTCAGGAATTCAAAGTGGCCCATCTGAAGGTAATCGCCATCCCCGTGAACCACATCGTGCCCACCGTCGGCCTGATCGTTTCCGACGGCAAAGCAACCGTCGCTTTCAGCTCGGACACTGCCGAGACACAGGATTTCTGGGACGCAGTCAATCAGACGCCTCATCTTGACGCGCTAATGATTGAAGCCTCGTTTCCCAACTCGCTGGCCCGGCTGGCGGAAGTATCGCGCCATTTCACGCCGGCCGGACTCGGGAAGGAGTTACAGAAGCTGAGCCACAACGGCCTCGACATTCTTGCCGTGCACCTCAAACCCACCTACCGCGGAACACTGATCAAGGAACTGAGTGCGCTAGAGATTCCCAAATTGAGCGTGATGGAGCCCGGGCGAACTTATGCTTGGTGAAGATCCGCCTCGCGTAATGATAATTAACCAATCAGAATGAGTTAGGGATTGTCCGATCGGGTCCCGGCAGCCTGCGTTGGGAAACGCATCTCAATGAATCGGTTCAAACTCTCTTTCCGCATGTTCGCCGCCAGTACCTTGAAGCAACACGCGGCCGCTGGACAAAAGCTCTTTCACGCGAAACGTCCTTTCGGAACGATCGCGACCGGGCATTACTTCAGCGCGAAACGTAACGCTCATGCCGGGCCGCGCCCAAACATCAACTGCGCCGCGTTTTGAAGCACGGCCAGACCTGCCTCGTTTGCTCTGTTTCATCAATACCGCCCCCACCGCACCGAGCGCTCCCCCAGCCAGCGCCAAACCGCCGAGCAGACGCTTTGTCCTTCGCTTCATCAGTTACTTCTTTCCCCAACTCCAGCCCCCTTGGACGCTGTCATTCGGAGAGTCGGTCGCCTTGAGAGTCACGCGCGGGCGTCTTTAATCATTACGCCGCTATTCGCACAAAGGATCAAGCCGCGCGGTGATTGTCGGCAAACCACTCAGCGCCTTTTCCGCATTCATCGGTGTGAAATGCGCCCACTCCGCGGGCACTTTGTCTTCGGCGAAAATTGCTTCCACCGGACACTCCGGCACACATGCATCACAGTCGATGCACGTCTCCGGATTGATCACCAGCATATCGTCGTCAAGATGAAAAGCCTCAACCGGACAGACCAATGCGCAATCCGTGTAACGGCAATTGACGCAGGGTTCCGCAACGGTGTAAGTCATTCAAGTTGGCCTCCTCCGCAATCTTAACAGTCGGCACTAATCACGCTTGGCTCGCGAGCCGCAACCGTTCCGCATCGACGACCGATTATCCAACGCTCTCTATATTAAGCACGAAATGGAGAGTTTTGAAAGAAGAAGCGTGCGCAAACTTGTCGATCGCTCCAGGCCATCTGCCCTTACTCTTCTTCCAAAGTGTGCACCGGAGCGCCAGCGGAAAAGTCGTAGAACCTAAGATCTCCCTTCGTGAGCATCTTTGTCAGCAAGATGATCTGGCCGGTGTGCATGGAAAAGTGTTCGACGACATGAAAGATCGCTTCCAGCGCCGTTACTTCGGTTGCTTGAATCTGCCGGGGCGACAGCATCTGAGCATGATCAAATCGCGCCAGAACGTCGTCGACTTCGGCGATTGTCTGTTTCAGTTTGGCCAATAGCTCGCTTCGCGGTATGAGCGCGCGTTCGTCAAACTCTTTTTGTCGCTCGCGTTGGTCGGGCGCGCCGCCCAGACCACAGACGATCCACTGTCGCGCGTTGCCCGAAAGGTGCAACAGAAGATTCCCGATACTGTTTGATTCCTGATTGGCGCGCCACCAGACTTCCTCATCCGTGAGTTTCTCGAGACAACGTTCGATCTTCGGCAGATAGTCGGTGGAAAGAAGCGCGCGCGCCTGCGCGACGAAAGCGTTCGCGATTTCCGTTGATGAAAGGCTGTCTGGACTCATCAGTCTTCAGACTCTTCCATCGTCGCCAACTCTTCTGGACGCCGCTTGTGTTTGGCCTTGCGACCGGCGGGCCGCGCTTTCTCGTCCGGCTTGGCGTGCGTCAGAGGATGCCCCGGCGGAGCCAAAGGCTTTCGGATACTTCCAAAGATGGGCCGCTGTTTCAGTTTCCTGGGACTCTTTCCGCGAGATGTTTTCGCAGTCATCTGAGTGTGATCTCCCGTGAAGGTTCCCGATTCCCGTGAAGACGGCTGGATGCTATCCCGTACACAGGTAAGTGTCAACGGGTGATTTCCTGAGACGAAATCTCGGAATCTGGGGTAGTCGCTCTTGATGGATTTTTGGGAGAATCGACAATTCGTGCTTTGCGAAGGTCAGATTTCGCTCGGTCGCGGTGATTCAGACAGTAGCGACTTCACTGCGTCCGCGGTCTCGCTGCGGCGTTTCTGCTGGAATTCATTAACCCAATTCGTGACCGTCTTAACCATTTCGCGCGCAGTTTCGCGCGGGCCAGTGGCCGATTTCGCCACCTTCTGATGGCGATTGCGCTGTTCTTTCTTGATAACCTTGATTGTCTTCTTGACAGACATTGCTAATAAAACCTGCTTCTTTCGATGTTGTTGACTTTCGACTCTATCTAACGATTCTCTTGTCGAAGAGTTCCGTCTTTTGTTGTTGCCGACGCTAGAACGTGCGCCGCCAGGCTAACTTGCAAAAGTAGGGCCAAACAGGGAGCCTCCGGCAAAACTCCATCTGCAAAGGGCCCGCAGCCCACTGCGTGCGGCTCTAATTCGTACACTGTTCAGGCCCGATGTACCGTTCTGCCGTCGAGGGAACTCCGCCCACCCGCGCGCGCGATTCGCCATGCTTTCGCGCCATATCAATCCGCCAGATCTTCTTGTGCGTCTTATAGACCATCACGCACAAACCGATCAGGGCGCCGGCATTGACGTATTTTAGTCCGCTGACCATCTGCCCGGTGCCGTAGCGGATCAGTAAAGCGTTAATCACCACCAGCGCCACCCGAAATTCTGTCGGGCCGAATTTGAGATAACTAATCTTCAGCTCTTCAATCGCCGCAAACGCCAGGAAAGTGCTCATGTCATAAGCACCGAAAAGTACCAGCATCAACAGAAGTTGGAAACGGGAACGCTCAGGCAGGATGAATGCGTAGCCGATGATCACCGAGGCGAGGAAAAAGTAGTCAAGCAGGTGATCCATGTAATACCCCCAACGGGGCAGACCGGTGTCGCGATACTTCCCAAGCTTCCCATCGTAGTGATCGGTGACGTATTGCAAGACGATCATCACGGACACTGCCCACAACCAGCGGATATCCGTCGCTGCCAGATAACTAAATCCGAGAATGCCCAGACACCACACAACCGTGAGCATCGTCAGATGATACGACTCGATCCACCGCGGAATTCTCGGCAGGACGATCGGCTCGAGCCGCCGTTCCAGGGGCTTGAGAAACGAGGTGTTGATTTTGCTGGCTCCCGCAAACTCCTCTCGAGGCAGCGCTGAACTTTCTGGCTTGGTCATAGTAAACGTTGTGATAGCAACTCTGAGACCACCGCCACTTCAGTCTTCGAGGGCTTTGTATTTTGACTTTCCCTTGACTCCCTTACAGGCAAGGTCGCTTTATAAACTTGCAGATGAAAGGTTTTTGCGACAGTGCCGCGGAGCACGGCTGAGAGATCATAAGCTGGGCTAAAGAAAGACTACCGACTGAGAGCTGGGGATATCGAAGCGCTTGCGGCAACGCATGTTCTTGCACATCAGCATGTC
Organism: Pyrinomonadaceae bacterium; assembly: GCA_041499185.1. Lineage (GTDB taxonomy): Bacteria > Acidobacteriota > Blastocatellia > Pyrinomonadales > Pyrinomonadaceae > JAOAPY01. The sequence goes on along the minus strand of JBGQJU010000004.1, from coordinate 96,705 downwards.
GTCGACGCGCACGAGATAGTCGCGCGACTTTTGAAAGCGCATCCGGTCCTGCTCGTTCGCGCCGCGCGCGAGATCGCGTTTCTTCGTGCGCTTCAGCCAGCGCACCTCGTAATCGGCCCGCTCCCGGCAGTGCGGGCAACTATAGGTCGCTCGCTTAACTTCCTGTACTTCGTTAAAAAAATCTCGTTCGTTCATAATCATTCTCTTTCACGACAAATGCCACAGAGGCACAGAGACACAGAGAGAGGCAAAGTCAAAAGGCAAGACTGACAGCGGGGCCTCTGCCCTCCGCCCTCTTCGTTCTGCTGTCTGCATTTTTCTTTTTCCTCCCATTCTCTCTGTGGCTCTGTGCCTCTGTGGCTAATTCTCTTCTTCACATAGTTCGCGCAAATACTTAAAGCTGTAAATCCCGGTCTCGTGCCCATCGCTCCACTGAAAATTCAATGCATAGCGGCCGACTAGATTGAGGTCTCTGATCGTTAGCTCTTCGGAAATCGTTTCCGGCGCCAGCACACGCTGTCCGGTCCATTCATTCACGCATTGCGCACAAGGGCACGCGCGACGCAACACCGCCGCCGCATAGTGGCAGACGCGTTCATCCGCCCAGGTGATCCGCAAACCGGCATCACCCTGTTGCATGATCTCGCGGGGCTCGATCGCTGGTCCGCGCAGCTCGGTCACTGTCATTTTCACGACTCTCTCATGATGCGCCGCCGCCAACACGGCGCTTACGCGTTTTCACGCGCTGCTCGTTCCAGGGCGTCGGCTTTGATCTTCGAGTGCGAGACATGCCAAACGGCCTTGCCGTTGCGCAAAATAATTACCTGAGGCGATTCGTGTTCGATACCTGTTCGCGATTCGATCTCACGCGAAACCTCAGGCGCGCTCTGCACTTCCACTAAAGCAACAACGCTCTGGACGCGCGCCATCTCGCCGTAGGCAATCGCGCTGATCCCACATGTCGTGCTGTGTTTGAAGATCAAGACAGGCGCCTCGTTAGATCTCGCGCTCAGCCCTTCCAGAGCCTCGATGTCACTAACGGTCTCGAAGTGGTTTTCCAATAAGTTCAACTCTTCCCTGCTTGCCGGAGACGAGTTCCTTACGCAATTGATATTAGCCTACTGTCATACCAACGACAATCGGCGTGCCCACAGTCCGGGTTGATCGGCTTGTCCCTTTTGGGCTAGAGTGCGCCGGAAGCAAATCCATTCCTGAGTAAACCAAGAGAACGTTTAGTTGAGTGAGGTCTCTCCTATGCAACGACATTTGCCCCGCGCGTTTCGCGCCTTTATCCAAGTCTTGATCGTGGCCGCATGTCTGAGTTCGTATCACGCGGCAATCCTTCGGAAAAATGCGGACGGGACGTCCGCCGTTCCGGTGGATGCCAGCCTCTTCAGCTCGCTGCGCTGGCGCAACATCGGACCGAATCGCGGTGGCCGCTCGATCGCTTCGGCCGGAGTCGCCGGGCGGCCGCTCGAATATTACTTCGGCGCGGTGGGCGGCGGGCTTTGGAAGACAACCGATGGCGGCACGACCTGGACTCCGGTGACTGACGGCCAGATTCACAGCTCGTCAGTGGGCGCAGTCGCAGTTTCGGAATCGAATCCGGATGTTGTCTACATCGGCATGGGTGAGGCGTGCTTGCGCGGCAACATCATGCAAGGCGACGGCGTTTACAAAACCACCGATGCGGGCAAGACGTGGACGCATATGGGACTCGCGGATACGCAGGCGATCGCGCGTATACGGGTGCATCCGACTAATCCAGATCTCGTTTATGTCGCCGCGTTCGGCCATCCTGCCGGCCCGAATGATGAGCGCGGCATCTTCCGTTCGAAAGACGGCGGAAAGACGTGGGGCCGCGTGCTCTTTCGCAACAACCACACGGGCGCAATCGACCTCGCCATCGATCGCAACAATCCCAACGTCCTCTACGCCGCGCTGTGGGACGCGTATCGCGTGTCGTGGCAGATGTCGAGCGGCGGACCAGGCAGCGCGTTGTTCAAATCAACGGATGGCGGCGATACGTGGACGGAGATCACGCGCAACAAGGGTCTGCCGCAAGGCGTCGATGGCCGTATTGGAGTGACAATCTCCGGCGCGGATTCCAGTCGCGTGTACGCCATCGTTGAGAACGAGAATGGCGGCGTGTTCAGCTCAGATGACGCGGGCGCGACGTGGAACAAGGTGAGCGAGGATCGGCGGTTGCGACAGCGCGCCTTTTACTACACGCACATCTTCGCCGATCCCAAGAACCGCGACACCCTTCACGTGCTGAATACCGGCTTCTACAAATCAACCGATGGCGGCAAGACCTACCGCACGATTCGCGTGCCGCACGGTGACAACCACGATCTGTGGATCGATCCGACCAATGCGCAGCGGATGATCAATAGCAATGACGGCGGCGCCAACGTTTCAGTTAATGGCGGCGCGACGTGGACCGCGGAGAACTTTCCCACCGCGCAGCTTTATCACGTGGCAACTACGAAAGACTTTCCTTATCAAGTCTGTGGCGCCCAACAGGACAACAGTACGATTTGTGTGCAGAGCCAGCAGACGCGCGCGCGCGGCAGCGAGATGTACGCCGTGGGCGGCGGCGAGAGTGGTTACATCGCGCCGAGTCCGATAAATCCCAACGTGTTTTATGCGGGCAGTCAGGGCGCATTAATCACGCGCTACGATCGCAGCAACGGCCAGTTCCGAGATATTCAGCCTTACCCAAGGTTTTTCTCAGGCGAGCCTTCCAACGCGCTCAAAGAGCGTTGGCAGTGGACATTCCCCATTGTCTTCTCGCCGCTTGATCCCAAAACGCTCTACATCTCGTCACAGCATTTGTGGAAGACGACCGACGACGGGCAAAGCTGGGTGCAGATCAGTCCCGACTTGACGCGCGCGGATCCAAAGACGCTGGGTTTATCGGGCGGTCCGATCACGGGCGACATGAATGGTCCGGAAGTATTCGCCACGATTTTTACGATCGCACCTTCGCGGCTTGAACGCGGCACGATCTGGACCGGCTCGGATGACGGCGTGGTTTATGTGACGCGCGATGAAGGAAAGCATTGGACGAAGATCACGCCGCCTGGCCTGCCTGATCTCGCGCGAGTTAGTCTGATCGAAGCCTCGCCGCACAAGCCGGGCACGGCGTACGTGGCGGTGAAGAATTATCTGCAAGAGGATCGCTCGCCGTATATCTTTCGCACCGATGACTACGGCAAGACCTGGAGCAAGATCGTCAACGGCATTAAGGCCGGCGACTACGTGCACGCGGTGCGAGAAGATCCCAGGCGTCAAGGAACGCTCTACGCGGGGACCGAGCACGGCATCTACATTTCATTCGATAACGGAGAGAACTGGCAGTCGCTCTCGCTGAATCTGCCGGACACGCAAGTGTCAGACATCGCGGTTGAAGAACACGATCTGGTCATCGCCACCCACGGGCGCTCGTTCTACGTGCTCGAGGACGTTGACGTGCTCCGGCAAATCACGCCAGAGATTGCGCGTTCGGCCATTCATCTCTATCAACCGCGCGAAGCCATTCGTTCAGTTAATCAGGCGGCCATCTACTACTACCTGAAGGAGCCCGCTGAGAAGGTGACGCTTGAGATCCTCGATGCAAAGGGACAGGTGATTCGCACGTTTACCGGCACGCGCGAAGAAGAAAAGAAGGCGGAAGCAAGGAGAGCAGAAGGCCAGGCGTCGGAAGAGTCGGAGTCTGGCTTCGGACAAGGCCCGCCACGAACGCGCCTGACCAATGCCGGCCTGACGAGATTCGCGTGGGACTTGCGCTATCCGGGCGCGACAGTTTTTCCCGGCATGATTCTATGGGGCGCAAATGCGGGCCAAGGACCGGCGGGGGTGCCCGGCACTTATCAAGTGCGTCTGACCATCGGCGATCACGTCGAGACGCAAAAAATCGCAGTCCAGATGGATCCTCGTTTGATCGGAGTAACCGAAAAAGATCTACAAGAGCAGTTTGATCTGGCAATGAAAATTCGCGACAAGACGAGCGAGGCCAACCAGGCGGTGATTCTCGTTCGCGACATGAAGAAGCAAGCGAAGGAGCGCGCCGAGAAAGCGAAAGATTCACAGGTCACGGCGGCGGTTGATACGCTGACGAAAAAGTTCAGCGACGTGGAGGAAGAAATCTATCAGGTCCGCAACCAAAGCAATCAGGATCCTTTGAACTTTCCGATTAAGATCAACAATCGAATTGCGGCGTTGCGCCGTAGTGTCGAGTCCGGCGATGCCCGCCCGACCAGTGCAACGTACGTGGTGTTCAAAGAATTGTCAGCGGAATTGGAAGTGCAGCTTGCGCGACTGAAAGGTTTGGTTAACGGCGACCTCGCCGACCTCAATCGGATGCTCGTGGAAAAGAAACTTGAACCGATTCGCGGCGAAGCGAAAGGCGGATCGTAGTTGACTGCCAGGAGTCGGCGCCGCTTAAGTGGGTAATATTTGGCGACACTTGCCGTGTCTAACCCATGTTAGGTAACGTCGCATTTGGTTTCGACAACACAGGTTGAAATCAATTGCAAACGACGCGCCGTGGTCGAGCACGTTGAATGTTGGCAAGGTTGCATACCGCAGCTTGCCTCGTTCCCGCGCAAGGCAGAGAATCACGTTGCGTGGTTCAGTCGAAGGTGCGACCCAACATGTCGCCGCAGGTGAGTCGCGATTGAACACCTCTCAACTCTGAAAGGTAGTTGTGTGCCGCCCCGCGGCTAGCCGAACTCTCTCGTTAACCGGCAGTAACCAGATTGTTGGAGACGCACGTTTTCCAAAGTTGACCACGGGTAACCCATATGATTGCGGACCGCACCAACCCTGAGACGCCAACCGCCCACATCGCAGGGGTGTTCGCTCACGACGACTACGAGATGCTAGAGGCGCTGGTTACAGAAACACTGGGAATACAGACCTTCAGCACATTGCCATCCACCTTCGAAACGTCCGTTATATTCTTCCGCCAGTCACGTGCGGTTCTCCTCGACCACATGTTCATGACTATTCCGGTGATCGGCGGCCCCGTGCCCTCAGCAGGTTCGCGCCGTGGAGTCTCGGTGAACATGGTCCGCAAAGTCGGGTCACTGACAGCCGAGATGTACCGGAGGATGTCCGAGGAGCCACCCCCAAGGGAGTTCTGCTTTGACCATGGGGAGCAGCTGGATCAATACCACACTGAAATAATACTGATCGCTCTCTACGGCCTCGTGAGCGGCTTGAGCGGTGCCATAGTAGCTGCGGCGGGCAAGGATCTGTACGAAGGCATCAAGAAGCTAGTCAAACAGTGGAGGGCGCGCAAGAAACGACAGAATGTCGCGTGTGTGTTTTTGGAAATCGGCATCGAAGTCGCGAGGGGCCGATTGATTGTCCTCTTTAATCCAGACTTAAACACTCTGGATGCAGATCTTGAGGCAGTACGTCGCTTTGTTGCTGCTAATCGAGACAAGCTGATCACTCTCAACAGGGAGTTGGTTGATCTGGAGACGCTGGCCGAGCATTCTCAAGGGCATTTGAAGGGCACTGATGCTGATCGCCCCGAGCTCGATAAGAGGGATAACATGAGTTGATCGAGAACCTTCTTAAGGGACCGCAGTGGAGTGTCGGATAGACCACGCTTCAAACAACTTCATTCCGTCGCTGCTTGAATGCAGTTCGCTCGCGCTCGCTGAATTCGAGCGTTAGCCGGACTCGAAAGGCCAAGTACGAATACCGGAGAATTCGAATGGGCGATGAACCAAAGTTGTCAAAGCGCTCGCAGGCCGTACAGCGCTTGGTCTTGGATCGTCTTTATCATGAAGACCTTCTTCTCACCCAGCGGACGTACAACTTTCTGACATTCAATGTCTTCCTCGGTGCCGTCTTGGTCTTGGGCAGCAGTGGGAGTTCACCCGCGATGCCGGGTCTCTGGTACATCATCTCTTTCCTTGGCGTAATCGTGGCGTGCCTGCAAGTTACCTTCGGGCGGCGAATCGATGTCGCCATTGCGTTCTGGCGTGAGTACTTGAAGCTTCTGGAGGCGGACAGTGGCCTTCCGGTCGACCACATGCTTTTCGACTTCTACAGGACAGGCCAAGCGAAGACTGAATGGGGACGGATCGGAACGAAGTTGCAGAATCGACGAGCAATGTTCGAGATCTTTCCATGGAATCGCATGCCGTCGACAAATGTTATGATCGGTGTCTTGTTGCCGTGGCTCATCGCCACGCTGTGGTTTGCCGCCGTGATGGTACGGCTTTACCGAGGCTCCCACTTCATTGCGCTGGGTCTAACTTCGTTGGTCTTTCTACTTGTGACCACCCGCACGTGGATCTGGCCGCTACCTGGAAATCCTCGTGCCGAGAGAGCCCAGCGGAGCGACCATGAAGATTAGTAGCGAGCCGCCTAACCCGCGCGTGAAGCCCGACTGCCGCATCACGGCTTGACGGCTGCGCCTTACAGGGCAGATCGTTGAACGGCTATTGGAGGCGCGACAGGCATGGAGCTAGATGCCTTTTTCGTCAAGTAGCGTTTGACGTTGGGGCTCTGACACGTGTGTTCCGCGTGGCTGTCGCTTGTTTCAAGCGGGACACCGTTCGACTTGATCGTAAGCAGCGTCGCTGAGAGCATCGCCAATCAGCGTGATCCCTTTCAGCGCGTGCAGGAAAATCAAGCGATCGAAGAGCCGATCGTGCGGTTCGCTGATGGCCGCCTTGCGAGGAGGGATGATGGTCGTCGACCAAACGAAGCCTGGAGATCAAAGAGATCGGAAGTATCGCAAAGACTCAACGCGGCTCGAGTTTCTGCAGTCGCAGCTTACCTATTTCGCTTCTCACCTTAGCCTCGCCGATGCCAAGGCAGCGGGGATAATGGTTTTTTCCGTTGCGATGTCTGGCGTCACCGCCGAGAAGATACACTGGCATGGGATGCCGTCTCTGATACCGAAAGAAGTTGTTGGGTTGGCCGGCCTGCTTTGCTCGTTTGTAGCGATGCTTTTCGCGTTCCTAGCTATCTGGCCGCGCACCGCACCGGGCCGGCTCAAGGACGATGTCTTTTCCTGGGTAGGAGTCGCGGGGTACTCCCACAAAGGATCGCACGCTAAGCGCGCTTTGACAGCCTCCAACGAGGAGATCCTCGAGGGTATTGCGGATACCACGGAGAGTCTGGCTGTGGCGATATCCAGAAAGTATGTAGCGATCCGCAGGGCCTTTTGGGCACTCGCGCCGGCCACATTGGCGCATATAGCCTATTGGGTTCTTTCCTAGAGAAGACCGATGCGCATCTACCTGTCTGGACTGCATAGCGATCCCGATCCTTCACCTGGACTCGGCGAAGCTCTATCACTCAGGGAGGCTTTCCCTGATGTGGAACTCGTGGGTGTGGACTATTCTCTTCGAAGCAGTGGAATACACCACCCCGTCTTCGATCGTGTTCTCATCCAGACCAAGTGGAGCGATCTGGATCTCGACGGCTACGCATTATGGATCTCGGAGTTGCTGGCCGATCCGACGAGCTGTTGGCTTTCCGGATTGGACGTTGAGATCGCGTGGCTAAGCCGTGCCCTTCCAGATAAGCAAAGAATCCTCAACCCGCTGCGGGCAGTCGAGCTGTCTTGCACCAAGCCTGAGATGCGATTCGCTGGTCTTCTCGGCATGGCGGTCCCCGAATGGCATTGGTACAGCACAGACCCGGCGCCGCTGAGGAGGCTTGGTGAGAAGACGGGATGGCGACTGTGGGTCAAAGGTGCGTTTTGCGAAGCGTTGCCTGCCCGATCATACACCCAACTCCTTGAGAGAGTTGCGGAGCTCGAGAGCGGCTGGCCCTCCACCCGAGCTATTATTCAGGCGCACGTAGAGGGAGAAGAACGGGCGTACGTCTTTGCGGGCTTGCGCGGACGTCTGCTAGATGCGGTCGAGATTGAGAAGTGCTCCTTCACGGAGGGGAGAAAGACTTGGGGCGCGAAGGTCCATCGCTTGTCGGATCGCACGCGTCAGCGACTCTCGGACTTTGTCGCGCGTACGAATTGGACCGGCGGGGGAGAAGTCGAGTTTATTCAAACTTATCAGGCGGCGTTCGCTATTGACATCAACCCTCGGTTCCCGGCGAACATATACGGCGTGACTCTTTGCGGACACAACCTGCCGGCTCAACTCGTGGCAGACTTTCTTGGACTGAACGTTCCCTCAAGAGCCCTTCGCCCCCACAGCAACGAGTTTACGCGTTTAGTCATCGAGGTTCCCACGAGAGTTGGCTATCCCTTGCCAGCCTACTCCGCATCTGAGTCGTCCATCCATCCCTCTTATGAGCCTCTACTAGCACGCAGGTTGAGATCGGTTGACGGCAGCCACAACCGCGCTGACAGCCCGATACTGGGCCGCCGTCTGGAGCAGATAGCTGGCCCCGGCGGGGATCCCGAGTCTGGGAAGGGCGCAGGGGATCCTAGCGCGGGATAGCGCACGTTTCACGGCGCGCTGTTTCTTGCCATCGATCATTGCGGGTTGTGCTTCGCTTCGGATGGAACGATTTTCTGCTAACCATTTGTCCGCAGATCATCGCCTTGTGATCACTTCCGCGGTCAGGAACTTTATGAAGGCACCAGTGGGCCACACGCTATGTTCGTAGCTCTCGCGGACTGTGGCTCGCTCGACCTGAAGAAATTCTCGCGTGGTTATCGGTCGTATGCGTCTGGCCTGTGTATTGGTTGAACCTGATTCACATTCAGGCGAGGTCGTTCCCTGGAGCCAACCCTGGAACGATTCATCCAGAGTGCCGGCGCTGATATCAAAACCTTCCTCAAGCGCTGGCCTTGGCGCCGGGATAAGCGAAAGCGGCATGCGTTTTTTCAGTTGAAGCATCTTCGATTCACCTTTACTTATCAACAACGCCGAATCAAGCCAGAATTCCACGGAAGACGGCATTTCTTTCCTTGCTCGTGGCCTTCATAGCTCCGGGGTGCCTCTAGCTGCATGCCATACTCGTGCGATCTCGACGAGCTTCCGCTCGTGGTCGACACGGTAAACAATCCGGTAAGATCGGACGATGATCTCACGGATAGTTGGGATGCGATACTCCGGGACAACTCGGCCAAGCTCTGGAAAGACCTCCAGCTTGTCGGTCTCTGCGATTAGTCGATAGCCGAACACTTCTGCACGCCGAGGGCTGTCGCGTGAAATGAAGAATACAATGTCGCGCAGGTCATCGCGGGAGGCCGGAGACCAAATCAGCTTGTAAGCCATGAGGCCAACTGTTTCTTGATCTCTTCGTGTGGAATACCTTCACCGCGGTCGAGCTGGTCGAGGCCCTTCTGTACCGCAGCAAGAAACTCAATGCGGTCAGCGATCTCGTCGATCGAGCAATCATCTGGCAACTCGCGGACGGTTTTCAGCACAATTTCCTTCTCTGTCATGGGAAAATTATCTCCTTCGGCCTGTTACAAAGCAAGCGCGTTCCCGCCGCAATTAACATCATTTGCTAAAAAATGGATTCCAAAAGCGCCAAGCGTGAAGAATCCGGCAACTCCAGAGTTACCGCCAGTCGCCAACCAGCACGAACGGCGCCCAGTAGAACGGGGCGCTGTATTTCTTGCCGTTAATCATCGCGAGTTGCGCGTCGCGGAGCGAAGCTGAGGGCGAGGCGCTATCGGAAGCAAGCAAGCGCTTGTAGAATTCCGTCATCAATTCCGCCGTTGATTTGTCGGCGACGGACCAGAGGCTGACGCCGACAGTGGGCGCGCCCGCGTACATGAATGCGCGTGTCAAACCCATCACGCCTTCGCCGCGCTTCTCTTTGCCCAAGCCCGTCTCGCACGCCGACAGCATCACCAAAGGGGCGCCAAGCCGCAGATTGAAAACTTCATCGGTGCGCAGGAAGCCGTCAGCGCTCTTGTTTCCAATCAACGAAAGAACGACGCCCGTAAACTGTGGGCGATCAGCGTCGAGCAGTCCGTGAGTCGCAATATGTATCACGCGATACTTGGTTGTTTCGCGCGCTTCGATGTTTTCCTCACTGGCATTCAAGTCGAGCCAAACATCGGCTTGGCCGCCTGATGATTTTGCGAGCTTGGAAATCTGATCAGCCTCGGTACGCGTGCCAATCAACCGAGCCAACGGCAAGCCCTGCATGTTTGCAGTAGCCGCTGAAGCGCCGGCGTCCTGCCCCGTAACGTCGCTGACCGCGCTCGCCAACCCCAGGCCACGTGTGTCCGAACCCGCGCTCGCAGTCGCAACTCCGCGAGCGCGATCGTCGCTGGAATTGAAAACCGGATCGGCGACAATCAGCACCGCGCGACCGGATGGTCTAGTCGATTGTTGTCTGATCGCGCCGATCACCGATGCCGAAGGCGCATAGATGATGTCGTTTGTCTTGATGAGATAAGGCGCCGACGCAAAGTCAGCGGCGGTGGCCGACGTGACGAGCGCTTCAAACGGCACGTAGTTTAGCGCGCCATCCGCGACGATCAGCAAACGCTTGTCGCCTGTAACCGCAGCCGCAGGTTCGACTGCGGCTTTGTAGAGCGCATTGGAAGCCGCAATCATCGCCGCTGCCTCTTCAGGCGTGGGACCAGTGGCAAGGCCAAGCCCGCGCTGCGCGTCAGCGGCGACGTCAATGCCGACGATTCGGCGTTGGAGTTTCGAAGGGATCAATTGCGCGCGAAAGTCCGTTGCCAGTTTGTCAATCGCAACGCGCGGCGGCAACTTGTAGAGCACCGTGTTCGACTGCGTGACAACCCACAGGTATGACTGTTCGGTGCCCAAACTGTATTCCAGCAGCGCCGTGCTCGAGTCAAGTACCTTTTGCTGCACCTCGGCAAGCGCGAGCGGCTGGCCTGCAGTCAACGCCGCGTACTTCGGACTGGCAGTCCTGATTCGGTTTTCAATTTCGTCGAATTCCGTTTGCAGCTTGTCGAGCTCACCTTCGAGTTCCGAAGGTTTCTTCTTTTTCGGATCCGCAGCGAGACTGAGGCCAACCAACTGTTCGGCAATCTCTTGCTGAGCATCGAGGTTAGCCTGCTTGCGCTTGAGCAATTCCGCCGGCACACCCTCAGTGATCTGCGAATTGGTTTCCGCAAGGAGATCCAACAGTGAACGCGCGCGTGCTTGCTCGGTGACTTTGAACGCTTCGGCGGCGTACTCCAGCGCCTGGCCATTCAGCGGCGTCCCTGCGGCGGCGGGCGCAGTTAGCAGCGCCATTTCCGCAAGCGAGGCTGCCGCTTCATCAAAGACGTCTTTGGTGGTCGCGAGGAACGTCGTGCGCGCTTCGTCGGCGCGAATGCTTCCCTGTCGCAGAGTTTCAATGGTCTCGATTGCGTTGCGATAGTTCTCGATCGCCTTCTCTCGAAGGGACACGGCTTTCTTGTCCTTCTCAGTCGCGGCCTGCAACCAGAGACTTCTTCCCAATCCTCGTTGCGCGGGCCATATCAGATCCAGACGCTTGTCTTCCTTCGCACCTTTGGCGGCTTCTTCGTAAAGTTTGGCGGCGTCCTTGTACTTGCCCTGGCGCAACTCAACATCGGCGAGGCTCGTACGCGCCGCTGCGCGAGTGCGCCGCACCTGGCCCACCTTTGCGAGGCTCGCACCGCTTGCGTCCAGCGCGTTCTGGAAATGCTTTCTGGCAGTCTCGAGATCGTTATTGAAATACGCGACCCGGCCCATGCCCATCTCGTAAACCGAGTAGACGATCGAATCACGGTAGAGACTGATTTCTTTCGTTACTTCGAGCAGGCCGATAACCGCACTGGTCGGTGCTTCGACTTCCACCCTGCCAGTGGAGATTCCGCCGATGACTCCGCCCAGACCGCCAAACCTTCTGGTGGTTCGTGAGGCGGCGCCTTCGGGCTTCCTCACTTGCATGTGACTGTAGGCGGCAGCGGCGTCTGAGAATCGCCCCAAACGAAAGCTCGTGTCGCCAATCTTGGCCAGCATGAGATTCGCGTTGAAGCCGTTGTCGGCCGTGCTTGCCGCGGCGTCAGTGAGCGAGCCCGCAGTTCCCCCGGCCACTCTCGAGGCGGCGCTGCCAGCGACGCCTTCGTTCTTTTGGTCCTTGCCATGCGCGCTGGCGAACGCCTGGTAGGCTTTCTGATAATGATCGAGCGCGACCTTGTACTGCCCCTGCCGCAGATAAAGATCGCCCAGCTCGTTGTGCGCGGCGGCGACGCCTCTGTTGCTTTTCGCCGCGGCATAAAGCTTGAGCGCCGTTTCGAGATACCCCAGCGCTTGATCGGCCTGCCCACGCTTGAGTAGCCGCCTTCCCTCCTGAAGCGCGGCATCAGCTTGATTACCCTGCGGCAGAGAATCTAACGCGAGCGCAAAGTCGCCTCTCGTTTGCGCGTTCAGCGGCGCGCACTGAGCGAGAAACAGAGAGGCGCCTAAAAAGAGATGAACGAGTCCTGCTGCCGTGCGTTTCATGTGACAACTCCTGCTTGGTGATCCCGGTTAGTCGATTCCAAAGTTCCATCGTTTAACTGATTCGTTACTTGTGGACCATCTCGAGAAATGTGATCAGTAACCCGGACGCGGACGAAGCGTTCATCATTACCAGCGACGGCTCCGGATCGTCCCGGGCTAAACCAATGCCGCGCGTCGCCGCTTCACGTTCGCCGGCGGTCTGAGCCCTGCCGTACCCCTCAGGCTTGGCGGCTTTGACGGCGTTTAGTTCTTTCTGCAAACGGGTCCACAGCGCCGCTGTTGGATGCCAGGCGCAAGTCGCCTTATTTTCGCCGCAGTACTTTACCAGATCGTCCTCGATGGGAATTTCCGGAAGCGGCTCGCGCGTGAAAACGAAGTAGAGCCGCTCTGCTCCCGCATGCTCGTCGAAGCGAAACCAACGCAGGCGCTCGTCGCTGGCGAGGCTCGAAGGAATCTCGAAAGGCACGTGAGCCTGAATGAAGTTTCCGGCCTCATCGAGCTGCACATCCGGATAGATCATTACCGGATCGCCGCCGTCGGTCGTGTTAAAGATGTAAAGGTGCCCGTCAACGTTTGTTTCCAACAGAACACGCACCCGATCTCCCTTATGAAAGTCATGATTTGGATCCACGCGCACGGCCAATCCGTTCGAGTCGCGAATAAAGAGGGTCAGCCCAACGCCGATGCGCTGGCCTGCCGCAGGCTTCTTTACAGTATCGCCCTCGGTCTTCTCTGTGGTCTTCCCTGGGCTTGTCTCAATTGAACTCGCGGTAGTCGTAGTTGTGGTCGATGTCTTGGCGGTAGCCGCAGTTGGGCGACGCCTGGACCGCCGCGTACTGGTGCTGCTCTTTGTTGGCTTATCCGCAGTCTTCGGTCGCGTCGTAAGAAAAGAGCCGCGAACATTCTCGTCATCGGGCGACTGTGCAAACGATTGGGCGGCGCCGGTCGCGAAAAGCGCGATCAGCAGCGCAAAACTAAAAGCTTTCAGTTTCATCGTAAAACTCCTCCTCGAAAACAAACCAGTCAGGATCCTCTTGCGGATCACTTGTGTTCAATACGAATCTCAAAAACGTTCGGATTGCCCGAAGCCCCGGATGCGGGCAGTTTTACCGTCATGAACGGCTCGGCAGCATTCTTATCGTTAAGTTCGGCTGCGGGCGAATTCGCTTTGTACTTGGCGAGAAAACTCGTCAAGTCCATCTGCTCCGTTGCGGTAAGCGGACGTCCAGTTGCTTCCGCGCTCAGAAATTGTGGCGACGACAACGGCGTTGGGGAAAAGATCAGCGTGTAGTTCTCGGCGCCCGGCTTCTTATCGAGCGTTAACCAGTGATCGTTTCCGCCTGGAAAACTGAAATCGATCCCCTTCTGCACTCGATTCGTTTGCAATCCGGAATCTGGGGATGGCTTTGTCGTCAGGAAAGCCGTCGGCGCATTTTGCTCACCCGGGCCAATGATGTAGAGATAGCCGTCCTCGCCCAATGTGAAATGGAATTTAAACGATTGTCCCGAGGCTAGCGGCACGACGCCCGCTACGCGCAACGATTGTCCTGCCGCCGTCGCGGGAGCAATTTCCAACCAATAGCGCGCGGCCTCTTTCGCGGTGGCGGTCTCGGCGGTCGAACTGTTCGATGACGCGTTCTTGTTTCCTCCATTCGTGTCGGCAGGCTTGGCCTTCATCCAGTTCATCAGGAAGAAACCGCCCACTCCGCCTACGACCAAGAGCAACACCAGCACCCCGCCGATGATCGGTAAGATCGATCTGCGTCGCGGAGGCGCTGTAGTTTGCGGCACTGGCGCAACGACTTCCGGGGACACCTCTTGCGGTTGCGCAAGCTTCGGTTTCGGAGCTTGCGGCACCGTGATGCTTGAGGCCATATCGGCCGACTCCGCGATCGTGGCCGAGGATGCAAGCGCAGCTTGACCTTGTGGCGAAGCCGCAGGCGCTGCAACCGGAACCTTAGGATCGACTCCAGGCGCAACATCCAACGTGATGATGGTCGGAGCGTCCACATCCGACTTTGTCTCCGACCCTTTGCCAATCTCAACAGTCGCGCGCTCCGAGCGAGCATGCTGTCCTGGCGCCGCCGTCGCCAATGACTCTTTTAACTCTGCCGCCAGCTCGTTGGCCGTCGCTTGTCTGTCGCCGCGATCCTTGGCTATCGCGCGCTCAATCGCGTCGCTGAAAGCCGCAGGCACATCCGGCACTACTTCGTCCAAACGCCTTGGGGTTGCCGAGACGTGCTCCTTGCGCAACTCGAGCAGTGTCAGGGCCGAGTATGGCCTTTGACCCGCGATCGTTTCGTAAAAGACGAGACCGAGACTGTAGATGTCGGCGCGTCCATCAATCTCAGGGTTACCGTCACGCGGCAGTTCGCCCCATTGCTCGGGCGACATGTAGTAGGGAGTGCCCAGCATCTGCCCGGCCATCGTCAGGGCCGTGTTTCCGCCGCCGTCTGCGCCGGCAACTTCGCGCAGTTTTGCAATGCCCAGATCCAGCAACTTCACGGTAGGTTCGCCGTCGGTGGTCATTTTTCCGATCATGATGTTTTCCGGTTTCAGATCGCGGTGGACCACGCCCATCGCGTGCGCCGCATTAAGAACGGACATGACCGGTTCCAGAATCTCGAAGGCTTCAGCCGGGGTGAAACTCCCGCGCGCTTTCAGCTCTGCGTCGAGCGTGTGGCCCTCGACGTATTCCATGACCATGTAGATCATGCCGTCGCTGGCCGTGCGCAGATCATAAACAGTGACGGCATTCGGATGGCGAAAGCGCCGCGCCGCCTGGCCCTCGCGCCGAAAGCGTCGCAGCCACTCGGCGTTGTTGCGCATCTCCGGAGGCAGGATCTTGATGGCCACGCGGTCGCCGAGCAGGATGTGACGCGCGCGATAGACGGCGCCCATGCCGCCCTTGCCCAGCATTGCCTCGATCTGATATTGGCCATCGAGAACGGTGTTAACGAACGATGAAGGATCGTCTTCCAACACTTCGCCGTCGACAGGACAGAAGCTGACGGCATCGTCGTATTTGGCTTTACAGATTGTGCAGTACTTCATCCGCGAATTAGTTTACAACGAACGGTTGGTGAGAGGCGAACAGAGGAACTGCCTGGGGAATTACAAGGGCGTACCGGCAAGTGATTTCTCTTACACGGTATTCTGACGAAGGGCTATGTCTCACGAGTCTCCAGCCACTGCTCGAATGCGAGCACCGTTTCGTATTGGTCTTCGTGTTGGCTACGAGCAAGAAATTCTGTCAGCGTGGCACTCGTCAGCACAGGCAATGCAACGCTTGATGGCGTTATGACATAGCTTTCACCGGCGAGATAGTAAACCGTTAATGACTTTCCGTCGTAGCGCCAGATCTCAGGCACACCGAGCGCGGCGTAAATTGGAAACTTAGAAAGCGATGGATGCTGCAGATCAATTTCCACCACAATATCCGGCGGTGGATCGACGCTGAAATCGAGGTCAGTCCTGCTTCCAATCGCGGCGGCGGTCTGAACATAAAAACTCAAGGCCGGCTCAACTCCCTTCTGCTTTGCTTTTTTTCTCATCGTTGCGGAGCCGAAGCAGAGGACCCTTATGCGGAGTCGGACGCTTAACAGGTTAACCAAATGACTGATGAGAAACTGATAGCTTTCGTGAAGTGCTGAGAGGGCCATGATTTGCAGCGTCCCTTCGTCGTAAGCTGATGTGCAGGCCTTTGGGTTCACCGACTGCTTCGAGCAACTCTTCATATTCGTCCCAGCTTATGTCATGCAGGACAAGAGTGCTGCCGGGCGGCAACTGGTCGATAACTTCGGGATAGTTTGCTGTCTGCGTACTCATGGAAATCGCTCGTCGGGGCTGGGATGATTCTAACATTCCCAGACAAATCCAACGATAGTTTCTGCTAGGAATAAATTCTCTCTGCGTACTCGGCCACCATGCGATCGCTGTTGAAGCCCGGCACCAGCGTGCCGATGGATCGTTTCATCATCGCAATCCACTTGTGTGGAATTCCGTCGGCATCGCGTTCGTAATAGCACGGCACGACCGCTTCTTCCAGCACGCGATAGAGCGACTCGGCGTCGCATTCATCGACGTTAACGGTGTCGGCTTTGTCGCAGTTATCGCCGATCGCGAACCCATTAGTGCCGTCGTAGCCTTCGAACCACCAGCCATCAAGAATCGAAAGATTGAGCCCGCCATTGATCGCGACTTTTTCGCCGCTGGTGCCTGATGCTTCCAGCGGCCGGCGCGGCACGTTGAGCCACACATCGACCGACTGGACCAACTGCCGTGCGATTTCCTGATCGTAATCCTGCAGAAAGACGGCGCGATGACGAACGAGCGGATCGTATTTCCACTGAGCGAGCTGTTGCAGAATGAACTTTGCGCTCTGATCCTGCGGGTGTGCTTTTCCGGCAAACACAAACTGCACGGGGCGCTGTTCGTCGTTGATGAGACGCAGCAGCCGGTTTGGATCCGTCAGCAGAAGGCTCCAGCGCTTATAACCAGCGACGCGCCGGGCAAAACCAATAGTCAGCGCTCCAGGATCAAACATCGTGCGCGCCGATTCGGTGTACTCCCTGCTCTCGCCGCGGTTGAGCCGGGCGTGAAACGAGCGGTGCCGGATGAAGGCGACCAGACGCTGCTTGAGCAGCATGTGCGCCATCCATAGTTCTTCGTCGAAAATCTTCGCCACCGATTCCTCCCAGCGGTTCCGGTCGAGCACACATCGCGCCCAGTCAGCCCCCACATACTTTTCGTAAAGCGAACGAATCAGCGGCGCAACCCACGTGGGCGCGTGAACGCCGTTGGTGACGTGCGTAATTGGTACTTCATCGACGGTCCTTCCCGGCCACAACTTCTGCCACAGAGAGCGCGAGACCTGGCCGTGTTTGCGGCTCACGCCGTTGGTCGAGCGACTCATTCGGATCGCCAGCGGCGTTAGACCGAACGGCTCTTCAACGTTCGCGGGATCGAGCCGACCAAGAGCAATGAACTCTTCGTGACTGAGACCAAGCTCCTGTTCGTA
Source organism: Pyrinomonadaceae bacterium (assembly GCA_041499185.1). GTDB lineage: Bacteria > Acidobacteriota > Blastocatellia > Pyrinomonadales > Pyrinomonadaceae > JAOAPY01. The sequence goes on along the minus strand of JBGQJU010000004.1, from coordinate 79,296 downwards.
AGATGAGTCAAAGCATCTTTTGACCAGGTCGAGATCAAACTCATCGTTGCCGGCCGTCACGGGTGTGTGGGTCGTGAACACGCAACGTTCGCGCACGATAGGCGCCGCGTCTGGAAAGGAAATGTTTCTCGATTGAATCAGCTCGCGCGCCAGCTCAAGCGTTAGCAGGGCCGAGTGACCTTCGTTGAGATGAAACACATGCGGGTCGATGCCCAGCCGGCGCAGCAAGCGAACGCCGCCGATGCCGAGCAACATCTCCTGCACGATTCGCGTCTCGCGATCTCCGCCATAGAGGTGACCGGTAACCAACCGATCCGTCTCGTCATTTTCTTCAATGTTCGTGTCCAGCAAATAGAGCGCAACGCGTCCAACATCAGCACGCCAGGTCCGCGCGCGCACCAGCCGCCCGCGAATCATCACATCAATCAGCAGCGGCGAGCCGTCTTCGCTGATGACCTGTCTGATGGGTAATTCGGAAGGATGAGTCTCGCCGTAATACTCCTCTTGCCAGCCATCGCGTCTCAAACGCTGACGAAAATATCCGTAGCGGTAGAGCAAGCCTACGGCTACCAATGGCAATTGAAGATCGCTCGCGGACTTCAGGTGATCGCCCGCCAGCATGCCCAATCCACCGGAATAGAGCGGCAGCGAATTGTGGACACCATACTCGGCGCAAAAATAGGCCGCCGGATGCTCCGGAGTAATCTTGCTCGGACCTTCTCGCGGCGTCCAGTACTCGACCGCTTCCATGTAACGATCGAACGCTTCAGCCAGCCGGCGCACGCGATCGATGTAAACTGGATCGGTCGACATCTGGGCGAGGCGATACTCTGAGGTCTTCGCCAGCAATAGGCGCGGATTGTGCTCATACTCTTCCCAGATCTCCGGATCGAGATCGCGGAAAACGCTCGGGCCATCCGGCGACCAGGTCCACCAGTAGTTCCACGACAAGCTCTCCAGCCGACTCAGAGAAAGCGGGAGCGTCTTATTCTCTCCCTGAGTGCCATCTCCCAATTCGTCGGTGGTTTCGATCGTTCGTAAGTCTTGCATGCGTTATTAAATTTCTTCTTAATTGGAGCCGTTGTTTTAGCTTGTGTCTATTTCAGGATAGCAATGTAAAGGTTGGACTCAAAACCCGGAAACGGAAGCTAGCCTGGGGACTCCTCGAACTCTTGATTGTTTAGGAACACTTCGGCATCGCTGGCTTGAAAGAAGACCAGGCGAACTTCTTTGACTGAATCATCACTTGCGAGGAATTCTTTTATCGCGCGAGAGGACACTGCGGCAGCCTCGGCTCGCGGGTAATCATAAATGCCGGTGGAGATAGCGGGGAAAGCTATCGAACCAAGCGAATGTTTTGCGGCAAGCGTTAATGAATTCTTGTAACACGCGGACAACAACTCGGCTTCACGCCCTCCGTGACGGCCATAAATCGGACCGACGGTATGAATCACGTAATGCGCCGGCAGTTCACCCGCAGTCGTCATAACCGCCTCACCTGTGGGTAGACCATTCGGGTAGAGTGCTCGTCGTATCTCGCGACATTGTTCAAGTATCAGCGATCCACCAGCCCGATGTATCGCGCCGTCAACGCCACCGCCACCCATCAGAGACGAATTGGCAGCGTTGACGATTGTCTCGACATCCTGACGCGTGATGTCACCGATCAGGACCCTCACGCATCTATTCAGAAACGTTTTTTCGTAATCTTCAGACACAACCGATTAGCTACAACGAGTAATGGAAGATTAGTTGCTCGTTTACTCTATTCCTCCGAAACCGAATCACGCGGCTCAATTTTGATCTCGTCAAACATGTCCTGTCGGCGCAGCGCTTCAGCAACGCCTTTGGCTTTATGCTCGGTCAGCGGGTGCTCGGCATCCGTGCTCGCAATCTCGAATAGACGCTCATCGAGCATCACCACGCCAAGCGAACCGAGCGTCACGCCCGGCGTAATCTGTATCTCACTCATGTTGTGAATGCGGAAACTTCCCGTCTGATCGACCCAGTCCTCGATGAACGGGTCGCGCAGGGCATGTTCGGCGTCGGACTCCGAGAGGTAAGCTCCCTCGACGATTAAACAGTATTCGCGCACTTTGCCAGTCTATACAGCGTGAGCGATCCAGCGAGCCAGAGGATGGTTCTCCAATCAAGCTCCGGCGGCGTTCATAACTTTACCATCGAGCACTTTTGCCGGCCAAGCCCGGGCTGGCCACCGAGCATTATAATTCTAAGCGACTCGTCAAGCGCAAGACGCCGCCCAGGAGCAAGAGCAGTGCAGTGCTCCGCGGACGGCGTCCGAAATGCTCACGTCCTTCCTCACCGACGCGCATAACATGCGATCAGTAAGCTCGCGCGTATTGGGCGTTCAGCGCTGCGCGTAAACGATTGAAGTACGAGTCAAACGTTACAAAGCCCGTCATACCTTGAAAGAAAGCCCGGCCACCTGTGTCATCGGAAATTCGGTTGAGTGAGCTCTGGCCATAACTCGCGGCCAGCATGCTGTGGCTGGTCAAACCCACCGACGGCGCATAGAACGAGTAGACTGCGACCTGGCGTGAATTTGCCTCGCGAATTGCGCGCTCGAGATCGAACGTGTGGCCGGCAGCGCTCGAATCGAATCCGCGCGATACGTCGAGACCATCTGAGACAAGCAGCAGCGCGTTTCTTCCTTTCCAGCTCGCGTCGAAATGGCGCAGCGCTTCGATAACTTCAACGTAAGGATTGAATGGCGACGCCGAAGTACTGGCGACCGGAATTCGTAGTGACTTCGCCGCCTTGTCAAGGTCGGTAGTGAACGGCTGGCGCACCTGCAACGTTCCGGCAGTGATGTAACCAACCATCACGCGTGATCCGTTTGGTAACGAGCGGATAAAGTCGGCTGTAGTACGAATCTCGTTGCCGACACTGGAAATGAGATCATCCTGAATCAAGATCGCGATATTGAGCGGCGCTTCGACTCGCGCCTTCTTGTCTTCATCTCTGGCCGTGCGGTTCGCTGGAAAAGCAAACGTCGCGGCACTCAATGACGCAGCAATGGTAATGATCAACGTTGATAGAAGGGAGAACAATCTTCGTCGGTAAAACATAAACCCTCCTTCTCCAGAACAACCTTCTGGACTTTGCTTTTTTGTCGTCGTTAAGATGCGATTGATCGTTGAGAAGGTGGCCTGCTTGGATCAGATTCAACGGTATTGTCTTAATCTAAGATTCTCTGCGCTCACTCTGCGAGAACGCTGAGGCGGCGCAGAGAAAACAATGAAAATAAGACACTACCGATTCAACTGACTCGGTGCATAAAACCGTTAATGTGTGTAGAATCATAACCACGAGAATCCATTCGATGCATCGACAAAATGTTATCGCCCTCGGCATCGCAGCCTTGCTGCTGCTCGTCATAGTCACCGCAGCGCTTACGAAACGGGAATCGGTGTTCGGCAACTTCGCGCGCGGAATGTCGACATTAACCGGAGACTCATCAAGTGCCAACGCCCCTTCGAAGGATGGTCCAACAGCGCCGGAGTTTGCGCCTGGATCCTGGATCAACTCTGATCCGTTGACGCTTAAGAAGCTGCGCGGACGCGTAGTCGTGGTAGAGTTCTGGACTTTTGGCTGCTACAACTGCCGCAACACCCTTCCGTATGTCAAAAGTTGGGACGAGCGTTATCGCGACAAGGGTTTGACGATCGTAGGCGTTCACTCGCCGGAATTTGACGAGGAGAGGAAGATCGACAACGTGCGACGCGAAACAGCCTCGCTGGGTATTCGCTATCCAGTCGTGACCGACAACGATTACGCAACTTGGAAGGCGTACAACGTCGAAGCCTGGCCGACGGTTTTCATTCTCGACAAAGAAGGCCGAGTTCGCTGGACGCATGTCGGCGAAGGACGGTATGACGAGACCGAGACAGTAATCAAGACTCTACTGGCAGAGTGAAATGAACTTTGGCCTCGCTTAATCCGGAAGCCGCGTAGCGGCGAAATATTTATAGCTTAAGAGCTGGAATGTTTTCTGCTCCTCGGCGCGGGTTAATTCGGGCGTTAGACTAATACTCCAACACAGCGAATTGGTAGTCGTCACTGACGACCATCACGATTGGGCAAATCGTTTCTTCCCCCCGGGCTTTCATGCAACGAAATGTATATATGAAATCGTCGCCGGAGAATCCGGCGACTTTCCGGTTGATCAGCACGGGGCGCTTCACCTCTTCCCCCGTGGCCCGATCGACGGCTATCACCTTTACTTTGGAAGGTTGCGCTTGTCTAAACCGGGTATCCGGGCCCACGAATATGATTGGTTCAAACCCTGGAGCAAAACTAACGTCGAGTGTCCCCGCGGGGCTTGCGGGACTTCCGCTCCGAGGCTTCCATGTGTCCCAATGTTGTAAGAAACGTAAAACGGCGCTGACGACCGAATCGGCGTACAGGTCCGCACACTCTCTGTTGGGGTGAAATGCAGCGCTCAGCTTGCACATTGGGGCGTCCTCCGCGGGCAGGTCGGCGGCGGAGGCAACACACCCTCTCTCGCGGTCCTCCCGGACCTCATCGTCTGTTTTCCAGGGGATGAGGTGGGGGCCAGGATCGGGTTCGATCTTCCACAGCAATGTATCGTCCGCCGCGTAGCAGTTCTCGGGTTTGAAGCGCACCCCGGCGAATAACACGCGACCGGGGTCAGGTAGGGTGGTAGGCGCGGGGGCAGGGGGCGGCGGGGGGTAGCCTTCCCATGGGTCGCCCCCCGTGCCCCTTCTGGCTGATCTGAAGAGCGGATTGACTGCTCTGATAGCCGCCTGCAAACTCTGGTTGGATTGCTCCCACCACGCTTGTGACTGCTCGGCCAACTGGCGGCGAAGTAGAATCAGCGATATTAGCGCGAATGGGGGGCTTGCGAGCATGATCGCCACAGCTACCAGCGTTTGCGGTAAGGCGAACAATGGTGTCTGTTCCGAGATGAGCGGGAAATAGCCTGTGACGACGATCCTCGCATTTGTGAACTGGGCTAAGAGCTCTCGAAGTAGATTCTCCATTGAGCCCCTACAGTACATCTCGGCCTGCCGCCTTACCCAGTCGGGATCGACAGTCGGGTCCACTATCTTGGGACCATGCATGTCGTCGATCCCGCCGTCGACTAAAATCAGGTCCACCTCCTCAGGAGTCCCGAACACGCTTCGGGCTATCTCCGCTTGCTTAACTATTGACGGGTATGGCCTGGGGACTTCACCGGGCATTGTCCTGAACCTTTCCTCGAGAATCGGGTCAGAGGCTGGGGTGATATGAGCCCCGGAGTGCGGGAGGTCTTCGTTGATACGGATCTCGTGGTCGAGAATGGTTTCCAATCTCTGACTCACGAGGCGGGTGAATTTGTGCTCCGGCCTTAATCCTTGTCCCCACATCACGGAATCGCCGATGGCTACGATGTTAAAGGGTCTGTCTGGTAAGGGCATTTTGTCCTCCTTCGTCAAATGCGAGGTGAGTGATAAGAAATGGAAAGGTTGAGCGTCAACCCTCGGAATGCGCGAGATAATATCTCAGATTTCTGTTAAGTCAAGGCTCTTTTTCGACAAGTCTTCGTTATCATCCAAAGTTGCAACTTCTCCACTCCTCTGCCTCTTTATCAGAATTGGTCCGGTAAATGGGGCAGTTGACTTTTTAACGGAATACTTAAAACAAATTGAGGCGCAATCTTATCCTGCTATTTATAAGGCATAATCTTAAGCGCATCTTGTGCGATTGTGATGTAGCCGCACCAACTCATGGCGGACCTATGAATATTTCGCGCCTAACGGCGCTCTGCGACAAACTCAACTACTTAGGCCCAGCGCCTGCCCACTGTGGCCCGTCTAACTTGCCTTTCCGTCTACGGGTCGGCTAAATTACCACCTCACTCGGAACACATCCTGTCGACGATCCGAAACCGTTAGAGGGTGGGTATCCTGCGCCAAAATCATGCCTGAGAGGAATCACCATTATGAAAGCCTATGCTACGGAAGCCATCCGCAACCTTGCGGTCATCGGACACGGCGACGCAGGGAAGACGCAACTTGTAAGTTCGCTTCTCTACGTCGCCGGAGCCACACCACGCTGGGGAAAAGTCGATGAAGGCACGACCGTTACCGATTACGAAGAAGACTCCATCGCTCGCAAAATTACCCTCAATATCGCACTCGCTCATTTAGATCATCGCGACACCAAAATTAGTTTCATAGACACGCCCGGTTATGCCGCGTTTGTAGCCCATGCGCGTCCGGCGTTGCGCGTCGCCGATTGCGCGCTGGTCGTCATTGACGGCGTAAAAGGCGTCGAGGTCCAGACCGAAAAGACCTGGGCGTACGCCAATGAGTTCATTCTGCCGCGCATGATGGTCATTACGAAATTGGATAAGGAGCATGCAGATTTCAACACCGCACTCGAAAGCGCGCAGAAGACATTCAGCCGCGCAATTATTCCTTTCACGCTGCCGATGGGAAAAGAGAAAGACTTTCGCGGCGTCGTCGACGTGGTTCACATGAAAGCATACGAACTAGGAGCAGACGGACAGGCCAAAGAGATAGACATTCCCAGCGAAGGACGTGACCTGGTTGAGAAGACTCGCGAACGTTTAGTCGAGCTGGTGGCCGAATCCGACGATGCTTTGCTGGAGAAGTATTTCGAACAGGGAACGCTCGAGGAATCAGACATTCTACCGAACATTAATAAGGCGATCGCCCAAAGCAAACTCTGTCCGGTCTTCGCCGTTTCCGCGATAACGCAGGTTGGCCTGCGCGCGCTGCTCAACAGCATCGTTGATTACGCCCCCGATCCGGCGCACCACGAAGCCGAATTTGGCCGTACGGTGGATGCCGCTCCGGACGCCGAAAAGATCGCGCGCAAATACAGCGACAGCGAACCGTTCTCGGCCTATTGCTTCCGCACCGTCGCCGATCCATTTGCCGGGCGCATCAACGTCATGAAGATCATCAGCGGCAAAGTTGTAACAGATGCGACCGTCTTCAATTCCACCCGCGGCGCGAGCGAGCGGCTCGGGGCGTTGCACACCATGCAGGGCAAACAACTCGACAAGATCCCCGAGGCGCATGCCGGCGACATCATCGCTTGCGTCAAGCTGAAAGAGACGCAAACGGGCGATACGCTTTGCGACAAAGGCAAGCCGATTGTTTACGACAGGGTCGAGTATCCCGAAGCGGCGATCGCTTTTGCGATCGAACCGAAATCGCGGCAGGACGAAGAAAAGATCAGCGTCGCTCTGCACAAGATTCTGGAAGAGGACCCAGCGCTCCACTTCAGCCGCGACGCGCAGACAAAAGAGTTTCTGCTCGCCGGCTCTGGCCAGGTTCACGTCGAGAGCGTCGTTGAGAAACTGAAAAAACGTTACGGTGTCGAAGTAATGCTGCACCCGCCGAAAGTTCCTTACAAAGAAACCATCACACAGCGCGCCGAGGTGCAGGGCCGCCACAAGAAACAGACCGGCGGACGCGGCCAGTTTGGCGACTGCAAATGCATCTTCGAACCATTGCCGCGCGGCGGAGGTTTTATTTTTGAAGACAAGATTTTCGGCGGCGCGGTGCCCCAGCAATTTCGTCCGGCCATTGAGAAAGGCATCGTCGAAGCTGCGGCCTCAGGCGCGATCGCCGGTTACCCGCTGGTGGATTTCAAGGTGCAGCTCATCGACGGTTCGTATCACAACGTCGATTCAGACGAGCATTCGTTTCGCGCCGCGGGCCGCAAAGCATTCCGCGCAGCCATGGAAAAGGTGAAGCCGGCGTTGCTCGAGCCGATCATGGATGTCGAGATAACCGCGCCGCAAGAGTACAGCGGCGACATCATGGGCGATCTCAATTCACGCCGCGGTCGCGTGCAGGGGATGGACACCTGGGGCAATAACCAGGTGATCAAGGCGCAGGTGCCGATGGCCGAAATGCTCAACTATCAGTCAACCCTGAATTCAATCACTGCTGCGCGCGGCTCGTTCCACATGCAGTTTTCTCACTACGATCCGTTGCCGCCGCAACTCGCGCAGAAGGTCGTCGAGCAAGCGAAGGCTGACGGAAGAATCCGGGGCGAAGAGGAGGAGTGAGCAATTTTCCCGAATTGAGCTTACTAGAAAAAGCTTTTCACAGGGGGGCCAAAGCCCGTCAGCAGCGACGTCGTAATGCTTTCGTCGCTGACAAAAGTGGTGAAGAGTTTGAGCGTTTCACCTTCACGTCGATAGACTTCAATAGCCCGTTCGCGCGGATCAACAATCCAATATTCCTCAACGCCAAACTTCGCATACAGCTTCAGCTTCAACTTACGGTCCCGCTCCCTATTCTGGCTGCCCGGCGAAAGAATTTCGATCACGAGAGTCGGCGCGCCGTAGATACGCTCGCCGGTGGCGATTTCGTCGCGACGCTCATTGCTTAGATAAACGAGATCGGGAATCACGCCGTCGTGATCGCTCAAGATCACGCCCGGACCGAGCACGATTTCGCCGATAGGGTTGGAATCGAGGTAATTACCAAAAGCGCGAAATAGCCTTCCGAGAGTGCGTTGATGAATCAAGTCGGGTGCGGTCGACACGTAGAGTTCTCCTTCAATCAGCTCGTAACGATTGCCGTCGTCAGGCAAGCATTCGAGGTCCGCGTTGGTCAGCAGCGGTTCGACATGAGTGGACATAGGCCGAAACTCCATCAGGAAAAAGATGCCCAATTATAACACACGCCGCGCTGGACCTCTGTTAGAAGCCCACTGATTCCGAAACAACTAAACGGGCCACTCGAAATCGATTCGAGTGGCCCGTCTTTCTTATTTCAGGGGCGGAAGCCCGCGCGTTAGCAAGGGCCCTTAAGCCAAGTGACTAGCCCTCCCTAACGGTCGGGCTTCTGCCTCGTTTCAAGACAAATTGATTCAGTCTTCTTATTGCTCGTCCATCGGTCTGCGCACGCGCATTGGCTGAGGTGCTCGCGGCCCCTCCTTGACCGTGTAGTCGGAGGGAACCTCGAACAGAGATTTCGCGGGCTCGCTGCGATTGATGTTGGTGAGCCGGTACACAGTTTCACCATTGCGCGGGTCACTGTGGCGGGTCATGACCACTACTTGCAGCTCGGGCGAGTACCAGCGCTCGGAAACAATTTCGATGGCTCGCTCGTTGCCAATTTCGCCGGCCGGAATCGTCATTGTCGTACGTGTACCTTCGGCCTCGACTCCCTCGATGTTCTGTTTGCCGAGGGATTCCGTCTTGGCGTTGCCTTCTCGCGTCCCGTGCCAATCCCAGACTATCGCGGCTCCCGTCTCTGCAGGCACGGTAGAAAACCCTCCGCTCTCAATCTCAATTCGCTTGGCCCGCGCCGGGGGCGCTGGCCCATCCGGTGCGACTGCCGGCTTCTCTCCACCGGAGGGCGGCGCATCTGCCATCACTTTGAATTCAAACCGCATGGGAGCCATCTTGCGCGCGACATGCGTGCGGGGTTCGAGCGAATAACTGACGCCAGCGACAGGATCGTTGATAGAGATCGCTTGCGGTGGTTCGCCTTCGTTCGCAAACGGACCGATAGCTCTCAGTGTTTGTTCGCGCCGCGTGCGCCCTTCGCTGTCGCGGTAAACCGAAGCCGTCGACTTATTGACGATGCGGTTGCCATCGCTCAGAGTCTGAGTTATCTCAGTGACCGCCTCGGCGGAATATGGAGCGCCTTTGACGAGCTTGCCCTCGAAGTTCATCTCCGAAGCGACGAAGACAAAGTTGCTCGTTGAAAGATCCGGCCCTTGAGTAGTAACCATGACTTTTTCGCTCTGGTTGACCACCGGACCATCTGGCGCCGGTTTTTGTTGGCCGAAGGTCACGGAGGCGCTCGCCAGTACCAGCGCACCGAAGCATACACCCGCAAACAGATTTCGTGCTCTTTTCATAATCTCTCCCTTTCCTCAGCGGGCCCCATGGAGCCCGGTTGTTGATTCTCGCGTTAGTAACTTTGAGTGAACAACTGCGTTCACTGTACAAAACGGATCGCTCGAGCCAGGCCATCAGCGCTAAAGAGCACATCGGCTTTGACTCTTTGGTTGGCGCGCTCCATATTCACGGGCAAACCAAATCTCGCCAGAGCAGAACGCGGCAGCTCGACGCGCACCAGTTGCCCTCCATCCTGCAAATTCAAGGCGCTTGCGTCGCCAACCGGGAAAAAGTCGGTGGCAATTTCGTTGTTGTTTAAGTCGGGGGTTACAGCAGCCGCTGTCGATTGGGAAGACGCCTTGCTGGTTGTCCCTCGGCGCGGTTTGCGATTCGGCAATGGGCGCGGCGGCGTGTCCCCACGCGCGGAGAACGAAGCAGTCTGACTTTTCGGCGCGGGCGACTTCGGAGACTCTAACGGCTTCACAATCTCGCGCGCCGCTTGCCTTGGTGGGGACGCGACACGTCCGCGCATCGCGACCACGCCAAAGACGACCAGCACTACGGCGGCTGCAGCGCCAACCCAGTAAAGCGATCGCTGCGAATGGACCAACGCTGGCTTGAAACCGATTCGATTTCGATAAGCCGTGAGTAGGTGCGCTTCGACCCGCGGCCCAGCCTCCAACAACTTCATCCGATCCGCCAGAGATCGCAAACCCAGACTTAAGCTGCGCTCGTCTGCCAGACTCTGCGCACAATCAACACAACTGGCGCTGTGCACGAGCGCCTTAGTTCGCACGCGCACTTCCATGATCTGTTCGCGCGCCAGATCACCTACAATCGTTTGGAATTCTTCACAGTTCATGCGAAACACCTCGCCGATTTCACATCGGTCAATGTCGAGTCTTCTTCGCGCGCAGGCCGCAGCTTTTCGATCAATAGCGCGCGGCCTCGATGCAGCCTCGAGCGCACCGTTCCAACGGCGCAGCCTAATACTCCCGCGGCCTCTGCGTAGCTTATTTCCTGCAAATCGCAAAGCACCACAACCTCGCGATAACGTGCGGGCAAACTTAGTACGGCCTTTCTAACCGATTCGATCATCTCAGTGCGCGACACATCATCCAGCGGCCCATCGCCGGCAATGGGGCTGGTGGCGGAAAACCTCTTCGTTCCTGAATCGCCTTCTGAGTCTTCGTCGATCGGAACGTAGAACCGATCGCGCTCCAGCCTGCGCAAGACATGATTGCGGGCCACTCCCAGCAAAAATGAGTTCAAAGATCCTCGCGTCGGATCGAAATTCCTGCCGTCGCGCATCAAGACCATGAACACTTCTTGCGTCACGTCTTCCGCCTGCGCCGGCGACCCGCTCATCTGCAACGCGAACCGATACACGTTTCCCTGCCGACGCCGGTACAACGTCGCCAGAGCCTCTTCATCTCCGGCCAACATTAACCTCAGCAGTTTATCGTCCGTTTGGGAGTCTGGCATTGTCATCCGTTTTCGGTTTGCGCAACCAGTTGTCAGTCTTAATTCGTTTGGGGGCGACGGAAAGTTCCAGAAAGACGTCCGACAAACTTCAGTTTGTCGTTTCTTGCCGCCAATAGCTCTCATCAGCAGCAACGACAAACTCAAGTTTGTCCGCCTTGTTCACGAAAACACGCCGCCGAAACGTTCGACGAAGTCGCTGGAGCGCTTGCGTAGTTCAATCCAGTCCGCGAAAATCTCAGGCTGCTTGAGCCAGATGCCGAGCCACTGGGCAATCTCGGCTGCCGCCAGGCGCTTTCCTTCGTCAACGATTTTACTCTGCGCAACCAGCAGACAATCTTCTCGTTTCTTCCGCGCTGCCGCACGTAACCGACGCAACCCAGCCTCATCGGAATCAAACGCCAGCTTACTTCTGCAGCTCTCGAGTTTCTGGATCGACGCAAAACTTTCCGCCAGGTCTCCAAAGTTCAATGCCTCATGAAACATTGCCTCGCCAAGGTTTTGCTCGCGCCACTTGGCGTCGCACTCCAGCACTTCGGGATGACGCAACACGGCGCCTTCGTCGGAGAGCGTCCGGGCGATCGCGGCGGGACTCTCGACGGCGCCCTCACCGAATCGTGCGTCAATCGCTTGCTGGATCGTTTCCAGCTCTTTCGCACCAACCGATTCACAATCCAGACTTTCCCAAACGGCGATTATCAGATCGCGCTTCGTTTGCGTTTGGCGTCTAGTTGTGCCCATCCTGAGCCTCGAAAACAATCAGCGTCCGTTGCGGCTGGTCCTGCACTTCCGACTACCGCCGTTCCAGCGATACAATCTCATTCTCTCATGGGCTGCGCAGGTAACCGAGCGGCGCCGCTGTCGAAAGAATAAACTGATGTCGAGTGTTCTTCGCAACTTTTGTATCGTTTTAATCATCACGACGGCCGCCGGATTGATCGCGCCTGGCCAGCAGTCCAAGATGAAACTTGCGAAGATCGAGATCGAAGGCTTGCAGCGTCTTTCCAGCGAACAAGTGATTACGGTCAGCGAATTAGAGATCGGGCAAAGCGTAGACGTCGCCGCGATCGATGCCGCGTCGCAGCGCCTCATGGATAGCGGCCTCATCAAGAAGCTCAGCTACAAGCTTCATCCGAACGGCAACCAGACTACAGTCACCTTCAAGATCGAAGAAGCCCGGGGCGGAGAATCGCTCGTGATCTTCGACAATTTCGTCTGGTTTACCGATGACGAACTCGCGGCTGCGGTCCGCCGCGAAGTACCTTTCTTCAACGGGACCACCGCGCCAGACGTGGGAAACATCACCGAGTCGATCACTCGTGCTTTGCAACTCTTTTTAAGCGAACACAAGATCGCAGGGAAGGTTGAATACATGCCTTCGTCTGACAATCCCGGCAGACAAGAACACATCTTCACCGTGCGCGGTGTCAGCATCCCGATTTGTGCGTTGCACTTTCCCGGTGCGCAGAACGTACCTGAGAACCACTTGATTAAGAGTTCTGAGAAATTGATGGGAATCGATTACTCGCGAAGATTCGCGGGTCTTTTCGCCGCCAACAATCTTTATCCGATCTACCGCGAAGTGGGCCAGCTCCGCGCAACCTTTGGCCCGCCGACTTCGAGCTTTGCAAAAGAGGCGAATTGTAAGGACCAAGTTGAGGTAACCATACCGGTCGATGAAGGAGCTATCTATTCGTGGGAAAAGGCAGAATGGTCCGGCAACCAGGCGTTCGTGACTCAGGAATTGGACACGCTACTCGGCATGAAGCCCGGAGAAGTGGCTAATGGTCTGAAGTTAGACCAGGGAATCGTCGCGGTGCGAAAGGGTTACGGGCGCAAGGGGTTTATCTCAACCGGCATGCGGTCGAATCCAGAGTTTGACGATGCCGCGCGCAAGGTCACTTATCGAATAGCGATCAAGGAAGGACCGCAGTATCACATGGGCAATCTCATCATAAAGGGTTTCCCCGATAGCGCCGCGAAATTGTTACGCGAGACGTGGGCCTTAAAAGCAGGCGACGTTTACGACCAGGGCTATCCAGGAGAGTTCTTTGACAAGAGACTTGGTGAGGTGATGAAGAAAGTTATCGAGGAAAGCCGGGCACAAGGCAAAAGGGCTGTACCAAAGTTCCACTCGCGCGAGCAACCTAATAGGGACACCTTGACGGTCGACATCACGATCGAGCTCGGCAATTGAGAATTCAGTCCTCGGCGCCCGGGGTTTGTCCTTTATATAGTCCTGCTTCCTGCTTCCGGTTCGCGGTCACCACGCACATTGCTCGCTCGTTTACTGTATAATGCAGCCACCTCAGATTCCTTCGGTTGCAGTAAAGAACAAGATGGGGCTGAACACGGAACTTATAGAGCAAAGCACGCAAACCGGAATAACCGAGCAAGACGCGCGGAAGTTTTTGTCGCAAGTAGAGCGCGCTTTTGCCAGCAGGCCCTTTAAACCGCATTCGGTTTTCACGAACGGCCACGCGCAGACACTCGCTGGATACGCGTGGCCGCGTCGCTTTCGTCAGAATGCCGCCGATGAAGAGCGCCTGTTTGACCTGGCGCCCGAGGTCAAAGTTCTGGCTCATTGTCGCTGGCTGCCTGACCGGCAATCACACCCGACCATCGTGCTCTGGCATGGGATTGAAGGATCGACTTCGTCGATCTACATGGTTGCCATAGCGGACAAGGCTTTTCGCGAAGGCTTTAATGTTGTGCGCGTAAATCTGCGGAACTGTGGCGGCACCGAGCATCTGACCCCGACGCTCTATCATGGCGGATTGAGCGAAGACCTGAGCGCCGTAGTGAACGAGTTGATTGAGCGCGATGGTTTGCCGAGACTCTTTCTGATCGGCTTCTCGCTCGGCGGGAATCTCGTATTGAAACTTGCCGGCGAGTACGGCGACGATCCGCCGCCCGAAGTTATGGGCGTCTGCGCGGTCTCGCCTTCCGTCGATCTCGCTGTCACCGCCGATATTATCAATCAGCCCTCAAACTGGATTTACCAGCAGGATTTTCTCCGCCGGCTGCGCCGGCGCGTTCTGACAAAGAAAAAACTCTATCCCGAACTCTACGACGTTTCCGAGATCAATCTTGTGCGCAACATTAGGGATTTCGACGATCGTTTCACTGCGGTGGCTCACGGCTTCGCCAACGCCGATGATTATTACGATAAGGCGAGTTCGATTCACTTGATTGATCGCATCAGAATACCAACGCTGATCATTCACGCGCAGGACGACCCTTTCATTCCTTTCGCGCCGCTCGAGCAATCTTCGGCTTCGACGAATCCGTATATTCTGCTGATCGCCACGGAAAATGGCGGGCACGTGGCCTTCATCGCCGCCGATCCGGATCACGAGGACCGCTTCTGGGCCGAAAACCGCGTGGTCGAGTTTTGCCGGCTGGGCAACGAAAGCCTCGCACCGCTTGTTGCTGCGTCTCCGTGAATTCGCGTGATGCTGTGACTCTCGAGAGCGTACTCCAGATTGAAACTTAGGAGGTCAATAGATTCAATCTTCGGGTCGCGTGCATAAAGTCTCAGGTCTCGGTCTCAGAGTTCAAGTATCGAGTTGAAGGGCGGCCAATTATTTTTGGATCCTCTTCAACAGGCGACCGGCGTGATTCCGGGCGATCAATGGCAAGCGTTCGTCGGTGGTGATCTCGCGCAAGAGCGGAACCAGTTGGTAAGGATCAGAAAGTTCGTTGCGGTTCAATAGCGACTCGAGTTGCTCCATGAGTTTTGGCGCGTTCAGCGGCTGATTCTCGCGCGCCGTTCCTGCCCGCACTGTCAGGAATTGTAATCAGCAAGGTAGAGGAGCTGGTCGTGTTCAACTAGGCCGAGGCGAATGTGGTTCAGAAAACCGCATTGGCCGACCACGTTCACCGGAAAGTTGTCAGGCTCAGCGAAATATACCGTGGCCGGCCATTCCAGGTTCAGCACAGTCAGGACTACGTCGTGACCATAAGCAACAAAGACGCCCGTCGACGTACGGATTACCTGCCGGATGCCGCTCGTAAGATCGAGCTCCAGTAACCGAGCATACTGGGGCTGGAAAACGCAGAGTTCGCTCCCAGTATCAAGTTTGGCGCGTAACTGAATCTGAGTTGCCGGGGTGGTGTGCAAAACTACGGGAACCACGATGCCACCCTCGGTCCCATAAAAGTGGCGCTCAGAAAAAGATAGCTGCCAGCCGTTCACAGCCAGCCTCCCATGAACGGTCCTTTCTCCTCGCCAATCAATTCAACAAAGGGCGCCGCGACGCTTTCGGCCCGTGCTTGAGCAACTATCGGCCGCGGGTCCGGACCGTGTCCTACCAGGCGATCGCCGTCCAGCACTACCCATTGACCAATGAATTCATGTGCATGTTCTCTTAGCCAAAGTTGCTCTTTCATCTGATTCAAGTAACCAACGGATGAATTGCGCGCACTTGGGACTGTCTCTGTGGCCATCGTCACACTCCTTCTTACCACTGACGCGTACGTCTTGATTATAGGATCTTTCCCGGGTTCTTGGCAGCATACAGTATCTATCTATGAGTCTCAGGTCTCAGGTAACGAGTCGGAGGGCGGCCAATTATTTTTGGATCCTCTTCAACAGGCGACCGGCGTGATTCCGGGCGATCAGTGGCAAGCGTTCGTCGGTGGTGATCTCGCGCAAGAGTGGAACCAGTTGGTAAGGATCAGAAAGTTCGTTGCGGTTCAATAGCGACTCGAGTTGCTCCATGAGTTTCGGCGCGTTCAGCGGCTGATTCTCGCGCGCGATCGACATGTCGAAAACAAAGACGGCCTGATCGGCAACGTGCCGGTATTCATTGACCAGCGCGAACGCGTCCTTATTATTCGTCCAGTTGAATTCCGCCGTGCGCTTGCGCGTCCCCTGCTCCATCACTAAACGCATGGTGCCGAGATGCGCAAACTGCTTCGCCGACTGATAATTCTCGGTCGAGTCAAGGAATTGCAGCGAAGTCCATAGACTAAAGATCCGTCCCAGCGCTCCGGCGGAAAGCTCAATGGGCTCGACAATAGCCGTCTCCTCGCCTAATCGCTCAAACGTAATCTTGCCGCGACCGGTGGCATCGTGCTCGATCAGGATGTGGCGAATGTAGAACTGTGGTTGCGTGAACTCGTACGAGTATTTGGTTGTATCCGGAGGTTTCTTGCTTTCCTCGCGCCTCGCGCCGGCGCTCTCCTGGCGAGGATTGCTCTTAGAATCGGCCGGCGTTTGGGCGGAAAGCACGGCAAAAATCGCCGCGCCCAAAATCAGGAGCGCGGCAGAGATTGTTTTCTGAATAGACCTTCCCGTGTTGCTCACTCAAATCTAACCGAGACGAGTTTCGAGACGCCGACTTCTTCCATGGTTACGCCATAAAGGGCGCGCGCCATTTCCATCGTCCGCTTGTTATGCGTAATGACAATGAACTGCGTGTTGGCAGACATCTGCACGACCTTATTAGTAAAGCGCCCAATGTTCGCTTCGTCAAGCGGCGCGTCGACTTCATCGAGCAGACAAAACGGCGCCGGGCGATAATGAAAGATGCCGAGCACCAGCGCGAGCGCGGCCATTGCTTTTTCGCCGCCTGAGAGCAGCAGCACGTTCTGCAGTCGCTTGCCGGGCGGTTGGGCCACAACGTCGATGCCCGATTCAAGCACGTCGTCGGCGTCGATCAAACTCATCTCGCCGCGGCCGCCGCCAAATAATTCCTGAAACAGCTCGCCAAAGTTGCGATTGATCTGCTCGAAAGCGTGGCGGAACCGCTCGCGCGAGCGGCGTTTGATTTCGCGCAACGCTTCTTCGGTGGAATGAATGCCGTCAGTAATGTCCTGCCGCTGCGCCGTAAGAAAGAGCAAACGCTCTTCGGATTCCCCCAGCTCTTCGAGGGCCATCATGTTGACGGCGCCAAAACCTTCCAGTCGAGTGCGCAACTCGTCAACGCGCGCATGCCCCGCTTCTAGATCAAAATCGTCTTCGAGCGAATGTTCGCGCGCCAGTTCCTCGAGCGACTGGTTCAATTCAGCGGCGCAGTTCTCGCGCACGAATGAGAGACGAGCTTGCGCTTCAGCCCTTTGCACTTCAATTGCCGCGCGCCCATCGCGCACGGCCGCGGCCTGGCGATTCAACTCGGCCAGCTCAGTAGACAATTGATCCGCGCGCTCTCGCGCTTGTTCGAGGCGCACAGAGGCAGCGGCAATCTGCTCCTCCTCACGCGCGCGGTCGTCTCCCGCAGTTGCCGCGCGTCGATCAATCTCTTCGATTGATTGGCGCAGCTCTTCGATGCGACTGGTCATCTCGACCAGTTCGCGTGAATGCCGATCGATCCGTGACGTTAGCTCGGCGAGTTCGGCCTCCATCCGTCGCAGCTCGGCGGCAGTGGCGCGGCGTCGCTCGGCGGCCGCAGCGGCGGCGGCACGTTGGGCGGCAAGGCCTTCGTTCTTTGCTTCGGCTTCGCGCCGTGCTTCTGCCAAAACTGTCGACGCAGTCATCACGGTTTCCGAGGCAGCGAGGCGCGCACTTTCGGCGCTTTCAGCATCCGCCAACGCTCTCAGACGCCTCTCCTCAACGTCGTGACGTTCTTCCTCGAGGCGCGCCGTATCGTCAGCCACCACACGCAGGTGCCGCTCGGCGCGCTCAATCTCCTGGACCAGCCCGGCGGCGGCAAGCTCGCGCGCAATCGTCACGCGCTCCTCGCGACCGATGGCTTCGTTCAAGAGCACGACTGCATCTTCGAGACCAACCAGACGCGCGCGCGCATCTTTGACCGCCTGCTCGGCCACCGCCAACTCGGTATGGAGCGTTTCAGCGCGCGCTTCTAACTCGCGCAATTCTCGTTTGAAAGCAAGCAGTCCCGCGCCTTCCTCCAGCGCTCGCGCATCGCCGGCATTGACTAACTGGCCGGTCGCCACCCAGTCGCCATTCAGCGTGACATAAATCTCGCCGTCGGCGAGCGACTTCGTCATTGCATCGTCGAGATTGGCTGCCAGGCGCGCGTTCATTCGGTGCGCCAGCGTGCGATTGAGCACTCCCAGCAACTCGCGCGGTGCTCCGAGGAGATCGCCAACGCGGAGGTTGTCAAGCGCCTCATCCGCATAAGAAATTGTCGCCGGCGCGCGCTCTTCGATCTGGAACGCTACTCCGGCTTCCTCGCTGGCTCCGTGCAATCCCGCGACGAGGAAACTCGCGCGCCCGGCATTGTTCTCTCTCAACCAGCGCGCGGCCCGCACTGCATCTTCGGGAGTTGGTACGATGATCGATTGCAGCGACGACCCAAACACGCCTTCAACCGCACGCTCCCATTTTGCGTCCACGTCGAGCGCGTCGGCGAGTGTGCCGATGAAGTGAAAGTCGCGAGCGGTATCCGTCTGCGAGAAGATAAACTGCACCGCGGAAGAATAATATGCGCGTCGCCCGTCGAGCTCATTCAGACTCTCGAGCCGGTGCCTGGTCCGCGAGTATTCGTCACGCACACGCGTCAGTTCCGCATCGGTGTCGCTGACCGCTTCGTGACCCTGAACCACGGCATCAACCGCCCCCTCACGCTCCGAGTTCAGTTTTGCGATGCGGTCGCGCGCGACGAGAATCTCTTCGTTTAGTTTGTCGGCCTCGCTCTTGCGCTCTGCGTGTTGGGCGGCAGCCCGTTCGCCTTCGCGCAGCAAACCTTCAGCCTGAACTGCCAACCGTTCAAGCGTGCCTTCAAGCTGGTGAGCGATCTCGCGCAGTCTTTCGGCGACAGCAGTGTGCGTCAGAAGCTCGGTCCGCGCCCGCTCGATCTCGGCTTCGGCGTTTGCGGCAGTGGCCAGCTTCTCAGCGTAAGCCTGCTCGGCAGAGCGAAGCGAGAGCGCGCTTTGTTCACTCTCCGCGCGTAACTTCTCATCCTGCTCGCGCAATCGTTCGCATTCAGCGCCGACGCTGACGAGACGCGCCGAGAGGGTTTCGATCTCTACCTGGACCTCGGCCCGTCGCTTCTCAAGCTCAACTATTTGCTCCTCCTGGTACGCTCGCTCGCGCACCTGGCGGTCGCGCTGCAAGGCGGCTTCGGCGACGGCAGCGCGAGCGTCGGCCAATTCATCTTCGAACCTCCGGGCCTCGTGGGTCGCGTTGCGAGCTTCTTCTTCTCGGCGCGCCAGCTCTTCTGCC
Organism: Pyrinomonadaceae bacterium; assembly: GCA_041499185.1. Lineage (GTDB taxonomy): Bacteria > Acidobacteriota > Blastocatellia > Pyrinomonadales > Pyrinomonadaceae > JAOAPY01. The sequence continues at coordinate 59,824 of JBGQJU010000004.1, read as the reverse complement.
AGACCGCGCTCTTCAAGGGTCACTGCTTCGAGCTGCGCCTGTGTCTGCTCGAGCAAACCAACCAATTTGCGATCGTCTGCGACATACACACTGCGAAGAAGTTCGCGCAACTCTTCGCGCAGGACGTGATAGCGCCGAGCCTTGGCTGCCTGACGACGCAGGCTGTTCACCTGTCTGTCGATTTCTGAAATGATATCGGAGATACGCGACAGGTTCGCGCGCGCGGATTCGAGTCGCGCTTCGGTCGCGCGTTGACGCACACGAAACTTTGTGATGCCCGCCGCCTCTTCAATGATCGCCCGACGGTCCATCGGCTTGGCGGAAAGGATCTGACCGATGCGACCCTGCTCGATGATCGCGTAGTGACCGCCGGACAAACCTGTGCCTGAGAATAAATCCTGAATATCACGCAGGCGGCACGGCCGGTCGTTTAAGAGATACTCGCTTTCACCTGAACGATACAATCGGCGCGTCACCGAAACTGCTTCACCGGGCGCAAACTCGAGCGCGAGATTCCGGCGCCGCCAGTGGCGCTTCTGATGAATCTTCTTTGCAGTAGTGCCGGCAGTAGTGACAGCAACCGAGGCAGAGTCGGACGAAACATTCTCGGTGACTTCCGTGTCTGCATTGCTCCTATCGTCCGCTTGTGCCGGCTCGGAGAGCTGGTCTGGCGCTGCGATCGCCTCGGTCTCTTCCTCCGCGACATCTTCGAAACTAACGACGTGCTCGTCGATCTCTTCGAGCGTTGAGTCGATGTCTTCGATATCGGGTTCATGCTCGACGTTTTCATCGCGCACCAGATGCATCACGACTTCGGCCAAGCCGCTGGGCGGACGATTGCGCGAGCCCTGAAAGATGACGTCCTTCATTTCTGCGCCGCGCAGATGCTTGACCCTTTGCTCGCCCAGGACCCAGGCGATGGCGTCGGCGACATTGCTCTTGCCGCAGCCATTTGGTCCGACAACGGCGGTGATACCGTCACCTGTAAAGATAATTTGTGTGTAGTCCGCGAAGGATTTGAAACCGATGATTTCCAGCCGTTGCAGTTTGAACATGCGTACGAGTCTTATATTACCGGCTAGCCCCGGCCCCAAACAAGCAGGTCACCAGAGGCGGCGTACGGGTGAGTCACTATAAGTTGGTCTTGCTTAGAATGTCAACAAGAACTTGAGGTCAGGCGAGTTTAACTGTGTGAGAGGCGAGGGTTAAGAGATTCGCTTAATCGCGCTAAAGGAAGGCTGACTGCAGATCGAGACTCGACGTCAACTTGGTAAGCGGTGTTCAAATGACCCCGTGAAGCCGCAACGAATCTCGCGCAAGTCCTTTTGAGAGGTGCGAGCTGGTGATAAGCTCGCCGCTCTCCTGTTGTGGCAACGAAGCTCCATGCGGAAATGCGACTTTTCCGTGATCGGAAGGACAGGACATTAGACACTTGCGCGGTGCTGCTTGGACGTGATAACTAGGCAGGCTGTTATGGATTCAAACCTCATGCAAGCTCTGGCCAAGGTTGCCGGTATCGGTGGTATAGCATTAGGTGTTCTTCTATTGCTCTTTAGGGACATTATCCGCAAAGCAATTTTTCCGACATTTACTAAAGAACATGGCTACAAGACTATTCGTCTGATGCTCTGGCTGATTTGGTCGATCGCTTTCGTGGGCATTCTTGCTTGGCTGTATGATACTGGCAAACAAACAACGAGCTCGCAGCCTACAGATCGTGCAGCCGAGCAAGTCAAAGCTTCGACGCCAGAGTTTGGCAAGAATCCTAAACGGGTTGAAGCGCAAACCGATCCTTCCCCCACATCAAGCAATAGAGCAAAAGCCTCAGTGCCAGAGGTTAACAAGAATGCTAAGAAGGTTGAAACGCAAGCTGATTTTTCGAGCACATCAAGCAATGCCAGAGAGGTTGCCTTTGTTGGCAATATCCTTTTCGCTGACGGAAAAGAAGTAAAAGGCTGTAAGCTCTGGGACCATAACCCAGGCCCGATAGGCAGCGGCTGGAATGAGGCATCAGTTGGTTATTGTGCTAGCCTCGACGCGGCATTGAATCACACCACGAATCGATCTCGCACGCTCCAATATTCCAGGATTAGTCAAATAGATGTCTTACCTTTCAGCGCTTCGGAGAAGGAAGTAGTCGCGAGTATGGACCTTTATGATAGGGACAAAATCCTTAAGTGCAATGTCGTATTCCAGGATGGGAGTAGGATGAACGGAGTATTCCTTTTGCCGAATTATCTTGAATACGAATGCGCAAACGAAAAGGGACGAATTCTGCGAGATACAACCAAGTCACTCATGTTCCGTCAAGTGAAATGAATCTTACTCAGAACTCGCCGCCTCGAATAAGTCAATACGGCACGTCACGCTGCGTGGTGAGAAGTCTAGTTCAAAGCCCAGTTTCAGTTGTCGGTCAATCGAAAGAAGAATGGCTCTAATCAAAATCACAGCGGCTCCGATTCAAGAAAAGAAGAAGCGAGCCAAGAACAAGAAAGCCAACACGGCTGAGCCGAAGCTTGAGCCGACGCTTTGGGCAGCGGCGGACAAGCTGCGCGGGAATATGGACGCGGCGGAGTACAAGCACGTCGCGCTTGGGCTGATCTTTCTGAAATACATCTCAGATGCATTCGAAGAATTCCGCGCGAAGCTCAACCAAGATATCGAGAATCCGGAAAGCGAACTGTACGTCAAGAAGCCGGAAGACCGCCTCGCTACGCTTGAAGATCGCGACGAGTACCTTGCCGCCAACATCTTCTGGGTTCCAAAGGAAGCGCGCTGGCAACATCTACTCGCCAACGCCAAGCAGCCGACCATTGGTAAAACTCTCGATGACGCGATGATCGCCATTGAGCGCGACAATCCGTCACTGAAAGGTGTCCTGCCGAAAGACTACGCCCGGCCCGCGCTCGACAAGCAACGGCTGGGCGAAGTGATCGATTTGATCGGCAACATCGGACTTGGTGACAAGGAGAGCCGTTCGAAAGATATTCTCGGTCGCGTGTACGAATACTTCCTCGCGCAGTTCGCAAGCGCGGAGGGCAAGAAGGGCGGACAGTTCTACACGCCGCGACCGGTGGTTCAGCTTCTGGTGGAAATGCTCGCGCCGTACAAAGGCCGCGTCTTCGATCCCTGCTGTGGTTCGGGCGGGATGTTTGTGCAATCGGTCAAGTTCGTGAATGCGCATACCAGTGGCAACGGAAATGGAGGCAAGGCCAAAGGCGACATCAGCATCTATGGACAGGAATCAAACAACACCACCTGGCGACTGGCGAAAATGAATCTGGCTATTCGAGGCATAGAAGCCAATATAGTTTGGAACGAGCAGGGTTCATTTCACGGTGACGCTTTCAAAGACTTGCGCGCCGACTTCGTCTTAGCAAATCCGCCCTTCAACGACAGCGACTGGGGCGGCGAGCGTTTGCGTGAAGACGTACGATGGAAGTATGGCGTTCCGCCGGCGAGCAACGCCAACTTTGCATGGGTGCAGCATTTTATTCATCATCTCGCCCCGGCAGGCATCGCTGGTTTTGTGCTTGCTAACGGCAGCATGTCTTCGAATAATTCGGGCGAAGGCGGGATTCGCAAGAAGATCGTTGAAGCGGATCTGGTTGATTGCATGGTCGCGCTGCCGGGCCAGCTCTTCTACTCGACCCAAATTCCGGTGTGTCTATGGTTCCTCACGCGCAACAAGAAGAACGGCCGATTTCGCGACCGGCATGGTGAGACGCTATTCATTGACGCGCGCAAAATGGGCTCGATGTTGGATCGCGTGCACCGCGAACTCACTTACAAAGACATCGCGAAGATCTCCGCCACTTATCATGCTTGGCGCGGCGATAAGGACGCTGGCGATTACTCTGACGTACCTGGTTTCTGCAAGGGGATAAGGCTCGACGAAATCGGTAAGCATGACTACGTCCTCACACCTGGCCGCTATGTCGGTAGCGAAGCCGCAGATGAGGACAGCGAGTCGTTCGAGGGGAAGATGAGGCGGCTCACAGCGCAGCTACGCCAGCAACAGGACGAAGCGACGAAGTTAGACATTGCCATCGCCTCCAACTTCGAGGAGCTTGGATATGGCTGATAAAGTGCATTGCAGCACCGTTGGCGATTACTTCACGCTGCAAAGGGGTACAACCTATAAGAGCAGATTGCTCGGCCAGCCCGGCCCCGTTCTTCTGGGTCTCGCAACTATCCAACGGAATGGTGGATTCCGGTCGGATTCCCTTAAGACCTATGGTGGCGAATGCCCTGACAAACTGCTTGTTCAGCCCGGCGAGCTGTACGTTTCTCTGAAGGACGTGACGCAGTCGGCAGACTTGCTTGGTGCAATTGCGCGTCTGCCTTCTGGGTTTCAAGCTGGGCGATTAACGCAGGATACTGTGAAGTTGGAACCAAAGCGGAGTGATGTACCCCTCGATTACATCTATTGGTTGCTGCGAACGCCCCAATATCGAAACTATTGCCGAGCCCACGCCACGGGCACTACAAATCTCGGCCTAGGCCGGGAGGATTTCCTTTCGTTCCCAGCACCGGAACCGACGCCGAAGCAACTTTCACTCGTGGGGACACTCGGCGCGCTGGACGACAAGATCGAGCTGAACCGGCGGATTAACGAGACGCTGGACGAAATGGCGCAAGTCCTTTTCGATCATTTTTTCCCGTACTCGACAGAAGATAATTTGCCAGATTGTTGGCGCGTTGGGCGACTAGATGAGGTCCTCGTTCTTCAAAGGGGATTTGATCTTCCGACCCCAGAGCGTTTACCGGGTCCGTATCCGGTTGTCGCCGCGAGTGGACCAAGCGGAACACACAATCAGTTCATGGTTCGCGGACCGGGCGTAACGACTGGTCGGAGCGGTATCTTAGGCAATGTTTACTTCGTTCATGAAGATTTCTGGCCATTGAATACCTCGCTATGGATCAAGGAATTCAGAAATGCGACGCCTGCGTACGCTTATCACCTCTTGCTTGGTCTGGATTTCGAGCTTTTCAACGCTGGATCTGCCGTCCCCACCTTAAACCGAAATCATGTTCATAACTTGCCGGTCGTAGTACCTCCAATGAAAAGAGTGAAAGATTTTGATCGGCGGGTGATGCCGCTGTTGAGGCGACAGAAGGCGAATCATGAGGAATCTCAGACCCTCGCCGCGCTGCGCGACACGCTACTGCCGAAGTTGTTGTCAGGCGAAATTCGCTTGGATGATGTTGAAGTCTGAGAAAGACGTCTCGGTTCCGATGATGAAATAAATGATCAGCGCGATTCAACTAATCAGAAACATCGGAAAGTTCGACTCTGTCGCTAGTGGCGCAAATATTCCGCTCGCTCGCCTAACGGTTGTGTACGCCGAAAATGGAAGAGGTAAGACAACGCTTGCGGCTATTCTGCGTTCGCTGGCTACAGGCGACAGCATTTCGATTTCCGAACGCAGAAGGTTAACCGCGCAGCACGCTCCACACGTCATCATTGACTGCGATGGTGGTCCGCCGCTCGCTATGTTTCAGAACAATGCTTGGAACCGAAGCCTGTCGAATATGACGGTGTTCGATGACATGTTTGTTGATGAGAATGTGTGTTCTGGGTTGGACGTTCAGCCGGAGCATCGGCAGCACCTGCACGAGTTGATTCTGGGCGTGCAAGGCGTGACGCTGAATCGCGAGCTTCAACGACTCGTTGCGCAGATCGAACAGCACAATACGGAATTGCGAGCGCGAGCCAACGCTCTACCCGCCACAGCACTTGGCCCATTGTCAGTCGAGGAGTTTTGTGGGCTTCCTCCGCGTCACGATATTGACGCGGTCATATTGGAAGGGGAACGAAATCTTGCTGCAGCGCGCGAACAGGCCCCCGTTCGTCAGACCCTGGGATTTGAGGTCATAAGTCTTCCGCGTTTCAACATTGGCGAGATTGAACAGGTCCTTCAATTGGATCTTCCAACGCTTGATGCCGGCGCCGCGGCTAGCGTGCAAACACATCTTGCAGGCATCGGTCGGGGTGGCGAAAGGTGGGTGGCTGACGGTATTGCGCGCGTTCCGCAAGCGACGGCAACGCAGATTGCGTCCTGTCCATTCTGTGCTCAGGATTTATCCAATTCTCAATTAATCTCGCACTATCAGGCATATTTCAGCACCGGGTATTCCAATTTGAAGCGTCGAGTTTCTGTGGCTCTTGAGCAACTAAACCGCGCGCATGGCGAACTGGCAACAGGAGATCTCGAACGAGCTGTGCGAGTGGCCATTGAGCGGCGCCAGTTCTGGTCGCGCTTTGCCGAGGTTCCCGAGATCGTAGTGGACACTGCGGCCATAACTGGAAACTGGCGAACAGCGCGTGACCGCATTGCTGTTTTCTTAAAAGCGAAACAAGGATCACCATTAGATCGAATCGAGCTATCCAACGAAGCTCGTGCTTCGGTTGCGGCCTACGAAATACAGCGGCAATTAGTACAAGGGCTTAACCGTGAACTCCTAGCTGCTAATGCATCGATTGCCGTAATTAAAGAACGAGCCGCCACCGCCAATGCTCCCGCGATTGTCGAAGACCTAGCTCGACTCCAGGCTGTGAGGGCGCGGCATACACCTGCGATCGCGACGCTATGTGATGCCTACTTGGCCGAGACACAGGCAAAGGCAGTGACCGAACGACAGCGCGAACAGGCACGAGCTGCACTCGACCATCATAGGACGAACGTCTTTCCTGGGTATGAAACGGCTATCAACCTTTACTTGCAGCGATTCAACGCTGGCTTTCGTCTGACGAGAGTGACTTCCACAAACACGCGCACTGGGCCAACTTGTACTTACAATGTTGTCATCAACAACCGGCCGGTAGCGGTGGCAGGCGGAGCAGTGGTTGCCGGCGAGCCCTCATTCCGTAACACACTGAGTGCCGGTGATCGGAATGCGCTTGCTCTTGCGTTTTTCTTTGCGTCACTCGATCAAGATCCGAATCTTGCCAACAAGGTTGTGGTAATTGACGATCCGATTTCTAGCCTCGATGAACATCGATCACTAACAACGATTCAGGAAATCCGTCGGCTTGTTGGACGCGCCGGTCAAGTAATAGTGTTATCTCATCACAAAACGCTGCTATGTGGTCTTTGGGAGAGAGCTGATTCTACTTTGCGTGCGGCACTCCAGGTAGTTCGGGACGGCGATGGCTCTACTCTCGACGAGTGGAACGTAAATCGGGAATGCATCACCGAGCACGATCGACGACATGCTCTCCTGCGCGATTACCTCGATCAGGGTGTGGGCAATAGCCGAGAAGTTGCAGAGGCGATCAGGCTAGTGCTCGAAGCTTTTCTCCGTGTTGCCTGTCCTGAGTACTTTAGGCCAGAAACGTTGCTCGGACAGTTTTGCGGTCTCTGTGAACAGCGAGTAGGAACAGCAGGAGAGATTCTTGAACGTAGCGTCGTTCAGGAACTACGTGATCTCACTGAATACGCGAATCGATTTCATCACGATACTAATGCCGCTTGGCAAGCGGCGATTGTCAACGACGGAGAGTTGACCGGCTTTGTGCAGCGAACGTTGACGTTCGCCCGAGCCTGAACGAATGAGCAGGTTTGCAGAATCAACCGTTGAAGACGCCACACTCTTGTGGCTCGATGAATTGCGTTACCTGGGCCTTCATGGCCCCGAGATCGCGCCGGGCGAACCTGCGGCTGAGCGAGCGAGCCTTGGCGAGGCTATCTTGCCCGAGCGACTGCGCGCCGCGCTTGGGGAGTTGAATCCAAATGTCGCTGCGCAATCCCTCGATGAAGTATTCCGAAAGCTTACGGTCACTGAATCGCCTTCACTCATTGTCAACAACCGCTCGTTGCATCGGTTGCTTGTTGACGGCATCGCCGTCGAATGTCGCCGAGACGATGGCAGTGTCGGTGCGGAGATAGTGCGCGTCATCGATTTTGAAGACCCCGACGCGAACGACTGGGTGGCGGTTAATCAGTTCACGGTGATCGAAGGTCAGCGCAATCGCCGGCCCGACGTTGTGATCTTCGTGAATGGTTTGCCGCTGGCTGTTGTTGAGTTGAAGAACGCTGCCGACGCGGACGCGACTCTCTGGGAGGCCTTCAATCAGATTCAGACATACAAGCAACAAATCCCCTCGCTCTTTCTTCACAACGCGGTCGCGGTGATCTCCGATGGCCTGGAAGCGCGCGTCGGAACCATCAGCGCTGACAAAGAGCGGTTCATGCCATGGCGCACGATTGAAGGCGAAACACTCGCGCCGGTTTTCTTACCACAGCTTGAGGTGTTGTTGCGTGGCGTTTTTGATAAGCGCAGGTTCCTTGATCTGATTCGGCACTTCATTGTCTTTGAGGAAGACACATCAGACGGCACGATCATCAAGAAGATGGCTGGGTATCACCAGTTTCATGCGGTTAATACTGCGGTTGAGGCGACGTTGCGCGCTGTTGGTGCTAAGCCCTCACCCCGACCCTCTCCCAGAGGGAGAGGGAGAGAAGAAGAAGAGCGGATGGGGGGTGACAGCCGTACTACGCCCTCAAGCCCTCTCCCTAACCCTCTCCCAAAGGGAGAGGGAATAAGAACCGGAAGGCAGTATCGAGGTGGATATCAGGTTGCCGGTTTGGTGGAACGGGCGCGCGAACTTCGAAAGAAGCAGACGACGGCCGAGGCATTGTTGTGGGAACTACTTCGGAATCGTCAGTTTCTGGGATTCAAATTCAGACGACAGCATCAGTTTGGTGACTACATTGCTGACTTCTATTGTCATGAAGCTCAACTTGTCATCGAGTGCGACGGGCGTGTCCACGATGCCAACGAGGCGTGGCATCACGATCAAGAACGCGATGCTTACATGATCGCGCAGGGATTGCGCGTGCTGCGATTCACCAACGAGCGCATCCTGAGTGACACCGAGAACGTCCTCGAAGAAATTGCGGTCTACCTCCCCTCTCCCCTTGGGAGAGGGGCCGGGGGAGAGGGCTTACACGACGAAGCAGACGCAGTGAATGATCTTCTCCCCTCTCCCCCTGGGAGAGGGGCCGTGGGTGAGGGTCTTGAGTTCGCGAGACATGCTGGCCAGATCGGAGTGATCTGGCACACCCAAGGCTCCGGGAAGTCTCTCACGATGGTTTTCTATGCAGGCCGTCTCGTGCTCCATCCCGCAATGGAGAATCCGACCATCGTCGTGCTTACCGATCGGAACGACCTGGACGAACAACTCTTCGGAACATTCTCGCGCTGCCAGGACTTGCTTAGACAAACACCTGTGCAAGCGACCAGCCGCGAGGATCTGCAAAAGAAACTGCGAGTCCAATCGGGCGGGATTGTGTTTACGACGATCCAAAAATTCTTTCCAGACGAGAAGCGCGCCGTTTACCCGACGCTGTCCGAGCGGCGCAATATCGTGGTTATCGCGGACGAAGCGCATCGCAGCCAGTATGACTTTATCGACGGCTTTGCGCGGCACATGCACGATGCCCTGCCGAATGCTTCATTCATCGGCTTTACCGGAACGCCGATTGAACTGAAGGACGCCAACACGCGCGCGGTGTTTGGCGATTACATCAGCATCTACGACATCCAGCGCGCCGTCGAAGACAAAGCGACAGTGCCAATCTACTACGAGGGCCGGCTGGCGAAGCTTGGGCTTGATGAAACAGAGAAACCGAAGATTGATTCTGATTTCGAGGAGGCTACGGAAGGCGAAGAGGTCGAGCACAAGGAGAAGCTCAAGACGAAGTGGGCCGCGCTCGAAGCGGTCGTTGGCGCGGATAAGCGTCTGCGGCTGATTGCTGATGACCTGGTGCGGCATTGGGAAGCGCGGCTTGAGGTGATGGACGGCAAGGCGATGATTGTCTGCATGAGCCGCCGAATATGCTATGAGCTTTATGAAGCCATTCGCGGACTGCGGCCTGATTGGCATGATGATGACGACAACAAGGGCGTAATGAAGATCGTCATGACTGGCGCCGCTCCTGATCCTTTATCTTGGCAACCGCACATTCGCACAAAAAAGGTCCGAGAAGATTTGGCAAAGCACTTTAAGAACCCGAACGATCCTTTCAAGATCGTCATTGTCCGCGATATGTGGCTGACGGGCTTCGATGTTCCCTGCCTGCACACGATGTACGTTGACAAGCCGATGCGCGGGCATGGACTGATGCAAGCAATCGCGCGCGTGAACCGCGTGTTCCGCGACAAACCCGGCGGCCTCGTCGTCGATTATCTCGGCCTCGCGCAGGACTTGAAGAAGGCCCTGGCCGTTTACACCGAGAGCGGCGGCAAGGGACGCACGGCTGTGGATCAGGAAGAAGCTGTCGAAGTGATGCTGGAGAAGTATGAAGTCTGCTGCGTCCTGTTTCATGGATTTGACTGGTCGTTGTGGACTGGTGGAACGCCCGCGCAGAAGTTAAGCCTACTCCCACCCGCACAGGAACACATACTGAAAGAGGCTGAGGGAAAAGAGCGGCTGCTCAAGTCGGTCAATGAATTGTCGCTCGCATTCGCGCTGTCGGTTCCGCATTCGGAAGCGATTAGGATTCGCGACGACGTGGGATTCTTTCAGGCAGTGCGTTCCGCGATCGCGAAAGAGACTTTCGAGCGTCGCGGAACAGTTGAAGAGATGAACTTCGCAATCCGGCAAATCATCTCACGCGCAATCTCGTCAGATGAAGTGCTGGACATCTTTGCGGCGGCTGGGTTGAAGAAGCCTGACATCTCGATTCTGTCTGACGAGTTTCTGGCCGAAGTGCGAGGGATGCCGCAAAGGAATCTCGCAGTCGAACTTCTGCGCAAGTTGCTGACAGAAGAAATCAAAGTGCGATCACGAAAAAACCTCGTTCAGTCACGCCTGTTCTCGGAGATGCTGCAAAAGGCGATTCTTAAATATCAAAACCGCACAATTGAAACGGCTGCTGTAATAGAAGAACTCGTTGACCTCGCCCGCGACATGCGCGCAGCTGCCAAACGCGGTGAAGAGCTGAATCTCACGGACGATGAGGTTGCGTTCTATGACGCGCTGGAAGTTAACGACAGCGCAGTGAAAGTTCTAGGCGACGAAAATCTGCGGATCATCGCGCGCGAGTTGGTCGATACTGTAAGGCGAAATGTAACCATCGACTGGACTGCGAGAGAAGCTGTCCGCGCTAAACTGCGCACGATGGTAAAGCGAATCTTGCGCAAGCACGGGTATCCACCTGACAAACAGGAGAAGGCCACGCAGACTGTACTTGAGCAGGCGGAATTGCTTTGTAAGGATTGGGTCGCCTAGGCGTTGAACGAAGAGAGCGGCGACGAGTCGCCGCACTCCAAAGTACCTATTGCTTACCAGCTTCACGCGCGCTCACGGATAGCAAAAAGCAGAGGTCAGGGTTCAGGGGCCAGAAACGACAGTAGGCAGACGGCAGTGGGCAGTAGGCAGCAACAGAATCGACAGTCATTCGACCAAGGATTTTTGCGCTTATCTTGAAGCTACCTATGATTCGTCTGCAGGGCGGTAGATGCGGATGCGGTCAATCTCGACAATCCAGAGTTTGCCTGTGATCGATTCGGTGTCCAGCGCTTTCGCAAACGTGTTTACAGTCCTTATCAGCTCGGCGTAGCTGGCGCGGCCTGATAGCCGGACTACTGCGATTCCCGCGTAACCGGCAGGTCGGAACTGCAACGGATTTGCAAAGTCGAGGTCAAGGGTAACGAGGCAGCGTGACTCTGCAAGGCAGGCCTGAATTACATCCTCGTCGGCTGCGCCGGACATCTGCTGACCGGCAACTGTGGCGACATCGTGACCGGCGTCGCTCAGGATATCGAAGCAACGATGACCGAAATTCTCGTCGAGCTTGAGCTTCATGCAATAGAGGTGGTCGGAATGGGCACGTAGCGCTCGCGGCTCATCTCGGCGCCATAAGCAAGGCAGGCTTGAATGTCGAGCGGAGTCAGACCGGGATATTCCTTCAAGATTTCTTCCTGTGACATGCCGGAGGCGAGGAAGTCGAGAATCAACGAGACCCAAATGCGCGTGCCTTTAATGCATGGCTTGCCGAAGCAGACGTGTGGGTTAATCGAAATGCGATCCAATAGTTCGTCGCGTGTGACCGCGTGCTCTTCGATCATAGTAATTGAATTCTAACCGAATTATGTGTTTGTGAATAGGCGAAACGCCTAGTTGAAATCAAAAGCGGCGACGAGTCACCGCACTCCAAAGTCCTACTGCTTGCCAGCCTTGCGCGCGAGCATCAGATCTATCCCACGACGGATGCCTTCCGGGGTTGTGACTTCCGCCTTCAACTGTCGTCCTTCTATGAGAACCGTCGGCGTGCCCTCAATGCCCAGGGAATCGGCGCGCTGCTTGTCTTCGGCAATCCGTTGCTGCACTTCGGGGCCGTCCAGGTCGCGAGCGAAGCGCTTTAGATCGAGACCGAGGTCGCGTGCGTACTTCGTAAACGTCGGGCGTGGATCTTCCTGATCCTTCCAGACGTTTTGATTGTCGTAAATAAGATCGTGCATCTGCCAGAAGCGATCCTGCAGCCGCGCAGCTTCCGCGGCTTGAGCGGCTGCCAGCGCGTTCTTGTGATTCTTTGTCAGCGGAAAATTATGAAAGACGAAATCGATCCGGTTGCCGTATTCCGCTGCGATCTTCTTGAGTTCGGGATAAAGCACTCCGCAGGGAGGACACTGATAGTCTCCATACTCTTCGACCATCACCGACACATTGGGCAGGTCCTTGGCTTGAACGGGTGTTTGAGCTGGGGCTTGAGGGGGGATTTGAGTGGGAGCGGCTGCGGGCGTTGATGAACTCGTCGCGACGGTAAACGGAGTTGACTGGCCAACAGTCCCGGTCTGTTTCGAACGAAACAGCACCGAAGCCCCGGCAATCGCCGCCAACGACACAGCAATTATAATGACAAATGGAAAATAGCGTTTCATTTTTCTCTCTCTGTTCCGAAATTGTCCGACAAACTTTTTGCTCTGTCGATACTGGAGAAAATAACTTCTCTTCGTAAGTCAGCGACCAAACTGAAGGAAGCTCTAAACAAGTTATCTCCGAGGCAGAAGCCCGCGCGTAAGCAAGGGCTCCTAAAACAAGCCCTCCCTAACCGTCCCACCCCAGCCGAGCTGCTCGGCTGGGGACCCCGGGTCGGGCTTCTGCCTCGCGGTAGGCGACAAACTGAAGTTTGTCGGACTCCCAACATCAACGCCCCGGCAAATCACGCCGCACGTAAAGCAACAGATCCACTCCGGGGCGCAAGGCGAAACTGCCGGCCGAATTGAATCCCGAATTGATCTGTTGATAACGACCACCGAAAGTCGCTTCGACTTCCGCAGCCTGCGTCTCAGAGGCGATTATGATCGGCTCAGTCGTGGCAGTCATGTGACCATGATAACCGACCCCACTATAGTCGCGCAGGTACCACGGCAGCGGCCAATAGTCGGGTGAAACGATTGTGATGCCTGTCTTCGCGCCCAGGCCGCTACGCCGCGCGATTTGATCAATCTCGTCAAGCAGCTTCAACGTCTCGCGCCTCGTGTGCGCGTAAACATAGACGTAATACGTGTCGTCGTTATCGTAGTTGAAAAAATTAAGATCTATAGTCTGATATCCGGGAATTAATGCGGCCTGCATTCGGCGCTTGGCGGGAATCGCACCTCCGGATGATGCCAGTTGATATCCAGCAGCAAGACATAACACCAGGATTACGGCAGCCAGCGGAAGACGCCAATCGCGCCGGACGTCCCGATACAGCGCTTCGATAGCGTAGCCGCCGATGAGCGCCAGGGGAACGATGAAGTTCAGCATCAGCCAGGGCGTCTTATAGGGAACCTTCGAATACGCGGCGGTGATTCCAAAGGCCCATAGCGCCGAGAAAAGTGCAAAGGGTTTCGCCGGCTTCCATACCACGATCGCGGCGCCGATCATCCCCAACAGCAACAGTATTGCTTCTTGATTCATGAGCCACTGTCTGACGTAAGTCCACGAATCGTGCTTATGAGCCTCCTGGCCCGTCTTGGTCCAAACCTGAAAGGCCCTAAGCGAGTCGTAGACGCCTTTGGGCCAGTTCGTGAAAAACGATGAGTAGAAGAGCACGCTCACGGCGAGAAAGACGACCAACGCGACCAACGACCACATCACCAGATTCCCCGGGCCACCGAGTTTGTTGACCGTATCGCGCAGCCGATTGGTGACCGTATTCTTTCGGCGTGCCGACGAACTCTCTCTGAGCCATTGGTACACGCGCGTCGAAACCAGCGCAATCACCAGCACTGGGGCGGTGATGATGAATGTCTCCTTGGTCGCAAAAAGAAGTGCCGCCGACGCCGCAGCGAGGATCAAATAAACTGGATGGCCGTCTTCGTAATACCGCAAACCCGCAACCACAATCCCGAGCGTGAAGAAAACAAACAGCGATTCGTGTATGAAGTAGCGCGAGAGGTAAACAGCGCCCGGCGAGATCGCCAGCAGCGCCGCCGCCGAGAGGGCGCCGATTGTTCCCAGTTGGCGCTTCAAGAGCAGCACCAGCCAGATCGTCGCCAGGCCAAACAGCGCAGGGACAAGCCTGATATTGAAAGTCGTTAACCCGTAAGTATTCTGAGCGGATGGACCAAGAAGATGGATCCAGGAGAGAAATCTGATCGTCCACGGGATGATCGCCGAAAAGTAATAGAGAGTCGGGCCGTGATAGTTCTCAGGGTCGTAGTGGTAGAACCCCTCGCGCACCAGCCGGACGAGAAAATTTCCGTTGACTCCCTCATCATGGTGCAGGGGCACAAGCTGGAGATCATAAAGACGCAGGACCGCGCCGACCACCATGATCGAGATCGCGGCCATCAGCCATGTTCGTTCCGAGATCTCGCTCAGGTTCGCGCTATCGGAAATGGTCGGCTCCGCGCCCTTCCTGGCACGAGCAGCAACACCGGACTGGCGCTTTTTCTTCTTACGGTTGCGTCTTGTAGAGGCGGTAGTCACCTATCTCTCCGACTTTCTCGAAACGTGAAAAGAACTGTTCATTGACGGGCATCGCCATCCGTTCAAGCGGACCAACGACCGCGTATTCGATTCCATACTTCTTAATCAGGCTCTCGGCGTCAGGTGCGCCTGAATAGATTCTCTTGATTTCTGCTTCGCGCTCCCTGAATTCCAGGCCATGAGTCCAGATGTGCCCGGGGTAACCCATCAGCGAACGCCGGCCGGTCAAGAATACCGGAGTGTTGTGAACCGGGGCATGAACTAACAGAGACCGCGGCTGGGTCTTTTGCTTGACTAATTCCGCAAACTCCAGCCCGTTACGATCGAACACTTGATATTCTCCCGCGAGGAAGAACCGCTCGATCGTCGACTCGTCCAGAAACAAGCGATACACCACTTTGTATTCTGCCGACCGCGAAACTATGATCGCCACGTCCAGCGCCCCGGCAAGTGTGATACAAACAAAAAGCGCGACGCTCAACCCGCGACGTATTGAACCGCCGTGCCACAAACGCGAAAGTAACACAGCCACCAGCGGCGCCGACGCGAGCCACCAATAGAAAAGAACTTTCACATTGTCCCAGATCCACGGCGCCAGTTTTGCTACATTTGGGACAATAAAGCAGAGCGTAAACGGCAGATAGAATAGCAGCAAGCGACGAGAGACCAGAGGCTGCTTGCCGCGCCAGAGCAAGGCGGCAACAATCGAAGGAATAAACAAGCCCGTGTTCTTGAACCAGAACCAGACGGGGTTCTCGGTTCCGCGGTCCCACCCAAACTCCCAGCCAAAGAAAGTCGAGGCACTGACTGCGCTGCCTCTGGTGGACCACCACATCTGCGGCAAAGCAACGAGTGAAGCGACAACGGCGAACACGATCCACTCGCGCCAGCGTCGCTGCAATAGAGCCAGGCATGCACCCATGGCCATCACGACGACGAAACTATGCGCGTGCACGAGTGGCAAGAGCCCGGCAACGAAACCAGCGGCGACCATCCGCCGGGTCGAAGGCAAAAGGAAAAAGGAAGAAGGTAAAAGTGAAACGGTCGACTGAGCTTTTTTCGCTTCTTCTTTGACCTTTGCTTTTTTGCCTTTTGCCTTTTGCCTTTTGCCTTCTTCTTTGCTCTTAACTTCTTCGATGTTTTGTGATACCCACCACTGTGTAAAGACGATAACCGCAAGCGGAAGTCCAAGCAGGATTCCTCGCTGCGTGACCAGTAACGTTGAGAATGCATTTCCCCAGCGCCACCCGCTGTCGCCGATCGTGAAAGAAGAGCGGAGGTGCGCGAGTACGCCGCTCTTCTGATTCTTGACGTCGCTGAATAAAAGAAGCCAACCGAGCCCGCCATTCAAGAGCACCAGCAGAGGCGTGAGCAACGCCGCGAGACGATCGCGCAACATCTCCCAAGCCCAGCGATGAAGCACGCCCACGAAGGCCAGCGCCACAATGAAATTTTCGATGAACATCGCATCACGTAGACTCGCTCCACATTTAACGAACATCGCGGAAATGAAATCCGTTAGGAATGGATACGTGAACCGAACGCCCGCGTACGTTGGATCTTCGGGCGGAAAGTTGTTGCCGTGCGCGAATCCCGTGATCACACTAACGTGAAACGGCAGATCGCCGAAGTTATTGAGCACCCCGGTGTAGATGCCTTCAGGCAGTTCGATCATCGCTCGATCGAAGATCTGCCACAGCACAATCGCGGCGATCGCGTAAGAGAGAAAGTTGAAATTGGCGAATACGCCCCGCCACAACAACAAGACTGGTTTACCGGGATGACGAATTGCACGTGAGACCGCGTAGAAAGCGGCTAGGACGCGCCGCCACAACAGCAAAGCTGGTTTACCGGGATGACGATTTGCACGTGAGACCGCGTAGAAAGCGGCTAGGACGCGCCGCCACAACAGCAAGAGCGCTTTGCCTGGATGGCGAATTGCGTGTAAGACCACAGTGAGATTGGCCAGCACGTACAGCAAGAGCAACAAAATCGACCACTGTGGAAAGAGAACGCAAAGGGCGATAATTGGCAGAGTGAGCCAAGGGCGGCGCATGCCGCGCAGGTTTGGCTGCAAGAGCAAAAGAAATGGCGACGCCACCACCACGGCCGCAATCGTGATTGCCAGCGGCGTTAGTCCGAGAAAGGATGCGAGTATGAATCCGATCAGGCCAAACGCCGCCAGACCGATGCAAGCGCCAGAGCAGAGACGTGAAAAAAGCGAGGCGCCTTCGTCGTAGGCGTAAGTAGCAAGCGCGCCGCCGGCTGTGGCGAGCAATGCAAGCGCAAGCGAAAGAATCATGGATCAGAATTCTACGACGAAGGCGGAGCGACGTGGAACGTTTCCGACCTGTCGTTTCGACCGCGTTGCCAGAGTTGTGTAAATCGATCCTACCGGAGTCGAATTATACGCGAACCCGGCTGAATAGCGGCAGTCGCGTAACTTCAGAAATTAAGATCAGTTTGTTCGCGCCGCGCTCACGATTGCGCTTCTGATCTTCGGATCATTATGTCTCGTTGCATCGCCAGTCGTAATCGGTTAGTTTCAAACAGAGGTAATTCATGCTTCGCGCAGGTATCGTTGGTTTGCCCAACGTCGGAAAGACGACGTTCTTCAACGCCGTAACGGCGCAATCATCCGCGCTCATCTCGAACTATCCATTTGCCAGCAGCAAGGCGAACATCGGAGTCGTGGCCGTTCCTGATGAACGCCTCGCACCGCTCGCGAAGCTGGTGAAGACGACCGTGATCGTTCCTGCGAGCGTAGAGTTTGTCGACATCGCCGGCTTGGTTCGTGGCTCGTCCAAAGGCGAGGGACTGGGCAACCAGTTTCTCCACAACATACGGGAAACGGACACGATGATTCAGGTCGTCCGCTGCTTCGACGACGAGACGGTCGTGCACGTCGAGGGTTCGATCAATCCGCGGCGGGACATCGAGACGATCCAGATCGAACTCGCGCTCGCGGATCTCTCAACGGTTGAGCGTCGCCGCGAGCGGGTGCAGAAGACGGCAAAGGGCGGCGAAAAGACCGCGCGCGCGGAGCTTGAAGTTTTGGACAAGCTGCAGCCGGCGCTGGAAGAGTTTATGCCTGCCAGAAGTGTGGCCCTCAACGAAGACGAGCGCGCAATCGCCCGCAACTGTTTCCTGCTGACGATGAAGCCAACGATTTATGCGGCGAATGTCAACGAAGCCATGCTGAGCGCGCCTGACGAGCACGAGCACGTGCGCGCGGTTCGCGAGATCGCCTCGAGCGAAGAATCAGAGTGCGTGGTAATCTGCGCGCAGCTTGAAGCAGACCTGGTCGAGCTTTCGCCCGAAGAGCGTCGCGAATATTTGGAATCACTCGGAGTCACCAGCAGCGGCGCCGACAAATTGATCAAGAGCGCTTATCGAGTGCTCGGTTTGATGTCGTTCTTGACTGCCGGGGAAAAAGAAGCGCGCGCCTGGACCATCCCGCAGGGAACGCGAGCGCAAGACGCAGCAGGCACGATTCATTCCGACATCGCCCGCGGCTTTATCCGCGCCGAGATCGTCGGCTACGACGAATTGCTGCGCGCGGGATCATACTCTGCAGCGCGCGAACAGGGTTTGTTAAGATTGGAAGGTAAGGACTATCGGATGCAGGAAGGCGACGTGGTCCACTTTCGGTTCAATGTGTGATTGAGAACTCAACTGTCGTCCCTGTGAGGATCATGCCTAGGCTTCTGAGCCTCTCTGGGTAATCTCTCTTTCCATTTTCGCTCTAGCTCACGCAGGAGCTTTGTCTGCTGGCGCGATTCACGCCACGAATTGTCGGCTGCCTTGTACAACGACCTCGCAATGCGCTCTAGTCGGTCGTATCTTTGTTCCGGCGTCATTGGTTGTGATTGTGGTCAAGCCTCGGTGCCAAGACGTACTGACTGAATCAACGCAGCAACGCGCGAATCCCGACGAGTATCAAGTAACCAATGGCTACGACCACAGCCAGCTTGATCAGCACAACGGCAAGGTGAAAAAGAAATCCAATAATGCCTAGGGTGACCCCGGCCGCAGTCAGCACCACCGGTATACCTACCGCCAGGACAAACAGTCCTAGCAGGATCATGCCAACAACTCTCAATACGCCTTTTGCTTCACTCATCTTCTAACCTCCGCTGCCTCTTATGAATTACTCATTGCCAATTCTATCAAGTTTTGCGCGCTCGCTTTCGGTATACGACCATAACCCGCGTCCCGTTCCGTAGAAGATCCGCAAACTTCTGATTGTTTCCGAAGAACACTGGCAGAACCGTGTTACCCTTTGAAAACCGGGTCCCTGAGTCCCTGAGTCTCTTCGGCAGTTTGCCGGAAGAGTCGCCTCTGCGATTAGTTTCGGCGATAATTATATAGCCATGGCGCATCCCACTGCTAGAAGTCTTTTCGGCGAAACGGCAATCGACCACCACGCGGAGCAATTCGCTCCGCTGGCCGAACGCATGCGTCCTCGCTCGCTCGCGGAGTTTGTCGGGCAGAGCCATTTGGTGGGCGAAGGCCGCATTCTGCGGCGATTGATCGAAGGTGGGGGAACTTTCCCGTCGCTGATTCTGTGGGGCGCGCCAGGCACTGGCAAGACTACGCTCGCTCGGTTGCTGGCTGAGAAAAGTGTGGCCCGTTTTGTGCCGCTGTCGGCAGTGTTTTCGGGCGTCAAAGATCTGCGAGCCGCGATTAGCGAGGCGCGGGACGAGTCGCGATTCGGCACGCGCACCATTCTGTTTATCGACGAAATCCACCGCTTCAACAAAGGGCAGCAGGATGCGCTGTTGCACGCCGCCGAGAACGGCACAGTGACATTGATTGGCGCAACGACTGAGAATCCTTCATTCGAGGTTACGGGCGCGTTGTTGTCGCGTTGCCGCGTGTTGGTGCTCAATCCGCTGACAGAAGACGAAGTGAAGACGATTTTGTCGCGTGCGGTTGGCGACCAGGAGCGCGGTCTGGCCCAACTCAATCCGAACATTGCCGACGAACTCCTCGCGCGCATCGCGCACTCTTCCGGCGGCGACGCGCGCGTCGCGCTGGCGGCGCTCGAAGCCGCTGTTGAATCAACTGCACCTGACGCGAGCGGCGTACGGCACATCACCGAGGCGACGGCAATCGAGGCGCTCGGCCGCGCCCAATACGCTTACGACAAAGGCGGTGAAGAACATTACAATCTTGCTTCGGCGCTGATTAAGTCGCTGCGCAATTCGGATACGGATGCACCGCTCTATTGGCTGGCGCGAATGATCGAAGGCGGCGCCGATCCGGTGTTCATCGCGCGGCGGTTATGCATCCTCGCTTCCGAAGACATCGGTTTAGCGGATCCGCAGGCCATGGTCCAGGCGGCTGCGGCCGCTGAGATAACGCAACTGATCGGCTTACCCGAGGCGCTCTTCCCGCTCGCGCAAGCAACGATCTATCTGGCTCGCGCGCCGAAATCGAATGCGGTGATGCGCGCGTATTCGGCGGCCGTTGCTGATGCGGAGGAAACGGCGCGCGAGCCGGTGCCGCTGCACTTGCGCAATGCAGTGACACGGCTGATGAAACATCTCGGTTACGGCGAAGGTTATCGGTACGTGCACAATGATGAGCGCGCTAAGGAGGAGATGCCTTGTTTGCCCGAGCGTTTGCGAGGGAGAAAGTATTACGAAGATGACGTTCAGCACGAGCAATCAGAAATCGGCCACAGGGGTACAGATGACTCCGAGGGTGACCGCGAATAAGTCAGCCAAAGAGATCGCCTTTCTGCAAGACCTCTTTGTCGCTCCCGACTGGGGTGAAAGATTCGCCGAACTGATCGATGAACATGTCACCCTTCCTGAGAAAGGCCGCGCTCTCTATCTTGCCGTCGCCGCTGGTGGTCATGCATTAGCTTTGCAAGAGCGCGCTGGCGCAGAATTGAAGTTTCTCTGCATCGATGAAAACGAAGAATGCTTGGAACTGGCGCGCGCTAAAGCCGCAGCGATGAAAGAGCCGGCGGAATTCCAACAGGGCACGCTCGACGCGCTTTATCTAAGGGACGACCAGTTTGGCGTGGTTCTTGGTGATGGTTCGCTGGTCGCGCCCGAACGCATAACCGTGATGTTGGCAGAAATGGTTCGCGTGGCGATGCCGGGCGGAACGGTTGCGCTCAGTCTGCCAACCTCTTCAAGTTTTGGGGAGTTCTTTTCCATCTACTGGGAGACCCTGCACAATTCCGGGGTCAACGATCACGAGACCGACGTTGAAAGCCTGATTACGAAGCTACCGACTGTCTCTGAGGTCGACGAAATGGCCGCCCGCGAAGGCCTGGAAGCCGTTACCTCCTTTACGCAAATCGAAGAGTTTGATTACAACTCGGGAGAAGATTTCCTCAACTCGCCACTCATCTCCGACTTCCTGATGAAAGGTTGGCTTCAGTCCATTCCGGAAGACGCGAAGCAGCGCGTCACTCGCGAGATCGCGCGGCTCATCAACGAAGAGCGACACCACGCCGAGTTTTTGCTGACTGTGAAGGCGACGTTGGTGGTAGGACGGAAAGCTGGATTGCCGTTGGCTGGCTGAGGGCTTTTACCGAATCGGCACTGTTCTAGAGTTCTGCGTGCCCCTCTTTCAAATCTGCAATATACGATAAGATAATCTCCATCTTCTGGTGTCTTAAGCGGGGACGTATGAGCCGAAAGTGTGCGATTCCAACGAAAGCCTGTCTCGCCGCCGTCCTGGCGCACTGCTTGTTCGTTCTGGCATGGCACAGCGCTCTCGTCAGCGCGCAGCAGCTTTCTATTCGTCATTACGACGTCGGAGATGGTCTGGCGCACAGCCAAGTAACATCCATTTTGCAGGACAGCAAGGGTTATTTATGGTTCGGCACGTTTGAAGGCCTCAGCCGCTTCGACGGTTATCGCTTCACCAACTATTCCACCGAAGATGGACTCGGCCATCTTCTGATCAACGACGTAAGGGAAGACAGGCGTGGCCGTCTCTGGATTGCGACAAACGGCGGCGGCGTTGCGCGCTTAATAGATGATGTTCAGCAGACCTTAGCGCAACAACCAGGCGGGCCGTCAGCGAAGAAGAGGTTTATCAGTTACAAAATCGGTGAACCGGAAGAGGCCAACTACGTCAATCAGATCCTCTTTGACCAGGACAACTCCTTGTGGTGCCTCACAGATGATGGTGTATACCGCGCCGCGCTCGCTGACCCAGTCGGTCAGTTCAAGTTTGAGCGAGTAATTCCCACTCGAGAGCGGATGACGGGGTTGGCCGACAGTCAGGGAAGACTCTGGTTCGTCACGAATCGTGAGCTGATCAGACTAGCGCAAGGTCAGATTGAGAAGTATGAAGTGCCGAAGGAAAAGAGCGCCCTCGCGAGCAGCCATCCGCTAATCGCTGAGGATCGCCAGCACCGCTTGTTCTTCGCTTGCGGCAGCCTGCTATTCCAATTTCTGCCGGATGCATGCTGCAAAAACTCCGACCATTGGCGGAAAATACCACTGTCTCTGGGACAGGATGGAGAGATCTCCTCGATGATTACTGATGCCGACAACGGCCTCTGGATCGGTACGACAAAAGGGCTGATCAACTACAAGAATGATGGGCAAACCAACTACTCAAACGCGCAGGTACTGAATAGCGGAAAGGTCAAGGCTCTTGCTCATGATCGAGAAGGCAATCTCTGGCTCGGCACCGAGACCTCAGGGGCTTACAAGATGTCTGAGAACAGGCTCGTCAGCTACGCTGAGGCTGAAGGGCTTTCCAATCGGGACGTTCGAAAGGTCATCGAAGATCGTGAGGGACGAATCTTTATATTAGCTGGCGGCGGCAAGATCCTGGAGATCTTGGGTGGACGCGCCGTAGCCGTTCCCGGCTCGCAGAGCCCGCCCTTTAGCAGGATCTATAACCTCCTTCTCGATAGTCGCGGCGCCTGGTGGATTACGGCGAGCAACAAGCTGTTTCGGTATCCTGGACCGAAACTGTTATTTCGTGAGCCCAAGAAAGTCACACGAGTCGATGGTATTCCAGAGTCCGAGCTGGTCGCAGGTTTGTATGAAGACAATGCCGGCAGGATCTGGATCAGCAGCACTGATCGCGTCCAGTCTTACCTCTATCAGTTCGATCCGAACCGGACTCAACGTCCGACCATTCAGCGCATCCACCTCGAAGGTGACCGGCTCATCGAGCCTATCAGCGAAATGCTCAGCGACCGATCGGGCGCACTGTGGCTGGCAATGCATGGGAGCCTTGGGCGGATAACTAATGGCAAACTCACGCTGCTTCGTCCGACTGAAGGATTACCCGAAACAATGCCGCGAGCTCTTTTTAGCGACAGTCGAGGTTGGCTTTGGATCGGACTGCGATACGGCGGCGTCTCGGTAACGAAGGATCCAGCGGCCGAGCAACCAAAGTTCACAAACTATTCCACTCGCGATGGACTGCAGAGCAATACGGTCCAGGCCATTAGTGAAGACAACTTCGGTCGCATCTATCTGGGCACAGGTCGCGGCGTCGATCAACTCGATCCGGTGACCGGGCGCATCCGCCACTTCACCACCGCGGATGGACTGGCCGGAACCTGGATCAATGACTGCATGAAAGACAGCCGCGGCAACCTCTGGATTGCCACCCGGACAGGCTTGACAATGATGACCCCACGGGCTGAGAAGGTCGTTAGCCAACCGCCGCCGGTTTATCTGAGCCATATTCAGATCGCCGGCGAAGACCTGGCGCTCCCCGAAAGAGGCGCGCTCGAACTTCCTGAGTTGAAGCTGGCCGCTTCGCGCAACAACCTATTGATTGAGTACGTCGGGTTGAGCTTCGCTGCGGAAGGAGCACTTCGATACCAGTATCAGCTTGAAGGAGTGGACCCAGATTGGAATGCGCTGACCGAGCAACGTTCCGTCAACTATGCGCGGCTCGCGCCTGGCTTGTACCGTTTCAAGGTGCGAGCAATCGCTCCGAACGGCGCTACGAGCGTTACGCCGGCGGTTATTCAGTTTCGCATCTTGCCGCCAATCTGGCAGCGCTGGTGGTTCTTTCTCCTTGCGTTGACGGCTGTGGCGCTCGCAGGTTATGTCTTCTACCGTTATCGCGTCACGCAATTGTTGGAACTCGAACGCGTGCGAACACGCATCGCCACCGACCTGCACGATGACATCGGCTCAAATCTGTCGCGCATTGCAATCCTAAGCGAAGTTGTCAGTCATCAGGTCAAGCACGATACCGCTTACGTGCGCGAGCCGCTGGCAAAAATCGCGGGTACGTCGCGCGAGCTGGTGGATTCAATGAGCGACATTGTATGGGCCATCAACCCCGCCAAAGACCAGCTCAGCGATCTGACGCAGCGCATGCGACGATTCGCCAGCGACATTCTTACGGCGCGCAATATCGAGTTTCGTTTTCGGGCGCCTAGTGTTGAAGAGTATTTGAAAGTTGGAGCCGACGTACGTCGTCAGGTCTTTCTCATTTTCAAGGAGGGCATCAACAACCTGGTCCGTCATTCTGCCTGCACGGAAGTGGATGTCGAACTCCGCATTGACGGCCGCCATCTGTTGTTGACATTGAAGGATAATGGCAAAGGTTTCGACCCCGCGCTTCTGGCCGAAGGGCACGGCTTGATGAGCATGCGCGCGCGGGCTGAAAGCATTGGCGGGCGTCTCGAGATCATCTCGGGTAACGGAGACGGGACGGCTGTGAGCCTGATGGCGCCGTTGGTTGCTGCTCCGCGACGCGTTGACGGTCGACGCAGGCGCTGACAACCGCTGGGCAGTAGTCCGACCGCCAAGGAGGGCGCACGATTTCTTTGGCAGCACCCGTCTACACAGACGGTGACGGCGCGATCATTTAAGGTTAAGCTCGGCGAGCCTCGAGGCTCCTATTCCGAAAAGACCCTATGGCCATGGAAACTAAAGTTCTAGCGAGCATGCCGGCAGTCTCGCCCACGTCGATCATAAAGGTGGCGATCATCGAGGATCAGCGCGACATCCGAGAAGGCCTGGCGCTGATCATTAAAGCGACTGACGGTTATCAATGCACCGGCAGTTTTCGCTCCATGGAGGAGGCCCTCGAGAAGATCCGCTTTGACCTGCCCGACGTTGTCCTGGCTGACATTGGCTTGCCGGGCATGAATGGCATCGAAGGCATTCGGCTTCTGAAAGAACGCCACCCAAACCTTCTAACTCTTATGCTGACCGTCTATGACGATGACGAGATGATCTTTGACGCGCTGTGCGCCGGCGCCTGCGGCTATCTGTTGAAGAAGACGCCCCCTGTTCGCTTGCTTGAAAGCTTGCGGGAAGCAATGAATGGTGGCGCGCCGATGTCGCCGGAGGTAGCGCGCCGCGTTATCAAGTTGTTTCGAGACATTCGCCCACCGGAGCGAGCCGATTACAAGTTGACGCCGCACGAAGTAAGGCTGCTGAAGCTGCTCGTCGAGGGCCACAACTACAAGACCGCGGCAGTTGAAGTCGGCGTCAGTGTCACCACCGTTGCTTTCCACATGCGCAACATCTACGAGAAGCTGCAAGTCCATTCCAAATCCGAAGCCGTCGCCAAAGCCCTGCGCAACCGGCTCGTCTAAAGAAAGCAAAGGGCCAAGGGCAAAGCCAGGTGAGGTAGTCTTTGCTCTTAGCCCTTTGCTATTAGCTCAGTTACCCTTTGCCTTATCACATTCCCATCTGAACAGACGGTGACACGCCACGTCCGTCTCGCGTATCCATTATGCAAAGCGTTAAGCCATGAGTATCGAGGAAAGACTAATTCTTTACTGCAGAATGATGGAGAAGGACCACTACCCTACCGGCAACTCGTCAAACGCAGAAATTATTGAAGGAGACCCCCAATGTCCAGAGTTGAAGAGAAGAATTCAAAGAGACAAACAAATAGTAAGATCACACGACCGCTTATCGTCGCAATAGCCCTGGCGATTTGTCTTTTGCTCGCCATTACCGCGAGCAGTCCAACGCATGTGACTGCCCAGTCAGGATCGCCATCGAACGACACCTGTTCGGGGGCGATACCGCTGGCACTCAACATCCCGGTTACTGGCACGACAGTAAATGCCCTTGATGACTATCGGCTTTCCGGCAGCGCATGTTTCTCAGGCGTCGGGCAAACAGCTTCGACTGTCACGGGACGCGATGTGGTCTATTCGTTCATCGCTCCGACCGCCGACACCTACTCGATTCGGGTCACTGGCTACACCTCGTCTGCCAATTTGGTCCTGTACGCAACGAACTCCTGTCCATCGGGCGCGCCGCCAGTCACTATCAACGGTTGCCTCCTAGCCGCTAATCGCTCGACAGACCGCGCCGAAGAAGTCTTCTGCCTGCCGCTTACCGCCAACCAGCAGATTTTCATCTTCGTGGACGAGAATTCGATCAGCGCCAACGGCGGCAACTTCACGATCGAGGCCAATCGCTGTCGGTTGGAGGACGAAGGCCATAATAATGACAGTGTTAATGCCACTCAAAGTGGTTTTCAGGTCGTCGGTTGTCCTGTTGAGGGAGTGATTTTTGGTGCGGGGGACGTGGACTATTATTTAGCCGGCCTCCCTACTGATGTTGATAACTCACGGCTCTTCGCGCTCGTTGACGGAGTTGCGGCCAATGATACTGACTTTGACATGCGCATTAACAATAGCTTTTCTTTGGACACGCTTCAGTACAGTGATCGTGACAATGACCAAGAGTTTGGAGAATTCTCGCCAAATATTGCCGGCACACGACTAACAGACCCTTTAACGGTAGTTCGTGTTAACCATCATGATCCCGGCAAAGCAGCAGGGCCTTATCGGCTCTATCAACTAAAGCAGCCGCCGCTCAGTGGGGCCCGTAGAACCGGGTGGATCGAACGACACTATCGCAGAGGCTGATACTGCTTTCAACAACTATTTCTACGGCACGATATCCGGCCCTCGCCCATCATCCGACGTCGACATTTACGGGTTCAGGGCGGACCAGGGTGATCTGCTCTTCATCAGCCTCGACTGCGATCCGCTGCGCGACGGTACGCCGATCGACTTGCAGCTGCAACTGCTTGATATGAACGGCAACGTACTGGTTGGCGTTGATGGCAGGCGAGGATCGTCCTATGACTATTCACCAGGATTCGGTCAGTTTGCCACGACGCCGTTTTCTCCCGCGGAAGGACTGACGTACCGAGTACGGAAGACCGGCTTCTATTACGCCAAGGTCTTTAATACGCCGGTCCAAGCCGACGCTGGGGACTATCTGCTCTCAATTTCAAAGAACTGTGAGCGACGCGGTGGCGGCATCTTCGGGCTGCTACAATTTAGTCAGTCTAACTACACTGTCAACGAAAACGGCGGCTCGATCACCGTCACCGTCGATCGTACGCTTGGCGCCGATAGATCTATTTCAGTTGACTTCGCCACTAGCGATGGCACCGCCATTGCCGGACAGGATTACACTTCCACATCTGGAACCCTCACCTTTGCTCAAGGAGTGACGAGCAGGACCTTCACGATTCCGATCACCAACGACGTTCTTGATGAAGCGAGCGAAACCATCAACCTCACACTCAGCGATCCCACCAACGGTGCCATCTTAGGAACTCGACAGACGGCCACACTAACAATCACTGACGATGATCCGTTACCTTCGTTAAGCGTTAACAACAGGAGCGTGAGGGAGGGAGACAGAGGCACTAACTTCAGTGATGTTTTTAGGGTGAGCTTGTCTGCCGTAAGCGGAAAGAACGTGAGAGTGATCGCCAGCACCGCTAGCAACGCGGGGTCGAGTACGCCTGCTATGGCTGGTATTGACTACATTTCAACTACGGCTATCATCCAAATCCCTGCCGGATCGCAGAGCGCGAACTTCGAAGTCCCAATCATTGGGGACATCTTCGGCGAGCCCAACGAGAACTTTCTCGTCAATCTTTCCACACCGGTTGAAGCCACCATCTCTACCGGACAGGCTGTGGGCACCATTCTAAATGACGATTTCATTGACACCATCGGCGTCTTTCGTCCGTCGACGGGACAGTTTCTGCTGCGCAATACCAACTCGTCCGGCCCAGCGGACATTGTCGTCCCCTTCGGAGGGCCAGGTGCTAAACCTGTCGCTGGCGACTGGGATGGGGATGGCATAGACGACGTGGGCATCTTCAACCCCTCTACGGGCCAGTTCATCTTGCGCCAGCCAGTCTCCGTGTTTGTGGGAATTATCAATGGTGTTCCAACCTTTACCACTATCATCACAGTCATCACCGTCAACTTCGGTCAGGCAGGTGATCTGCCAGTGGTCGGCGACTGGAATGGCGATAGCATTGACACGGTCGGAATCTATCGTCCACCCGAAGGCCGATTCATCCTGCGTAACAGCAACAACGACAATCCGAGTACGCCCGATCTGAACTTCCTCTTCGGAGCGCCAAACGGCACGCCTCTGGCTGGAGACTGGAACGCCGACGGCATTGACACCATCGGGGTGCGTAACGACTATCATTTCAATCTGCGCAATTCCAACAGCGCCGGTCCAGTAGACATTAACCCCCTCGCCTTTGGCACCGGGACGGATCTGCCTGTCATGGGCGACTGGGACGCCAATGGGAGTGATACACCTGGGGTCCTGCAATTTGAAAGTGGCGCGTTCAAGATCTTCATCTCCAACAACTTTATTGATTCGAATGTTCCTGGCTTCCCCTTTGGCGCGGCAGGAGATATTCCAATCGCCGGCAACTGGAGCAGGAAAGCTGGAGACAACAATCCACCGAACAGCGGCGTCAACGATCCAGGCAATGGTTCGAGTCGCGCAGGCCACGTGCAGCAGTTCACCACGACCTGCTCGGACCCCGACGGCTGGCACGACATCCACACCATTGATTTCAAGATCGCTAAGAGCAACGGCAATGGCAACGGCGTGCCTCTTGCTCTGTGGGTACAGTTTCTTGAGGACAGGAATCTGATTCGTTTCTATGACCCCGACACGCAAGCCTGGAGCGAAGGAGCGCTTGGTTCAGCCACTGTGTTGTCGAGCCGGTTCGCCGAGCTGCACCTGGCTCAGACGAGTGTGCAGGGTTCCGGACCGATTGGATCCAGCGTGCAGATCAGATGGACAGTGGTCCTCAAGGGTGCGGCGGTGATGAACAATTACAAGCAGTATTTGCAGATTACGGACGATGCCGGATTAAGCACTGGCTTTGATCGGGTCGGCTCCTGGAGCGTCCTGCGTTGAGGTGAGTCTCGCGGCTGATTTTGGCCCGTGATGGGTTCGTCTTGAGCAACACCGAAGAATAAGGCATGATTAAACAACAAGCTGCGTCCGCACGGAACAATCCTCTGGTTTGGCTTTATCTGATTGAGTTCCGTGGCGTCTCGCCCGTGACTCAAGCGCAAGCTTTGCGTGCCGCGATCAAACTGAATCTCTGCTCCTCAACAAATCTTGCCTTCAGGAGTTCGATCAATTAGAGTGACGCTCTATTCTGGAGATCAATCTGATATTGCAGGAAAGATTTGAGGGGAGGCGCACGTTCCCAACCCTCCTCACGGCGAGGCTCTTCCCGTTTGTTCTTCTCTTGTGCTTTCCCTGCCTGACACATGCTGAGCGTCTTCCACTTAAGGCTTACACCGTTGCCGATGGGCTTGCGCACAACGAGATCAACAAGATCGTGCGCGACTCGCGCGGGTTTCTCTGGTTCTGCACCGCAGACGGGCTATCACGATTTGACGGCTACACGTTCACGAACTTCGGCACGGATCAGGGTCTACCACATGCCAATGTTACAGACCTTCTGGAGACGCGCCGCGGCGAATACTGGGTGGCAACCTACGGCGGCATCGTGCGCTTCAATCCGAAGGGCGGGCCTGCGAACCGCGTGGTCTATGCCGGCGACGCGAGTGCGATCGAGCCGATGTTTACCGTCATCGTTCCGGAAGATCAAGACCGGCGCGCCAGGGCCGTCACCGTGCTGCTCGAAGACCGCAACGGCACGCTTTGGTGCGGTACACAGAAGGGACTTTCCAAGCTGGAACGAACCAACGATCGGGTCGTTCTTCGATCAGTTGATATCGGAATTCCTGGTGAATATCCGGAGCAAGGTATCATCTCAGATCTGCTTGAAGACCAGCACGGCTCGCTGTGGATAGCCGCGCCCAGCGGCCTCTATCGACGTTGGCCCGATGGTAGCGCGGCGCGCTACACCAAGCATGATGGCTTGCCGGCCGAATACCTGTCGGACTTGCTCGAAGACCACGAGGGGCATTTATGGGCGGGCTCACCCCTTGGCGGCTTCTTCGGCTTTGCAGCTGACTCGAGCCATGCACCGCCGGTAGTCGCGGTCACTTACACGGTGCGAGAAGGCTTACCCGCAAATTGGGTGTTTCAGCTCTTCGAGACCGCTAATCATCGATTCTGGGTTGCTACCGGCAAGGGTTTAGCGGAGTTCTTCCCGAACGGTGATGAACATGGCCAGCGCTTTCGCTCCTATACCGAACGAAACGGTTTGAGTTTTCACGATATCACCGCGCTCAACGAAGACCTTGGCGGCAATCTCTGGCTGGGCACAAAAAGCGCGGGAGCGATGAAGCTGGCGAACAATGGCTTTGTCACTTACGACGAGCAGGATGCCTTATACGAGGTGAATGCGATTTTCGCGGATCGGAGCGGTAGCGTGTGCTTCAAGGGCAATGTCCTGGGGAACGAGCGCACGACTGTTTTCGAGGGGGCGAAGTTGGATGTGCTGGACCCGCGTCCTCCCAATTTCCATCAGCGGTTCGGCTGTTTTGATGGGCAACGTTTCAACTGGTTTCATCCCAAGGCGCCCTTTTACTTTGGCTGGGTGATGGAGGAGGTCACGCTGCAAGCCCGAAACGGGGAATGGTGGGCAGGCAGCGGCGAGGGGCTTTACCGTTTTCCGCCTTCAGATCACTTTGGGCAGATTAATACGGCGAGTCCGCTCGCCGTCTACACAACTAAGGATGGGCTGGCTGCTCTGCAAGTGTTCCGCCTTTTCGAAGACTCTCGGGGTAACGTATGGATCTCAACAAGCTCCTCATCCACAAACGGGTTGGCGCGCTGGGAACGGGCTACTGGTAGTGTGCATGACCTGGCGAACTCGCCGGGCTTGCCATCACTTAAAGACAATTTGCCGCGTTCCTTTGGTGAAGACCGGGTCGGCAACGTCTGGATTGGTTTCAATAGCGGCCTGGCGCGCTTCGCGCAGGGCAATTTCAAGTTTTTCACGGCGGCCGAGGGTTTGCCACAGGGCTCGATCATGAACATTTATTTGGACCATGCGGGGCGGCCCTGGCTGGCTTCGGCGCGCGGCGGACTCGTTCGCATTGACGACCCTGGAGCTGAGCGGCCCTCTTTCATCAGCTATACGACCGCGCAAGGACTATCGAGCAATGATGCGGAGGTCATCGCTGAAGACATTTATGGGCACCTCTACGTTGGCGGCGGAAACGGACTTGACCGGCTTGATCCAGCGACTGGCCGCGTCAAGCACTTCACTACCGCTGACGGTTTAGCGCCCGGCTCGTTTCGAGCGGCCTTTCGGGATCGCAAGGGCGTACTTTGGTTTGGCATGACGCGAGGCCTTTCGCGGTTCGCGCCCGCGCCCGACGATCCGGCAGCACCGCCTCCCGTTTTGATTAGTGGTTTGCGCGTTGCCGGCTCCCCGCGCCTCGTCTCAGCGCTGGGCGAAAAGGAAATGGCGCTCCCTGACCTTGCGGCTAACGATAATCAACTACAAATTGATTTCGTGGCTCTCGGCTTCGCGCCGGGCGAAGTGCTGCGTTACCAATACAAGCTCGAAGGAGCCGACTCCAACTGGAGCGCGCCGAGCGAACAGCGCCGGGTCAACTACGCCAATCTCGCGCCAGGCCGGTACCGATTCCTTGTGCGCGCGGAGAATTCCGATGATACGTTCAGCGTGATCCCCGCCAGCGTCACGTTCAGAATTCTTCGGCCCGTTTGGCAGCGCTGGTGGTTCCTTGCTCTGGCGGTGATTGCAGTAGGTGTGATGGTCTATGCTTTTTATCGCTATCGCATGGCGCGCTTGCTGGAAATGGCAAACGTGCGCACACGCATGGCTACGGATCTGCACGATGACATCGGGTCGGGCCTATCGCGCATGGCTATACTGAGCGAAGTCGTCAAGCAACAGATGGGAAACAACGCGGAGCAGTCTGTTCCACTACTTACGGAAATCGCTGATTCCGCCCGCACTCTGGTGGACTCGATGAGAGACATCGTTTGGTCGATCGATCCTCGACGAGATGACCTCAGCAACGTTGTTTCCCGCATACGGCAGTTTGCGAGCGATGTGCTCGAACCGCAAAAAATCAAGTTGGATTTTCAAGCCCCATCAGAAATGGAGAAGATCAAGCTCGATCCTGAGCAACGCCGCCACCTGTATCTGATCTTCAAAGAAGCCATCAATAACATTGCTCGCCATGCCGAGTGTGCCTCGGTCTCGCTCAGCATCAATGTCTCGCACAATCGGTTAATAGGGGAAATTCGTGATGACGGTCGCGGGTTCTCAGACCTTCATCCTCAACAGTCTCCCACCAACGGAGGTGCCGGCGGGCATGGGCTGGGGAATATGCAAAGCCGGGCGGCACAGCTTGGGGGCAACTTGAACGTCGACTCCTCGCCGAGCCGTGGGACTTGTTTGAAACTGACGATCCCGCTCAAGAAGCCGTAGCATAAACATGCTAGTGTTTTGTTAAGAAAAGTGAGGTAGCATTGGCCTGCGCGCGAATTTCAGTCGTACACAATGAGGTAACGAAATCCTTAACTTAACCGCAAAGGTCGCAAAGTTTTGCGCAAAGGTCGCTGAGGAAAGCCTTCTTTGCGTTCCTTGGCGCGAATTTCCTTCGCGTCCTTTGATGCGTTAAAGTTGACGCTTGATCGCGTCACAATTTGAGGAGACGAGGCACCTTTGATCTCAAGCAACGCCGAGCGCCAACCGAGCCAATCAATTCGCGTGGCTATCGTCGAGGACGACCGAGCCACGCGTGAAGGACTAGGCATGCTGATCAGCGGCACGCCCGGTTACCAATGCGTGAGCACATTCCGTTCGGTGGAAGATGCGCTATGCCGGCCTGACGGAGAAGCCCCGGACGTGCTGCTGCTGGACATTCATTTGCCCGGGATGCTCGGTTCTGACGGCGTCCGGCTTTTGCAAGAGAAATATTCTTCCGTTCAGATCATAATGCTGACCGTTTACGCGGAGGAAGATAAGGTCTTCGAGTCCATCTGCAACGGTGCGTGCGGCTATCTGTTGAAAGAAACGCCGCCGGCGAGGCTGCTTGAAGCAATCAGCGAGGCGCACGATGGCGGATCCCCAATGTCCCCTGAGATCGCCCGTAAAGTAGTCACCCTTTTCCAAAAGACCGGCCCGGCGGAGAAGTTTGACGAACAACTGACGCCACAGGAAGTGCGCCTGCTGAAACTATTGGTGGAAGGCTATAGCTACCGCGCAGCCGCAGATCATCTCCACATTAGCGTCAACACCATCCGCGACTACATCCGCAGCATCTACGACAAACTGCACGTACACTCGAAGAGCGAAGCCGTCGGCAAAGCCCTTCGCAACCGCCTCATCTCTTAAGCAATCGTCGCTCTAGCCCAACTGTAGTTCTCAGAAATAAACACATAGGCATGCTATGCCGCCCAGGCGGCGAAGGACTATATGCTTCCGGCCAAGGTGTGAACATGGCTCATCGAATATTGCTTAGCATCGCTTTGACCGCCTGCCTCGTGTGTTTGGCGCGCTTCATTTTTCGTCAGCCTGTGCCTGATACCGTCAATCCTGGGCGTGCGACGAGCGCGGCAGATGTCAGAGAGCTAACAACTGCGCGGCAGCAGATCAAGAATGAAGAAGAGGCCCGCACGTATCTGCAGCAAACGACTGAAGGTCAATCGCTGATGCGGGCTTTGACAATGGCGCGATTCGGCTTGAAGTGGCAGGAGCATGCACCGCTTGGCGGAGCAGCCGGCAGCGGATACTTAGGCATGAGCCCTGACCAGAATTTGAATGCCTGGTTCGATGACGACGGCGTGACGGTGCGGCCAACCGTGCCCGAGAAAGAACGCGCGCAGGCATGGCAACTCGGATTGAGACTCAAAGCTTATGGCTATGGCGCGCAGATGCAGGCTGCGCCGCCGATTGTGGCGCGCAAGGTCAAAGATAATCGTATCGAGTATGAACGCGCAGCGTTCAGAGTTCCGCCTTCAGGCGGGCTTTTCGCATCGCTTGAGAATCCGGCTGAAGCCGGTACTCTAAACGTCTTCAATCCGCAATCCGAAATCCGCAATCCGACATTGGTAGAGTGGTATGAGAATCGCGCTGACGGTATTGAGCAGGGATTTACGATTGAGGCGCGGCCCGAGAGAAACGGTGAGGTTGGGGCAACAGAGCCGTTGCGGATGTCGCTTGGGGTGTCGGGCGATTTGCGTGCGCGGGTGCAGGATGAGGGACGAAAGATTGAGTTGGTGGATGCGAAGGGCCGGGCTGCCCTGAGTTACAGCAAACTCACGGCGCAGGATGCCGATAAGCGAGAACTTGCGGCGCGGCTGGAAGCAAGCGTGGATGGGCGAGAGATTGTGTTGGTGGTAGAGGACGAGGGCGCGCGTTATCCGATTGTGATTGATCCTATTGTCGCGTCGTTGGAGCAGAAACTAAGGAGTGACCTTCCCCAAGCAGACGCTCGCTTCGGCTTTGACGTGGCGATCGACGGGGACCTAGCGGTAGTAGGTGCATGGCGTGAAGATGTAGGGCTGGATGCGGATGTGGGAGCGGTGTATGTGTTTATCCGGTCAGGCTCCACCTGGGCGTTGGACAAGCGTTTTGGTCCTAGTTCCATCGGTGGTCAGCAATGCGGGTGGAGCGTTGCCATCAGTGGTAATCGCATCGTGTATGGCTGTCCCGGCGACGGCGGCGATAAGGGGACCGCTTTCTATTTCCAACGCAATGGGCCCAATAATTACAGCGGCGCAAGCGTTATTCCCCAAACGGTTAAGACGGGCGATCGATTCGGAAGCAGTGTCGCCATCAGCGGCAACAACGTGGCGGTCGGCGCGCCGGGATTAGATATCAATGCCAGCCTTCAAAACACCGGGGCAGTGCATTTCTTTAAAGTGAATTCCGACGGCACTGTTAGTTCTCTAGGTTACGGTCAGGGATTCGACTCTAACGCCCAAGCCGGCACTGCTGTCGCCATCGATGGTGACATCGTCGCTGTTGGCGCACCCGGCGTAGGCGCGGGGAGTGTTGATATTTGGGGAAAGAACTCGCTAGGATCAATTCAAGTTACGGGCCTACTTCAAGCTAGTGATGGCGTGGCTGGCGACCAGTTCGGCCAAAGCGTCGCGATCAGCGGCACTACGGTGGTAGTAGGAGCGCCCTCAAACCGAGACCGAGGCGCGAATGCAGGCGCAGCTTATGTCTTCGTGGGCGATCAGTCCGGCTTCAATTGGAACCAGCAGCAGAAGCTTCTCGGCAGCGATGCCTACACCGATGGCGACTTTTTTGGCGCGGCCCACATAGCGATTCAAGGCAACACGATTGTGGTAGGCGCTTACGGTTGGGAGCCGACCAACAACATTAACGATGAGAATGGCAAAGCCTATATTTTTATGCGCAGCGGCACAGTCTGGACACAGCAGGCCGCACTCGTGGGTGACAACCACATTGGCGACAATTTCGGGGTCGGCATGGGCATCAGCGGCAACACTGTCATCATTGGCGCACGCGTCGCCACCGCTGTAGGCACTGCACGCGCGGGCGCAGCCTACGCCTACCGCCTCGACTGCACGCCGCCATATGGTGCCTTTGCATATCTCACCTACGGAGGGCCGCCCATTACTAATCTAGCCGCCTGCCCAGGCTCCTTCCTACCCTTCAGCGTGGCCGCGACGGTTAACTTCACCGGCAAGAGCCTGAGCTATCAATGGCGCAAGAACGGCATGAACATTCCAGGCGCAACCTCCGTTGATTACCTCATCGGCAGCGTAAGCGCGTCGGATGCGGGCAGCTACGACGTAATTGTCTCCAACTCCTGTGGCAGCGATACCTCAAACGTCGTCACCGTCACCGTCCACACATTCAGCCTCAACCCGACTTCGCAGAACTTCGGCGCAAGCGGCAGCACAGGCATCGTCAACGTCACATCCAGCGGAAGCTGTGACTGGACAGCTGTGAGCAACTCGTCGTTCATTACCGTCAACTCCGGCAACAGTGGCTCGGGCAATGGCACCGTTGGCTTCACCGTTGCTGCCAACCCGAACTCCGGCCAGCGCACCGGCACCATCACTATCGCCGGCAAGACCTTCACCGTCACACAGGATGGAGCAACACTCGTCAGCAACGTGCAGTTCAATGCCTTAAGCTACAACGTTGGCGAAGGCGCAGGCTTTGCCACGATCACGGTGACACGGACAGGTGACACCTCCGGCACTGCCACGGTTGATTTTGCCACCAGCGATCTCAGCGCTCAGCAGCGCACCGACTACACCATTACCGCGGGCACCCTGACTTTCGCTACTGGCGAGACGAGCAAAACGTTCGTAGTGCTGATCGTCGACGATGTTTACGTCGAAGGTAGCGAGTCTCTGAACCTGTCACTAAGCAATCCTACCGGTGGCGCGGTGCTGGGCAGCCCGAGCACGGCCGTCCTGACGATCGTTGATAACGATTCCGGTTCACCGACCACAAATCCGCTCGACAACGCCGATGAGCGGTTCTTCGTGCGACAGCATTTCTATGACTTCCTCAGCCGTTTGCCGGACCAGGGTGGCTTTGATTTCTGGGTCGGCCAGATCACCCAGTGCGGGACGAGCCCTGCTTGCCTTAACAACAAACGGCTCGATGTCTCGAACGCCTTCTTCTTCGAGCTTGAGTATCAACAGACAGGCGCTTATGTCTCTCGGCTTTACCGCGCGGCCTTTGGCAACAATCAACCCTTCCCGAACACGGATAACTCGAATCAGACGGAAGCAAAGAAGCTGCCAAGCTACGCAGTGTTTGCTCGTGACCGGGCGCGCGTCGTCGGTGGCGCGGATCTGGCCCAGGGACAACAGAACCTGGCGAACGTGTTTGTGCAGCGGCCGGAGTTTTTGGCGAAGTATCCGGCGAGTCAGGACGGACCGACGTTTGTTGATGCTGTGTTGGCAACGATCAAGAACGAACTCGGGGTCGATCTCGCTTCAGAGCGCACGGCCCTGATCACTCTGTTCAACTCCGGCGGTCGCGGCGCGGTGATGTATCGGTTGGCGGACGACAACGCGCAGACGAATCCAATCAACAACCGCGCGTTCATCGATGCGGAATACAATCGCGCGTTTGTGGCGACGCAGTATTTCGGTTACTTGCGCCGTGACGCCGACATTGGCGGCTTTCTTTTCTGGCTGGGCCAGGTCAGCAGCGCGCCGCTGCGTGATGTGCCGAAACAGCACGCGATGGTTTGCGCCTTCATCACTTCCGCGGAATATCAGCAACGCTTCAGCTCTGTTTTGACCCACACTAACGCCGACTGTCCGCAGTAGGCATGACACAGCGTTTTCTCTCGCTATGACGGGGACTTGGTGATGGAAAAAGTTGATCTATGTTTGGTGGGCAGAAGGTAGCGCAGACTTTCAGGCTGTGGAGCGCGAGGATGCAACGAACCGAGAACTTGTTCTTATTCGGGCAGCGGAGCTACTTCCTGTCTTCCGGAACATTTCCTTCGCCGACGCGCAGTCGCGCTCGCCGACGCGCTTCGTCAAACAACGCTTCGTCATCAACGGAAGAGAGCGAAGCCGGTTGATTGCCGGCCATCTCTTTGCGCTTCTTTTCCTGTTCTTCTTCTTCTCCTTCGGACAGACCTTCTTTAAAAGCCTTCTTACTTTGGCCCAGAGCTTTGGCCAGTTGCGGCAGCCTGCTGCCACCGAAGAGCAAAGCAATAATCGCGATGACTATCAGCCAGCTCATCCCGGGCTCTGGCAGAAACAACATTAAATAACTCATAGTGGATCTCCTTTGGCCGCGACCTTACTGCCTCGAGTCTGACTCGTAGAACAGATATTTTCGCCACGTCTCGTCGGCGCGGCCCAGGTAGCGCATGATCTGACGACTGACGTGCAGCGAGAAACCACGCGGCCGGCGCAAGAGTTTCATCCCCGACTCTTCGGGAGTGCGATTACCTTTGCGATGGTTGCAGCGCTTGCAACACGCCACCAGATTATCCCACGCGGATTCGCCTCCGCGCGAGCGCGGCAGCACGTGGTCGAGCGTCAACTCGGACGGTGTATACTGCCGGCCGCAATACTGGCACGTCGAATGATCGCGCAGCAAAATGTTCTTACGAGACAGCGACCGGCGCTCAAAGGGAATGTGTCGATACTCCGTCAACCGAATCACGGCCGGGGCATGAATCGCGAGCTTCGCGGAACGCAGCATGTGACCGTTGTGTTCCTCTACGCGGGCCACACCTTTAAAGATCATCACCACCGCGCGCCGCTCGGTGCACACGTTGATGGGCTCGAAAGATGCGTTCAGCACTAGGACTCGGCCAGTCATACTGAGCCTGATATTACGCGAGCGTGTCAGAGAGTGTCAAAACTTTGCCCGCACTGCGCTTTCTTTTTGATGCGATGTCCGGCCGGATTGCGCCAATCTGGCGGCACAAACGATCAAACAAGCCGCTTTGAGGGCAGAATCTTGCCCCCTCCTGACAATTACATGACATAACCCCGTGAAGCAGGACTAGAATAGACCAGTAACCCCTCCTTTCCGAGGCCATCTATGTCCCAACGCGGTCACCGCCGACAGGTTTTGCTTTTCCTCGTTGCCGTCATCGTCCCTTCCGTGGTGCTGGTAGCGCTGAGTCTGCGCATGATCGGCCAGGAGCGTGAGCTCACTGAAAAGCGTTTGCTGGATGAACGGCACCGGCGAGCGAGCGAAATTCGCCAGGAACTATTAACGCGTCTGGAGAGGATCAAGTTGAAGCAGGTCAGGGCGCTGGCAACGAAACCTAGTATGACCGCTACGGCAGGTTACGAAGATCCAGAGCTGGTCTTCGTAGGCTCAGTTGAAAACAACCAACTCGTGTTGCCCTGGGATGAGAACCACGCCGCAGAGGAGTTTCAGCAACTCCTGGCTGAGCCCAAGTTTGCGCGAAGAATTCACCAGGGCGAACAAGAGGAGCTTGAAACAAAGCAGTTCGCCAAAGCCGCTGATTTTTACCGACAGGCGATGAGCGAGGCGCATGCGTCCGTGCAAGCGGCCTATGCTCAGCTCTTGTTGGCGCGCTCGCTCGCAAAATCACAGCAACAAAGCGAAGCCATTGTTCACTACAAAAGGATTTTGGCTCTATCTTCTGAGTTAGTCGATGAACAGGGCGTTCCGTTTTCGCTGTACGCCGCGGGGCGTCTCGTCGAAACTGGAATAGAACATCAGGCTGTGCTTGACTGCATTCGCGCCGAGTTGAACACGAAGCACTGGCTGCCGCCTACCGAGTGTTACATTCTGCGCGAACTTACAAACAAACTTGCTGAGACCGCTCCTGACAAAACCATCCGTGAAGCGGTCAAACAAATACAGCAACAGATTTCGCGGAGGATAGACGAACTCGAGCAGGCCGCGTCGCTGCAAAGAGATTTTCCTAATTTGAAACTCGCTCCTGTCACTGGTAATCCGGTTAGCGCGTCTGAACCGCTTTGGGTTCCCTACGGAGAAGATACTTGGCTGGTCAGTCTTGCGACTGAGTTGGCAGGCGCTCGATCCGCAGTCATTGCCGTCCGTGCCGATTCCATTCTTGCGGCTCTCCCAGCCAACTTGCGCGGAAACAACTCGAACGGCAGCGCAAAGTTCATCACAGGCAGTGAGTCGAAAGGCGAGTCGTTAGGGGAAAACTTCCCAGGACTGAGGGTTGACCTGGGTAGTGATGAAGCCGCGCAGTCCCAGCGTTGGAATCCGCAGCGCACGTTCTACTTTCTTGCCTTGCTGCTGGTTCTAAGCGTGACGTCATTCGGAGCATATCTGCTCTGGCTCGACGTGCGTCGCGAGTCGCGCCTGGCCGAGATGCGTTCGCAATTCGTCTCAAGTGTCTCGCATGAACTCAAGACACCGCTCACCGCCATTCGGATGTTCGCTGAGACTTTGCGACTGGGTCGTTCGCCGGATCAGCAAACGCAAACTGAATATCTGGACACGATTATCAATGAAAGCGAGCGGCTGACTAGGTTGCTGAACAACGTTCTCGACTTCTCAAAGATTGAGCAGGGAAAAAAGACCTATCAGCTCGTGCCCACCTCATTGCCCGAGGTTATTCACACGGCCGCGCGAGCATTGGAGTATCCTCTGGCGCAACAGGGCTTCGAGTTGCGTCTCGACGTTGAAGAAAACCTGCAGATTGTGAATGCCGATGGTGATGCACTCCAGCAAGCTATTCTGAATCTGCTCACCAACGCCATGAAGTATTCGGGCGCAAGTCGCGAGATTGATCTACGACTGCAAAGACAAAACGGTCAGGCGGTAATTCAAGTGACTGATTATGGAGTGGGAATTGCCCGCGAGGAGCAAGCTCCAATTTTTGAGAACTTCTATCGTGTGCTCACCCCTGAAAGCAAGCTTATCCCCGGAACCGGCCTGGGACTGACTCTCGTCGCCCACGTAGCGAAGGCGCACGGCGGCAGCGTCGAAGTCCAAAGCGCTCCCGGCGAAGGCAGCACGTTCTCGATTCACCTTCCTCTGATTGACAGCCACAGAGGCACAGAGGCACAGAGACAGGAATGAACCGATCTTGCACAGTCGGATATGTCGTGGTGGCAGTGGGTCAGCAACAACTGCACGAACCGCAGAGCCTTTTCTTTTTCCTTCCATTTTCTCTGTGCCTCTGTGGCTAGTCATAGATAGCGTATGAGCCGCATTCTCGTCATTGAAGATGATCCTGCCATTCTGCGTGGTCTCGCGGACAACCTGAAGTTTGAATCTCACGAGGTACTGACAGCGGCCGATGGCGAGGCTGGCTATCGATTGATCCGTGAGCAGCATCCTGATCTGATCATCCTGGATTTGATGTTACCGAAGCTCAGTGGGTATGAAGTATGCCGGAAAGCGCGCGATGAAGGAATCACAACTCCCATCATGATGTTGACCGCGCGGGGCGAGGAAGGCGATCGCGTGCTGGGACTCGATCTCGGGGCCGATGATTATGTAACGAAGCCCTTCTCCGTCCGCGAAATCCTCGCGCGCATCCGGGCGCTCTTGCGGCGCGCGCACCCGCCCAAGTCATGCCCAGACGAACTACGTTTCGGCGACGTGGTGATTGACTTCCGAAGCTACGAAGCGCGCAAAGGTGATCAAACTCTGGAAATGACGCGCAAGGAGTTTGGCGTGCTGCGTCTGCTGGCCTCTCGCCCAGGTGAGGTGGTGACACGCGATGAGTTGCTGAATGAGGTTTGGGGATTCGAGAACTATCCGACAACGCGCACCGTCGACAACCACATCGCCACGCTTCGAGCCAAGCTGGAGGACAATCCTTCCGAGCCGCGTAATCTGCTAACGGTTCACGGTGTCGGATATAAGTTGCTTCAATTCGACTAGTACGTCCAGCGTTGACAGTCCCGGTAAAAGACCAAGGTCTGGTGATTTACGATCGAGGGCGTACTATGGGCGCGAATCCTGCGAGCGCGCTCCGCTGATTTTTGGACGTTAGACATCTACGACGGGCTGTTAGCGACGTAAAGTCGCGCGTCCCACCTACCACAATTTTCGCATCAGGGATTAAGGCAACGATTATGAAAAGACTTCTGACCACCGCTTGGTTGTTTGTCACGACTACGATTGCGATTGTCTGTTTCATCGCTCCGACAGCATTCGGGCAAGAGAAGAAAGCGGCTAACGTTAGTCCATCACCTGCCGAGTCGGTTACAGCCAGAGTAGATAAATTGTTTGCGGAGTGGGATAAACCAGACTCGCCGGGATGCGCCTTAGGCATCGTTAAGGACGGTCAGCTAATTTACAAACACGGCTACGGCATGGCTAATTTGGACTATAACATCCCGATTTCCCCTCAATCGATCTTCAATATTGAATCCATGGCCAAGCAATTTACAGCAATGAGTATTTTGCTTCTGGCAAAGCAAGGGAAACTCTCCCTGGATGATGAGATTCAAAAATATTTGCCGGAGGTTCCTCGATATCAGAGTCCCATTACTATCCGGCATCTCATTCATCATACCAGCGGCATCCGCAACTATATTGAGTTGGCTGAATTGGCTGGGATGCGGGGAGAGAATATCCACCTGACAAGTGATGATTTTCTTGGATTGATAGCGCGACAGAAAGAACTCAATTTCAAGCCGGGGGAAGAGCTTCTCTACAGTAATTCTGGATATTTTCTTCTGGGACTCATCGTTAAAAGGGTAAGCGGCAAGTCTTTGCGCGAATTTGCTGGCGAAAAGATTTTCAAGCCGCTTGGTATGAACAACACTCAGTTTGTTGATGACCGAAATCTGGTGGTCAAGAATCGAGCGACCGCCTACCTCCCTAACAGCAACGGAGGATTCTCTGCTGCCATATCCATTGACGATCCACCGGGTGATGGAGGTCTCTATACTTCTGTTGAAGACCTCTTCCTTTGGGATCAAAATTTCTATAACAACAAGCTTGGCGGCGGGCCCGATTTGATCGCCGAAGAACTTTCAGAAAGCATACTCAACAATGGTGAAACAATACGCTACGCGTTCGGCTTACAGGTCCGCGAGTATAAAGGTCTGAAAACGATTGGCCATGGAGGGTCGGGTGGTGGTTTCGAGACTACAATGATTCGCTTCCCTGAACAGAACTTTTCAGTCATGTGTCTTTGTAACGCGGGCTACAAGGTTAGCGCGGGCGGATTAGCTAACCAAGTGGCTGACATTTTCCTGGCAGATCAATTCAAGAAAGGGCCGGATGCTGTAAAAGAAACCGCAGCGGCTACGCCGGACATCATCAGCATCCCTGAGAAAGAGTTAGCCAGCCTGGCCGGACTCTACTTTGATCCCATCACATTAAGAAGCATCGGCTTCTATATGAAGGATGGCAAGCTGATGGTAGCGTGGGGTGGCGAACCATCTCCATCTTCTGTGACACCGGACCATGTGCTTTCGCCTCTTAGCCAAAATCGTTTCCTGACGGGCGCGCGAGGCAACGTGGAAATCGTTTTTATACGACCTATTGCCGGCGGGCCTATGCAGGTGAAAGTAATCATCTCAGGTAGAACAACAACCCTTGGCGCAGTTCAGAATGTGCCATCATCAATTCAATTAGCTGAGTTCACCGGAAGATATATCAGCGGCGAGTTAGGCGGAGCAACTTACACGTTGAGCATCAAGGACGGGAAATTGCTTCTGCAAGTCAGGAACGGGATTACCGCATTCAGCGACAAAGGACTGGTGTTGGCCTTTTCACAGGCGAGTGGGAGTGAAGTTCCGAAAGACATTCTGCTGACATCAGAGTTTGCGGATTTTTTTAGTACCGTTGTTAATGATGAAAGAGTTACGGTGAGGTTCACGCGAAACCAGCAAAACGCAGTATCAGGATTTACGCTAAGTACTGGAACAGTTAGAAGACTGCGCTTCAATAAGCTATAGCAGTCCCTACGCACCATCGCGCCGTCTTGAGACTGACAAGTTCATGACAGAGATTCGACAGCCGCTACATGAACAATTTGCAGCAAGCTTGCACCCTTTCCGCTCTCTCGTGACACGCGCGGCGGCCACCCGCCCTAAGCTTGCGGGCGTAGGCAAAAACTGAATCCCGAAGGAGAATGATCATGAAGAAAATCTTAATGCTCGCCACAGTGGTTTTGCTCTTGGCGCTGGGCGCGGGAACGACGTTAGCTCAGAGCGGCTATGACTTGTTTCAAAAGGCACTGGTCAAAGAGCGCGCGGTCGGGGATGTCGAGGAAGCGCTGCGTCTCTACCAGCGCATTGTTCGTGAGTTCGCGGGCAATCGGCCACTTGCAGCGAAGGCACAGTTTCGCATGGGACTGCTGTACGACCGCTTGGGACGTAGAGCAGAAGCACAGCGCGCATTTCAAGCACTGGTCAGCCAATATGCGGATCAAAGTGGCGTAGTGCGCCAGGCACAAGCGAGAATCGCTAAAACCGGTGTGCCGGTGAAAACTATCGCTGTTACTACGAACAGCAGGGCATCGACCGCAATGGCAGTCAGAAAGGTTTGGACCGGACCGGGTGTCGATACCCTGGGCGGAATCTCCGCCGATGGCCAGTACCTCTCTCACACAGATTGGGAGACCGGCGACTTGGCCGTGCGCGATCTCACCACCGAGAAGAAGCGCCGCCTTACAAACAAAGGCACTTGGTTTGAGTCGTCAGAGTACGCACTCTCTTCCATAATCTCTCCAGACGCTAAGCAGGTGGCTTACGTCTGGTCCAACAAAGATTCTCTATTTGAGCTGAGACTAGTCGGACTAGATGGCGCCAAGTCTCGCGTCCTCTATAGCAATGAGGAAGTTGAATACGCGCAGCCTGCCGACTGGTCTCAGGATGGTAAACAAATTCTAGCGCTCTTCACGAGGAAGGGCGGGACCAATCAGATTGTGCTGGTATCGATTGCGGATGTTGCGGTGCGCGTGTTGAAGACTCTGGACTGGCGCTATCCGCTGAAGATGAGCCTTTCGCCGGACGGGCGCTACATCGTCTATGATTTTCCGCAAAAGGAAGACGCGGGAGAGCGTGACATTTTCATTCTGGCTACCGATGGCAGCCGCGAGGTTCCGCTGATCAAGCACGCGGCCAACGATCTCTATCCTGTGTGGACGCCGGATGGAAAGAAAGTGCTGTTTGCCAGCGACCGCACGGGAACCTTGGGCGCATGGATCATGAATGTCGCCAATGGCAAACCTCAGGGACTTCCGGAGCTTGTCAAGCCAGATATAGGACGAATTCTACCGATGGGGTTCACGCGCAAAGGATCCTTCTTCTACGGCCTTCAAACCGGAATGGAGGATGCGTATACCGCCGAGATGGATCTGACAACCGGCAAAATGCTTA
The DNA here is from genome assembly GCA_041499185.1 of Pyrinomonadaceae bacterium. Taxonomy (GTDB): domain Bacteria; phylum Acidobacteriota; class Blastocatellia; order Pyrinomonadales; family Pyrinomonadaceae; genus JAOAPY01. The sequence goes on along the minus strand of JBGQJU010000004.1, from coordinate 14,911 downwards.
CCCCACCAGCGCCTATCGCTGAGCGTTTCATGGGATCCAACCTCACACCCGATTGGTCGCCAGACGGGAAGTACCTAGCCTACATCTCGCGGCGGGGCCCTGTGGAGAGAGAGCTTGGTTCGAGCGTCCTCGCTATTCGTTCGGTAGAAAAAGGTGAGGAGCGCGAACTCTCGATCAAGATGAAACGTTTCCGACGACCTCGCTGGTCTCCTGACGGGCGCTCATTACTTGTAACTGGTCAAGATAAGAAGAGCCGCTGGGGCCTCTACCGGATCGACGCTCAAACTGGCGACGTCACTACCATCATGCAAAGCGAGCCTGGCTCTTATACGCAATGGGCAGAATGGTCTCCAGATGGGAAGGCCGTATTCTTTAACGAGTTCAATCATAAAGGCTCTCGCATTACAGTTCATGACCTCGCAACCGGGCACGAGAAGGATCTCTGTCACGGAGAAGTCCGGGGTTCCGCTGTCTCGGAGATTCATGACTTCGCCGTCTCACCGAACGGTCAGTATTTGGTCTTTGGATTCTGGGACGCAACAACGCGGACTAAGAGTCTAAGAGTTTTGACGGTCGCGCTGACTGGCGGAGAACCCCGCGAACTGGTTCGCGCGCGGGAGGGAGAATTCATTCCAGGATTTAATGGGCTGGCGTGGACATGGGACGGAACGTCAGTGCTCTTCATGAGGAATAGACCTAAGGAGCGAGTACACGAGCTGTGGCGAGTCTCCGTGGAAAATGGAGAAGCTAAGAGATTGTGGAGCGCCCCAAACGGATTTCGCGGAGTGCGTGTTCATCCCGACGGGCGACATATCGCCTTCACCTCCGGAGACAACGAGGCTGAGGTCTGGGTGATGGAGAATTTCTTACCGGCAACGCGGACTCGAAAACAAACAGCGCTGCGGCGTTAGCCGAAGTCCAGCTTGCCGCGCAATTGCCGTGGGCCAAGCCGAGAAAATGATGGGCGTGGCCCGTTCTCCAGATGGATAAAGAATAACTTCAACTGAACAATCTCTTTGCGATGAAACGGTGGGTAAGGTGGGCCAAGCTTCTTTGTCTCGTAATCTCTGTGGCAGGGTCATGGGGATTGACTCGCGGTCAAGAACGATTTCGTCTCCCTACGGCACTTGGCCTCGATGAATACTTCTACGTTCCCGAAGACAATCGACTCACGCCGGAGAAGATCGAATTAGGTCGGCGACTATTCTTCGATAAGCTTCTATCGGCTGACCGAAGTATCGCTTGCTCCTCCTGCCACAAACCTGAGCTCGCTTTCAGCGACGGCCTAACGGTCTCTGTCGGCATCGGCGGACGCAAGGGCACTCGTAGTGCGCCTGCGATTATCAACCGCGCTTACGGCAAATCGTTCTTCTGGGACGGGCGCGCCGCCGCGCTAGAAGAACAAGTCCTGCATCCAATACAGAATCCTATAGAGATGAATCTCACGCTCGAAGAACTCACCACGCGACTCAAAGCAGATGCAAACTATACGGAAGAATTTCTCCGGGCATTCGCAGACGGCGTTACGCCGATCAACGTGGCGCGGGTTTTGGCCTGCTTCGTTCGCACGCTGCGCTCGGGCAATTCGCCATTCGACAAGTTTCAACTGGGAGATCAAGCGGCGCTTTCATCGGAAGCGCGGCGCGGTTTGGAGCTATTTCGCGGCAAAGCCAACTGCGTAGCCTGTCATGTCGGGCCGAACTTCACCGACGAACAGTTTCACAACACCGGCGTCGCATGGCATGACGGCCGCTTCGCTGATGACGGGCGATACGCTGTGACTCAACAGGAGAAAGATCGCGGCGCTTTCAAGACGCCCACGCTGCGTGAGGTGTCGCGCACCGCTCCCTACATGCACGACGGCAGCATTACGACACTTGAGGAAGTGATTGAGTATTACAACCGCGGCGGGAATCTAAATCCGAATATCGACAACGAAGTACGCCGCTTCCGCCTCACGACTGAAGAGAAACGCGCCCTGCTGACTTTTCTTCGATCACTCAATGGGACAAACGCCCAAAGAGATGACATAAGAAACCGCAGCAACTTGAGGCGAGGTGTCCGCGCAACTGTCCTTCCCAATTCAATCGGTGCTCATTGATATCTTCATTACGTTTCACGAAACCGATCAGTCGCTTCCACCAGCGCGCTGAGGATTCCCGGTTCCGTAACTGAGTGACCGGCATCGGGAATGATCTTTAGTTCGGCTTCGGGCCAGGCGCGGTGCAGGTCCCAGGCGCTTGTCATCGGGCAAACGACATCGTAGCGGCCCTGCACGATAACCGCAGGAATGTGCCGAATCTTGCCGACGTTTTCGATCAGATAATTGTCGGTTTCGAAGAAGCAGTTGTTTACGATGTAATGGCATTCAAGGCGCGCAACGGCCAGGGCTACCTGTGGGTCAGCAAAGTGGTCGATTAGTTCCTGGTCCTGGATGAGCTTTAGGAGACTCGCTTCCCAGGTGGCCCACGCTCCAGCCGCTTCCAGGCGAGTCGCCTCATCGTCACTCGTCAGCCGGCGATGATAAGCACTTACCATGTCGCCGCGTTCAGCTTCTGGAATTAGGCGCAAGTACTCTTCCCAACAATCCGGAAAGATCGCGTTCGCTCCCTCTTGATAAGACCAATGGGCCTCGACGGGCCGGCCAAGAAAGATCCCGCGCAAGATTAACTCGCGCACGCTTCGGGGACGCGTTTCGGCATAGGCGAGCGCGAGTGTGCTGCCCCACGACCCGCCGAACACTTGCCACGCGTCTATGCGCAGATGCTCGCGCAGTCGCTCGATGTCCGAAACCAGTTGCCACGTCGTGTTGTCTTCCAGACTCGCATGCGGCGTACTTTGTCCTGAGCCACGCTGATCGAAAAGGACGACGCGATACGCTTCTGGATCGAAGAACTGTCGATACTCAGGAACAAGGCCCGCGCCTGGTCCGCCGTGCAGAAACACGACCGGCTGGCCCGCGGGATTGCCACATTGCTCGTAATAGAGTTCGTGGACGTCCGAGACCTTCAGATGCCCAGTGTCGTAAGGTTCAATTGGATCGTAGAGGGGTGTGAGTTGTGTCATATGGATGTCAGACCAAGAATATCGTTAGCTCGTTATTCTAAGTCTTTCCGCTCTTTTTTGAAGCCTTCGAACTTCATCCAGTCCAGCACCGGCAAAACATGGTGAAATTCGATCTTTCCCGTCGAGCGTACACAAAGCACGTGCACGGTGTCTTCAGTGCGGAAGACAAATATGTAGTAACGCATCTGCTGGTATCGGAAGACTTCTTGGATCGAACGTCCGCCCTTTGTGACGATTCCCGTCGTGTCCATCGAAGAATTAGGCACTATTTCAACGAACGCCCCTTCCAAATTGAATGTGCGGGCACTGGGATTGCTTTTGATTATCTCCTCGAGCGCAAGCGCGGCAGCAAACGGTTGGGATACATAGTCAGCCTTAAGCTTGCTTAGCAGACGGCGAACCTTCTTAGCCAATTCGGTCCACGCTTCGACATTTTCGTTGATTGTCTTTCCCGCGAGAAATAGCTTCTTCCCTGCCACAAACACTGTAAGGCCCGCAAGCATTATTAATGCTATAGCACCAGCTTCTGCTCCTACTCCAATACTAGTGCTTTCATATGTGACTTGATCTCTTGAGATACCAAGTTCGGCAAGAGTGTCGACCACCTTCTTCAAGTACTCAGGCCGATACTCTCCAGTATCCCAATCACACTTCTGCTCGTCATCATGCGTATTGATGACAATTTCAAAGCCCTCGCTGAAGGTACTCGTTTTGAGCCTTCGGGGCTCTTTGGTGGGTCGCTCGAAGACCGGCTCGGTGACTTCCTCTAAATCATTTTCAAAGTCAGTAAGGTCATGCGTGTCCCAAAACTTCGCGAGTTCCTGAATCGAATCAGTCTGTGGCAACGCTTCAACAGTTTTCATCTTTCCCTCCATTGCCGATATCGGCGTTTCTCTTTATCGGTCATCTGTCGCGCGGTCACCGGATATCCTTTGCCGTCCGGAAACTGAATAACCACTGCAAACACATATCGACCGGCCTCGGTTTGCCCCAGAACATAATAGACCAGGTTCTCACCATAGGACTTCGCGCGTTGAACCAGCGGCTGGCCAAAACATACTTGTTCCACTTCGGCGGGCGTTACCGCGTGCCGGGCGATATGTTCAATTCTGTCGCGCGGCCAGAGGAGTTCGTCGATCCTCATGCCATGATGCTACCGCACCATTTCAGTTTTGGACAACAGCGCTGTGGTCCTTACCGTTGAGCGATCAGTCAGGCAGCCTTTGTAGAGTAGCGTGAAAATTAGTTGCTTATTACGTTTGCGGGCGCGCAACGGTAAGGACAGCACTTCTTGCGCGCCTGCAGCTTTCAGCGGCGCAGCGCAGGTCGAAACCGTCTCGCCGGTTGTGAATACGTCATCAACAAGCGAGATTCGTTCGCCTGCGATCAGGCGAGGGTTGCTGGTATCGAAGGGTTCAATGGGTGGATAAAGATTTCTCATGCGAACATCATACAAAGGCGCTTGAGTCGCCCGCCGCCAGTCGAACAAAACCCGCGCTACCGACCTAGTGCCTAGCGTCGTCGACGATGTAATCCGGCCATTCGTCAACATCTTTAGGAGTAGAGGCAGGTGCGCTCTTGAAAAAGGGCCGAGCTATCACCGGCATGTGTTCGATTATTTCCTCCAGCAAATGCGCCAGGGTTAAATGATCAGCGTCGGCTTTGATGGTGCGCCTGCCCGCGCGCTGAAAGATGAAACGCGATTCGCCGGAGCGATGGAGCGCGGTCGTCTCCACCGGATTTCCCTGCTCGCGCAATGACGCACGCAGGCCACGGCGCGCCGCGGTAATTTCGTCATCTGACATTTGCAGCACCGAGCGGCATTGAGCGGCAACATCAAAGATTCCTCGGACAGTTTCCGGCGAGAGACTCATTGCCTCGGCGACATCTTCAAAGACGCCGTCAATGATGATCAACGTAGCCAGCAGAAAATGAGCCGGTTCGATCCGTGGGCTGCCGGATTCGCAAGCCTCCACGTTCGCGATATTCCACGCCAGATACACGGAAGGATGGATTTCAATTCGCTTCATTTAGCTATTTGGCAGATCAGCTTGTGCTAATTATTAGTGCGCAGACTATTAGAACTTTGGCTTTCTAGTCAATACGCCAAAGCACCTTCAGTGCGCCAACTCAGTGTAGGTAATTCGGTTTAGCAAGAAGTAGCAACCGCAAGGCGGTTGCATCCTTCAGCCCAACGCTAGCACCCCACGCGGGCTGCCCGCGCGGGGACCCCGCTGTTGCCGTTGCGGCTACGTTGGGTCCCCGACGAAACAAATGATTTCCAACCGCAACGCGGTTGCGCCTTCCATGGATGCATTGGATGCCAACACTTGCAATGCCAACCGCTCGGGCCACAACCCGCGTTGGGGTTGGAATCGTTTGTTATCAACCCTGTCCCAGGGTAGCCGCGACTGCAACCCTGGGCTGAGAGCCGGAACCGCTTTGCGGTTGACAACGAAGCCTTCAATTTCCAAGGCGCCTGCTCTTAATTGGCACCCTGAGGCACCTTCACCGTCGGGCCTCAACTGTACTCTGAAGGGCGCGCGATCGTGAGCACGAAAACTTCCATTGCACCCGCGGCCATCAACACGCGGGCGCAGGCCGAAGCCGTTGCGCCGGTGGTGAACACATCATCGACGAGCAAGATTCGTTCGCCCTGAATCAGGCGATGGTGGCGCACGGCAAATGCGGCTTCGACACTTTCGCGGCGCGCCTGCGCGTCCATGCCGGCGCGATGCCGTTCGGTGTGCGCGGTGCGAACCAAACTCTGATCATCAACCGGCAGTCGGGTAAGTCTCGAAAGCTCGTGCGCCAGCAAAGCGGCTTGATTGAAGCCGCGCATTCTTTCTCGTTCCGGGTAGAGCGGCACAGGCACGATGCGCGTCGCGCTATTCATTGGCGCACGCCGGTACGTTTCGAACAGCGACTGCCGCAGACGTCCGGCAATGTGTGGTTGTCGTTTGAGCGCGAGCACGGAAGCGCGCAGGGCCCCTTCATAGATTCCGCAGGCGCGCGCGGCACTGAATGCTGCCCAGTCACAGCGCCGGCATCTCACCTGTTCGCGCTTCTCCTCGGCGATACTGCCGAGCGAAAGCGCGCCGCATTTCCAGCATAGCGTATCGTCGCCAGTGAACACGCGAGTCTTTTCCCAACAGAGCGCGCAAGCGACGCCGTCAAGCCTCGACTCGACGCTCGCGCCGCAAACGGCGCACGACTGCGGGTAGAAAAGGGCGAGAGCTGCGTCGTAAAGCGAGCTGGCAGTGCTTGTGAGGGTCATCACGTTCATAAACCAAAGGCCTCCTGATCGGAACGCGAATCAGGAGGCCGCATTATACAAACGAAAATGTTTGCCTTCTACTCCTCCTCTTCGATCAGCAGACCCTTTTCCTGCAAGTCCTGGCAGGGCAAACAATGTCGTGCCCACGGCACTGCGTCGAGGCGTTTGTCCGGCAACGGGCTGCCGCAACGAACACATTTGCCGTATCCCCCGACCTCGATCCGCTCGAGTGCTTCGTCGATCAGCTTCAGCAACTGGCGATCGTTGTCGGACATTGATACCAGGAGTTCTTTGGTGTAAGCGTTGGCCGCCATGTCAGCCGGGTCCTGGGTCGCTTCGGAATCGCGCTCGCGACTGTAAAGCTCGGCTTCCTGGACCTGGCCCACTAAGCTTTCGCGGCGGCCCAGCAGCTTAGCGCGAAAGACTCTTACTCTTCTCTTGTCCATTCTTTGTTGCATCCCCCTCATTCATTGCCGATTGCCAATTGCCAATTGCCGATTTGAAACATTTCTGTCCAGTCGCTCCATCACGTTCCGATCGGCGGATTCTCCAGGATGCTTAAATCGCCAATTGGCAATCGGCAATGCACTCACTTCTGATACGGCAAACCATGAATAATCGCATACGCTCGGTACAACTGTTCGAGCAGCAGCACGCGCGCCATCTCGTGCGTGAATGTCAATCGCGATAAAGACCAGCGTCTGTCCGCGGCGGCTGTCAATGCTTTCGATACTCCGGACGGCCCGCCGACAATGAAATTCACTTCTTTCGTGCCGGCGCTCTGCCACCGCTGCACCTGCGCGGCCAACTGTTCAGAAGTCCACTGGCTGCCTTCTCGATCCAGCAACACTGTAACTGTGCCCGATCGCAAAGCGTCTGAGATGCGCCGCGAATCTTTCTCGATGCCCGCCTTGCTGTCGGCGCCGGCGCGCTCGCGCAATTCGGTGACTTCACAACGAACAAACCGCGCGAGCCGTTTCAAATAGTCTTCGCTGAGCGCCCGCAGCCGGGCATCCTTTGTCTTTCCCGTCCAGACGAATCGCAAGCGCATTGTTCGTGTGTAGGGTGTCGGGTGTAGGGTTTAGTGCGGGACCGTAGCGATTTCGCATCGCACTCTTTCGCGCGTGCGTTCCCCACACCCTGCGCCCTACACCCTTGACCCTAACTTATACCGCGCGATCTTCTCGTAGAGATTCTTGCGACTGATTCCCAGGATGCGCGCCGCGGCGGTTTTGTTTCCGCCGGTAGCGGAAAGAACCTCGGCGATATATGCAGCCTCAATCTCAGCGAGCGTGCGCGGTTTCGAACGCCTCTGTTGCAGCAGGACGGCGGCGCGAACCGTCGCCGGCAAATCACTTTCCTCGATGCGCTTGCCCGTCGCAACGATCACCGCGCGCTCTACAGTGTTGGCCAGCTCGCGCACGTTGCCGGGAAACTCGTATTCCTTCAGCAGGGCAAGCGCGCCGGGCGCCATCCCTGTCAGTTTGCGCCCGTGCTTGGCGGCATAAGTTTTCAAAAACCAATCGGCCAGTTGCGGCAAATCTTCGCTTCGCTCGCGGAGCGGCGCCAGATGTATATGCACGACGTTCAGCCGGTAAAAAAGATCTTCACGAAAATCGCGACGCTTAACCGCGCTTACCAGATCGACGTTTGTCAGCGCAATCAGACGCGCATCAACCCTGATTGTGCGACGGCCGCCGAGCCGCTCAAACTCGCGCGTTTCGATCACGCGCAGCAACTTTGCCTGAGCGTCGACGGACAGATGGGCGATCTCATCGAGCACCAGAGTGCCGCGATGCGCCGCTTCGAGCCGCCCGGGTTTGGCTTCATTTGCCCCGGTAAAAGCGCCGCGCTCGTAACCAAAAAGCTCGGCCTCAAGCAGGTCGGCCGGCAATGTCGCGCAATCGATCTTCACCAGGGTCTGCGCCGCGCGTTTCGATCGGAAATGAATAAAGAGCGCCAGCGCGTCTTTTCCGGCGCCCGATTCGCCGGTCACCAGAACGTTCGCATCCGTGGCAGCAACGCGCTCCGCGAGACTTACTGCCTCGCGCATCGCCTCCGACTGCGCCACTATCTCGATCACAATTCTCTTCTCAAAGAACTAACGCTTTGGTTGACGAGATTGGCGGGCAATTCAATGCGCTTGCCTTCTCGCCACAATCGTTCAAGGTCGTAGAATCGGCGCGACTTGTCTTCAAAGACATGCACGATGAAATCACCATAATCGACCAGGATCCATTCCGCCGTCCGGTAACCTTCAACCCGTGCCGCTGGAGTGCCGCTCTTCTTAAGCGTTTCCACTACTTCGTCAGATATTGCCTGGACTTGTCGCTGATTCGCGCCGCTCGTGATCACGAAGTAATCGGTAAAGGTGGCGATCTCGCGCAGATCCAACACCACCGTTTCGATCGCTTTCTTTTCACTGGCCGCGTGCAATGCCAACATTATTCGCTCGTCGAGTGCCGCAAACTTCTCTTCGCTCGCTAACGCTTTTGGGTTCTGTAGGACCGCCCCCTGATTTGGATTCAGTGATTTCTCTTTGACCGTTGAATTATCTTTCATTCGTATCTCTATAAAGTCCGTACTTCCTTATGTAATTGGCCACCGACAACGGCACCAAACGGGCCAGTTGCTCGTCAGTGTCCTCTCGCGCCGCGCGGCGAATCTCCGTAGCCGAAATATCGATCATTACCGCGTCGGTAAGGAAAATCTTTTCGCCCTCCGCGGCATTGACGATCTCTGAAACCCTCGCCGCTGCGGCGCCTCGCAGGTCAACAATCCGTCCGGCGAGCGCAGGCGCAAGAGGTGCGGCGGCTAAATCGTAACCCGGCCGCGTTACCACGATGTGACTGGTCATGGTTAGCAACCGCTCCCAACCGCGCCACGATGTGATTTCGCTCCACGAATCGGCGCCCATGACGAAAAACGTAGCCGAAGTCTCGGCCAGGTCGGCTTTGAAGTGCGCCAGCGTGTCGACCGTGTAACTGCGTTCGGGCTCGTCAAGTTCAAAGCTCGAAACCAGCAACCGCGCATTGTCTTGCGTTGCCAACGCCAGCATCGCATAGCGGTGCAGAGCGGGTGTTACGGCGCGCGCGACCTTGTGCGGAGCCACTTGAGCTGGAACGAAGCGCAGCTCGTCAATTTCAAATAGCCGCAAGACTTTCTCTGCCACTGCCAGGTGCCCCAGATGAACTGGATCAAACGTGCCGCCATAAAAAGCTATCCGTTTTCTCCGGTCCATTTGGAACTATTCACAAGAAACAGAGAAGTTGTCTGCTCTAAAAACTAACCTGCACGGCGTCGTTTTGCCGCGCCGCTTCGGTCAACTCGTCGAGCCTGGCCGCGACTGCATTTATTAACTCTCGGACACCTTCATTCGTGACCGAGGAGATGGCGTAGCAGGCCCTACCGTCTGCCTCCGCCCGTTGCTTCAACGCTGCAAGCCGTTCCGTCTGCTCGAGCACATCGATCTTAGTTGCGACTACGATCTGCGGACGCGTCGCCAGATCGGGATTGTAAGCCGCCAGCTCGCGATCAACTGTCTCGTAATCGTGGACAGGCTCGCGACCGGAAGCAGACACGTCAACCAGGTGTAACAGCAGTTTCGTTCGTTCGATGTGGCGCAGGAAGCGATCGCCCAAACCACTGCCCTGGTGCGCTCCTTCGATCAGACCCGGAATGTCGGCCACAACGAACGTGCGAAAATCACCGAGATCGACCACGCCCAGGTGCGGCTCAAGTGTGGTGAACGGATAATCGGCGATCTTTGGTTTGGCTGCCGAGATGGTTGAAATCAAAGTCGACTTTCCCGCGTTGGGAAATCCCACGAGGCCGACGTCGGCGAGCAGCTTGAGCTCGAGCTGCAATTCATACTTCTCGCCTTCGCTTCCCTCCTGGTGATACCTCGGGGCGCGGTTTGTGGAAGTTGCAAAACGGGCGTTGCCGAAACCGCCGCGACCTCCGCGAGCTACCATCCAGCGTGCGCCATCCGCCGCCAGGTCTTGCAGCAATTCGCCGCTACTGACATCAAAGATCTGAGTGCCGACGGGAACGCGCACAATTTCGTCTTCGCCTTCGCGGCCGAAACGATTGGAACCTTCGCCATGCATTCCCCGGCCGGCAATGTGCTCAGGGTTATAGCGCAAGTGCAGCAGAGTGTTCAGCGAAGAATCAGCAACCAGCCAAACATCCCCGCCTCGTCCGCCGTCTCCGCCCGATGGTCCACCGCGCGGGACGAATTTCTCGCGCCGAAAAGCTGTTACACCGTTACCACCGTGTCCGCCCTGTACGCGAATCTTTACGCGGTCAATAAACATTCAAATCGAAAGCGACGCGAGATCACACATTGATCAGGCGTCGCGTAAATGCTGACTCTCAGCGAGCCTAGGCAGCAGTTGCCGGCGCCTGCTCGGCAATCGGATAGACGCTGACGTACTTGCCCTTCCGGCCTTTGTTTTCAAACTTCACGATGCCTTCGATCAAAGCAAACAGTGTGTCGTCTTTGCCGCGCCCAACGTTCTTGCCGGGTTTCCATTTTGTCCCGCGCTGACGCGCGATGATGTTGCCGCCACTGACGTGTTCGCCGCCAAATTTCTTCAGGCCCAGCCTCTGCGCCGACGAATCGCGTCCGTTACGAGACGAGCCAACTCCCTTTTTGTGTGCCATAACAAACTCCCTCAGGTGTCAGGTATCGGGTGTCAGGTATCAGTCATGAAGACTTAATCCGGCACCCGGCACCTGAAATCCGGAACCTAGTCTCTATCCGATCGAATCTATTCTCAATGTTGTGTAGCCCTGCCGATGGCCCTGTTTGCGCTTGTAGTGTTTGCGGCGCTTCTTCTTAAAGACAATGATCTTTGGCGCGCGGCCATGATCAACCACGGTCGCGGAAACCTTGACACCTTCGACCACGGGAGCCCCGACCTTTGTCTCGTCTCCGCCTGTCACAAGCGCATCGAGCTCAATCGACTTGCCCGCTTCGGCGCTCACTGAAGGGACGCGTATCGTCTTGCCTTCCTGCACCAGAAACTGCTTGCCACCTGTCTTGATAACTGCGTGTGCCATTGCTTCAATCCCCTCGGACGAGGTCAACTCGCCATAGAAAAGTTGAGTATTATAGGCCCCAGCGCCGCAATCGGCAACCGCCGGAGGGTCAGCGTCTGGAGGCCAGAGCACTGACCTGGCTTTTCTGGCCGTTAGTCGCCAAAAAGTCTTCCATGAAACTCGTAGAAAAGTCGCCGCCGCGAAACTTTGGATCGTCCATGATCTTCAAATGCAGGGGAATTGTCGTCTTGATCCCCTCGATGACCATTACTTCCAGCGCGCGCTTCATCCGCGCGATCGCCAGGTCGCGCGTGCGCGCATGCACGATGACCTTGGCGATCATCGAATCGTAAAACGGCGGCACCGTGTAGCCCGCATAGATGTATGTATCAACACGAACGCCGGGACCTCCGGGCAAATTGAAAGCGGTGATCAGCCCAGGCGAAGGCGCAAAGGTTTCCGGATTCTCGGCATTGATGCGACATTCGATTGCGTGGCCGACGACGATGACGTCGTCCTGCGTGAACCCCAGTCGTTCGCCTTCGGCGAGGCGAATCTGATTGCGCACAATGTCGGCCAACGTCACCATCTCGGTGACTGGATGCTCGACCTGAATGCGCGTGTTCATCTCCATGAAATAAAACTGATTGTCCGCGTCGAGCAGAAACTCGATCGTTCCGGCGCTTGAATAGCCGAGCTTCTTGCACGCCGCCACCGCGGCCTCACCCATCTTTTTCCGCAACTGAGGTGACAACACCGGCGAGGGCGCTTCTTCGAGAAGTTTCTGATGTCGACGCTGGATCGAGCATTCTCGTTCGCCGAGATAAATACATTCTCCGTATTCATCGGCCAGCACCTGGATCTCGATGTGGCGCGGCCGTTCAATGAAGCGCTCGATGTAAACGGTGCCGTCTTTGAAGGACGCCGCGGCCTCGGTTGACGCAGAGTCCAGAGCGTGGCCCAGCTCGTCTTCGCTGCGCACGATGCGCATGCCGCGTCCGCCGCCGCCGGCTGCTGCCTTGACGATTACGGGAAAACCAATCTCTCGCGCCAGTTGCTGCGCGTCTTCTTCCGACGTAATCGCTTCACTGCTGCCGGGAACAATCGGCAATCCTGCTTCTTTCATCGCGCGTCGCGCTTCTACCTTGTTGCCCATCAAGCGAATGACGCTCGCGCGCGGACCGATGAACTTGATGTTGCACGCTTCGCAAATCTCGGCGAAGTAGGACGATTCGGCCAGAAAACCATAACCCGGATGAATGGCGTCGACGTTGAAGATTTCAGCCGTGCTGATGATTGCGGGAATGTTGAGATAGCTCTGCGCGGAAGGCGCCGGCCCAATGCAGGCGGCTTCATCAGCGTAACGAACGTGCAGCGAGTCCCGATCAATGTCGCTGTGGACCGCCACCGTGCGGACGCCCATTTCCTTGCACGTCCAGATTATGCGGCAGGCAATCTCGCCGCGATTGGCGATCAGGATCTTGCGAAACTTGCGCGCGCTGGAACTCATGATTGATCCAAAGTCCAAAGCTTAGCGTCCAATGCCTGTCGTCCTAAACCTGACGCCGGACATTGGACGCTGGAATCTAGACTGCTATTTCTTTATTCCGAAGAGTGGCTGGCCGTACTCAACCGGCTGCCCATTCTCAACGTAGATCTTTACGACTTCGCCGCTGGCCTCGGCTTGAATCTCATTCATCAACTTCATCGCCTCGATGATGCAGACGATTGATTCAGGCTCGACGTGGCTGCCTATCTTCACAAACGATTCCGCGTTTGGTGACGCCGCCCGATAGAACGTTCCGACAATTGGGGAGGGAATGATATACAGATCTTGATCTTCGGAGACGGCGGTTTTCGAGGCACGCGGCTGAGGCGGAGCAGCCGCGGCGAAGGGGGCGGCTCCTTTCGCGGGCGCAGCGGGCGGTGTCTGCGCCTGAGCGGAACTTGCGCTGTCCGCGGCGCCTTCGCTCTGATAATCGATGCCCTGCCGCAAGTGGATGCGAAACCCTTCACGCTCCAATTCAAACTCGGTCAGCCCGTTCTCCTTGAGGAGCGCGATAAGCTCGCCCAGCTGATCTAAGTCCACCAATGCCCGCGTTCGGCTCTTGTTACGGCGGCGACGCCCGCCTGCCGGCGATTCTCTGTCCTGCTCCCGCTTTGCTTTCGTGGCTTGATCACTCATGGTCTGTCTTACTTGCAAAGCTCCAGGTCGTCAAAGCCGAACAAAGCGACGAGCCCCAAAAGACTCGGTGCGTCTGTGCCGACCGTCGATTGGGGCTTAGATCTCTCGATCGCTTTTGTGGACTAGCCACAAGCCGCTCGATTGATTCGACCTGCTTGTTTACTTCGCCGGCTCCTCGTTGGCCGCTGTTGACTCCGGCGTTTCAACCGCCTCGTCGCCAGACACTTCCGCCTTGCTCTCTTCGCTGTGAACGCGTGTCCGCGTCGCGTCTCGGGCACTCTCTTTGCCAGCCGCCTTCGTTTCTTTTCCTTTGCCGGCTTTCTTTTTGGCGGCAGCAGACTTAGCTCGCTTTCTGGCCGCTTCGATTGCTTCGCGCTCGCGCGGATTATCCACCAGCTCAATTATTGCCAGCTCGGCGTTATCGCCACCGCGCCTGCCAAGCTTCAGGATCCGCGTGTAACCACCAGGCCGATCCTTGTAGCGTTCGCCCAGTTCGTCGAACAAACGTCGCAGCGCCGCGACGCCGGCAGAGCGGGGCGCGCGCAAGAGGCCGCGTCGTCCCGTCAGCGCCGCTTGTTGAGTGTTACCGGCGTGAAAAAAGGCGGCAGCCTGCCTGCGCAGATGCAACGCCCGCCCTTCAAATTCTTCATCGCTGAGATTCTGCGCGTGGCGAGAGAGCGTGATGGCGCGCTCGACGAACGGCCTCAATTCTTTGGCCTTGGGAACAGTCGTAACGATGCGCCCTTCGCGCGAGTTGATCAGCGACGTCGCGAGATTCCGGAGCATCGAGATCCGATGTTCAGTCGTCCGGCCGAGTTTGCGATGTGCCTTTAAGTGTCGCATGAATCCAAGACCTATTGTGAGATCTCAAATTTTGAAATCTGAGATCGACAAAACCTACTTACTCCAATTCTTCCTCGAAATCGGATAGATCGCTCCCATCCCGTCCGCCCGTGCCAGGAATCGGGTTGCCCTGTTCGTCAAACTCCATCCCGAAATCCAATCCCATTCCATTCAGGATGTCCTTGATTTCGTTCAGAGATTTTTTTCCGAAGTTCTTTGTCGCGAGCATCTCGCGCTCTGAGCGCTGCACGAGATCCCGGATGGTTCTGATGTCGGCGTTCTTCAGGCAGTTATACGAGCGTACAGAAAGCTCCAGCTCGTCGACGGAGCGGTCGAGCTGGTCGTTGCGCGGCAGCGGCGGACGCTCGATCTTCGCGTAGGAGAATTCGTCTGTGTCCTCTTCGAAGTTGATGAAGATCGACATGTGATCCTTGATCAACTTTGCTGCCAGACCGATGGAATCCTCGGGCTTGACAGAGCCGTCCGTCCACACCTCG
>JBGQJU010000003.1:0-104209 GCA_041499185.1 Pyrinomonadaceae bacterium | reverse complement strand
TGCCGGCAGCCACCTATCACATCAACTACTCGACCGCCAGCGCGTTTGACCAGAGCGCCGCCGACCAGACCATCACCGCAGGCCAAAACATCTCCGCCAGCATTCCCGCAGCAGGCGCGCTCACTATTTATGCGGATGCGGTCGTGCCGACATCGACACCAGCGGTAACATTTCTAAGCAACAAGATGGCGCTGTTGCCACCGTCACGGTCTCGATGATGATCAGACGGTAGAGTAAGTGCTTGCCAATTGGTTTCTTGCCAGAGGGAAGGTATCACCACAAAACTACTTCATGCCAAGTTGCTCTCAACACTACCTACTTCAATTGGTGCTTATATCAACCATGGCGGCGAGCTGCGCAGAACGCCTAGACAGTGGCGGCGCTATAGCGCAGGACAGGGGCGTGGTGGTGGCCAAGTCTACTCCGGCTCTCGTGCCACAGACGAGTACCGGCAAGGAGTTTCACGTCGCGCCTGATGGCAGGCCGGGAAATGATGGGAAGAAAAACCGGCCTTTGGATTTGGCAACTGCCGTATCAAGTCAGAGCCGGTAAAACCCGGCGACACGATATGGTTGCACGGAGGCGTCTATAGAGGCGCTTTTCGCGCGTCGCTTGCAGGCACAGCAACGCAGCCCATCAGGTTACGCCAATATGCCGGCGAGCGCGCCATCATCGACAATCCATACGTCGGCGATCAGGAGATTACGCACTCGCCGCTTTGGCTTGAGGGGAACTATCTCGAAGTCTATGACCTGGAAGTTACCAACTCAAACGCGGACCGCACTCGTGAACGTCCGATCGGCGTAGCGTTAACGGGACTGGCCACGAAAGCGATTAATCTCATAATCCACGATTGTGGTAACGGGATTTTTCCGACTTCTGCGCAGGAAGGTGGCGAGGTTTACGGCTGCGTGATCTTCAATAACGGCTGGCAGGATCAGAGCATGGGTGGCACCGGACACGGATGTTACTTTCAGAATGCGACAGGCACTAAGCAGTTACTCGAAAACATGGTTTTCAATAACTACGGATGGGGCTTCCACGGGTATTCGACTAAAGGCAGCTTGAGCGGTATCCACGTCGAAGGTAACGTGGCTTTCGATAATGGATCGCCATCCACGGAAGGCTCTCGTCCCAACCTGCTGATTGGCGGGAATACGCCGGCCGAGCGAATCACTGTTACCGATAATTATTTCTACCGAGGTTCCGTCGACCTGCATTACACCAACCGCAATAACCGCGATTTGGTGTGCACCAGGAACCGGATATTTGGAGCGACTGAGATCCATTACTGGCAATCACTCCAGGTAACAGACAACATCTTCTATTTCGGCCGCTCGCCGATTGTAGCCTTCGGATATTCGCCGCGCGCTGATGCGGCAAGCTATACGTGGAACAACAACACATACTACTACTGGGCCGGCAAGGTGCCGTTCGATATCACGGGGGAGAATTTCTACTACTTTGAGGACTGGAAGAAGCGCACCGGTTTTGATCGCGGCAGCAAGTTTTACGCCTCAGAGCCCAAAGGCACAGAGGTGTTTATACGCGGAAACCGTTACGAAGCGGGACGCGCTCACATCTTCGTCTTTAATTGGGATAAGCGAGAGGCGGTTGAAGTCGATGTCTCAGGCGTGCTGAAGATCGGAGCTAACTTTGAAGTGCGAAACGCGAAGGATTTTTTGGGCCCGCCTGTATTAAAGGCAAAATACGATGGTAAGCCTTTGCACTTGCCGCTTGTTGGACTCAGAGTGGCTACTCCTCTCGGCGGCACCAAAACAGCGCGTGACGATCCGCAGTTCAGTGCTTTCGTTGTGCTGCCGCTTTAACAAGGCTTTCACCTCTCGAGTTAGTGCTCATTTGTTTACGGGCTGATTTACCAGTTCATATACCAGCACCTTGAATCCAACGGTTGCGCCCTCCTGGTGAACCAGCCTCAGCTCCGGCTGGTCTTGCTCCTCCAGCAGGAACTTCAAATTAGGGGTTTTGGCAATCAACTGCTCTTCAACGACCAGATATTTGACGCCTCGGCGCCGCGCATAATCGGTGACGACCGAATACTCTTCATTGGGCAGATAAAGATGCCTTCCACCAGCCAAGAAGGCAGGCCACGGCCCTGAGGCCATGATCAAAGGCGATGGGCCTGAGTGCTCCCTGATCCACGCGGCCACAGATCTAGGCGGATAATCTACGTGCGTCATAAAATTGACAATTATGGGACCTGTGGAGACGAGGAGGATCCCTACAATCAGGGCCTGGCCTAATCTCCATTTCCGCAAGAACTCGCCAGTTGATTTGCGCGCGTTACCGAGCGAGTCCACCAACCACGACTCAAAAACAACCACGCCCTGGGCTGACCAACAGATGAGGAGTGGCACTAGCGGCAGCAAATACCTGTCTTGCAATACGGTCAATGAATAGCCAAGAACCGTGGCCAGCGCGAACAGCAAAAGATAGATCTGAGCGGTCGCGTCAGCCTTCGACCATCTGGCTGAGAAGAGTCCGAGCCCGGCAAGTAGAACCAATAACGGGGAAATGATCTGGCGAAATCTCAAGTCCACCCAGGGCAATCGTCGGCTGCTCTCTACCACGATTTTCAGAAGTCGGCCGAAACCGCTCGTGCTTGAGTCTGCCGGCGCCGGCGGAGATGGCGGAGCCGTAGTGTTTTCCGGACGAAAGCCTCCCCACAAGATGTCGGCCCGCGTGGTCTGCCCGTCTGGAGTTAGATGGCGCCAACTCAGTTCCGAGGTGGAGAGATTGCCGGCCAGCTTCTCGCTAATCGTCCAAGTGCCGGTTCGTTCGTGTATGTAAAGCAGGTAAGGACCGGCAAGCAGCAGGAATCCGGTCAGCAATAAAACGCAATTGAGAATTATTTGCTTGCGCGAAATTCGTTTGTTGTAGAGTCTGCCACCTAGCGCCAGCAGAATTACCAAACCAATATAGCCGATTGCTTCCGGTCTAACGAGATAACTGGCAGCGAAAGCCAGCCCTGTCAGAAGGAAAAGATATCCCCGGGCTTTCGCGAGAGAAAACAAACCCAGGACAATTGCGCTAATGAGTAAGAAAACATAAGTCGAGTCGGCCATCAAACTCGTTGAGGCGGTAATCAATAAGACCTGAGTTGCGATCAGCAGTCCGCCGATAAAAGCAGCCGGCTTGCCATAGAGTTTCAGGCAAAGGTAATAGACCGGTATGACGAGCAAGCTTCCGGTGACAACAGAAACGAACCTGCCGGCGAATTCCAGGTCGCGAATTACGAGGGATGATATCCCTATGAAGAAGGGATAGAGAGGCGGCCAGTATGCGCTCAGCCCTCCTTTGAAGTTTCCCGATACGAGGTTCTTCCCCAGCGTGGCATACCAGACACCATCGCCATCGAGCCCCCAGCTAAACTTGACCATCACTATTCGAATACAGAACGCAAGTAATGTGAGACCGGACAATCGCAACCAATTGGTTGCTATTAACGCTGAAACTTTTTGTCTGCGCGCCGGTTGGTCGACCGTGATCACGAAACCAGGCTGCTCGAGTCTTTCAGTTGCGACGTTTGATTTCATTGGGTTGGTGGCTGGGCCTTAGTTCAGTTTGTAGAAGCATTCACTATTGCGCGGCAATCTGCCCGAGGTTGCCGGTTTGGTTCAGGCGCTTGATTCATAATTTCCTCGTTTCCGCTTTCCCACGGCACGAAGCCGAATTTCTTGCTGGCCGCGCTTCGTAGAAACCCGAAATAGGATTTGAGGTGCGCCTCAGTTGACCAGTGTCGCACAAAGGCCTGATATCCTCTTTCGCCAAGCTCGTCGCGCAGGCTTCGTTCGGTGGCGAGACGGTTGATCGCCCGCAGCAGTTCCTCATCGGTACGATAGACGAAGCCGCCCCCGCTATCATTAACGACCTCCGGCAGGGCGCCGAGGTCGCGCACGATGACGGGCGTTTTGCGCGCAAAGGCTTCGATGATGATGATGCCGAAAGTCTCGTAGGTGAGTGACGGGACGATACAAGCTAAAGCGTGATGATAGAGCGCGCCGAGTTTGTTATGCGGCATCGCGCCGAGGAATTTGATTGCGGGGTTGTCGGCGGCCTGGGCCCGCAAACGCTCTTCGCGCTCGCCCGTGCCTGCTATCAGTAAGTCGTAATCAGTTACTCTCTTCCAAAGCTCAATCAGCGTATGGAGTCCCTTTATGTCCTCCAATCTTCCGACGAAAAGAAAATAGGGTTTTTCCTGTGGACGCGGCTCCGGGCTGCGCCACTCTTGATCCACGCGCTCGATGAAGTAGGGAAGGTGCGCCACCGGCTCTGTGAAGCCGCGCTCGGCATGCATGTGCGCGGTGAAGCGGCTGGGCGAAACGAACTGGTCAACGTGAGCACTCGCTTGTGCGAGATAATTCGTGTAGCGCCACAGTTGCGGGGGACGCTTCGCCTTGATGGTACAGCGCAGACAATCGGGCTTCTCGCATGGTCGGCTGCCGAATTTCCAGAGCACATGAGTCGGGCACACAAGCCAGTGTTCGTGCGTCGTGTAGATCTTAATGGGATCACCCTGCTTTGGCTTGAGAGTGAGAACTTCTGGCCCGAGCAGAGAAGTATTGTGATAATGAATCACATCATATGGTTTGCTGTTCAATACTTCGCGAATCTGGCGATGCTTGAGAAAGGCGCGCCCGGTCTGCTGAGTTAGAAGCGGCGAGAGCCACTTGTAGCTACTTCGCAACTCATGCCTCGTCACGTTTGGATGCTCTGCAAAGGTGATTTCCGGCTCGTCAGAATGCAGCAGGTGATATGAATCAACGCAATGGATGACATCCACGCTATGCCCGACATCGCCCAGCGCATGCGACAGACGATAGATGTACATTGCGTCGCCGCCGAAGCTATACGGCGGATAAAAGGTCGTCAGATGTAAAAAATTGAGAGGACGGCTCATTACGCCGCGACCTTCCCTATCAGGTCCACCATCTGTTGCGCCGCGGCTTCCCAAGTCAACTTACTCGCTGCTTCCCTTCCCGCTTTGCTCATCTTTCGCCGCAAAGTTTCTGATTCAAGCACGCCAACCAACGCCGCTTCCAATTCCCTGCTCCGCCGTGGATTGAAATAAAGGCCACCTTCGCCGAGCAGTGCCGGCAACGGACTTTCCGTAGTGGCAATCACGGGGCAACCGCAAGCCGCCGCCTCAACCGCCGGCAAACCAAAGCCTTCGATCAGCGAAGGCAACACCGAGACAGTGGCCAGGTTGAGCAGTACCACGAGTTCGTCGTCAGGCAGATAGCCTGTGAACAGGACTCGATCAGAAAGATTGAGTTCCCCTATCTGCTGCCTGATCGTAGCCGCATAACTGTGAAAAACTTCCTGCTTGCACTCGCCTACCAGGACTAAGCGCACGTCCTTGAATGATGGCCGGCGCGAGAGATTAGCAAAAGCAGTTACCAGCGCCTCCAGATTCTTGTGAGGACTGAAGCCGCCGACATAAACAACGGTGCGATTGCCAGCGTTCAGTCCCAGAGCTATCAGGCGCGGCGTCAGATGGGGATTATCGATAACGCGAAAGACCGGATCGCTTGCTTCACCGACAACGTATACGCGGTCCGGATCTATCCCGAATTGTTCCACGATGCCGCGACGCGAGTAATCTGACACGGTGGCAACTGCATCTGCCTGCCAACGTCCGAGCGCGACTTTCGTATTCCAGAACAGACGTCCGCTTCGCCTGGGCATCGTCAAATCCGGATACGTTTCGGCAATGACGTCGTGGATCATTACGATCTTTCTCGCGGGGCTCAGGACGGGAACATAACTGTAGATCGTCGGGAACAATAGCAAGTTAAACCTTGCGTCTGACATTGCGCGCGCCATCCGCCACATATCCAGTGCTGAGCGATGTCCATTCGCCGAAGCTGCGACGGCGGTCGGCGCAGTGGCTCGCACTAAGGTTATCTCGGCTGCAGGCGGCAACTGTTCTACTTTCTCAGTTGAATCCATGAAGAACGTGTAATGATTCTCCTTGTCTTGCTGCACCAGCGCCGTGAGTAAGGATCGCGCGTGACGACCATAGCCCCGTGTGTTCTGCCAACAAGTTGCGTCAACGCCGATACGCATATGCCTCCTAAAAACGCGTCAGAAGTCTCCTACACTTGAGGAAGATCAAACACTGCGGGCTGATCTGGAGCTTATTTGATGGCCTGCTTATTGGACGACTCAATTAGCCCCAGGACCACCTGAGCAACTTGGGAAAGCGGCGTAGGCTTGCGCAGAAATGCATCAGCGCCGCAGCGTCTTGCTTCATCTTCCATTTCCGCGGAACCATACGCTGTAAGAATAACTATTCGCGTATTGGGATTGCGGTTATGGGCCAGTCTGACAATGTGCAAACCATCCGGACCAGGAGTAGTGCCGAGGCGCAGGTCCTGAATGATGGCCTTATAGTCTGCATTTTGGATCAGTCTTTCGGCTTCATCCCTCCTGCGGGCGGTATCGACCTTATAGCCGTGGAACTGAAAGTAATCCCTCATGGAGAAACATATCGACTCTTGATCATCAACTACCAGCAGTCTCGGCATCTTCGGTTCCTCCTGGAGGGTTCTTGGGTGTTTAGCAAACATGCGTCGCAGCTTTCCCGAGACCCTCTTAAGCCTTACTAATCCTGTTTGCACCAATGTCATGAGGGAAAGAGCGGGGACGTCAGCGACCCGATTGCTCTCAGCATTAACTCATCAATTAAAGCTGATGTTCGGTGACCGTTGCGACGCGTGTCCTACCATCAAGTGCGTCAGCGACGACACCAACACGAAATTCTCTTCCCTGCTTGTAATTAACGGCGTGTTCGGAAGATGCGGGGCCCTATACCCGCGCTGGTTCGCTCGCTGGGACGGAAAGGTATTCCCTGTACCAGGCAATCGTTTCTACTAAGCCGGCTTCCAGAGAATATTTCGGTTGCCATTGCATCATTCGTTTAGCCTTGGAACAGTCGAGATATTGTTTGGGGATTTCATGGCTGGCTTCATTCAGCACCTGGGGAACCAGGGTTGTCCTATCAAGTAACTTCAAGATTCGATGAACCAGGTCCAGCACAGACATAGGTGTTTCGGTGCCGAAGTTGAAGGCCTGACCCAGAAAGGTTTCATCCGGCAACTGCTCTGCCAATTGCAAGTAAGCATCGACTGCGTCACGGACATAAAAGTAATCGCGGATGAATGTCCCGTCGCTGCGGATGATGGGTTTTTCATCATTGAGGGCCGAGCGAATTGTGCCGGGAATCAGACGATTGAAATTCAAGTCCCCTCCCCCGAAAAGGTTTCCGCAGCGAGTGACCGCAACGGGCACCCGATAGGTGTGAAAATAAGAAAGGGAAATCAGATCGCTGCAGGATTTAGAAACGTCGTAAGGGAAGCGGCCCTGGAGCGGCGTGTCTTCCGTATAAGGCAAACGATCGTGTGCTCCGTACGCTTTGTCGCTGGAGGCAACAACCACGCGTTCAATCAACCTTGGGCAACTCCGGCAGGCCTCCAACAAATTCCAAGTGCCTTTGATGTTGGACTCGAAAGTTGAAAGAGCGGAGCGCGAAGCGGTGCCCACAATGGTTTGAGCTCCAAGATGGAACACCGAGTCAATCTCGTATTCATTAAGCGCGCGCAGCAGCACCATATAGTCCTCCAGCTCGCCACGCACAACGTTGACTCGTCCATTAAGATCGGACGCGATCAGTTTGCTCTGCGGAACCCAATCACGGATCAAGCAAGTAATGTCAGCGCCCTGCCGCAGCAGTTCCTCAACTAGCCAGGAGCCAAGCAAACCCGTGGCTCCGGTCACAAAGACATGACGACTTTTCCAGAAACTCATTCCCAGTTTTTCCACGGCGCCTTGCCGCTCTCCCACAATGATTCGAGCAGTTGCTTTTCGCGCAAGGTATCCATCGGCTGCCAGAAGCCTGAGTGACGAAATGCCATGAGCTGGTGATCGGCCGCCAATCTCTCCAACGGCTCGCGCTCAAGGCTCGTTTGATCATCAGCTATATAGTCAAATACTCCCGGTTCGAAGACGAAGAAACCGCCGTTGATCCAACCTTCTCCGGTCTGCGGCTTTTCGGAGAACTGGCGCACCGCATCTTTATCGAGCACGAGATCGCCGAACCTCGCTGGTGGGTGAACTGCGGTTACTGTGGCGAGCTTGCCGTGAGCGCGATGAAATTCCACGAGCGAACCAATGTCCACATCACCGAGGCCATCTCCATAAGTCACCATAAAGGGTTCACTAGCGATCCATTTTTTAAGATGCAGCAGGCGACCACCGGTCATCGTGTCGAGACCTGTATTTATGACTCCGATCCGCCAATCAATGCCGTTGGAGTTTACTATTTCGCGAGTCCCATCCTTGAGATCAAGAAAGTAATCATTGCTGTGGATAAAGTAATTGTGAAAGTACTCCTTGATCATTTCACCTTTATAGCCACAGGCCACCAAAAAATTCTTGAAGCCATGGCTGGCATAGATCTTCATGATATGCCACAGCATCGGTTTGCCGCCGACTTCGACCATGGGCTTGGGACGAACAGAGGTTTCCTCCGCCAAACGGGTACCCAACCCACCAGCCAGGATTACAACTTTCATCTTCACACCACCTTTGCTTCCGGCACCGGAATAATGAAACGACCGCCGCGGGCGCGGTATTCGCTTTGTTGCCGAATGATTTCATCCGCAAAGTTCCAAGCTAAAATCAACGCGTAATCCGGCTGCCGCTCGAGCAGAGTTGATACCGGTAGCACCGGGATTCGCGTTCCCGGCGTATAGAGTCCAACCTTCAACGCGCTCTTGTCGACTGTGAACGAAACCAGACGCTGATCAATGCCGCAGTAATTCAGCAGCGTATTGCCCTTAGCGGGAGCGCCGTAGGCGGCCACTCGCTTACCTTTTCTCTCCAGGTAGTCGAGCAACTCCAACAACGTGTGACGACTTTGACTAACCTCGGCAGCAAACTGTTCGTAACGAGCAAGGTCGGTGAGACCAGCAGTTGTCTCTTTCTCCGCCATGAGCAAGGCAGATTCCGCGTGTCCGTTGTGCCGGCCTTTCTGCCCGGCATAGATGCGCAACGATCCGCCGTGTACGGGGACGTGATCCAGGCGAACGATGGAAAGACCGATTTGAGAACACAGTCGCAACAGAGCGTTCAATGAGAAGTAGCAAAGATGTTCGTGGTAGATGGTGTCGTACTCCAGCCGATCGATTAAGTCACCGAGATAGGGTACCTCGATTACCACGAGCCCGTTTTCATCAAGCAACTCCCGACAACCGCGCAGGAAGTCCTGCGTTTCGTCTACATGCGCCAGAACGTTGTTACCAATTACTGCTTTGGCCGGTCCGTATGTCTCGCGCAGTTCACGCGCAAGCGTTGAGTTGAAGAACTGATTAATTGTGGAAACGCCACGCGCACGCGCTTGCTCAGCGATGTTCGTCGCCGGCTCAACACCAAGTGTTCTTACGTTGTGTTGCTGAAAACATTTCAACAGACTTCCGTCGTTGCTCGCGATTTCAACCACGAGGTCATTAGTCCCCAAACCCAGGAGGTCAACAACCGTTTGGGCATATTGGACGTTGTGTGCTTCGATGGTCTCCGACGTGCCGGTGACGTAGATGTAATTACGAAACAAGACCTCCGGGGCAATCACATCCAACAACTGCACGAGCGAGCAGGTCTGACAAAAATAGACATCCAGGGGATAAGCAGGTTCGTCGGCAAACTCAGCCGGAGAACGCAAAAAGGCGTTCGCCAGCGGCATGCGTCCGAGCGAAAGGAACAGGTGCAAATCATCCTCACCGCAAGCCCGGCAGCTCCGTCTCTTGTGATGCGACGGCAACTCAGCTACGTCCAACATAGTAGCGGAATCAATCATGGAGCTTTCTTTAGCAGTTGGAGGAACCGAGATCAGTGTGTTTGCATCATTGCGGCCGGCGCATGAAGCCGAATAAAACGCAGCGTTTCAGCAATCCCCTCGTCAACGGTGGTGGCGGGCCGCCAGGAAATTAATTGTTGAAGCCGCGCGACCGTCACCGCTGAGTGTTTCATCTCTTCGCTGCGCGTCGGTTTGGCGCCGAAGCTCAACCTGTCCTGAGGCAGTTCCAATACGTGGGCCGCCTGCTCTGCAAAACTGCGCACTGACGTCAACTGACCGGTCGCAAGATTCACGACTTCGCCCGGGCGTGCTGTCGTGTTGAGGCCGAGACGAAGCAGACCCTCCGCTACGTCGCCAACGTAAGTGAAGTCCCGCTCCTGAACACCGCTGGTCAATAGCACGGGAGTGTCCGCCGCGGCGGCCTCGAGCAACGAGGGCAGCAACCTGCCGTCGTGCTCGCCCGGACCAAAAACGGTGAAGAGCCTTGCGGTTAAGCCTTTGAGTCGGAGTTCATCGCAACATCGCGCGAGTTGAGTCGTGCCGGCGAGTTTTGATTTTCCGTAAGCAGTGGTCGGGTTCGGAATCGCATCTTCTGCCAGGTCTCCATCGATCGTTCCGTATTCAAGCGCTGAGCCGGCATGAATTAGGTCTTGTCCGGCCCAGTTGACGTCTTTTACTTCGGCAACGGCTGAGCAGATTGCAGCGACCATTTCAGTATTGGTCCGATAGGCCGTCTCATCGTCACGTTCTGTTGGATCGACGCCGTAGCCGGCAAGATTAAATGTGATCGAAGGTCTCACCTGCTGAAACAAGTCTGTCAGCAAGTCGGGATTTCGCAGATCCAGCTCGATCACTTCGCCGTGAATCTCGTATGCGAGGAAGACTTCTTTGGCAATGTTTTTGTCGCGAACAACCAAATGAACCTTCGCTCCGTGGCGGCACAGCTCCCGTGCGACCCAGCGGCCGATGAATCCGGCGGAGCCTAGTACGAGCGCCGTGACGCCGCGATAGCCATCGCCCGGATGGTGGTTTCCATTCATTGACGACATAGGAGAGAACGCTGACGTCTTCTTTCTTACCTCGACGGCGGCAACAGTTGCGCGGACATCGGCCCTTCGACAACTTCGAAACCGCGACCGGTAATAGAAGGTCCATTCACAATCCAGATCGGCCGATCGGAGTATGCTTTCAAAACTTCAGCACGAACCTGCGGACTCCGGTCCCAGGCGTACACCGGGGCATCGGCATGAAGATCTAACGGGTTATAGATCGCAGCCGAGGCGTAGTCCGGATGCGCCTTGCCTCGAATCAACACCAGACTTTTTCCGAACCCGCGCTCCCTTGCGAGCACGCGAATATCGGGTCGCATTTCCAGATAGTGGTGATACTTGTCAATCGCTCGCCACGGAAAGTAATTCACCAGACTGAGCGCGGACAAAGACAGAACGGCGACCAGCACACCGGCCCCGGCAGGCGCGAAACCACTTACTGCAACTTCAAACTTTTGTTCAAGAAAGCGCACGCCTCTGACAGTCAAAGCGACGAACGGAATCAGCGCCAGAAACCAATAGCGGGCGCCAAAATCTGGTCCGCCGCTGAAGTAGTAGAAAAAGTAAGCAGTAAAAACCGCGGTGAATACTCCTGCCATCAGCCAGTCGCTCTTTCTCATCGAGCCGGAAAACAACATCAACGCAACGAGAAGCAGCGAACCCGTGCTCCAGCCGAATAACTCGAAGTTCATTGAGGTGGTGTTGAGATTCGCGTTTATCGTCGCATCAAGCGGGCCGTGACCAGGATGTGGATCTATCTCCCAACCCATTCCTCGGTCAGGGCCAAAGCCATAAGCGTTTGAGTTGTGCCCGTGGTACTTGTCGTTGTAGGCGTTGATTGGAAATTGCATTGGATTTCCGGTGAGCATTTTGTTGTATTGGAGCTGCAAGGCGCCTACGAGGACGCAGCCCAAAGCGAATGCCACAATAGAAGTAAACTTCAACCGCTTGCCGCCTACTCCGATTGTCCAAAGCCCAATGACCGCGCCGACGATCACACCATCCAGCGGCCTGATGAGCGTCACAAACCCGGCTGACATTCCGGCCAGCAAGGCCCACATTGCCTTATCGGTCTTCCTGCTTTTGACCACTGCCAACGCCGCCGCCAGAGCGCACGTCACAGTGAGGACGTGCGTCATGAAATTCATTGCCATAAAGATGTACCAGGGCGAGACGCACACCAGGAGAATCACTAGCCGCGCGGTGCGGCGATCATAGAGTTCGCGAATCAGGCTATAGGCTAACAAGATATTCAGGCCCGCCAGCAGCGGGTTCACCAACCAGGGAGCGGTGAAGAAAGCGCCAATCGCCAGCACCAACGGCCAACCCGGCGGCACGGGACAGAACCACCGGTTGTTTTCATAATCCATCAGGTCGATAGAGAAAGCTTCGGGAACTGGCGGAGCAGGCATCGTGAGCATTCCGCTCGCAAGGTAGCGTGCGTGATAGATATAGACGACCTCGTCAGCGATGTGCGGATGCCGTTCGTAGGAAAAGAAGCTCAAAACCGTGGCCAGGGCTATTACCCAAACGGCGGCCCAAATCGCGAACCGGCCCAGGCCCTTGCGTTGCTCCGACTCTTCCTTTTCGGAACCGCCCAACAGGGCGTCGAACATCCGCTTGGACCAGACAAACGCGTCTCTTGGAAGAGCCAAAACCAGCAACACTATGTTTGCCAGATTCAGGGTCTGTAAGAAGGCAGCAAACGGAAGCTCAGCCAAATAGACTCGGACCTCGCGGGACACGGTTGCGCTGCACAGGAAGAAGATCAATCCCACCGCCAGAATTTGCCAAGTCTTGAAGTTACGGCCAATCCAGGCACGCATGGTTGCAAAGTGAGCTTTGAAACCTGCCGCAACCAGCACGGTTTGCAGAGCGATGAATAACAGAATTAGCGGGTGAGCCTCCATTAAGTGACGCCCAAAGGGTTGGTAGTGTTGATACCTGAGCGCGTGCCCCGCATTGATCAACTGCAACGAAACGGCCTGCCCTACCATCGCCAGCGCAAACCAGAATGCGGGTCTTCTTAGGGACGTAGTTATTGCCGCTCCCAAGATGAACAGAGCTATGCTCGCGGTAATCGGCAGGCAGAATGCTCCACTAACAAATCCTTCGGCATCGCGAAAGCGCGAATCACGAAAAGCCCAGGCCAACAGAAATATTCCGCAGGACCATAGCAACACCCTAAGAACTCGACTCAGGAGGATCTCCCTTCGAGATCGGAGAGCGGTCCTCGCCAGGGCGATATCGCCTTGCCCGAACACATCGTCACTATTGGATAGAAACTCGCTGTTCATTTGATGTCGCTCGGATCAAGCGAGTAGGCCAAATGCGGCGGCGATACATCCTTGACGACCTCAGGAGCTGAGAGGCTCTTCTCAGCCGGCAGCTTACTGACGCGGCGGCGCCAGTCGCTCCACGGACCACCGAAGCGATAGGAGATTATGTTGCGCAGGAACTCCAGCACCGCGGCGAATCGCACGTGAGAATTCCCGGCTTCCCTGGGTTGACCCTTGACGTTGATTTCGATAACGGACAGCCCCAGGTGGCGCGCCTTTAGCATTACCTCAGCCTCCAGGAACCAATCCTGCGAAGTAAGCTCCATCAGCCTAAGGATGGTTGCCGGCATAATCTTCGGATTGCCGTTGACGTCCAAACAGGGCATGCCAAAGAAGCACACCTGCATCGTGGCGTTGTAGAAGATGGAAACGACCTTGCGCACCCAACTGTCCGGGCGATAGAGGCGACGCACCTTGGCGAGCGTAGGCACGGTAGCCTGCTCGAGAGCGCGCAAGGTCTTAAGCACGTCCGCGGGCGCCACCTGCCCATCAGCGCAGATGTAGCCAATATATCGCCCGTTGCAGAGATTGAAGCCCGTCAGGAATCCGAGACCCTGTCCTCGGTTCACCGGAACAACTCCCTTCGTTATCGGCAGTCCACGCGCGATCAGTCCGTCGATCACTTGCGATGTTTGATCGCGCGAGCCGTTATCCACCAATACAACCTGAAGGCTAACTCCGGCTTCCCTGAATGCCTGCACGAGCGGCGGCACGGTGAATTCAAGGCAGCCTTCCTCGTTGTAGCAGGGCACCACCAGCGACAAGTCCGGAATCGGTTGAGACCGTTCTGTGGCGACTGGATTCTCAGAAGTGTTCATCAACACTACTCCCTTAAGAGATTGTTCTTGCAAAGCTGTCGTAAATCGATTTCGGCGGGCGCGTAGCCACGCGGGTAAATCGCTCGCGCACCGACTGCAGCGTCGCTTCAAGCACGGGCTGGTTATGGAACTTGGATTCGTAAGCCGTGACGGAATCGGTGCCAATATCTGTATTTACAAATCGCTCCAGATACGGAAGCGCTTCGTCCTTTTTTCCGTTTACGACATGCGACAGGTACTTAACCCAGTTCAGTACCGAGAGTGGTGGCACATCACCCAACTCAATGTTCTCGCCCAGGAAAACCTGATCTTCAAGAAGCGGTGCCCGCAGCACTGAGCGACGAGCGCGATCAAGACCTTCTCGCAAGGCGTTGGACGGCGAAGAACCGAGCAGATGCGTTTCGGATGGCAGAAAGCCACAAAGCGGGAAGAAGCGAATATCACAGCTTACGCGCCGGAGCGGGCCAGGATTGCTGGTGCCATGCAGCATCAATGCATTGAAGAGCACCGCAGTCCCAGCTCGGGCCGGGACATCTATCGGCTCCCCGAGCGGAGCCAGCCGCTCATCATCAAGCGCCAACCATCGGTTGCATAGCAGCCCTAGCCGATGGCTGCCGGGATAGAGGCGCAGATTCCAGCACCGGCAGTCGTTCATCGCTACCCAAAGCGTGACCGCACTGGGGCTGGTTGGAATACTGGCGCCGGCGAAATCCTGGTGCAGGAGGTATGGGCCATGCACCTCCATGTAATCGGCTGCCGCGTCATAGCCACCGTGATCTACCGCTTTTACTCCGTTGCCTTTGAACTGAGCATGGAAGTTACTGCTTACATGAATCAGGGGCCCGATTAGCCGCGTCAATAGCGGCTCAAGAACGCCTAATAGCGAGAGGGCCAGGCCAAGAGAGGTATCAACCCGGCCGAGCCGTTCCCTCACTTCAGGAGGGAAGACTACGGTAGGATTCTCAGGATTGAGGAAGCGTGGCAAGTCCCGCTCGTCAACGCCGATCTTCTCCGCCAGCACCGGCCGGAATCTTGCTGTAATGAGAGTCTCCAAACCGCTGAGCAGCAGAAATCCGCGATCGGCATAGTGTTGGGCAGCGGCTTCGAGTTGCTGCGAGTCGAGTTCTTGCAGATCAATTTTCATAAGCAGTCTTTCGCGCTAGGCGTATTTGGGTCCCGCAGAGTGTCCTGCGCGTCGAATGAGCATCAGGTTATGCGAAAGTATGGGAAGGAGGTTCTGCAATTGCTTTTCAGTCTAATAAGCAGGAAGCGGGCTCGGCACTAATTATTAGAGCTTGCCCGCCTGCGTTGTTCGATTGCAGACGACTTTGTGTACACGGTGATAACGCCCGGTCGCGGAATGCTCGCGTCCAATGCCTGACCGGCGGCGATGGTGACATCAGGTTCATCAACATCGTATTGACTTGAAGTGGTGAACTTGATGCCGTAAGTGCCGGACGGCAGTCCCCGAACGACGAACGACCCGCCGGCGTCTGCCTTGATCACCACGACATAGTTGCCGTTCGCGTTTATGAAAGCCAGAGGATCAAAACGATCGTTGTTGCTAAGGGCGTCGATTCTAACCGCGCCTCGCCGAATGAATTTGAAATACTGCCGCAGAAACTTCGTGCGACTACCCATTATCACTACTGGATTGTCCGCATTCCGCTGATCAACCATATAGTACTTGCCGCCGTCGTCATTAGTGTGCGGGTACGCCAATACAAACTCCGACCACGAAGAGTTCCTTGCCAGTTTTAGATCCTGATGCAGGTCTTCGTAACTCGCGCCTATGAACTCGAGCATAGCCGCACTGATATGGTATTTAACTGCGCGTTCTCCAATCTGCTGCAATACCCTATCGCTCACACCATGGTAGCGGTGATATGAAATCTCTGAGATGTAGGGCAAAGCCCCAGGTACCGCGACGATTTGATCGAACCATACCGGAGCATTCGCGGCATTGGTCGTCGATGGAACTACGAAATGCGGAGTGAATCCATTGGCTTCGAGCCGGCGGCCGGCGGCGGCGACAGCCTGGCCCATCTGCGTGGCTGTCCAGCCGGTATTAGTATCAGGCTCAAGTATGACCTCCCAGGAATCGGGCACGAATCCATACTTGCTTTGCATATGCTGATAAGCAGCCAATACAAATTCCGCATACTCCTCGGGATTGGAACGGTGAAGAGAACTTGTCGCTTTGAAGCAGACGTAGGTGGTATTGATAAACAGCTTTTCGTTATTAGCCTCAACGCGCTCTTTGATGGGCAGTACAACGTGCTCAATCTGGTAATCGAGCGCCGTGAATTGAAATCCGTTAGGATTAATGTGAAAGGGATCGGTATCATCATTGATCATCTCTACCCTATGCCTTGTCCACTCGTCCCAGGTTATTTGGCCACGCATATAGAGATCAACATAATCTACCGAGTTCTCCATGCTGCACTTACATTCCAGGCGCACCCGATTAATACCCAGGTCATTGACTGCCAGATCGAATAACCTGTCCTTATAAAGCTGAAAGGGTTTGCTTGCATTCACATAAGGCCCGGGAGAGGCGCGGCTATCATATTCATCCCCCTGTCCAGCTTGAGTCGTTGCCTCCCAGCCGGTAATAGTTTGGTAAGTCGTTTTCGGATCAAGTGTGATAACTCCCTGCTGAGAAGAGTGCGAACATGCGAAGATCGAACCTGCGAGTAGACCGATGAGTAAGAGCATTACCGTTTTCCAGTTCATGTGTAATTCCGAGTTCCGCAATCCGGTGAGCCTTTAGCCCCTTCACACGAGTTACGACCGGAGGTGTTGTTTGCCGGGCAAAGACACGATTGATGGGCGCTTCAAATCGCAGAAATCCCATTACTTCTCCGGCGAAGTTCGCGCAAGCGTCCTTTCGAGGGTTTTTCTCATCTGTTCGATTGTTTGCCGCGCGTCATCGGACCGAGCGAGATCATTTTTTTCCGAAGCGTCGCTTTGCCAATCATAAAGCTCTTCACGGCCATCTCCGGCCTTGATGTAGTGGTAGCGGTCAACTATCAGTGAATCTAGACTGCCTTTTCCTCTGAGTATTGGATACCTATCAGGCACGTCTCTAGTTTGCAAGCCCAGTTCGGAAAGCAGTGGTGACTTGGCGACACTTAAAGAGTCACGCGAGCTGTCCCAGTAACGAACGAGTGAGCTTCCCGGCAATTTGCTCTTGTCACTGAGATTCAATACGTCGAGCACCGTTGCCGGTAGATCCCGCAGTGTCACTGGCTCAGTAACATTCTTTCCTGACGGCACGCGCGAGGGAAATGAAATCAACAGGGGCACGTGCAGCGCCTTCAAATAGGTACTCCAACCGTGCGCCATGACACCATGTTCGTGGAACTCCTCGCCGTGATCGCTGGTGATGATGACCAATGTATTTTCAAGCAAGCCGCGCCTTTGCAGTTCCTCCAGCAGCAGGCCAAGCTGATGGTCGAGGTACGCTATGGAGCCATCGTGGGCGTCGAGTTCGGCCTGGACTTCCGCCTCGGACCATTTCTCGCTTGGCTTGACGCGCGGATTTGACGACGGTCGCCTTGACCCGAACTGCGAGTCGAAAGGTTTTACCGCCACATAAGGCGCATGGGCGTCGAAATAGTTTAGAAACGCAAAAAATGGGCGCTTTGAATCTTTGTGAGCGAGCCAGCTCAAGACGTTGCTATTGATCCTCTCTGCCGTTTTGCGACCAAAAGATTGTTCGCTGAAGCCGATGCGTCTAACCGTATCGTTGTCCGCGATTTTTTCCACCAGCGACGAGTTGGGGATGATCTGATCAGCCGAAACCGTAAAGTCTTCGTAATGAGCAAAGCCCCGATTGAGACCCGATTCGGAAGAGCAGTAGACCGTGTTGCCGACAAACCCCGCAGTTAAGTATCCGCGCGCAGTTAATACCTCGGCTAGAGTGGGGTAAGCCGAGTCTAGCGGCGCGTGCCATTGAGCGGATAGTTCATGCGGGTAGCGGCCCGTAAACATGCCGGCATGCGAAGGAAGCGTCCAGGGCGCAGTTGATATTGCATGCTCGAAGCGCACCCCCGTCCTCGCGAACCGCTCCAACTGCGGAGTGGTGGGTCGGGAGTAGCCGTAGAGACTAAGGTGCTCGGCGCCGACTGTGTCCAGCACTATCAGCAGCACATTCGGTGCGCCGACTGCGGCAGGCGGCAACTTTGCGAGCGCGCGACGCTCAGCTAAAGCTTGCCAACTGTACACGGATATCGACATCAGCAGCACAATCGCCACGATCAATCCCAGACTTCGCTTAACAAATCTAAAGAATCCCCGAGGATGGCTCACAATTAGATGTGAAGTCTGCACCGCGAGGCCCGTGGCGAGTATCATCGCGGCGTATGTTTGCAGCCAGCTGACTCTCAAGAGCACACTCAAGCATGCAAGAAACGCGAAAACAAAAGTAGCAAGGCGAAAAGCGACCGTGCCGGGCCAGCGCCACATCACTATCGAGAAGATAAGACCCGGAATGGCCAAAATAATTGCGTCGGCACTGGGAGTCATCCAAACTATATGAGGACTTAAATGGGTGTAGTGATGCAGAAAAGACTTTGCTATCGCCGCCAAAGAGACTTCCCCCAAGCCGGCGACCAAGCCAAACCATACAGCAATGAGAAGAACTACAAGCGGCCGGCAGATCGAGAGGGCTTGGGCGCGCGCCTTTTTTGAGGAGGCGGCTGCAATCGTCAGCGGCTCAGAAACAAAAGCCGGTAGTTCCTCGGAAACCATAAACTTTCTAAATTCTATTGCCGGCGTGTAATCAGCGGCCTAGGCTTCGACGATTAGAACAGGTCGCGCGCAGTGCTATTTCAGTAACGACCAGATGGCCTGCTTTGATTGCTAATTAAGTTTGAGGCGGTTGACTTTCTGCGCAAACGATACAGATCAGAAATCTGATAGCTCGCTACCAGTTCTGGATTGTCAAAGGTCCTTTCAAAATCTTCATGAGAACAACTGAACATCTTCTCTACGTCAGCCCGATCCTCAGCCGCTCGTGATTGCGGGGCGTTTCGTCTTGTGACCACGAACAATTGGTCGTACTTATCCAGTTGGTGGAGTCCTTTGCCGGGCGAATAAGCATGGACCAGCGTTGGCCGCCTGTTTGCTTCAAGCAGATAAAACTGCGAGGACTCGACAATTCCTGAATTAACATGAGCTACCAAGGCGTCTCGCTCGCGAAGAATGGGCTTTAGGTCGTTTACGATTGTCTTGGCGTCAACAAAAAACCCTTCGGCGCATTGGTTAATGCCTTCCGCGCCGGGAAAAGGCGCGCACGGGACCATCAGACGCCTAATCCCCCAATAACCCGAAATCACAATCACCAGTGCTATCCAAAGGTATTGCGCCGCCCTCGGTTTACGAATCGGCAATTTCCTGAAGAACATACTCAGCCCATACGAGGCAAAGCCGGCAAAAATCGGGAAAAGGAAATTGAAATGTCGCGGCAGTGGTGCGATTCGCTGGAAGCAAATTAAAGGGACGATCCACAGGAAGATTGCCGGCAGCACGAAGATCGCCGATTTCTGGTAGTGCCACGAAAAGAAAACTGCGGCCACTACTATCAAGCCGATTAAGACGACAAAGGGCTGATAATGCGATCCGCTCCAGCAGCCCAGCGTAAAAAGCCCATTACTTGCATTCCCCTTGAGGAACTGAACGAACGAAAGCCGAGTAATCGCCTCATTTGCCCAGAGGCTGCGGTAGCCCGACCGTAGCATCAGAGGGAGGTAGAGGAGCAAGGCTCCTATGGCAATCGCAAGAGATGCCAGCGTTAGTTCTACCAAGAGTCTCTTGCGCCTTTGCTTCGAGGCTGCCCACAGTAACCAGAGAACAACAACTCCGAATGAGTAAAGCATCGTCGGCATTGTGAAGGCGCCAAGTGTGAACGTGATTATGAAAATGGCCCATCCCGTGATGCTCGACTGCTCTTTCAAATACGTGGCGACTACAAACGCACTCAGGAAGAACAGTGTCAGAATCGTGTAGCCCCGAGCTTGTACGGAGAATTCAACCATGGCCGGGGCAACCGCCGTGAGACCCACTGTCAGCAGGGCTGTGTAGTCATCAAATAGACGGCGTATCAGCCAGAATGACAAGGGAACAACCATTAACCCTGCGAGAAACGCGGGTAACCGCACGACAGCGGGAAGGATGCCAAATAGTCGCGAGCTTAGGTGGACAAGAATCGTGTGGAAGACATGGTTATTAGCCATCGTGTAGTCGGATACGACGTCGAGCAGAGGGCGAGAGGAGAAACGCACGACAGTAATCGCTTCGTCATAAGCCATTGGTTGCGTTAGGAAAAAGAGGCGGATGGCAACGGCAATCAGGAATATGACGGCGAGGCAGATCACCTCAGCGCGATGCCCGCTTGTTATCCACTCCCTGCCGCCTGTGATAATCGTCCGAAAGAAAGTCCTGGCGTCCTTGAGAACGTGATCCGCGATGTTTCTCGCAGGTGTGCGACGCAGGTAAAGAAACGCGGCACAGGATACGAAACCGAAAAACAGTACTAAGCCGGACGCGTGAATAAGCCTGAGTTGAGACGGAGTTATCGGCCTGATCGTGCGGTCCTGATTGAGCATAAGAAACCTGGCTCGAAGGGCGTCATCCGGGGCGAGGAAGACAACCAGGGAACCCCACGCGCCGATCAGCAAAATGATGACGATGGCCCAAAGGGCAACGCTTGAGGTTGAGGTAGGTTTCTGGAGAGGCTCAGTAAACTCACTTTCACTTTTCGCTGAGCGACTCGCCCCCCCTTTAGGGTTGCTCACCAGGGAAATGCCGAAAGCGAAAGTCGTAGCGGACGCACTGAGCAATCCAATGATTGAGTTCGTCATATGCTGTCGTGGCTAAGCCGATCCATCGCCTGGCCAATAGGAACTCGGACCAGAGGGCGTTCGGCTGAAATCTTCATTTTGGTTAACTCAAAGCGCAATTTGCCGACTCGCTCGCGAATTAATTTCTTCCAACTCAAGGACCAGTGTTACTTGTTTGTTTGAGTGTGTGCCTCAATCTGAACTAACGGCACACCAGGTTCAGGCGAGTTCACTCGCTGACTCGTCGGCTCAGACTTGCCTGCTTTTGCCAGAGGCGAAGTGTTGTTTCTTCCCAGCAGATTGCCAAAGATGCTTTGGTAGGCCTCGCAAGGCGTCCAGCATTGCGGACACTGATAGTTCCAGATTTCTTCCTGGAGTTCTTTGGTGCGGGGAAGATTCCAGATCGTCTCCAGGTTGTAATCATGTTCACGCAGACTGGCAATCTTGGCGTCGTACATCCCGCACGGATAAACGTCTCCCCACGAATCGACAAAGCATGAGGAGTGGAGCGCATGACAACGCATCGGCGTTAGTCCACCGCGCAAATAGTGTTCGGCCTTCTTCAGATAGGAACGCTCAAGAAAAGCAATCGGCGTAAGCGGGATGCCGCGCGACTTGCCATAGCGGCGCACCTCGTCAATCACTTGCTGCTTATCTTTATTCAATATGCCTGAGCCTTCATTACCGTAGTAGTGCCCCGATTCATGGGCGACGTTCATGTGAAAATCGTTCGGCTTCAGCCAGGGGCATTCAGCTTTCGCGGCCGCAAACGCTTTTTCATACTGGTCCGCATTGAGGGCCGAGAGCGTCATTCCCAGGACCACTTCAACACCGGGAAGGGCGTGCAGTTCTTTGTAGGTTTCCATTTGCCGGCGCCAGCCACCTTCCTTCCCTCGGACGAAATCATTAACCGCTTCATCCCCATCGGTGCTGATGGTAACGACGAATTTTGGCGGCTTCATTTTGACGATCTCTTTGACGCCCGCCACGATCCGATCGGTGAAATAGCCGTTCGTCGGGAAATGAAGCATCACCAGATTTGGGCAGGCGCGCACAGCCGCTTCGACGATCTGCACAAAGTCTTTGCGTAGCCAAACCTCGCCGCCAGTGAAATCGATCCAGTTGAATCTATTTGAGCGTTGAAAGAACTGCTGAATCTCCGCGAGCGTCAATTCGTCTTTCGGCCGGCGCTGCCAGATATTGCAGGTCTTGCATTTGTAATTGCACCAGTAGGTGATGCAGAAGGTCAGCTTGTAGGGAAATTCAAGCCGGCCAAAATTCGAGCGGACGATGTTCCGCGCCAGGCTAATGTACTGCTTCATGATGCTTGCCCTTTAACTGAAAAAGTTCCCCGGTTTCTGTGAAAGGCCACAGAGGCACAGAGACACAGAGACAAATCTGAGATCAGCATTAATGATCAAATGCAATCGACTCGGTCTCTCTTTATTTTCATCTGTCTCCGTGTCTGTGTGTCTCTGTGGCTGAGCTTGGTTTTTAGCCTCCGCTAGATCAAGAATTTGATAAAGCTGTACACGTAACGAAACCAGACTCGCCGCAGCTTGATCACCGACTCGCCATGTTTTCTTGAGTATTCGTGAGTCGGCACTTCAGTGACGGTGTAGCCCTTCTTCAGGCACTTCATTGTCATCTCCTGTTCGATGGTCGTGATGTTCTCTTTGAGATTGAGCGCGAGAATGACTTCTTTTCTTATGGCGCGAAAACCGTTCTGGCTATCAGTCAGATGCTGTTTCCAGCGCCAGTTGATACCGATCAGAATCATGTCGCTGCCGACCATCCTCATCAACTTCTCAATGTCACCGTGCAGCTCGTCGCTGCCCCCCATGCCCCGCGACCCAATGGTTAGGTCGGCTTTTCCGTCCTTAATGTCTTTGACCAACGCGGGAATATCTGCCGGATCGTGTGAGCCATCTGCGTCCATGAAAACGACGACCGGATATTTGGCTTCTGCTGCGCCGACCCGAATGGCATCGCCCTTTCCTTTCTTATTGTCTTTGACAACGCGCGCGCCGCAGCTAGCCGCGACTTCCGCGGTGCGATCTGACGAGTGTCCATCGACAACCAGCACCTCTTCACAGAAAGGCCACGCGCCTTCAATTATTTCGGCAATGCTCGGTTCTTCGTTGCGCGCTGGTATGCACACAGTCACGCCAACGCCTGCCGGATGAATCTGACGGCGGGGCGGAAAGGCTATTCCGGCTGGCTGTGTGGCTAACTCGGGGCGGCTATCTATGACCTTGACCATCTTTGTTTACCTCCACTGTCGGGGGGTCCTCAAGAACAATTCACCGAGCCGGCTCACTCTGCGTTCAGTTGAGCCGGACGAGGGAATGAAACTTGAGAGTGTTTTAAGTTAACCGAAGAGACGGCTTGCGAAATCTTACCGTGCGGTACATGCGCAATTGTTCCGGCAGTAGCCGAGGAATGTTCAGACCTTGTTCGACCTCGAACTGCTTGCCGAATGCTGCCAGGACGTCACGATGCGTCGAAACGTGCTCGTCCTCAAGCCGCGCTCCGGGCAATGACAAGTAGCTCAAACGAAGCATCGTGTCGGTCATCAGGTTTTCTACAGGGACGCCGACGATCGCGACTCCTCCGGGACTGAGCACGCGGTGAAATTCCGACGCCGCTGCATCCAAATCATGAATATGCTCGAGCACGCTCATGCAGACGATCGCATCGAAGCTTTCCGAACGGAACGGTAATGCGCGCGCGTCTGACGGCACCAGCGACGCGCTCACCGCTTCGGCGCGCAACATCTCCGCGGTGCGGTTCAGGTTTGGATGAAAATCACAGGCGCACAGAGACTCGCAATGTCGAGAAAGCTCCGGAAGAAAGATGCCCGACCCGCAACCAACGTCTAATAGTTTTCCGGTCTTCCCGCCGAGCAACCGGATTGCGTCGGCGAAGCGCGCCGTGTAGAACGAGCGGGCGATCGGCACATAGTAGAACTTAAGCGGATCAGCGAGGCTGGTTTCCTGAATGTTCTTTCTTTGTGGCAGTCTGAAGCTTTCGACCATTTTCGTTGCTCACGTTATTGAATCTCTAGCGGGGCACCAGCACAGATACCGGCCCGGTAAAGGCGGTCTGCGGCAGCAGTTCCTTACCCTCAACGGGCGCAATGGTCCGCACTTCCTGATAGTTTTCCTGGAGCGCTTGCCTCACACCCGAAGACCTGGGCCAGCGGTACCAATCGTAGATAAAGAAAGGTGAATGGAGATCGTGCACCATTATCTTTGCATAAGCACGTTGGCGGATGTGCGAGACAAAAACATCCATGTTCTCGTAGTGGCCGCTGGGTGGTTGATCAGCAATTGAGACTGCCCGATCCTTTTGCAGCACCGAGTGGCGCAGATAAACCCAGTTGCCGATGTCCAGCAAAACTTTTTCCGGCGGCAGTCCATTGAATTCGCTTTCGATGTCTGCCACGTAGCGATTCACATCCGCAGACTGTCGCATCTTTCCCCAGTAGCGTCCGGCGTTCCGATCGCCCGTGGGCACGACGCGCAACGCAATCATCAGCGTAAAGACTCCGGCCACCGCGAGCAGCGCGCGTGTGAAGTAAACGAGCCGGGGGAATTCCATTCCGTTGGCAGCCTCGGGTTTGCCGGGCCAGTAAAGTGGCAGCGCCGCGAGCAACCAGGTCGCGCCAATCAGCACGCCCGGACCAAAGTGGTAGACCGTGTCCCAGCCCGCTCCACTGGAAAAAGCTTCGCTAAGAATAAGCGCTACCCAAGCCACCCAGAGCGGCGCCAACCGCCGGATGTTTTCTCGCCGATAGCGCAACAAAAGCAGGCCTCCCACGACGCCAATAATCAGCTCCGGCCAGACGCGCAACGTGTGATCCAGCATTCGCACCAGCGAGATTTGGCGGCTGCCGGGTGAGAGCGTGAGCCCCTTGCGCGCGCCCATCACTTTGAACGTCCAGAAAATATAAGGGTCACCCCACAGCAGATAACAACCACCTATCGCCAGCGCGATACCGGCCGCCGCCAGCGCACAAAACAAAGCTAGCCGCCTGATATCCTTATAGTTGTGCAGCAACAGGAAGACGAACATGACGACGGCCCAACTAATGAGGAACTGCTTGGTCAGGTAGCCCAGCGCCGGGCAGATTGCCATCAGCGCGACCCCTCGCCAGCCTGGCGCTTTCAGATAGCGCAACATGGTCCAGAAGCTGAACACCGACACGAGCAGGGCGAGTGCATCGATGTGCAGCGTGTAAACAAAGCGGTTGACCTCCGGCGCGGTGGCGGCGAGAAACAGGACCACGAAAGTCAAAGCCATCCAGGTTTTGGAAAAGTCGAGGCGCCGCTCTGGAGCGGCAAATCGGCGCAGGATGACGCTGCACCTCGTCACCAGCAATGCTGCGCATGCAACAAAGCCTAGCTGAATCAAACGCCACGCGAGAATGGAAGTCGGCAGCCTGATAAGCCAGGAGATGGCATAGGTCAATAGCGGAGCCAGCGGCGTGTAAACCAGCGAATTGTTGTCGGAAGGCGTCGTATAAATCGGAGCGCCAATGCGCAGCTTGATGATGTCGCCGACAAAATTTGTCTCTTCCCACATCAAGATATCCGCCGGCAGAGTTACGAGCGGCTTGATGAAGACAAAGTAGGCAACTACCAAAGCAATAGATAACCCCAGGCAGGCAAGCAGAGAAAAGTAGCGCACCGAAAGCGACGAAACAAAAGTTGTTTTCTCCGCAGTGACGGTGTGCCCCATCTTGCGATCTTCAACGATTAAGGTTGCATCCATCTGAGTTTCAGTTGTTCTCGCTGTTTGAACCGGAGCGGACAAGCGGTTCGGGGTTACTCACTCCATGACCGCTGGCGGTGGAACGGCCACTAGTTCTTTACCTCTCACACGGCTCACGGCCAGTAGAGACAACAGGTAAAGGAAGGCCGAAACAAGCACCAGAGCCTTAATGCCCACCAGGTAAGAAAGCGAGTCGAGCAAGCCTCCGACGAGCGCGCCGAGCAGGTTCGAACCGAACGCCTCAGCGCGAAAACCAATCTCCTTGAAACTGGAAATGAAGATCAGTCCCGCAAAGAAGACCGGCGAACAGTAAAGCAGCGTCGAAACTGCGGCGCGGGTCAGCATCGACTCGTAGAACAACCCTTGCGACGGAATGAAGTAACTCAGCGCCAGCGTCGCAAACAGCCCCGCGTAAGCGAGTTGTCGCGGAAATTTAGGAACTAGGGAAACGACGAGGTTGGAAAGCAGAATGAACAACAGCAGGCTGGTTATGACGATTGAATTCACCAGCCAGGTCGTTCCAAACAGCAACGCCGTCTTGCTGATGATCTGCACTTCGAGCAGCATGAAGGCGGCACCCAGAAAGAAGAAGTGCCATTGAATGCCACCGGAGGATTTGTTCAATTTTTTCAGCGTCAGCCAGCACACCGCGATCAACCCCAGCGAGAGGACCCAGACGATCACCGGGATACCCCTGTATTGCTGGTAGAGATAAGGCCAGTCGTCCGTCAGAGGAGCAGCCTCGGTGAGTTCCGAGCTGGAGTTTGCTTGCGTAAATTGCCGCAGGTCCGCGTCTGCTTTGAGCGCGGCCTCCACCCGATCACCCGGGCTTAGTACGAAAAACGAGTAGTGAGGTTGAACCAGCAGCGGCTCTTTGCCAAACCCTTGAGTGATCACGTCGCGCAGTCGTTTTGCAAACCAAGCGCGCTCACCCGAGAACGACATCACAAAGAGACCATCCGGCTTCAACAACTTCTTCGTCGCCTGCATCGCCTCGAGCGTATAGACGTAGTTATCGAGCCGAATGTTTGTGTACGACGAACTCGTGGTGTGCGAATCGAGAATAGAAAAAACGATCAAGTCGAACTGCTCTTTGCAATTCTGTACAAAACTTCGGGCGTCGTCGACATGCACCTCCACGCGAGGTGAAAGATAAGGGTGCTCGAAGTGCAGCTCCTTGCCTTTCGCGTAGATCAAGGGGTCGATCTCCACGGCGACAATCGACTGGGCTCCGTTGCGCAGCGCCGCCGCAACGTCATTTCCCATCCCTGCTCCAGCTATCAGGACCTTCTGCGGCTTTTGGTAGAACTTGTAAGGCAGATTGTATTGGTGATACGCCAGCGGCTCATCCTTGTTGTAGAGTTCGGGGTTTTTGGCCACTCCTGCCTCAGTCAGATCGAGAATCTGCTGATACCAGCTATCGTTGGTGTTGAGAACGTAGCGGACCGTTTCGTCGCCTTTCTTCAACGGTATGAGAGTAAGCTTTTGATAAGGTGACCAGAGAGTTTGCGGTTGGCCGGGCTGCAAGGTGTGCAAGGCCGTCAGCGAGCCCTTCCAACTTTGCTCGCCCCACCACTCCGTTCTGTATCTGCCGGTGCCAAAAAGCAAAAGTATCAGGGCAAAACTGACGAGCAAGGTTCTTCTTACCGGGCGCAAACGCCAGAAGTAGATGAGCAGTCCCAGTCCGAGAAAAGCGAACCACCAAACTGGGGTGGTTGAATAGAAACAAAGGAGCGTGTACAGCCAAATGCCGGCAACGCTGGCCAGAACGTTGATCGAATAGGCACGAACGCCTTGGGGAGAATTCTCCAGATACCAGCCGACCAGTTGGCCAAACGGCACAAAGGTAATCGCGATTAAGCCGAAGAGCGGAATGACAATCGATATCGCAATGCCAGCCGAAGTGACGCCCCATAATGGACTGCCCGCAAAAAAGGCTCTGGTCCAGATGTGTACGTCGGAAAACCAACCGATGAAACCCGAAAGATTAGTGATCAGGCGCCGGCTGGGGTCCCACGGCAGCTCGATCAGAAAGACCATGCCGAGCAGCGGCAGGAGCGTATAGGCGATCCGTATTTTTCTCCGCGTGAGATAGCAGCCGATACCAAAGCCCAGAAAGCAAGCGATCAGTACGAGCGATTTGAAATAGGCAAAGATGCGTATTTCTGAAGTTATCCACCGAATCAGCAGCAGCTCGAGAAACAGACTGAGAAGGCTGATCAGCGCCAGCGAGTTCCAGCGAAAGCCGCCCAGGGCGTTAAGGCTTACGCTCCCGAACTTGTCCAGCAGCTCGTCGCGCTTTGCGAAACGCGGCCAGTTCACAATTCCGAGGAGCCAGTAGAGGGCATAGATCGTAAACCAGATAAACAACAAAGCAGGCACGTGCTCAACGGCCTGGCGAAAAATTTGACTCATCATTACCTCCGGGGGATTCGAGGCGTATCGTCCTCGCTAGTCTGCGCTGAAAGGAATCCGCAATTGCGCCCTGAAACTTATTCGTGCGGCACCATCGTCTTCAGTGAAACCCTGAATCGATCAAGCACTTGTCGTTCGCTCTCAGAGCGCGAAAGCTCACTGGTTTCGTTAGGATCCTTTTCGAGGTTGTAGAGCTGCTCTGAGCCATCGCCGTTTCTGATGTAGTGATAGGCACCAAACACCAGCGACTTCATGTTTCCCCGGGAAAGCGGGTAGGAGGCGGGGAGATTGGGAGCGAAGTCGAGTTCTGAGAGCAAGGCATCGTCAGCACCCGGCTTAGCGTTGCGACTGCCATCCCAGTATCGCGCGAGTGAGTTCCCGGGAAACGAAGTCTTGTCGTCCAGCTTAAGCAGATCCATAATGGTGGCCGGAAGATCTCTGAGACTGACCACGTCGCTCACTTTTGCCCCGGCAGGGACACGCGACGGCAACTGGATGAGCAAAGGAACATGAAGCGTCGGCAGGTAAACGTCATAACCATGTCCCATGATCTGGTGTTCGCTAAACTCCTCGCCATGATCTGAAGTGATGATTACCAACGTGTTCGCTAGTTTTCCGCGTCTTTGCAACTCGTCAAAAAGCAGGCCAAGCTCCTGGTCGAGGTAAGCGATTGAGCCATCATAAGCGTCGCGCTCGAGCTGGATCTCCTTCTCGGTCCAGTTCCGGTTTTGTTCCGGCGCCATAATCAAATTCTTCTTCGGCCTTCCGTTCGGGCCAAAGGTCGTGGCAAATGGCGAAGGCGGCAAGAAAGGCTCATGGGCATCGAAGTAATTGAGAAACGCAAAGAAGGGCCGCTGATCGTTTCGCGAGATCCAGGTCAAAAAATCGCGGTTCAATTCAGCCGCCAATTTGCGGTTCAGTAGATCCTGATAGCCGGTAAGCGGACGTATACATGCATCGAGAATCCATTCGCCGAGCGTTGAGCTAAGAGCGATTTGTCCGAGCGAGATCGGATACTCTTCGTAATGCACAAAGCCCCGACTGAGGCCGGTGGCAGAATTACAATAATCGAGGTTGGCCACGAATCCGGCGGTTGCGTAGCCGTGCCTGCCCAAAACCTCCGCCAGTGTCGGATGAGTTGCGTCGAGCGGCTTGAACCAGTCGGCCGAAGTTTCGTGCGGTAAGCGTCCGGTAAACATGCTGGCATGTGAGGGGAGCGTCCAGGGCGCCGTTACCAGCGCTCGATCGAAGCGCACACCGTTCTTGCTGATCCGCTCCAACTGTGGCGTGGTCGGCCGGTTGTAGCCATAAAGGCTCAAGCTCCGAGCGCGAACCGTATCGAGCGTGATCAGCAGCACGTTGGGGGCGTTCGGCGCCGCGGGTGGCAACTTTGCGAGAGCACGACGTTCGGCCAGCCCTTGCCAGCCGAAC
The DNA here is from genome assembly GCA_041499185.1 of Pyrinomonadaceae bacterium. Taxonomy (GTDB): domain Bacteria; phylum Acidobacteriota; class Blastocatellia; order Pyrinomonadales; family Pyrinomonadaceae; genus JAOAPY01. The sequence continues at coordinate 74,659 of JBGQJU010000003.1, read as the reverse complement.
ACGCCGATGAGGAGCGCGGCCACCAGAGCCAGCATCCATTTGGTCGTGCGCCAAAGGAATGGCGAGCGGAACACGTTCCAGCGTACGAGGAGACGGGCGCTTTGAACCCCGAGTCCAGCCGCAACTAGAAACGCCGCGTATCGGCCAATTGGGCGAACCATCAGCAGCAGGCTGGAAAAAGCGAGAAAAGCAAACACAGTAGTGGCGATGCGAGGTGCAATGAGCTTGGGCCAAACCAGGGCTCCAATCATGAGGACGAGTCCAACCAGCGAAAAGAGTAGGAGGTCCGCGACGGGCGTCATCCAGACGACATGCGGATTGAATCCCTGAAGCAGGAAGACGAATGAGCGGAGCGCCTGAGGCTCGAAGCGGCGCAGCAGGAACTTTTGAGCGGCGACCAGCGAAACCTCCGCAAACCCTGTCAGCAAGCCAAACCAGACGGCCCGGATCAGCAGGTCAGCCACTCGCTCGCGTAGGGTGGATGTCGAGCGGTCCAGGGCATCTGCGGTCGTCACGCCATGCGCGCCCAGTGAAACAGCAGTGTCAATCGTCTCGGAAGCCATCGATCTTATCTCGTTCTGGAACTTCGTCTGTTACTGCTTTAGGAGATATAGCCCAGACCGCTGAGCCGCTCGCGAATAATTTCTTCCTCATCCGCTGAGAAGCCTGCTTCGACGGGAGCGCTGAGCGTCTTGCCTGATACCAGAGATTTACCCTGCATCGAGTTGGGGATGTCATATCCGCCCAGTTCCAACAGCGTCGGCGACATGTCGAGAATATGCGCGCCACGGACCTCACCCTGCAGTGGATTGTTGGGCGCGGCCAGGATGAAGCTGCCATGCTGCGCGTGGTTACAATCATCCGGCCCGGTATCATTTTCCTGAATGTGGAGTCCCGGATAACCGACGCCGCCGATCGAACGCCAGTAGAGCGCACCGAAATGCACGATGAGGTCCGGCGCGACGTTGCGCACGGTGCGATAGATTTCGTCGGGTCTGAAGACGAGTGTGCCCATCGGCTGTCCTTTGTCGTCCACGAGGGCTTCAAACTTGGCTTTGATCTCATCGCGGTACTTTTCGTAATCGGACTTCTCGATCGTGCCGTTGGGCTCGCGGTCTTTCACGTTAAAGAACACGCGCGCATAATATCCGCCCTCGCTCCAGACTTTGGTTTTTGCCCAGTTGACGCTGAGCTTGCTGAAGGGAGTGATCTCTTTGGGATATTCATTGAGGACCAGCAAGCCTTCTTTCACCAGCCATTCGTTTACGCAGAAGCCCCCGTCAAGCCGTTGCGAGCCGTGATCGGACATCACCAGAATGGCCGTGTCGTCTGTAAGCAATTCGAAGATCCGTCCGAGCTCGTCATCGAGATACAGGTAGTAATCTCTGATCACTTCTTCGTATTCGTTGTCAGGTTCATGCAGGACGTGCTGTGGATCGTGGTATTTCCAGAAACCATGTTGGAGACGGTCAAGACCGATCTCGACAAACTGAAAATAGTCCGAGCCATTGCGCTGCAACATGTAGCGTACAACCTCGAAGTGTTTGCGGCTCATGTCATAGATTTCATCCTTGAGCCAGTCCTTCTTCTCGGTGCGAAATCCTTTTACGTCGACTGCATAGTCTCCCACTAACTTCGTAATCTCGTTTTTCACTTCTGGCGGCACTGTGTAGTCGCTCTTGCTCGTGTCGGGAGTCATGAAGCAGCCGATACAAACACCATTCACTTTGCGCGGCGGATACGATGGGGGCACGCCGATGATGGTGGCTCGTTTGCCCTCGCGTGCGACTTGATCCCAAATGGCCAGTTCCTGAATGGCTTTCGAGTTCACGATGCCGAGGCCGTCGTAAGAATGGTCGGTGCGATTGCGGAAACCATAGACGCCCAGCGATCCCGGGTCCTGGCTGGTTGCCATGCACATCCAGGCAGGTACGGTAATCGGCGGAATGATCGTTTCCAGCTCGCCGTAACAGCCGCCTTCCATCAGGCGGCGAAAGTTTACGAGCCGCTCATCTTTGAACAGGATTTCCGGCGCGGCAGAATCCAAACCGATGACCAGGGTTTTCATATCAGTAACGACGCTCCTTCCATTGCCGGACCCTTGGGAACATTCAGCGCGTCCAGGATTGTCGGGCTCATATCGAGCAAGCTTGTCCCTTCCGCGCGGAAAGGCTGGTTCATGAACAACACGCCGGGTACGAGGCTTGGATCAATGATGTGATCTCCGCTCCACTTCTTTTCATTGTCTTCAAAGTGTCCTTCAGGTATGCCGCCGAGCGCGGTAGCCCAGGAGACGCGGTAGCCCGATGAGTAGTTAACGAGTAGATCAGGCGATTCATGCGCATACTCGCCGTGATAAACCTGCTCCCGCGTCGATACGCCGCGCACCGACGATTTCCCCTGCACGGGATCGAGCAGACCCGTCAGACCCGACGCCATCGAAGCTTTCAAAGGTTCGACTTCGTTTGCCTCCACAATTCCCTGTGCTTCCCGCCCTTTGAGATTCAGGTAAATACCGCTTAGGCCTAACGCATAAGCTTTAGTGCGGCTCCAATCGACGTTGCGCAGAAAATCACCGGCCTCTTCACCAGGCTTGTTCCCGTTCTTAAGAGTTAGCAATCCATTGTCGTGCAGCCAGGTGTTCAGGTGAACGCCGCGCTGAAAAGTATTCATGCCATGGTCGCTGAGCGCGATGAACAAAGTTTCATCGTCGGCGTACTGCAAAGCCTTGCCGACGATCGCATCGCAAGCGCGATAATGTTCTTCAACAATACGCGTCATCTCCGGCGCCACGTGGCCGTGATTTGCCGGATGCCCGTCGACTCCAAAGCGCCAGAACATGTGTTGGACGCGGTCGGGCGTATCGAACAGGCAAAAGAAAAATCCTTCTTCGAGACGGTCGAGTTCATAGAGCATCATCTTCTCGCGCTCGCGCAGCGCTGTTTCGCATTGAGCGAGATAGGCAGCTTCGCCGAAGCGACCGTTGTTCAAGCCGCCATGATCTTCGACCATTCCCGTGGTGTAGAACGTGCCCAGTTCACGGGCCAACTCCCGCGCATACTCCGGCGGGTGACTGATGGGAAACATCGGGGCATCGGGATCGAAGTTTACCGGGGAGGCATACAGCTCGAACACGGGCGCGATTTGTACGAGGTGAAAACGAACCATGCCTTTCACTGATTGCAGAAATCCCACCTTAAACTGCAACTTCAACCAGTCACTCCACGCGCCCTCACGGATTTCAAGCGCCTTCGGCTGGCCCTCGGAAGAAATGACGATCTTTTTTGCCGCTTCGTCAATTTGGATTGAGATATCAAACCGAAAATCAGAACGCGTCTTAGGATTGCGTGGGCCGATGATGTGCGTCTTGATATTGCGGCTGCCATTCATTTGCACCGATAAAACATTCTCGGACTCCTGTGCTTTGACGGCTTCGGCTGAACTGTAGAAGGTTGACGTGCCCAACCCGCCGCGCAAGTCAGGGACGCCCATGCCCGCGAGCATTCGGCCTTTGATATTGTCTGGTGGATAGCTGCACGGAAAGCGCACGATGCTCGAGGGCAATCCCGCCGCTGACAACAACTCCCAGAGACGCGTGCCGTGCACGAGGCTTACTGCCTTTGGCGGCAGGTATGAATGCTTCTGTTCATGGCGATTCATCGATAAGTCAGGCAGATACGTTTTGGGATCGCGCCGGATGAAATCAAAGATGCCGTGGCCACCGGGGTTCATTCCCGTCGCGAAGGTCGACCAGGCTACGGGCGTCTGTGCGGGATACGTGGTTTGAATGCGCGAGAACCCGCCCTGTTTTTTCAAGCGCGCCAGGTTAGGCAGCTCGCCTTTGTTGAGCATAGGCTCGACAAGCTTGGGCTCGAATCCGTCAAGACCGATGACGATGACCTTTTTCATCATTTCCTTTTACTAAGAGCGCGCTGAATAGTTCACGGCGCGCTGAACTAACCGAAGCGAAGCAATAAATAGCGTGAGAGCTAGACTTTCTTTTTCGCAGCTGGCCGCAGCCGGCTAGCGAAAAAGTGTGACATCCTACGTACCAGACCGATGAAGCGCTGCCAGAAGACGAGCAGTACCCCGAAGATCGCACCGATGACCGACATCAGCGGCAGAATCTGATCGGGACCAGCGTAAAGCAGAAGCACTGATAAGAGCGGGCTGGAATTCAAAAGTCGAACCAGGTTGTGCGTGTCCATGGCGACGGTCTCCTTACTGAATGAATTTAGCTACTGTCGTGTTGATAATGATTCGCTCGCAGCTAATGCTGCGTGGGCTGTGATTGGTTGGCTAGCAGATGCTAAACCGATGCCGCTCGGTTCATCGCTCAAGAGATGGCCTGACGAGCGTTTAGGGTTTCTTCCGGTGCTTCCGCGACTACGTCGAGTCCGTTGGTTTCGTTGTCATTTTCGGCGCGCACGAAGCCTTGCCTGATTAGACGTTCCAGGATCAAGCGCGCGTTCTCTTCCGGAGTATGCGAGACGGTGTCCAACGTGATCTCGGCATTTTGCGGCGGCTCATAAGGGTCATCGATGCCCGTGAAGTTTTTGATTTCCCCTAATCTAGCCTTCGCATACATTCCCTTCGTATCGCGCTGTTCGCAGGTTTCCAACGGTGTATCGACGAACACTTCGATGAAGCGTTCCGTTCCCACCATGTTTCGGACATCGTTGCGCGTGGCGCGATAAGGGCTAACCGCCGCGCAAAGTACGAGACCACCATGATGCGTGATGGTCGAGGCAACGAATCCTATACGGCGGATATTGAGGTCGCGATCCTCCTTGCTGAAGCCCAACCCCTGAGAGAGATGAGTGCGTACCACATCGCCATCCAACAGAGTCACCTGGCGGCCATGCTCGAGCAACAGCACAGTTAGTATCTCTGCGGTAGTGGATTTGCCCGCGCCACTCAGTCCCGTAAACCATACACACACGCCCTGGCGGTGGCGCGGCGGATAAGTCTCGGAAAGGATCTCAGCCACCTCAGGCCGAGTAAACCAGTCGGGAAGTTTGTTGCCATTGTTCAGATACGTTTCCCGTACTTGCGTGCCCGAAAGCGATAAGGTCGGTGCGCTGGCCGGAATCTTGAAGACCTCTTCGTAACGTTCTTCTTCCGGCAGGTAGACCAACTCTTGAAAAGGCACCACACCGACACCAAGCTCTTCACTGAACTGCTGCACCAGTTCCTGCGCGTCGTACGGACCATAGAAGGGCTTGCCGTTGGAATCGACACCGGGGCTCGCATGGTCTCGTCCGACAATTAGATGATTAGCGCCGTAATTGCGACGAATCAGCGCATGCCATAAGGCTTCTCGGGGACCGGCCATCCGCATCGCCAGCGGCAACAGCGCGAGCAGAATTCGATCGGGATCGTAGTAGCGCTCGGCCAGCATCTTGTAAGTGCGCACGCGGCTGTAGTGATCGACGTCGCCCAGCTTCGTCATGCCCACCACCGGATGCAATAGCAACACGCCATCTATCTCCTGTACCGCCCGCTTGGTCAGTTCCTCATGCGCGCGGTGCAGCGGATTGCGAGTTTGGAAAGCGACTACGTTTTCGTGGCCGTAAGTTTCAAGTCGGGCGCGGGTTTGGCCCGGCGTCAAACGAAGCCCCTGGAAATCATAGCGGCAGGGCAGTTGCAAAACTTGCAGGCGGCCAGAGATGTTGTACCTGCCCCAACGATGCATCTCTGAAACCAGCGGATGACGCAGATCCAGAGTGCTAAAAACCTTCTGTGCTACTTCGTCGAGGTTCCATTCGTAAATCTCTTCAACGGCCATCACCGCCAATAGTTCATTCTTGGCATCGCGCAAGGCGATTTCCTTGCCGAGCTGAATGTGCTGGTCTAGTTCTACCGGCAGGGTCACCGGGACGGGGAAAATGTGCTCGCTGGCCAAGCGCATCTCATCCAGCACCCGCCGGTGATCGTCCTGGCCCATGAAACGGTCTAACGGGGAAAAGGCCCCGACCGCCAATAACTCCAAATCACAGACGGCGCGTTCCGTCAGTTGCAGGGAAGGCAGCGTGCTCGCATAGCTCTTCAGTTCCGCATGTGTTTCAGCCGGAACCAATAGATCCACTAATTTCTCCCCGCATGGCAATATCAGGTTAGAAGTTTCCATAACAGTACTCACTCAATTGCTCCAATCTTTTCGGAATATTTTGAATCAAATCTCCTTCAGCATTTTTTCTGGAAGTTTGTTGAACGGTCATTGCTGCTGCTGATCTTCGTATCTGCGGCAATGACTGGAACACAATCTCAATCTTCGACCACGTGCTTGGCAAACTCGGCACGATAGTGGCGCCATCGTTCCTGGTCGAACTCCCCGGATTCTCGCAGACAGTCGACCGCCCCGTACGCCATTGCCAGCGCATGATGCGTGTTGTCGTGAGCAAACAGACCCTGTCGCCCAAAGGTGAGCAGACCATCCAAGTTGCTCGCCCATTCGTCCAGCTTTGCAAAATATTTCTCGTAGCCCTGGCGATAAATCGGATAGGCAAAAGCCAGCCTTTTAGTTACCACGCGCAGGACCGGCGCGCGTATCGCTAAGCCGCAACGCGTCAGCGATTCACGGACCACGTCGGCCAACTCATCGTCCGAAGCCCGCCAGGTGGCATCGTTCAATTCACAGGGCAGTTCGCCACAGAGCACTGTGCGATTTGTTGGACCGGTGCTCGCACCGTAGTTCTTCGGTTCCGATAGACGCGTCAACTTAACATCTGCCTCCGGAAAATAATGAGCGTCAAAGGGCGTCCACTGAGATTGTTCAAGCACCAGGTAGACAAGGATCATCGCTCTGTAAGAGATTTGCCTACCAGCCTGCAGTACATCCGCTGGCGCGGCGGGATTAACGATCCGCGAGAGAATCGTCAGCGGAATAGTGGACCAGATGTGATCCGCGCGAATAGACTCTACGCGACCGTCGTTCTCGATTTCGATCCGGTGCGGCGTTCCCAGTGCAACTGAGCGAACGCTTGTACCAAGCCGTATGTCTGCTCCTAAAGCCCTGGCGGCTGAGGCGATCGAACGGGAAATCTGCCCGTATCCCCCTCGCGGATAGAAAAAGCGTCCCGCACCGGGCGCTTTTAGTCCCGGCATGAGCCCGAGCGCCTTGCGGGCCATCTTGCCAAGTGATCCGGCTGATACTCGCCGATACGCTTGCGTTGCTGAGAGTTCTTCCGGCGGTAAGCCCCAAATCTTCCTGGCGTAGGGAAAGTAAAAGTCCTGACAGATAGTTGGGCCAAGGCCGCTTTCCAGCACGCTCGTGAACGTCTCTTCACCATTTCTATTTCCGTTACCTTGATGGCGCACCAGCTTAAGCAGCGCGTCGCGAGCCACGCCGGCGCCGAACGACAATGGCAGGTGCAACGCCATGTCTTGAGGCTTGAGCGGAAAGTGAATCCAGCGCCCCCGCAAACGGATGCGTCCATGACGCGGGCGATCCAACAAATCGTCCTTTAATAACTCTCGCAGGTCCTCGAGAATCCGGGGTTGACAAGCGGGATGCAGACGATGACTGCCGTAATCAACCGAAAGACCGTCGAGCTCGAAACTCCCGGCGTTGCCGCCGACTTCGTTGCGCTGTTCGAAAACAATGGCGTCTGCCTTGCCTTGCCGTGCAAGTTGCCACGCCGCTCCCAATCCGGCCGGTCCGCCGCCCAGGATCGCCACGCGAGTGCGCGTCGCTACCGTCGGTCGGTTGCCCTGAGTGACCGAGTCTTGCTCAAGCACTTGCATGTTCGTATATCTGTTCCGACTGGGATCGAGCAACTGCGCCAGGATTCGGTATGTAGAGTTCGAGCCACATCAGGTAATTGAGCAATCCCCAGAGAGCGCGTCCATGATCGAAGCGCCCGGAGAGATGCTGATCGACCAGAGCGGTGATGCCCGCGGGACGAAAGAGTCCGGTGTCAGCAATGCGCGACGGCTCGCAGTAGTCCAATAGCAAATCTTTCAATTCATTGCGCAGCCATCGAGAGTAAGGCATCTCCAGTCCCACCTTTTTCTTATTGAGTATCGCAGCCGGTAGGACGTCGGCCAGCGCCTTGCGCATGATGTGCTTCTTGCGCAAGCCCTTCAACTTCAGACGTGGCGGAACTCGAGACATATACTCCGTCAACTCCGTATCGGTGAACGGCACGCGCGCTTCCAGCGAATGCGCCATGCTCATGCGATCGTTCTTGATCATCAGATCGTCCGGCAGGAAAACCGCAGAATCAACATGGAGCAGACGATTGAGGACATCCTTCGCGTTAGAGCGGTTGTACACGTCCAATGCGTGTCGCTCGGGCGGTTCGGGCCTGAGTTGTTCGAGCACTCGCGGAGAGTAAAGCTCACGTTTCTGCGCTTCAGTCAGGACGATGCGCCACCATACGTGAGCTTGCGCGGGGTCCAGATCCAGTCCGCCCAGAAACCTTTTCAGTTTGAATTCCAAACTCAGCTTCTTGTTTGAAGTTGGCAGCAGATTCACAACCGGCGCTATCAGTCCCTGGCGAATCCATTGCGGCACGCGCCTGGCCCAACGCGAAACCTGATAGGCTGCGTGCGTGTCATAACCCGCGAACGCTTCATCGCCTCCTTCGCCCGAGAGCACCACGACGACTTCATCTTTGGCAAGCTGGCAGACGTAATACGTTGGAATGGCTGAACCATCAGCATAAGGTTCGTCAATGTAGCTTAAATATTTCGGGAGCAGGTCGCGAACCAGTTGCGGCGTCACAACTATCTCGCGCTGAATCGTCTTGAACGTGTCGGCGACGATTCGGGCGTAGGGCAACTCGTTGAAGCTCGCATCTTCGAAGCCCACTGAATAGGTGTGGACCGGCTCTGACGTATGCCGAGACATCAAAGCCACCAAAGCGCTTGAGTCCAATCCGCCGGAGAGCATTACGCCAACCGGCACGTCGGCGACCAACTGTCTTTCCACCGCGCGGTCCATTAACGTCAAGGCTTGCTCCGCAGCCTGCGGCTCTCCAATCGAGTCGTCCACCACATACGAAAGCTCTCGATATCGTCGAATTGTGATTCCTCCTTCGGCATCGATCTTTAACAGGTGCGCCGGCGGCAGCTCGAATATTCCCTCAAAAGCAGTTTGGGCCCCGGGAATGTAGTCGTACGTGAGAAAGTCATGTAACGCTTGCAGATTGACGCGGCGCGGAACATCCGGGTCTTGCAAGAGGGCTTTGATTTCCGAAGCAAACAACAACCGGTCACCTTGTCGCGTGTAGAACAACGGCTTGATCCCGTAAGCGTCTCGCGCCAGGTATAGCTCCCGTCGCCGCGCATCCCAGATGGCGAAAGCGAACATGCCGTTTAGTTCGGAGAGCATGTCCATCCCCAGCTCCTCATAGAGATGCACCAGCACCTCAGTATCTGTGCGCGACTGGAATGTATGGCGCTCAGCGAGCTTGAAGCGATGCTTCAGATCAGCGAAGTTATATACTTCTCCGTTGTAGGTGATTTGCACCGAACCGTCTTCATTGCCCATTGGCTGCCGGCCGTGCGCAGAGAGATCAATAATTGAAAGCCGCCGGTGGCCCAGGGCAACGCGGTCGTCCAGCCAAACCCCACGGTCATCGGGACCACGATGCGTCAACACGTCAGTCATACGATTGACTAGCGCGCGGTCCGGGGGCCCGGCCGTTCGACTCAAATTTACGATTCCCGCGATGCCACACATACTGCTATCGTCTTGCCTTCAGTCGTTTCAATTCTTCGCGAGCGAATAAACATCCGCTTCTTTCGTGGCTGGTTCTCCCAGCGCCTCGCGGACCTTTTCCCTCTCCTCAGGACTATCCGCGAACTCGATAACTTCCTGAGCGCGGACGCCAAATGCCGTTTGCGGATTCAATCTTCCCAGGCGCGAAGCGACGGCCTCGCCGAGCATTCCTACCAGCGTCAATTGCAGCCCGCTAATCAGCGCCAGAATCGCCGAGGAGGAGATCATCGGATCGCGATACAAATCAATCGATGTCTTTGTGACTCCATAAGCAAAACAGACAAGAGCCAGGGGAATGAAGACGCGCAGCGGCTTGAACAGCATGGCAATCCTGAGGATGAGAATCGCAAAACTGCCTGCGTCCCACGGCACTATTTTCGAACGTCCTTTGCGCTTGTTGTAATCGATCGGCACGTAGACGACCGCGTACTTGTCGCACAACATGGCCATCGTGATCGTGGTGGTAAAGCTGAACTGATCCGGCAGAATCGCGAAATATTGCATCACGACGTCACGCCGAAAGACACGCAAGCCGCTGTTCAAATCCGGAATGCGGCGACCCGAAACGTAATTTGCCAGAAGATTCAGCGCCCATTTCGCCGGCCGGCGCATGAGCGGGATGTGCACCTTGTTGCCGATGCGGGCGCCTACAACCATGTCCGCGTGCTCCAACTCTTTCAACATCTCCGGCAGATATTGTGCTGGATACGTACCATCGGCGTCGGTGATGGCCAGCGTATCGTAGGTCGCCTCGGCAATCCCGGTCTTCAACGAAGCACCATAACCGCGGTTACTCCGGTGCTGGATCACCCGCGCGCCCGCCGCCTTTGCGACACGCGCAGTGCTGTCCCGCGAACCATCATCTACCACGATGAATTCGGCCGCGATGCCGCGTTGCGACAATAACTCGCGCAACTCCTTGATTGCGGCTCCGACCGATGCCTCTTCGTTGAACGCAGGCATGACAACGCTCACCGTCTTCATCATTTGATTTTCCTCAATACCGGTTGTTATCGCGCGCTTTGATTGAGGCCCGCGACAAGTTTCTCGTCTTTTCTCGAACGCTCGCGACAAACAAACACTTCTCCGCCGCCGAGCGTGCCGGGGAAAACTTTGACGACTTCAAACTCATTCTGAATCGCCCGCCATACGTCGGGGCGGTAGGCCTTGACCTCCACGGGCAAGGTGTAGACCAGCCACACGTTTGCGTTCTGACGCCGCACGGCGTCTAGTTCCTCGTGCGTTTGCGCGACCGACCAGCGCGGCGCGAAGTATCGACCGTACGCCACACCCGCCAGCCCAACGGCCACGACACTGTCGCCCGGGCGCCGATGGCTCTCTACGTACTCTCGCGCTCCGGTGTAATCCTGCTTGGGGTGCGCATAATTGCGCGGCACCGTTACAGCGGAAGCGGCGATCATCAAACATGCCAACGCAGTGCCTGCAAGCGCTCCCACCGTCTCGCGCGACTGCCACGCCGGCAGACGAGTAACGATGACTTGGGGCACTACCAGCGCGCCGTGTACCGCGATCAGCAGAGCAAAGCCCATCGCAAAGAAAAAGAAGCGCGGCCACAAATTATGTCCCGAGGCGAGCATCGAGCCGCCGGCCAGCAACGCGGGCAGCACCAGCAAAACCGCCGTCTGCCATTCGCGGCGCAGCATGTTCCACCAACCGCAGAAAACCATCGCGCCGCCGCCGGCCACCACCACTAATCCCGAAAAACCGAGGCGCAGATTTCGTAAAGTCTCCGCCACAACCCACCACGGGCTCGTCCACTCTGATTCCAGCGAAACCTCATGCAGCCCAACGCGCAAAAACTCAGGCAAGGCCAACGCATAAAGTTGCGCCGTCAAGCTCACGCAGAGCGCCCAGGCAACGAACGGTCGCCAATTGAATGGGGCCTCAACTCTTGTTTTCGATCTTCGCGCCAGCAGGAGCATCCCCAGGTAAACAACGACGTGGGCCGCCACGACAAAGACCATCGTCATATGGCTTAACATGCCGCCGGTGACGGCTATCGAATAAGCAATCCACCACGCCCACGCTTGCCGGTCGAGCGCCTCGAGCCACAGCCAGGTTGCTAATAGCGAAAAGAAGAGCAATGCCATGTAACCGCGCGCGTTTTGCGAAAACCAAATGTGGTGATACGAAACCGTCATCAACGCACAAGCCAGTAGCGCCGCACGCGTGCCCACCACCCGGCGTCCAAGTAGAAACAATGCCCAGAGACTCATCACGCCAAAGAGAACCGACGGCAAACGCACGGCCCACGCGCTTTCGCCAAAAACCCGCACCGAGAAGTTTGATAGAACAGAAAAGAGCAGGTGATTGTTTTGATCCGGCAAGCTGGTAACGATGTCGCCCAGCGGCAAGCGCACGAAGTTGAGCAGCGTCAGCAGCTCGTCGAACCACAGATCGGTGTTCAAATGCCACAGCCGCAAGGCCAGCGCAAGCAGGGTCAAAACGGACAGCGCAACCCACGAGCGCCACGTTGTCGATCTGGATTCATCGAGAGAAAGAGCAGGAGACATTGAAGAAATTGCAGGTTGGCTAACACTCTTCATCGACACGAGCGCTACGACCAGCAAGGCAACTCCGTCAAGCGCCAGGAGCGCGCGAAACAGCGTTGGCCCCCAGGACAATGAACGCACCGGATTGCTGACCAGCGCATGCTCGATGGCGCCATTCGAAACCAGCGTTGCGGCGAAGATTAGTGCCAGTCCACTAATCAACGCCAGCGGTCCGGCCAGGTTCAACCCGCGCTTCATAGTTGACTCAAGTCTTAGCTGATTCTGCATCAGGCCTGGACGCCTTCCCGCGCTTTCGCCATTTCCTTGTTCCAGGTGCGCCGCCACACTAGTAGCTCGCGTAAGCCTTCGCGCACTCGGGCATCAAGGGCCAACGCCAATCCGGTCAAAAACACCAGAGCTACAAATAACTTGATTGGCAGTGATTCCAAGGGCATCAGCAACAACAGCCCGGACGCCAGCGCGGTCGCGAACAACGGACGCAGCAAGAGTCGAGCGTTGCCTTTCAATGACAACAGGCGGCGGGCGCACCACCACGAGCTTAACCAAATCGCCGCTTCAGCAATCACCAATCCCATTGCAGCGCCGTTAAGGCCCGCTTTGAAATAGCCGATTGGAATCAACGTCAGAGCGATCACGGCGCCGAAAGCAGCCGTCAACATCTCGGCGTTCTGATGTCCGGCGGCAATCAAACCAAAACGATAGTGCCCGCTGATAAAAGCCATGACACAGACCACTGCCAGCAAGGCTAATACGACGCCGGCAGCCACGAACTGAGGCCCATAAATGATTCGCATTGCGTCATGCGACAGAGCCACCCAACCAAGTCCGGCGATCATGCCGAGCCATATCACTCGGTGCATAGATCGTTCGATCAGACGATCAAACTCTCCGTCGTTCTGTTGCCAGGTCCGGGCCATTGTCGGCAGCAGATTGAAGTAATAGAGCCAGACGAACGTGTGCGCGGCCACGAGAATTCGCTGAGCGCCCGCGAAAAAGCCGACATTCTGTGCCGAAGCGATAATTCCCAAAATGAGCGTGCCGCCAAACATCTTGACGACCCAGAACATCTGGCTTAGTCCAATCGGCACGCCTTCACGAAAAAGCTTGGCCGAGACAGCAGGACGTATCCGTGTTGCTGCGCGAAATTGACGCCGATACATCCAGACGCAATACGCTGCCGCGCTGCTTACGCCTGCGACTTCCGCCCAGGCGACCATCAGGATTTGCTCCTGTCCGCGCACAAAGGCGAACACTGTGGCGGCGAACATCGTCTGGCGAATCACCTGTGCGACCGCGACTAAATTCATCCGGTCATGGCCCTGAAAGATCCACTGCAACAGCAACGGCGCGGCCCAAAGACTCAAACCGTAGACCAGCAGGAGTCGAAGCAGGACCGGCCCTCGGTCGATTAACAGCGCGAAGAGCACGACCGCGATATAGCCGAGTGTCGCCAGCACAAAGCGTGCGGTGACAACTTCCGCCGCCAGCCGCCCTGTGTGCTCCGGCGCCTTGGCAATTTCGCGCGCGCCATAAGGACTGAAACCCTGATCGACAATCAAGCTGGCGCACATCAATACAGCGCCCGCGAATTCGATGTACCCGAAGCCTCCCGGACCGAGCACCCGCGCCAGATAAGCGAAAGCGGCAAACGTTACCAGTTTGCTGAAAACCTCAGCGCCTGCCAGCGATAGAAAATTTTTGAGTAACTTCACTATTAGAACGCCTGGTCGGCTACTCTGATAGCGTTAGCCATCAGGGCGAAGGTCAAATTCTTGGCCGGCAAAGATGGAAATGTTGTCCCATCGACAAAGCAAAGATTGCCGAAGTCATAACTCTGACAATGCGGCGATGAAGTGAGCGGGGCGCGCTTCGCCGACATCGGAATCGTCCCGGCATAATGTACGCTGGCGCCCATCGGACGCACGTGCATCATTGCCGGCGGAACGATGCAGTTCAATTTCCACAAAGCTTTCTTGACGACTCTGACGGCCTGTTTGATGACTGTCTGCTCGTTCTCAATCGGCGAGTATTTGATGCTTAATCTTGATCGTCCTGATTGATCCCGTTGCAGAGTTACGAAGCTACCGTCGCGCCGGCTATCAGGGAAGTTCAGATTGACCACCCCCAAGCCGGCGCGCACGTTTCGGAATACTCCCACCGCGGTCCGCAAGTCGAGCGGGATGTTTTGCACGATTGGATGTACCAGCGCGGTCTTCAGCGTAGTAAACAACGCGTGAAAATACTGTCCGGACTTGCCGGTCTCGAATCCCATCGCAAGCTGATGGTACTGGTAGCTCTCCGGATCATACTTCTGGCCGACCATGCCGAGGTTGATAAACGGGATCAGTATCTGCCGGTTATCCATCAGCCCCGATAGGCTAATTAGTTCGCCGGTGCTTCTCAGCACTGAATCCATAAAAATCCTCGAAGACGAAAGGGTCCCCGCAGCCAGCACAAATTTGTCAGCCGTAATTACCTGAGTTCCCTTCCCGACTGTCGATTGGGCTACGACGCGGACGATTTCATTTCGGGAGTTGAATTCAAAATGGCTCACGTACACGTCTGGTATGTAACTGAAGTTTGGGTACGTCTTGCACTCGCTCAACGTGAGCGATGGGGTGTAGAGCGCTCCCGAAGGGCAGCCCCACAAACAGCGGCCTGTGTAGGTGCACCCTTTGCGACCGTTCTTGTCCGCGCTCAAAGTTGCGACTCTCGCACGCCCCATGTAGCAGTTCAATTTGTCGTTGAGGTAGGCCTTGTGCTTCTCATAAGCCGCGAGCAAGCGCTTTGAGTGCTCGTCCAGCCGCAGAGGCTCCATGAGATTTTCGTGAACTGGATAGAACCGGGAAAGGTCGTCTTTGATTCCGGCAATCCCGATGCGCTTTGCGACCTCGTCGTAGTAAGGGGCGATGTCCGAGTAAGCGAAGGGAAAGTGTTTCAGGTCCTGATCGTTCAGCGGGTAAACTCCGCCCGTCCAGGTTTCCGCCAGCCCGCCCTGCGCGAAGGAAAACAGCGGCGCGAATCCCTGCGCACTCAAATCGAAGGCCGGCGGCTTTGAGAAGACATAACTCTTATTCGGCGGGAAGCCGTAGTACTCGCCTTCCGAACCCGGGTGAACTACTGCTTCAAATTTCCGACCCAGGAAATAGCTTGCCGGATCACTCAAGTTGGTCTTGAGACCATTGAACGTATCCCCCGGATTGACTGCCGCAGGTTTGGCATGGCCGACGTCAAGCATTATGACTTCGTAGCCCTTCTTGAGCACCGACAGAGCGAAATGGACGCCGCTCGCTCCCGAACCAACGATCAATATCTTCGCCATCGTTTCTCGTCAGTTCCGACCCATCAGTGTTGAATACAACGCGAGGATTACTCGCAGCGGCGTCAAGACGATTGTCGATAGGCACAGGCAGGTTAGAAAAACCATTCCCTGCCAAATCATCTGCGCGAACAATAGGCTCCGGCTCGACGAATCCGGGGAATCGAAATACTCATAGCTCGGCGCGGAGCTTTCCATAATCGCTAACAAAAGAATCCACTTGTTTCGCACCGTGGCAGATTTCAGAAAGATACCCGTGTACGAGTCCACCAGTTTTGCAAGCCCTGGATGAGCGACGGCCAGACTTAGCAGCAATCGATCAAAATGATTCGTCTCGCAGCTCTCGATAAAGCTGCCGGTCGCGTTGGCCTCGCAATACTTATCCACAACATAGCGGCTCGGGTTCCGCCTTACCAGATAATGCGAGAACGCAATGCATTCCTGATCCAGGGCGCTGACGAGCACCGCCCGATTACTCGCCGGCACAACCTGCTGGAGCATGCTGTCGACGTTGCGCATCTGCGGCGCGGCCACGCGGAACAATCGATTCATCTCAATTGTCCCGTCATTATTGAAAGCACAGAGCTGACCGGCGTTGATCGGCAGAACCGAATAGAATCTCTTCTCAAGGAAAGAGAGAGTCGCACTCAACAGTTTGAGCGGAATGTGAACGACTGACGGGTCCTTTGCATGATAGAGGTGATGAATTCGTTTCAAAAGATGCTCGAAGGTAATCTCCTCCGGCCCACCCAGCTCGTATACTTCGTTTGAAAAGTAATTCGAATCAAGGATGGTCAAAAGACAATCAACCAGGTCTTCTATGTAGATCGGTTGAATGCGAGCGGTTCCATCACCCAGCATTAACAGCACGGGCTTTCGCGCCAGATTCGAGAGCGTTTTCCAAATCACCGCTTCCTTGCCGATAACGATGGTCGGCCTGACGATGGCGTAGTTGAGCCGGCTGCCTGTGACAGCGTGCTCGCCCTGTTCCTTTGATTGCGCATAGTAGTAGAGATTCTTGTCGGCAAACTTGGCGGCAATGGTGCTGACGTACAGGAAGTTTTTTACTCCGCTCTGCTGGCTCTGTTCGATTAGCAGTTCGGTACCTCGGGTGTTCACCTTGAAGTATTCAGCGGGCATTGCCTTGCCGGTGGCGGCAGCGAGGTGAATTACCGTGTCGCAAGAGTTCAGGTAGCGAGCATAAGAGTCGGTGTCACAAATACAGCCTTTGACGAATTGAAAATTCTCCGGGAAGTGCCCAGCCGGTTGAGTTCTGCCGAGCCCGTATACCTTCTGGTACTTTCGCGGATCGATCCGGCGCAGCAGATTACTGCCGATGAAGCCGGAGAAGCCTGTAATAAACAACGAACTCATCGCAAATCAATTACAGCCGGAAAGACCTAGCTTTATGACTTTTCGCGCTTCATCGCGGTCACGGATGCGGGCGCGAACTTTGCCATCCAGAGTTGCCTGCGCAATCGCAACACTCCTTTTATGTCATCCCACGCGGTGCGCACGATCTTCACCCGGCTGTCGTCGTCTTCATTCCAAACGACGGGTATGTCTTTGATCCGGTAGCCCTGCTTTTCTGCGAGCACCAGGAATTCGGTGTCAAAGAACCACGACTGGTCTTCAATCTGCGGCACGATGCTGTCCACAGCCTGGGAACTGGCTGCCTTAAAACCACATTGCGCGTCGGAGAAGCGCGTGAACAGAATCGCTTGCAGGAAAATATTGTAGGTGCGCGAAATGAGTTCGCGCTTCAGCGAGCGCCTGGTTTGCGAGCCCTTCGCCAGCCGCGAGCCGATAGCGACGTCGTACCCTTCTTCGACGATCGCGCTTACCAACTTCGGCAGATGCGCGAGATCGGTGGAAAGGTCGACGTCCATGTAACTAACCACGTCTGCCTTGCTTTGCATCCAGGCGTAGCGCAAAGCCCGGCCGCGCCCCTTCTGCACCAATTGCAAAAACTCCACGTCATCGAACTGCACTGTCAGGTGTTTGGCAACTTTATCGGTGCCGTCTGTCGAGCCGTTATCGACTATTACTATTCGCCACACGTAGTCGGGATGTTGTTTCAGGAATTCCCGAACCGTTCTGATGCTTCGCTCCAAAACATGCGCCTCGTTGAGCACCGGTATCACGACATCAACGGCCGCCGGCTTGGCTGCAACTGCTGCTTTACCCGTCGCCATCACTCGCTCCTGGGCTACTTCAACGAATCCAGACCTCAGCTTCAGAGAACTGTGGCGGGACGCTTGGATTTTCATCTCACCGGCAGAGCGCACTCGCCAGATGGCAAATAGCATCGCCGCCGTGAGCACAAACAGAGGCAGCGGTGACACCGTCCCGCTCCTCAGGAAATCTCCAAATTGACTCAAATTCGATATCGTGGTGAGCGCCGGCAGCTCGAATCCGCCGATGAAAACGTGCAAGATAGGATTCAGCAGACCAAGACCACTCTCGACATCTCTATGCATTGCCAGGCACCACGATTCCGTGAACGAGAGTATCGCGATGAGATAAATGGCGAGCCGAGGCAGACGCATTAACGCGATGGCCGCGGGTATGAAGAGGAACGGCAGAATTGGGGTGAGGTAGCGAATGCCGGTATTGAACTGCAGGCGCGTGTAATTGGAACCACTAAAGAAAACCCAGAGCGCTACGAACAGGCCGAGCAGAGTTGCCAGCTCCAAACCTGCCAGAACGCGTTTCGGACCGCGATTGAGCAGCGGAGCTGCCAGGGCCAGCAACATCAGCGGGCTGCATATGAAGAGACCGTAACGATAGTCAAACGCCAGCGATCGCAGCAGCTCAAGCTGTGGCCAGCCATAGCCCTGGTAACCCAGCTCGATCCACTGCACCGGCGGCATCCAATGCTGGCCGGGAAGAAAGGGATTCCCAAAACTGCGCCACTGATACAGCCAAAGCAGACCCACCGGCGCAAGCGTGCCTAAGACGTAACAGCACGCATGACGAAATGCATCTGCAGTCGCTGCCGTGCGCAGCCGCTTTACGATTCCATAAGCGAATAGCCCGAGCAGAAATATCACTCCGCTGTAATCGAACAGCAGCGCGGCTCCGCCCGCGAGGCCGCCGAGGAAGAAGCGCGTGCGTGGTGACCAACGAGTGCTGGCCCGCGGGTTCCACATTGCGACAAATCCTATGAATGCGAGGTTGCCGAGCATCAGGTTTTGATTCAAATAACCGGTTCTAAAAAATACCGGCGTGCCAAACGCAAACAGGACCGTGAGCCAGAACGCCTTCCTGCCAGATCCAAACAGGTGCAGCAGCACATAAAACATGACGACCGCGGCCAGCGCGGAAAGTGGCGCCATGCACATTGATTGCATAACGAACGCCG
Source organism: Pyrinomonadaceae bacterium (assembly GCA_041499185.1). GTDB lineage: Bacteria > Acidobacteriota > Blastocatellia > Pyrinomonadales > Pyrinomonadaceae > JAOAPY01. Next base: position 55,715 of record JBGQJU010000003.1, on the reverse strand, counting down.
CGAGGCCGAACTTGACGTCAAGCCCGCGCCGCCAGGCTTCTTTATAGAATTCGCGCGCCATCGGCCACTTCGAATTGTAGGCGGGGGGCTCGGTCAGACCTGACGCAGCGCGTTGTTTCTTTACACGCTCGACGATGGGATCGATCACCGGACGGGTCATGGCGTAGGGGATTGCCGCCAGCATCGACGCGCCGGGGTTATTGCCGATGTGCCAACCGTAACCAGGCTTCTCAAACAGGTCGGGGTGCATGTTCGCGTATTCATCGACGCGGAACGAGAAATGATCTGCCAGAGCCAGAGCAGGATAAATTTCGCGCACGGTATTCGTCGCGAAGTGCAACGCATAGATCGCCCAGCACGTAAAGAACAGGCGGATTGCAATGCCCCGCGTTGAAAGACCCCAGGCTGTAACGTGTGGTTGATTCATGGAACTCAGTAAAGGCATCTCTCCATGTGTGGCCAGTTTCTTTGTATTCCCGTTTTCAGAGACTTCTATCATCGTTTACTCCGGGGAAGGCTTTTCATCACTCGGCGCCCGCAAGCTTTGCAACTGGGCGACGCCGCAAGGTCAGACGTAAAGGAGAGCAACCTAAACGAAGTTGAAAGGATTGAGCGGCAACGCAGATCGGCGGTAATAGCCGTGACCAACTCAGTCGAAGGTGGTCGTTTATTCAGTTTCATCGGGGAGACGCGAAAATTGAGTTAAGAGTGCCGATTCAAAAACCGCTGACTGAAGCGAAGGCGAGCTTGACCGGTTCGCGTTTGCCGTAGGCCGAAGCAACCATCTCAACGGCACGCAAGCCATCAAGGCCGGTGGCGCCCACACCTTTGTGCCCTTGAATACGTTGTAGAAAATCCTGCTGCTCGGCCACAAAGCTTTGCACGATGGTCCAGCGATATGAACGCAGTCTTTCTTTCAGTTGAAAGATCGGGAAGAGAAACGTTTTGCGGCCGCCGCGTTTCGCTGATCCGATCGGGCGTTCATAAAGGACGGTCATCATGGGTGGATACGACACGCGTATGCAGCCTTTCGTGCCATAGATATCAATGTGAAAACGATAACCACGCCACTCGCTCCATGATGCGTGCAACGTGCCGACGCGCCCCTGCGGCGTGCGCATCATCACAAAGCCGTTGTCTTCGCTCTGCGCGAATTGCCAGATGTTTTCGGTGGCCAGTCCGTAGCTCTCCGTTATTTCGCCGAGAAAGTGCAGCGTCAAATCGGCGGCGTGAATGCCGTTATCCATCAAAGCGCCGCCACCCATAATCGTGGCATCGTGAACCCATTGATGCGTGAACTCCGGCCCGCCCGGATGTCCGGCAAAGCTCTTGACGTGATCCACTTCGCCGATGCGCCCGGCGGCAATCAATTCGCGCGCTTTCATCACCGCGGGATAAAAGCGGTAATTAAAACCCGTGGCCAGCGTCCGGCCGCACGCGGCAGCCGTTTCGACGATGCGATAACAATCTTCGACCGTGGAAGCGAGAGGCTTTTCGCAAAGCACATCTTTTCCGGCGCGCAAGGCTTTCTCGCAATGCTCGCGATGAAGATTCGGCGGCGTAGAAACGATGACGGCGTCAATCTCCTGGCTCGCGACCAAATCATCAATCGAAGCGGCAGCGCGCACTCCGAAGCGCCTGGCAAAGTCCGCACTGCGCTCCGGCAGAGCATCCACTACTTGCTTGAGTTCGGCCTGCGGTGTTTGCTTCAGCGCCTGCGCACGAAACTCTCCGATGGCCCCACAACCGATTAAACCGAAACGCGTCACTCGACTCTCTCCAAACTTGTGCCGCCGCCCAGGAAGTATCCGGTCATCTCTCCGACGGCGCCGGCGGTAAAGTAGGTTGCGATCAAAGGCAGACAAGTTAAATAACGACCCACCAGGCGCCGCTTGCGAGCTATCGTGCGCAGTCCGCGCCAGAGCAGCAGCGGCGGCAGTAAGGCGCTGCCGACTCCATATTTCAGTTTTTCCCTTGCTGAGATCATCTGGCAGCGCATGGCTGCAAACGATCGGCAGAAGTGATACCGCTGCGTCACAAAGTACCAGAAGTCAAAAGGGCGGCGATGGTAAAGCATCATCTTTGGTTCGTAAGTCATCTTTACTTCGCGCTCGTCCAACTGGCTGCGATAAAAAGATTCCCACTGCCCACTCTCCAATGTCTGGCACAAACCGCTGATGAACTCGCGCCGATAAGCAACGTTGTTGCAGGCAATGCGGCTTGCCAGGTTAGTCTTAGCCTCTTTTGCGCTGGCGTCAGGAAGAACTGCGAAGGCATATTCAGTCAGAAAAGCAGCCCAATCGCGCAGCCTGCTCGTGCATGCGTTCTCGATCGGCCCGCCCACGATGTCATAGCCCTCGAGCATGCGGCGCTCAACGGCCCCGAGCCAGTCAGCGGAGGGGACGCAGTGATCTTCGGTAACCACGACAACATTGCCACGCGCGTGCTTGAGCCCGAGACTCCTAAGCGCGGTAATCGGTGTGTGCCGTGGGGCTGAGAGCAGAATGACCTCCGGGTATAAGTGGCGCAAGCGTTCCTGATCGACCTCGTTGTGGCGCGTGACGACGACAACTTCATCAGGCGGGCGATTAATCCCCTGCCGCAGTGAGTCAAGTCCATGCCTGAGCAGCTCCAGCGGATTGACCCACGCAATCACAACAGAGATGACGCAGGCTTGAGACCTGTCAACGGACCCTGCCAGCGTCCGTGGTTCCTTAGTCTGCGTTGAACTTGGCGAAGTCATAAGTCTTTAGAGCCATTGCATCAATTGACTGCCGAACGGCAGGACCCAGTCGTGGCTGAAAAGCTCAGCGCCCGCCAATGATAAAAACGCCTTAACTAATTTCGCTGAAGCAATTGTGTCAGCCCCACTGCGGGCGGCTTTGGCTAATCGCTCGGGACCGAGCCTGTTGGCTTCCGCCGTTGATTGAATTACCGGCAGCGGGATACTCACGCCGGGTTGTTTCCAGTTGACGTGTTCTGCTGACGGCAACATCTCGGGCTTCCGCCAGACCTTTGCGCCGAACATTGCCTTAATCAGTTGCAGCGGTTGGAAAATGATGCTGGGCCACAGGAACATCTCGTTGGTGCAATAGCAATCTTTAGCGCGAATCGAGGCCCGCCGCTTTCTTGCCTCAACGGAATACCAGATTTCCTTAAACGATTTGTCGCGGATGTTGCCCAGCGGCTTGTGAGCTTCACAGACGCTGACGTCTCCGTTGGAATAAACGACGGCGCTTAAGATGCCGGCCCGACACGGAACCACCTGGCGAGCCTCTTGCGCCGTTTTCACCTTCGCCCATTGGAGCATCGGCTCGACGATGCTGCCGTACCGGACTTTTTCCCGGGGCGCCCACAATCGTCGCACGTACTCGGCGAGTCCCTCATACTCGGCCAGCTTCGGTCCCTGTAACGAAGGATTTTTTCGATCGCCGCGAATCAAGGCGAGATTGTGATGCGACATCTGCGGGCAGCGCTCATAGAGAAAAGTAGTCAAGCGCCTAATCTCAGCCAGGTTGTTGGCCGTCGCCGTTGAGATTGAATGAATCTGGAGCCGCGGGTCTTCGCGCTGCAATGCCTCCAGCGCATCGTAGGTCTCCATTGCTTTGGCGAAGGAATCTTTCGTGACTCGGAACTCGTCATGAAATTCAGCCATTCCGTCGAGTGATAACTCGACAACGAACAAACGCAGACTTTTCTCCTTGAGCGTCTCCCTGATTTGCGCGATCGTCTTCTCAGTAAAGTATCCGTTGGTCGGAACATAGATTTCTTTGACCTTATTCCGTCTGATGAACTGGCGGCAAATAGCGCCAAATTCTTTCCTCATGAATGGCTCGCCGCCGGACAAATTCAAATTCTCGATGTTTCCCAGTTGATGTGACAGATCCACCAGCTCCTCGAACGCGAGATCGTCGCGGCGATTAAGATTCTGCCAGTAGAAGCAGTGCTCACACTTCATATTGCAGGTCGAGTTGATGAACAGAATAAGGAACGGCGGACTCGGCACCTTAGTAGCGCTCAGCGCCTGCCAGTTCAAGCGGCCGTGCTTGGCAATTCGGCTGATTACGTTCATGAGTTTTTCACCTTTCTTTCTCTCAGGGGCAGACCGTCTTAAATCCCGCTAATACTGTGTTCCAGCGCGGGCGGCGCCATTTGGCGCGCCAACCTTCCCCAGCGCCGTATTGTGAGGTACTGATCAAGTCGCCCATCCAACAAGCGTGCAAACTTTTGTGGCGATTTGAGGTAGTACATGTCAATGCGAGCCAGCAGGTTCAGCGGATCATCGTTCGTCCGTCTCAATTCGGTGGTGCATGCTGCACGAAACTCGCGAGCCGCGAGCTGACAAGAGACGTCGTTAACTCCGCCATACGGGTAAGCAAAGGTTTCCGCGCGCAAGCCCAGTTGTTGTTCAATATCGGCACGCGAAGCGGTCATCTCGTGTTCAACTTCCGACGGGGAACAGCGTCGTAGATCGGGATGAGTCCGCGTATGGGAACCAATCTCAATGCCGGCCTTTGCCACTTCTGTCGCCTGCTGCCATGAAAGCATTGGCAATAACCCTAGACCTGCGGGCGGTTGCTCCCAATCGTTGTGCCCACCCATGTGCCCCGTGACTACGAAAACCGTTGCCCCAAAACCGTAACGGGTCAGCACCGGCATTGCCGCCTCGTAAAAATTCGCGAAGCCGTCATCGAATGTCAGCACGACGACTCGTTTCGGCCATTCACCGGTCCTGTCACGGTACCTGACAGCCTCAATCAAGGACGTTCCCCGGAGACTCCTTTCAGAGAGAGCCGCCATCTGATTCGCGAAGTCCTGACGCGCGATGGACACGACCGATCCGCTCGGGTCGAGCGAGTGGTAGGTCAAAATCGCCAACTTGTTTCCGTTTGTGGGCATCACGGTTGACTCGTTGTTAGATTTCCGGCTCGGGTCTTGGTCAAGGAAACTTCTGCTGCTTGCTGGCCTCTGACGTAACCGCTGAACTCACCCAACGCCCATCCGGCCAACAGGCACGCCGTCAGCGGCAGCGTTTGCACTATCTGAGTCACCGAGCGTCCTTGGCGCAGCATGTTACGCAGCACCCGCAGCAGAAGCAGCGCTGGCAAGATTGCAGTGCCGGCGGCATAACAGACTCTCCGCCACAAGCTGCATCTGGCGACACGTGTCTCGGCGAAAATGCGTCCCCATTCGATTCGCTCGCGAACAGCTCGGAACAGACCGATCGCAGGGCGATGTTGGTAGACGACCAGGCGCGGATCGAGGAACACCACTTCACCCCGTGAGCGAAGCGTCCAATGCACTGTGGTTTCGTGATAAGCCTCGGACCAGACGTCACGAATGGAGTCCAAGGCCTCGCGCTTGTAGGCCAGGTTGACATCGGAAGCGTACTCTGCTGGGCCATGCTCGAGCGGATTGCCGTAACGACCAAAGTCGCAGTAGTAAAGGGCCCAATTCAACGGCCGATCGATTCCGTTATCAATTGCGCCGCCGATCACCGCGTACGGTTGCTCGTGGGCGCGGAAGATTTGCCGGCACCAATCCTCGGCCGGCACGGCATAATCTTCGGTCATGGCGATTAGCCGCCCGCGCGCTAGCGATAACCCGACAGCGCGTCGACGATCGTAAAGACGATGCTGGTGCGAGCTAACAGTCGCGGCAGACGCTGCGCCCAGATCATTTATGAACCGGAAGCGAACTGATGGAAACTCTTCTGCCAGATCTTCAACGTCTGCCGACCAGCGGTCATAAGGAACGATCACTTCCGTGGTCGCGAAGTTTACTTGCGGATAGACTGCTGCAAGACAGCGATGCACGAGTGCCTTGCCGCCGACGACCGTCACGATGATCGTCAGCTCTATTTCAGAAGCGGTGTTCTTATTCGGCATGCGCGTCAGTTCTGAGCGGCATCGTCGGCTTGGTCGAACCTTTTTCCAGATAGTGCAATAGCGTCCCCAATATCACACTGACGCCGCAGCACCCGAAATAAAGCCAGTGCAGCGGCACGACTCGCAGCGTAAACCATAGTCCCGAACGCTTTAGGAAGAATCGGTAGAAATTGAGATTTAGAATCGTGACAGCCACGGCAAGGGCAATCGAAACCAAGGCAATGGCCGGCCACCAGATTGCGGCGGGTGCGAGCAGCACGGCGAGAAAAGCCAGCGCCACGCTGATCCTTTGTACGGGCTTCACGTTGAGTGTGTTGGCTATCTTTCCGGCGCGCAGCATCAGGCGCGTCCAGGGAACGCCACGATCGAAGATGTCAGTCGTTAGGAGATTCCTGATTGTCCAGAGTTTGCGGTGCTGGCCCACGATCCGCCCATCGAGAACTATTTTGTGGCCAGCCGCGCTCAGCCATGTGCCCAGCTCGATGTCTTCAATGGCCGGACGGCGATAGCGTTGTTCGTCGAAGCCGCCGAATTCGAGAAAGAGCTCGCGCCGCATCGCGCCGCACCCGCTCCAGAAAGTGATGACTTCGCCCGCGGCTTCCTGATGAACATAGTGATGAAACAGATTCTTGTACTGAGAGAGGAAATTCGGTTTCGCTGGAGCGTCATCATAAGATCCGATGACGGCTTCAACGCTCGGGTCGGCCGCGAAAGCTGACGCGAAATGCGTGAGCGCATCTTTGTGTACGCAAACATCCGCATCGACGAACACGACGTAATGTCCGCGAACGAGGGCAACGCCGCGATTGCGCGCACGCGCCGGCCCGCCCGGACCCGCGATGCGGACATAAGAGAAACCGAATTCATCGACCAATGGCTGCACCGGTTCAGTCGAGCCGTCGTCGACCACGATAACCTCAAAATCTCTAAACTCGGAAGCTGCCAATGCCGCCAGGCAGTGTTTGAGGTCGGCGGTCGAGTTGTAAACGGGCACGACAACAGAGAGGGTTGGATGACTTGCCATCCCCTGCTTCGCCGTTGCGGTGCCGGCTATTGTGTCCATTGCGTTAAACGTGTCGGATGCCGACGACGCGGTTGTAGATCGTGCCTACTGACCAGCCGATGATGCCGCCCACCACGGCGCCGTAGAAAAATCCGATGATGCTTCCAGGCCAGGTTACCGAATAGCCCGGAAAGTAATTACCCAACAAACGCAGGTGTGCGCCCACATTGGGGCCATCTCTAAGCAGCAGCCACGCGGTCATCAGAAACAGTCCCAAGCCGCCGAGGGCGGCGAAGACGATGGTCAACACTCCCGTCTGGATCCGCGCGATGGCTCGGCTCACCTCGTTGACTGCGCTTTGATCTTTGCTCAAGTCTGTACTCGTCATTTTGGCGCTCCTTAATCCAGCAGATTGCGCTGCGAGTCCGCCATTGCCCGCCGCTGCAACAGCCAGGCATAGGCATCAATCCCCAGGTTTCTCAATGACGCAAACAAATAACCAATGGCGAAACCGCCGAGACTGGTTTCCACCAAACCAATTAACGCCCCGGCCCAGGTCACACTAAAACCCAACAGGACGTTATTTAACAGAGCGAGAGTTGGGCCAACGATTGGACCGCCCTTCAGCAGTAAGGTGATAGTGGCAATGAAGAGACTGAGGCCGCCGACAGTTCCAATCGCCACCCCGAGCGCGACCGGATCCAACTTCGCGAAGGCGGCTTCGATCAGCTCCTCAGGAGTCAACCGGCGCGGAACCTGGCGATCTCCCGGCAAAACTGTTTCGGTCCGTGCGGCCACCGGTTTCGCCACGGAAGCTTTCACGCGCTCCTCCTCGTGATATTCCATCTCAGTGTTAACCGACCAGACATCATGCTGCTCACCGACGATGTTGCGCGCCGCATAAACTGCCGTGAGCATCGAATGGTCCTGGTTGTTGTAGCGATGGAGGCCGTTGCGTCCGACGGTCTGAAGGTTGCCGATGCTTTCAAGATAATGGCGAATGGTCGCCAGGCTTTCCTGATACACTCGGTCATACACCGGGTAAGCTTTCTTCATGCGGACCACGGTGCCGTCTTCGATTTCGTCCGGCTCGATCATTCCAATCTGGGCGCACTCCTTGATCCCCAGTTCGATCAAGCGATCCTGCGACCACTGCCACTGTTCGTCCTTGTCCCAGAGAAAATATTCCAATCCGAGTGAGGTGCGCGACGAGTCAGGTACCATGTAAGGACTCCAGTTCTTGTAGTTCTGAATGCGGCCCATTCGGACTTCGGGCGAGTGAATGTAGATCCAGTTATCCGGGAAGATCTTTTCGCGCTTGGCGATGAGCACGACCGTCAAATAATCGCGGTAGCGAAGATTGTTTGCAGCCTCTAACACTTTATCCGGTGGCGCCGGACTCAGGGCGCGAATGAGGCTGCGTAGGGGCATCGTTGAGATGAAATTGTCACCGCCAAACTCTACCGACTCTCCTGCACGCGTGCGGCCATACACACACTCCACGCGACCGTGGCTGTGACGTATCTGTTCCACCTTGATGCCTCGCAGGGTCTCGTTGCCCTGCGCCGTCAGCAGTTCCTCGCAGCGCTCCCACATCATGCCTGGCCCCAGCCTCGGGTAATTAAACTGCTCGATCAGCGTAGTGATGACGTCGCCGTTTCTCGATTTCCCATTGCTGCTGAACAAGGCGTTGCGCACTGCTTCCGGCAGCGAAAGATTCTTGATGCGTTGCGCTGCCCAATCTGCGGAGATCTCCGTGCAGGGAATGCCCCAAACTTTTTCTGTGTAAGTCTTAAAGAAGATTTCGTAGAGACGATGGCCGAAGCGATTCGCCACCCATTGTTCAAGGTTTGTTTCCTTATCATGGGGAAACAGTTTCGCCTTGGCGAAGCTCATGCCGACTATGAAAGCTTCGATCGGCCCCAATCCAGCCAGCGCGTTGGTCGCCTTCAGAGGATAGTCGTAAAAGTGTCCGCGATAATGAATCCTTGAGAGTCGCGGGCGCAGCATAAAATCTTCGCCGAGGATCTCATGCCACAGCTCGTTAATGAGTGGCACCTTGGTGAAAAAGCGATGGCCACCAATATCGAAGCGATAGCCGCGATAGTTCACCGTGCGCGAAAGGCCGCCTACCTGCCGGTCAGCTTCCAATACGGTCGAGCTGACGCCAAGCTTCGACAGTTCGTACGCGGCCGTGAGACCGGCTGGGCCGGCCCCGATTACGATTGAGTGGGACATACTGGTTTTACCTCTGGTGCAAACTGGGCAATCGCACGCTGTGGCCCTGGGCAGGGCCTTGATTCAGTCGCCTGAGATTCCGGCAGTAAAGGTGCGCTTGAAAGGAGAAATGCTAAGGACAACCTGTTGTGGCGTTGCTGATCGCGCGGCCTTCGCGTCTCCGTTGTTCTCGATTTCGAGTTGAGCATCCAGCAAATCGTTGAGCAATCGGCGCAGGTCGGTCTCGTGCTCGTGATCGGACAATGCGCTCAACCGCGCCAGGGCAGAAGAAATTGCCTCGGGCGGGATCGCCGCAATCTTGCCGATGAAGATTTTCGGGTGGCGCGTCTTTGACATGTTCTCTTCAGTGAGCTCGAGTTCTTCGTGTAACTTTTCGCCGGGCCGAACGCCCGTAAAGACGATATCGATATCAACGAAAGGTCTGAGCCCCGAAAGCGTGATTGCCGCTTTCGCGAGATCGAGAATGCGGACTGGTTCACCCATATCCAGGACAAAGATTTCGCCGCCCTTGCCCAACGCTGCGGCTTGCAATACGAGCTGCGCCGCTTCGGGAATAGTCATGAAGTAGCGCATCATTTCAGGATGAGTTACCGTCACTGGCCCGCCTTTCTTAATCTGGTCGCTGAAGATCGGCACCACTGATCCGGTCGATCCGATGACGTTGCCGAAGCGCACTGCGACGTAGCACGTATCGAAGCGCCGATCCAGATCCTGAATCACCAACTCTGCTACCCGCTTTGAAGCGCCCATGATCGACGAGGGCCGCACGGCTTTGTCAGTAGAGATGAGCACAAAGGCTTCAACGCCGAACTCTCCGGCCAGTGCTCCCAGAAGATTCGTGGCGAGCACGTTATTCCTCACCGCTTCGGTGACGTTGGTTTCCATCATCGGCACATGTTTGTGAGCGGCGGCATGCAGCACGATCTGCGGCCTGTATTGCTTGAAAATTGCGCGCATGCGCAGTTCCGAGCCAACGTCAGCCACCAGCGGCACCGAAACCAGATCCTGCCAGTTGGTGCGCAGATTGCGATCGATGCCGAAAAGCGCCCACTCGGCGCGCTCAACCAGCAGGAGCTGGGAAGGTTGAAAACAGGCCACTTGCCTTGCAAGCTCTGAACCGATCGAACCTCCCGCGCCCGTCACCATCACTACTTTGCCCGCCAGGAAAGCAGCCATGCTCTCTTCGTCGAGTTGCACCGGCTCGCGTCCCAGCAGGTCTTCAATCTCGACGTCCCTGATGCGGCTCAGCTTGACTCTCCCCTGAAGAATCTCGTACAGACCAGGAATGGTGCGTACCTTCACGGGAATCTTTTCGCAAATGTCGAGCAGGCGCCGAAAGTCGGCGCGCGTCGCTTGCGCTACCGAAATGATGACGTGATCAATTTTCAGGTCATCAACCAGTCTCGGCAGATCGTTACTGGTGCCGAGTACCTTGACCCCGTGAATTACCGATCCCTGTTTCTGAGGAGCATCATCGACAAAGCCGGCGATGTGCAGATCCATGTCGGTTCGGTTCTGAATTTCGGAGGCGACCATCACTCCGGCTCGGCCGGCCCCAATCAACAACACGGATTTTCTGTGGCCATTGCCGTTTCCGTTCGCGCGACTTCGTTTCTCCTGGGCCTCGTACAGGTTACGTCGCAAAACGCGCGCGCTAACAACACCGCCAAATGCCAGCACAGTGTCCATAAGGATGATCGAGAGCGGCACGCGATAGGCCTGATGAGTTTCCGGCACCAGCAGGCGCATTAGCAGAACGGGAATCGCCGAATACAAAGCAGCCTTAAGAAATGCCTTTAGCTCGGCCATTCCGATATAGCGCCAGATGAAGCTGTAGACACCCATCAGATTCAACAGCGCAAACTGGATCAAAACGACGATGACGAGCTGAATGAGCAGATGCGTCCATTCAGATCGAGGAAGCGCAAAATCAAACCTCACCAGGTACGCCAGTGTGAATGCGGTAACGAGGACTAACACATCCAATATGAACTGGAACGGTCTGATCAGCAGACGGATACGGCGGTAATTCCCGTTCGCTTTTTCCCGGACGGGCAGGCGGTTTAAGGGGTAACTTGCGTCCATAATTTTAATCCTTGGTTTAGATCCCTTTGATTGTTGGTGGGAGCACCGTATTTGGCATAACAATGGCTCTGCAGGTCTGAAGCAGTATCTTGACGTCACGCCAAAAGCTTCGTTCTTTCAGATAGGCGACGTAACCATTGAGCTTGTACGGCTGCAACGTTCGTAGATAAAAATCTTCGCGGTCTCCATCGACCCGGCTCAACAGAGTTTCTTCGTTGCGCAGAGAGAACGTCACCGGGTCAGTGATTCCCGGACGCGCCTGTAGCACAATCTTCCAAAGTGGGTTTTGCGTGTCGACGTAGCGCGGCACCTCGGGACGCGGTCCCACCAACGCCATGTCACCCTTCAGGACGTTCCACAACTCGGGCAATTCGTCCACCTTTGCTCGTCGCAGCCAACGGCCGACGCGGAGGATTCGAGCGTCATCAGCCGCGGTCACTTCCGCGCGCTGATCATGCGAGACGCTCATAGTGCGGACCTTATAAATGATGAAGGGACGGCCCCGTTGACCGATTCGTGTCTGACGAAAGATGACCGGGCCGCGTGAGCTTAGGAAAATCGCCGCCAAGGCCAGGGCAAGCAACGGAGCCGAAAGCACCAGGGCAACAAATGCGAGAATTACTTCGAGACTGCGGGGCATTCCAGCCTTGATGGTGTCAGCCGGCGCGGCCTCGACCTGATCATCAGTATGTGAATTGCTGTTGAGTGCGAGCCTAACGGACATAAGACGAGCCTGCCATTTTGGTCAGGCCAACTTTCGCTCGTGACGGGACCTCACTGCGACGAGCATTGCGGCTGCACGTATCTGTGACGACGCGGATCACTGCCTCAACCTCGTGTTGCTGCAGGTCGGGGAAGATCGGCAGGCTTATCAGTCGCTCCCAGAGCGCTGTGGCAATGGGAAAATCTTTCGCTTGCCACGCCAGCGTTTGTGCGTAATAAGGATGCAGGTGCAAAGGTCGCCAGTGAACTGAACAGCCCACGCCCGCCTGTTTTAGTTGTTCGATGAAAACGTTCCGGTCTACAGACAAGCGGCTCAGGTTTAGTTTGATCGGGAACAGATGCCAGGAGTGGCGGCGGTTTGCATCTACGGGTGGAAGCTCAATCTCTTCCACGTCAGCGAAAGCATCGAGATAACGATTCGCAACCTCTTCTCGCTGACGCCGCATCTCCTCGGCGCGGGCGAGTTGGTGTATGCCGATGGCGGCCGCAATATCGGTCAAGTTGTATTTATAGCCCGGGGCGACGATCTGATAGTCCCAGTTGCCACCTTTTTGGTAACGGCCCCACGCGTCGTGCGACAGACCATGCAGCGACATCAGGCGCAAGCGCTCGGCGAGCGCGGCATCGTGCGTGACCGCCATGCCGCCTTCACCGGTCGTGATCGTCTTGTTTGCGTAGAATGAAAAACAAGTGACCTCAGCGGTCCCCTCACCGCAACGTTGCCATGGTTGATCTGGCGTTGGACGCCAAGCAGCGGGCATGGCATGGGCGGCATCTTCCACGACCCAAAGTTTATGCTTCGCGGCGAACCGCTGAGTTCGCGCCACGTCAATCATCAGGCCACCGACATGAACCGGGATAATTCCCACCACTTTCAGATTGCTGGGCACCTCGTATGGCAGTTCCGCTGCTTGGAGTTGATTGATCTTTTTCTCCGCATCAGAAAAATCAATGTTTGCGGTTACCGGATCGCAGTCAACCAGAATGGGCATCGCACCTTGATACCGAACGATTTCCGCGGTAGCTGCAAAGGTCATCGTAGGAACGAGCGCCGCCTCTCCCGGTCTGAGGTTCAAGGCCTCAACTGCCAGGTGCAGCGCGGCAGTGCAGGAGTTCACTGCCACTGCGTACGGGGCCCCGACGGCCTTGGCAAAATCCTGCTCAAAGCGCTTGACCTTCGGTCCGCTGGTGAGCCAGCCGGAGCGCAAAGTAGCGACAACTTCATCTATCTCAGTCTGTGTGAGACTGGGGCGGAAGAATGGAATATGGTTATTGCTCATCAATTTATTCGCGGCGTTAGGCAAGGCGCCTGAAGACACCTCTGCACCATTTGTTGGGCTGTTTAATTTCACTGGATCGAAATGAATTCGTACTGGAGACTAAATCAAGCAACCTTGAGTAGAACGGCAAGGAGATGGGTGCGCAAGAAAGGCACCGCCTGCAAAAGCGTAGCCACGGTCCAGCTACGCGGAGCAATCCAACGGGCCAAAGGCGGCGCGAGCGTGATTCTTCTAATTTTCCCCTTCAGCCGCGGGAAAAGCTCAACCAGTTCGCCGCGGCTTACTTTCCGCACGTTCGAGTTTTTGGGATTGTTTGCAGCGAAGTCATACCAAAGGAGCGCTCCGCCTGGCGCCAGTACTCTCATGATCTCGTCAGCCACGAGCCGCCGAACGTTGTTATCCAGAATTGAGCTGAATACGGTTGAGACCACTACGAGTTTGAATTCTTCCGCGGGCCAGGGGAGTTCAGTGGCATCGCCAACAACAATCTCAGCCGCCGGCAAGGCAGCTTGCGCTTGCTCTGCTCGCGTTCGATCCAGCTCGATGGCATGAAGATATGTTTCGCGCACACCCCAGGAAATTAATTCGCCCAGCCAGCCGAGCGACCCGCAGCCAATTTCCAGACACTGATCAGCACCCTTCGGGAAAGTCCCGGCCTCGTGCAACATCCTTGCCGCCACGCGCCGCCGTTCTGCCAGCAGGAGTTGATTCGCCGGCTGCCACGGAGCATACAGCTCAGGAGAGACTGATCTCTCTCGGCGTGCATACTCAGCCAGGATACGCTGGCGCTCGAGCTGCACTGTATCGCTTTTTGCAGATATCATAACGTCAGCGCCGCTGTCTTCGTTGCTCACGAACCCCAACGATTCCAGAAGCGCACGAGCCCTAACAAGAAACCAAAGCCATAAGAAAAGTGTAGCGTGGCGAATATGATTGGCATGAGCGGCAGCAGATTCCAACTGCCTTTCTGCACGGCTGCGACTGAGCAGCCGAGATTGGCAAGCAGGTAGGAACCGAACCCTAACGCGCACAGCCAAAGCCCGAGTGGTGAAAAAAGCGAAAGCCCAAGTGAGAGCAGACAAGCTAGTACGAAAAGCGGTGGCACAAACTGTCTCGGCCGCATCTGGCGCGGATGCTTCTGCATGACGCGCACCTTCCAAAAGCCATACTGAAAGTATTGCGACCAAAGGGCGCCGAGCGTGCTGCGGCTGTAGTAACGAGAACGAATCGACGGCGATAGCAGAATCCTCGCTCCCAGTTTACGCAGCCGATAGTTGTACTCGTCATCTTGATTGCGGACGAGTTCTTCATCCAAGCGGCCGGCGCGCGCAATAATCTTTCGCGTATAGGCGCCAAAGGCCACCGTGTCGACATAATCTTCCTTCTCTGTGCCGACGCGAAACGCGACGCCGCCGATGCCGAAAGGTGTACTCATCGCCAGCGCAATGGCGGATCCCATCGCGGAGTTCGCTATTGTCTCGATTGGGCCACCCACGCAATCGGCCACATCCTGCTGCAGATAGCGAACGCAATTCCCCACATAGTCCGGCGCGATCTCCGAATGTCCGCCGAGCATTATGACGACCTCACCGCGGGAAACGTCGAGGCCGGCGTTGAATCCAGAGACCATGATGCGGGCGGGATTATCGATGATGCGTATGCGAGCATCGCGTTCGGCGTAGCCACTGAGCAAATCTCGGGTGCCATCGTCAGACATCCCATCGGCAACCAAGACTTCCAGGCGCTCTTTGGGATAGTCCTGCGCGAGCACGGAGTCCAAGCTGCGTTGAATTGCCGCCCCTTCGTTACGAACGGGCATGATCACGCTGACCAATGGCGGTTTCTGCGTTTCGGTAATCATTAAAGAAGTTTCGAATCAGCTCGGCAATCGTTTCCTGATTTTCGACCGTCAGCTCGGGATACATTGGCAAAGACAACACCTCGCGAGCGCACGTCTCTGCGTTCGGCAACGCGGCAGCCGTGACTTCGCTGTACAAGGGCTGACAATGCAAGGGCACCGGATAATAGATCATCGTAGCCACGCCGTTTTGTTTGAGATGCTCAGCTAACTCGGCGCGGCGAGCCGTGCGTATCGTGTACTGATGGTAGACGTGAACGCAGCCGGGCGCTTCAATGGGAGTGATGATCGGCAGATCTGCAAGCAGGCGATTGTAGTTGTAAGCAACTCGTCTGCGGCTCTCGTTCCAAGCATTCAGGTACCGTAGTTTCACATTCAAAATTGCTGCCTGCAGAGTGTCCAAACGGCTGTTGAAGCCGAGCACCTCGTGATAGTACTTTTTCTTGCCCCCTTGCCGGCGCAGCACGTCGAGCTTGTCCGCCAGGGCCGCGTCGCGCGTCACCACCATGCCGCCGTCTCCGTAAGCGCCAAGGTTCTTTGAAGGAAAAAAGCTAAGGCAGCCCAGGTCACCAAGCGAGCCTGCTTTTTGTCCGCGATAACTCGCACCGATTGCTTGCGCGCTGTCCTCAATCACAAACAGGCCGTGCGCATCGGCGATCGCGAGGATTGACTCCATCTCAGCGGGATGCCCGTAGAGATGCACGGGAACGATCGCTTTTGTCCGAGACGTGACAGCCGCTTCAACCGCCATGGGATCGAGGTTGTACGTAGCTGGGTCGATATCAACGAAGACCGGCTGGGCACCGCAGTGCGAGATGGTATTCGCCGTCGCCACGAAGGTGAATGGCGTAGTAATCACTTCGTCGCCGGGGCCAATGTCGAGCGCTGCCAAAGAAAGTCGCAGCGCATCAGTACCGGAAGCGACTGCCACGCCAAATTCGCATTGACAGTAAGCGGCAACGCGTCGTTCCAGTTCAGCTACGGCAGGACCCAGTACAAACTGTGAACTTTCCAGAACGGAACCGATTGCCTGATCAATTTCATTCTTGATCGAAGCGTATTGTGCTTTTAGATCTACCAGGGGAATCACTCTTTAGCCCTCACAGTCTGTACCCACTCGACTTCCGGAACATCGCGCAAATATTTCGCCGGACTGCCCATCACCACAGTGCGCGGGTTCACATCACGTGTCACAATGCTGCCGGCGGCAACAAAACTTTCTTCGCCCAACTCGACGTTGGGCAGCAGCGTCACGCCGGCGCCGACACGTGCGCCGCGGCGAATCGTAGCGCCGCCCCAATGCTTGAATCGTTCTTCAGTGCGGCCCATAAAATTATCGTTGGTGGTAACGACACAAGGGGCAATGAAGACATGATCCTCGATCGTGATGGCTGCCGTAATATAGGCTCCGGTCTGGATTTTTGTGTACGAACCGATCTTGACGCGATTTTCAATCGTGACGTGCGCGCCGACGATCACGTAGTCGCCGATTTCGGTGTTCTCGCGCACGAAACTCAGATCAGCGATCAGGCATTTCTTCCCGATGCTGGTGCCGCGATAGATGACCGAGTGCGCGCCGATGATGCAGCCCTCGTCGATCCGCAGCGGCGGCAAATCAGCAGCGGATTTGTTGACGCTGGTGGGGGCCGGCTGAGCTTTCTTCCCGAGCGTCGCAGACGCGCCGACTTTGCATCCAGAGCCCAACTGCGTCCCCTCGTATATCACCGCGCCATGCTCAATCTCACATCCGTTGCCCAGACGAACATCTCGCTCGAGCACGACGCCGTGCCCGATCGTGCAGTGCTCGCCAATGCTCGCGGTGGGATCGATGAATGACGTGTAGTTCATTTACGATATCGCGGCCATTTGCCGCTCCGCCTCGGGAAATTCATCTTCGGTGGCGCGCAAAGTCACCGGCTCGCCGTTCAGAATCATTGAACGCTGGGCCGCCTGAAGCACTCGCAGGACTCTAAGTCCGCTTAGCCCGTCAGTGCACGGAGGGATTCGGGTCTCAATCGCTCGCAAGAAAGCCTGCCCTTCAATCTCCAATGGTTCCTGGCTGGAGAATGGCACGTCCTGGCCCTCTGCCCAGATCGGCACTGGTTCGCCTTCGTGGAAATCTACCCGTTGGTCATACAGAACCAATCGCTTTGTGACATCATCAAAACTTGCCATCCTCTCGGAGCCAATCACAACCAGCCTTTGCTCCTTGAATGGATGAAGCCAGGACACGTAAATGTGCGCGCGCACGCTGTTGTCGAACAGCAAATTCGTCACGGTGACATCGGCGACGTTCGGCTGCACGTAACTGCCGCCGCACGCCGAGATCTGAAACGGAAGGGAACCCATCAAGCGGAGAATGATGGCGATGTCATGCGGCGCGAAACTCCACAGGATGTTCTCTTCGCGTCTCACCTTGCCCAGGCTAAGTCGGTTCGAGTAGATGTAGAGGAGCTTGCCGAGCTTGCCGTCTTTTACCAGATGATGCAGGCATACGATTGCCGGGTGATATTCGAGCACGTGGCCCACCATCAGCACTCGTTCGCGTTCGGCAGCGATTCGCACGAGTTCCGCGCCCTCCGCATAGGTAAGCGCCAGAGGTTTCTCGACCAGCACGTCTTTGCCCGCTTCCAGCGCGCTACGTGCCAGCGAATAATGCGTCTCGGCGGGAGTCGCAATGACCATGGCCTGTATGTCGCGATTAGCCAAGAGCGCGTGGTAATCGTTGGTGACGTAAACATCGGGATGATCGGTAGCGAACTCGCGCAAGATTTCTTCGCGTAGATCGCAGAGCGTGTGCAAACGCCCACCAGAAAGTCGCAGCAGGTTGCGCGCGACGTTGCGTCCCCAATACCCCATGCCCACTTGAGCGATATTGATCATAGTCATCTCTCCCTACTAAGCGATTCCAGCATTACGACGCAATTGAGTAAGGCACTTTATTAACTACCGTCTGAAATTTTCCCGTGCTGGCGCGCGGAATTGACTTGACCAGCTCGATATCGATTTGCATTGGCCCGACACGCTGGCGCAGCTTCTTGACTATCTGATCATGGTCGCGCGCTGAGAAGTCACTGCCGGGCACGACAAACAGCCTCAGCCGATCAAGCTTTTCCTGGATCACTTGCAGCTCATGAATCTTCAGCTCGGCAAAGATATTGTTCGCCCAGAATATTTGGCGGCCATCGGTGGTTGTGATCATGTCGCCGGTGCGGCCTTCAACGGTTGGCAAGATAGGGAGGCTCCGCCGGCAGCCACACAGACCGTTACTTTCCACGGCCCGGCCCCAGTCGCCCACTTCGTAACGGATTAATGGCATGTCAGCATTCAACAGACCGGTGAGAATGAGTCGGCCTTCTTCACCAACTGCCGCGCCGCGATCTTCGGCCGGCTCCAACAATTCCAGCAATCCTGTCTCGGGCCAGAGGTGCAAATTGCCGAACGCACAATCGCTGCCGGCCAGTGCCAGCTCCGCCATTCCATAAGTACTCTGCACCGGACACTCAAACACTTTCGAGATGGTCTCACGCCACCGAGGCCACAGCGCCTCAGCGTTTGTTATCACCCCGCGCAGTTGGGGCGCTTTGAGTCCCTGCTCCTCGGCCGCCTTTGCCAGGACGTAGAGTGATGAGGAATAACCGAGCAGGTGAGTAACGCCATATTTCTTCAATGCCTCAAGGTAGTAATTGCAATTAGCGGGATTGAGATGAAACACTGACATGTACAACTGATTCATCCCGGCATTCCAAACCCAAAATGGCGGCAACTGAGTTTTCGCATCGACGATAAGTTGGCCGCCAAGTATTCCCCAGGGCTCACGCTGCGAAACGCCCAGCCACCGGCGCGTGCGCGCCTCGAACAGTGCATACCAGGCACGCAGAGTTGCCTTGCTCATCCAAATCGTAAGCGGAGTTCCCGTGGTGCCGCTGGTGCGCTCCCGGTACATTCTTTTCAGATTGCAGTCATCGGCCACGAACGACTCCGGGTGGGCGCGGACGGCCTGCTTTTTCAGGACGGGCCAGTTTTCAAGTAGCTCCCAGGATCTCTGGTCACCGTCTGTTCGCCTTTTATTCCAGTAGTCGCGATAGTAGGGCACCGTTGTCGCCGCGCGTTGCAGGATGTAAGCCAGCCGCTCTTCCTGCCAGACCTGCCATTGCTTCGCGGTCCATTGCTCCCGATCAAGCGCCTGCTGGATCAAGCCTTCTGTCTCTGAGCCGTAACGCCACGAACGCAAGTAGAATCCGCGCAGGCTGGCGGCCACCGAGGGCGCCGGCCCGGGTAATCGGTGATAGAGATTGACCATCCAGTCTTTCATCTCATCAGGTAAGCGGGATGCTGAAAGCTGGTCTCGAAAACGGCAGGGTTGAAACAGGCCTTACGCCAGACCACGATCATCATCAACTGTGTAATCAGCGTCGCGTGATAATCGTCGCCTCGAATGAACCCGTTGATTGCGCTTTTAAGCAGAGAACGATCGAGAGGCCCGCTGTTAACGGGCTCGAGATCCGGGAGTTCGCTGACCAGATCGCGCAGTTCCGGGAGCTTGCGCATGTACCTCAACCAGGGAACGCCGAATCCCCACTTTCTATGCTTCAACACTGCTTCGGGCAAGCGAGCGCCGACAGATTCCCGCAGCAGGAATTTACCGCGACGTCCGTTCAGTAAGACGGACGAAGGCAGAGCCCCCAGCCCCTCAACTAATCGGTAATCCAGAAACGGCACGCGACATTCGACGGACGCTCCCATCGTCATGCGGTCGTTTCGATCCAGAAGCGAGCAGAGGAAGGTGTGCTGATCGCTATACATTGCCTGGCGCAGGGGTTCTTCGGGATACAGCGCCCGCGCTTCGGCGAGCTTCTCCTCGCGGAAAGGAAACTGACCGGTCGTTTTCATCCCCAGCTCTATTAGATCCTGCGGTAGAACATTGCAGGCGTTGTAGAGAATGAACTGACTTACAGACCCGAGCGCCAGGAAGCGGCCTAGCTTACGCAGGCGGCCATTTACATTCAGGGTTGAAATCAACTTGGGAAACAGCGGCCGCGCCGCCTTGAGCAATGCCGGGTAGCGCAGCGGTTGATAACGCACATATCCGCCCAGCGTCTCATCGGCGCCCTCACCGGAAAGCAGAACTGTGACTCGTGGCTTGGCATATCGCGAGATCGCCCAAAGGTGGAGATCATGGCCGTGGGCCAATGGCTCATCGTTGAGCCAGGAAGCGCCGTGAAGGCGAGTCAGCAACTCATCCGGCGCGACCTTCAACTCGTGAAAGTTCAGTTCCCAGCGATCCGCAACCGTGCGCGCCAGCGGCCCTTCATCGTAATCACTTTCATCGAAACGGACGGTAAAACTGGCGACGCCTGATCCGGCTTGCGATGACAGAGACGCGGCAACGCTGCTCGAGTCGAGCCCACCACTAAGCAGCACACCAACCGGCACGTCGCTGATGCGGCGCAGCCCTACCGAACTGTCGAAAGTTTGCTGGAACCACTGACCCGGATTGTGCGGCAGTTGCTCGCGAATGTTACGCGTCTGCTCCCCGAGGTTCCACCAGCGCTGGATTCGGATACGACCGTCTCGCCAGATTAGGAAATGACCGGGAAGAAGGCGCTTGATGCCAACGTAAGGAGTCCGCTCTCCTGACGTATAGCGAAAGCACAGCAGCTCTTCCCATGTGTCCGGGTCGAACTCTGGCGTGACGCCGGCGGCGAACAACGCCTTTTCTTCCGAGGCAAAACAGAGCTTCTCTCCCTGCACCGAATAATAGAGCGGCTTGATGCCGAGCCGATCTCGCGCCAGCAATAACGTACGTTTCTGGCTGTCCCAGATCGCAAACGCAAACATACCATTAAGCCGTGCGAGCGCGGCCGACCCCTCGGCTGCAAAGAGTTTCAATACGACTTCCGTATCTGTGTTCGAATGAAAACTGTAGCCACGCCCCTCGAGCAGCGAGCGCAGTTCGAGGTAGTTGTAGACTTCGCCGTTGTAAGTAATCCAGAAGCGGCCTTCTTCGGTAGCCATCGGCATGTGCCCGCGCTCGGAAAGATCCAGAATCGATAATCTTCGCGAACCGAGAGCAACACCTGGCGCCGAATACGTACCGGCATCATCCGGGCCGCGATGAGCCAGCGAGTTGAGCATCGCAAGTTGCGAGCGCTCACTGATCTCATACGCCGGATCGGCGTGTACGATGCCGCTGATACCACACATTAGACGGTAGACCTCCTGAGACCCACGGGCACGTCAAGAACTTCAGAAAACAACTGCTCCCATTGGGGCAATACATTTTGGCAGGCTGAGTTTTGTGCCAGCCGGCGCCCGTTTGCGGAGAGGCGTCCGGCAAGCTCTGGTTCCGCGATCAGACTTTTGATGGCTGTGACTACTGCTGCATCATCTTCGTCGGGCACCAGCATTCCCGTTTCGCCATTGCTCATCAGATCAGGAATGCCGCCCACGTTCGTCGTTACTACCGGCAATCCCATCGCGCACGCTTCGACCAGCGCGACCGGCATGTTGTCGACCCTGCTCGTATTGAGAAAGATGTCTGCCTGCTGGCCTTCGCGT
Organism: Pyrinomonadaceae bacterium; assembly: GCA_041499185.1. Classification (GTDB taxonomy): domain Bacteria; phylum Acidobacteriota; class Blastocatellia; order Pyrinomonadales; family Pyrinomonadaceae; genus JAOAPY01. The sequence goes on along the minus strand of JBGQJU010000003.1, from coordinate 34,079 downwards.
ATCTTCCCAGGCATATCGAGAAAGCCGCAGAAGCGCACTGATTCACCTACACCCAGTTGTTGGGCCAGCAGACGCGCTTCAAGTTCCTGGCCCTTATTCTGACCGGCCATTACCAGGCTTGCATCAGGCCAGGCCGCCTTCAGATCGGCGAGCACGCGAATGGCCAGCAACGGATTGTAGATAGGATGAAAACTGCGCATCCAGAACAGCCGCGGTCTGACGGTCGCGCGATGACGATATTGGTAGTGCGACAACTCAATTACGTTCGGAATGGTTCGGGCCGCAAAGCCGTAGCGCTCGACCGCCCGCGCCAGAAACGGAGAAGGCGTAATCAAGGCATCGGCGCGACCAAGTACGCGTTTGGTCCAACCTGGATACCGGGCCATGAATTCGGGCATCGCGCCGCCGTGCAGATACATGATTACGCGCCGCCCGAAGAGACGTCCCAGTAAACTCACTGCGTCCTCGATAACGAAGCTCGGCCCGCCGAAAACGTCCAGGATCAGAATGTCTATGTGGCGCAAGTGACGCAGCAGTGTGATGACGATGTCCGCCAGCCGCAAGTAGCGATTCACAACCGCCGACGTTGAGATAACCTGATAATCCCTGGCTTTGAACAAGTCAGCCAGTACCTGCCCGGGAGAGGTAACAAAGCCCGGCTTCCGGCCCAACATGGTGCCGACAAAACACAGTCGGGGTCGCTTAGGGGACAGAGCTGTATCTATCATCGCGAGAGAATCGATTTACTTTTGAGTCGTGACGAGCGGTTTGCTGAAAGACATTTGAGATTCAGTGACGATTGGCCACCAGCCAATGACTGAACTGTTCATAGGCCTCTTGAACCTGGGCGCGATCCGGTATGCCGCTGCTGGCAGCATTTTTAACGACAATGAAGCTCATGCGAAGGTTCTCTTCTTCCACCAATGTCGCGTAGGCCAACCCAAAGGCAAATGACGGAGCGGCGATACGCATGCCGGCATGTAGCATGTTGAAAAGGCTCCATCCCACCAGGGCTGCCGTCAATCCTTTACCGACGTTGGACTGCGCCGTCACAATGCGTCTTGCACCGGCACACAACAGCAGCATCAACGCGCTCAAACCCAACACGCCGTGTTCTGCAAGCAGGCGAGTGAACTCTGTATGCGCCGCCACCGGCTCGATGGCCCATTCGCGAACGAATTCTGACTGACCTGGCCCCACGCCCAACAGTGGATGCTCTTTCCAAACTTCCAGGTCGGCCATCACCAGGTCCATGCGACCCGTTGTGTCAACACTTTCATAGCGGGTTGATAGTCTGCCTCTGGTGAATGCATCCAGCCTGGGCAGTAAAACATAACTGCCAACCAGCAGAAGAGAGACGGCGACAACGATGAGTTTGACGCGGGTGCCGGGATCTTTGATGAGAAAAGGCAGAGCGAGCATGATGCCCACTGCCAGATCGTACAGGCCGCCGCGTGAGAACGTTAACACGCACTGGGATGTAAGCCACAAAACACAACCCCACAGGAAAACTCTTTGCCACCAATTCGCCCCTTCCGCAAACAGCAGGAAGAGCAGCAGCAACACGCCAAATCCGAGGATGGATGACACCTGGTTTGGACCAAAGCCGCCGCTTGCTGCAAAGTTTGAAGTTCTTCTGAATCCGGAGGCGATGTGCGGGTCACTCAGAATGCCGTAAAGCGTTAAGCCCGCAATCGCGACTACCGGCGCGATCAAAGCGAAGAGTAATCTTTGCAGATTTTTTCGCGGCAGCCTCACGAAATAAAAGAAAGCAGCGCTGACCGCTAAGGCGATCGGGCCCGAGAGGTTGAAACTGATGGCGCCCCGCGCCTCGTCCATTCCCAAAGCGACAAGCACCATCAAGCTCGAAGGAATAAGTAACGCCAGGTACATGGTGGGCAGCACTGGTGCCTTGAAGCGCGCATGACGGACCATCGCAATCAGAAAAATTATTGAACTCGCATATTTTCCCGTCTCCCAAAATGTGTGGGCGCCGGTCATGCGCCATAACACCTCAGCCCCGACAATGTAGGCGCCCACGTAAGCCACCCGCTCGACCCGACTATCAAAAACAGCAAAGTAGATTCCGACCACAACCGTGAGGAGAACATGTGCCGTTGCCACTGCGTTGATCTTCGTCATCAGCAAGCCGAGCAAGACGTGCGCCCCAAAAAAGAGGATTAGGTACCAGAAGCGGCTGTTATCGGCCTCCTCCGCGAACTGAAGCGTGACCGGCTGTACGGTGTCGGAATACATTCGCAGTCTTCTAATTCCGCGTGGCCGATGGCGATCGGAGCGCCTCGGAGATGATCGGCCTGTCTGCATCGCAACCAGCTATTCGCGCCAGCAGAGTTCGTACATTCTCGAGATAGTTTGTATAAGTGAAAAGCCGCGCCGCTTTGGCGGCGTTACTCGACTCTGCTTTCCATTTCAGTGGTTGCGAGCAGTAGGCGACAACCGCATTCGCAAAACCTTCGACATCAGTCGGCGCAAAGGTCTGGCCCGTGCCGAATCTGTCGAGGTATTGCGGAATGCTGCTCACGCTACTCGCGAGGGGCACCACGCCATAAGCCATCGCTTCACTCAGAGCCTTGGGCCACCCTTCGCTATCACTCGGAAAGAGCATGAGGTGGGCTGCTGCATAGAACGGCGCGACGCGTGTGCGCGGCAGCCAGCCGTGAAAGGTGACGAGAGGCGCAATGTTCAGGGACCTGGCAAGTTCTTCCAACTCCTGCTTCTGCGGCCCGTCACCGATCAGATCCAAATGCAAGTCGAGACCGAAGTCCTTCAAGAGAGCCAGAATCCTCAATACGCGATCCGTTCCTTTAGCGTGCTCGAGTCTGCCGACGTAAATTAGGCGTGGCGCAGAGGTGATCTCCTTCCGCTCGGCAATGTCTCGCCCTTCGACGACTTCCTGCTCGGTCAGACATGGATTCAGAAAAGTATTCACGTGCTTCGGTTGATTCGGCCAGTCACCGTTAATCGTAACGGCTCCGCGGTGCAATCTGCTTCGCAGCCACCAGCGCTGAAACTTATACGACCAGGCCTCGCCACTCGCCGCTTGCCAGTTGCCGGCATACTTGACCCAACGCGCGCGCGGCGTCCGAACGATCGCCAGCAGCATGATGGCCACCAAACTAATATTGGCGGGACAGCGCACGTGTACCACGTCGGATTTGGCTAGCTCTTTCAAGATGATGCGCGTGTATTGAGGTATGCGGGCCAGTATCGCCAGCTTTTCAAACAGTCTTTCGCCGCCCGACGGAGGCACGGGAAGAAACTTAACCGGAGCCCCATATGCCAGAGCGCTTTCGGGCGCTCCCTCGTGCAAGGGCGCGATATGAACGACTTCGTCAAAGAGTGATGCGAGTTGGTCGATCTCTCTGACGGTCGGACCCCAGCCAACCACCGTGTTGCCTTTCAAGAAATGCGGCGTGTGAGAGATGACGAGCAACCTCATGATCGAACGCTTTCGGCAACCTCGGGAAATCTCTTAGGGGCCGCCGCATGCTCACCCTGGAGCACTCGCTGCAGCAGCAGATCATATTCTCGTGCTTTGTGCTCCCAGGTAGACTGTGCCAGGGCCTTGCGACGAGCCGTCTCACCCATCTTTCTTGTTCGCTGATCGTCTTCAAGGAAGGTAAGTATGGCGTTGGCCGTTGCGACTTCGTCGCCCTCAGGCACACCCAAGCCAGTAATGCCCTCGCTGATCGCTTCCGTCAGTCCGGAGCAATTCGAGACGACAGCGGGCTTGCCGCACAATGCGGCTTCAATCACAGCGATCCCGAATCCTTCGAAGTCACCATCGGCGGTACGTTTACTGGTCATGACAAATACATCGCAGCAATTAAGCAGTTGCACGAGTTTCTCGGAAGTTACTCGGCCCAGAAAGTGAACGTGATCAGCCACCTTCAGATCCTGCGCTAACTGCATGAATTCGGCCGCCCGGACCGGCATTCCCGCGATCAGGTAATGAACATCGCCCACTCGCTTCAGGATGCGTGGCAAAGCGCGAATCACAGTATCCTGACCCTTGCGCTCTGTTACGCTGCCAACTGTCAGTAGAGTGTGACCGGCGGAGATGCCCAGACTCTTTCGCGCACGGTTGACTTCCGACGCGGGCAGTACCGTAAACAAGTTGGCATCGGCTCCGTTCTGAATTACCGCTTCGTGCTTAGGTCGCACACCCGCGTCAATCATCTTTTCGCGCGTGTAATTGCTGACGCAAGCAACGGCCGCCGCCTGCGTGAACGCGCGGCGGACTAATGCTCGCTCCCAACTTCTGGGCAGATTGAACTCAGTTCCATGGCCCACCGCCAAACAGGGAAGCTTGCGCAGTCGGGCAAAGGCCGATGTCAGCAAAACCGCTCGGTCCCCGGTGGCCATTAAGACATCGGGCTGCCACGCTCTGGCCCACCGTGCCAGGACACGCCAACGATAAAGCGCTTCAAAGGGCGCGAATGGTAATGAATGGAAGCGCACGATGGGAAACGGCTGAGTGCTACTAAATGAGCGGATCTCATCTTCATTAGCATAGTCCTGAGAGGTAAGGACCGAGACTTTCCAGCCCAACTTCATCAGATTCGACGCCAGGCAGAAAGCGTGAGTCCCGATGCCTCCGGGCCCTGGTGGAAACTCAGATGAAACGATCAACAGTCGCATGAATAATTAATTACCGACACGCGGCAGCGCTCACTCTCGAATCGCTGTAATCGCGCACCGGATAATTGTGGTTTGCAGTTCTTGCTTCCAGTCCGGGGATTTGCGGGAATTGTTGCAGCATTCTTTCAGCCTGTCGGCAGTGTTGCTTCACCCGCCACATAGTGTGCGGCAGGTAGATCAGACCGGCCGCAATTTTGAGCATCTTTTTCGCAGCGCTGCCGCGAATGCTGAAGGTGCCGAGTATTCCGAGCCAAATCATTTCCCTCACCTGCCGCACCGTAAAGTAACGCTTGGCCAGATAAATCTCGGTCGCGCTGGGCAACTGACGATGTCGTAGCCGCCGGCGGCTGCTTGCATAAGTGATCACGCGCGCTTTGTGCGTCCGCAAGCCACCGCTGGGCGCGTGATGGTGCAAGACTGAGATCTTGGGGTCCAAAATCATCAGCGCGCCGCTCAAATAAACTCGCATGCCGAGATCGCCGTCCGCTCGCTGTCCTCGTTCATAAGCAAGATCGAACAGCCCCGACTGCTCCAGCACCTCGCGACGAACCAGCGTATTGTTTGTCGGAAAGACATCGCTCAGGCGGGGGACAAGGGACGAAGGCCGTTCGGTCGCTGCGCCAACCTCGTCGGCTACGCCCGAAGAAACATCAGCGCGAAAGCGAGCAAGACTCATGAGATGATCCTCGATCAACGTCGGCGGCACTTCATCGTCGTCATCGATGAACAATACATAGTCACCCCGCACGCGGCGCAAGCCTTCGTTGCGTGATGAGCATTGACCGGCCCGATCAAGAAAAATGATCTCCAAAGGCAGATCGGCAAAGTCGATTGCCAGTCTGTCGTCTCGGCGTTGTCCTGCTGTCTGATCGACTATGACGATCTCGATCGGCTTAATTGTCTGTTGCCGCAACTGCGCCAGCAAAGTGCGTAGATAGGAATACCGATCCAGGGTGGGAATCAGCACGCTAACTCGAGGCTCGCCCAGCGAGATTGACTGCAAGTTAGTATGATTAAGCGCAGCGGTCTCGACAGGCCGTGACTCTCGACGCACAACCTGCCACGCTCGCGCGGCCTGAGCAAAGGACACATATCCGGAAAAAGCGGCTCGCAAAAGCGCGGCTTTACTCCAGAAGCTTCCGAATCTGTAATAGACAAAGCGGAGTTCATCTTGAAAGGTGAGCGATGGCCCAGCGTTGCGAAGCGGCGGCGTTTCTCCCATCAGCAAGGGAACATGACGAACGATTGCTCCCCGGGCCGCGTACCGATGACCCATTTCCAGCGAAGCTCCAGCGAGCGTCTGAAATTCTCGTAAAGGGCCGCCCAATTGGCGCAAAGCTTCGGCGCGCACCAAACAAGCGCGCAGCGAGAGCCGCCACGATGTTACCTCCGAAGCTTCGTCCGGATCGCAATTCAACATCCACGTTGGATTCACAAAGTCAGTCAGTCCCGGCAAGCCTTTCATCCCTAAGATCAAGCCGCTGTGCCAAAGGTCTGCCGTTTGCGATAGCAGTTGCTGCACGAGCCTTGTGTCCGGGTTTCCCAGTGCGCTGTCCCAAAAGAGCCAGGCGACCGCATCGGACTCAGGCAATTGCTCCCGGACCACTTTGCTGATGGCGTTCGACGTCGGATCTACCTGCCACACTTCACCCGGCGACCAGGACGGAACCTCTGCGGTTGCAGATAGCCAAATGAGATCTACTCGACTCATCGCTTTTCCCAAACGTGCGCCGCCGCGAGTCTCTGTTCGTCTCGCGTTCTTTCCGGGGAAGCAATTTCAGACTGAAGCACTTTGCTATAAAGGGATTCGAAGTTACTAAGCTGGTCTTCCAAACGGAAAAGCCCCCGCGCGCGTTTGCGTCCGGCCTGCCCCATTTGTTGCCTTAATTCTGGACGCGGCGCGAGCTGGCTCAATTTCTCCGCCAGCTTTTGCGGATTTCGGCGCGCGACCACGAAGCCCGTTTCCTCATCCGCGACGTTTTCCGGCAGTCCGCCGGCATCAGTGCAAACGACGGGCAAGCCCATAGCCTGTGCTTCCAATACAGCATTACAAAAGCCTTCTGACACGGCAGAATGCAGAAACACGTCCGCCCACTCCATGTTCCTTAGCGCCTCATCCGGCGACAGCGAGCCTGCCAACTGCACCTCGTTTTCTAATCCGAGTTGATAGCGGGCAAACGCTACTGCCTCAAATTCCTGACCCTCGCCGATGATGCGATATTCGCAAGCCAGGCCTTGCTCGACCAGGAGTTTCACTGCCTGAAGCGCGTATTCATGACCTTTGACCCATTCCAGGCGACCCAGGCTGAGAATCCGAAAAGGCCGCTCCAGAGTGCCCACCACTTCATTGTGTTCCCTGGCGTCGTAATCGAAGAGCTTGCTGTCCATCGCCGGCGGAATGAGGGCGAGCGTCTTGTCGTGGGGACAGCCACGCCTTTGCGCCTGAAGCCACAATGCGTCTCCCAGGAGATGTAACGCATCCGCTTGTAGCCACACATCCGAGTAGTGGTTTTCAGCTTCCAGTCCCACATAGTTGAGATCGTAACCGCGAAAACTCACGATCACCTTGCAGCCCAACAAGTCCTTCAGGTACATGCGCTGGGCCGCCAGCGAACCAAACTCGAAATGTAACAGGCTGGGATTCAGCGCGACGATTTCCGCATCGAGGTAAAACCGGCGCAGGACATCGAAACCGAAAGTCGACCATCCTCTATACAAATAAGATAAGGTCCCAGTGGCATTCGTTAACAGGCAGCGAAGGAGCAGCAGTGGGAATTTCAGCGCTACGAGCCAACGGCGATCAGGGGCTCGGTTGATGTGTATCCGACGTCGAATACCTGGTCTCTGGGCCAGCCGCGGAAAATGCAGCCACTCTGCTTCCAGGCTGGTGCGGCACTTAACATGCACGTCCCAGCCTCGGTCCAGTAAGCCGAGAAACTTGTTAACTATGAAAGTTTCCGACAGTTTGGGAAACGATGAAACTACCAGGACTATTTTCATTCGCCTTAGGTCTGCGAGGTGTTCACCACGGCTTGATACAGATCACGAAAGCTTTGCACCTGATTAATGAGGTTGAATCGAGCCGTAACGGTTTGTCGGGCAGCCTTACCCATTTCGTCTCTTAACTTTGGGTTCCTGGCCAGCGTAGCAAGCCTGTCGGCCATGACCTGTGGATCTCGCAACGGGACCACGAAGCCTTCAGTACCGTCTGCAATGACTTCACGCATCCCGCCGCAATCTGTCGTTACCACGGGCAGCCCGCAAGCCATCGCCTCCAAAACAGCATTCGAGATGCCTTCGCTGAAACTTGAGAGCAGGAAGGCGTCTGCTCTTTGCAGGATCTCGCGTACGCGTTTCTGATCCAGCCCACCGTGAAGCCGAACCTGCTGCTCCAGCCCCAGATCCTGAATCGTGTATCTAATGTGTTGACGCTCTGGGCCGTCTCCAATGATGTCGAACTGAACATCGATACCCGAATCAACCAGTTGACGAATACTCATTAGGGCGTATTCATGTCCCTTTAGCCAAACAAGATTTCCTGTCGTCACGATGCGAAACTTCCCATTGGCGCCGTTTGCCGCAGGATAGAAGAATTCCGGGTTGACGGCGGGACGAATGACCGTTGACCGTGTGGTATCGAGCCCGTACTTGTTCGCTTCGGCTCTGATGGCTTCAGAGACGCAATGAACGTTTGCAGCCAATGCGAACGTCGCGCGTAGGTCGTCGCGAAATCCGGCGCGGCTCGGAACATGCGGAGCAATATTAATCTGCGATCCGCGGCAACTGATGACAACCGGCGCGGCCATATCAAAGAGTGGCAAGTAACTAATCGCCGCGGAGTTCCACGGAAAATAGATAACATCCCAGTGCTTGCCGGCGAATGGCAATAGCTGATGCAGAGTCTGGAGCCGCCCGGCGCGTTCGGGATTTTGCCGCGCATAAAAGTTGAACCGCCGGACGTCGTCGCGTCCGCGCTGCAAGCCGGTAATTGCCAGCCAGCCCAGCCAGAGCAAACGAGCTGCCGCCGATACTTTCCAACTCGGTGTGTGCAGCCAGAGGATGCCAGGATGGTCCAGCAAGCGGTTACGACTCGGATTGATTTCACTGGCAATGCTCACTTCCACTCCGGCTTCGGCCAATCCTCTGATCAGCCCGGCGATAAACGTTTCGACGGGCCAGGAGATGCCGGCGAACAGCACCCGGAGTTTTGGTTCCGGCACTTTGCGTTCCGATTTCAAGGGCATACGCAAGTTGATTCAGCCGTACTGTTCGAGCCAGGCTGAGAAAGTCAGTAACATCGAAACCGTATAGCCTCGCTTCTGCTCCAACGGTGCGCTGTAGAAATCATCAAGCAGTTTTCTGATCGCTTTGGGATCGACAAACTCGTGCAAGCGAAGACCAGATCGCAGCAGCCGTTTGATCAAACCCCGTCGTCCAGACTCATTAAGAAACTGCACTTCCCAGTTGCGCTCGATTAGGGGTTTGCCCCTGGCGATGCGCCAGGCCTTCTTCAAAGCCCGCTTCGGCAGCAGCCATGAATTGAAGTATTGATAGCGGAAAAGATTGGTGTCGTAAGTCTGCCAGGGAATGCGCGCTAACTGCTCGGCATTACGTTTAAGGTAGTCAATCTGTAACCTGCGCCCGCTTACAAAGGCGGTGGGCACAGTGCAAAAGAAGTCGGTCATGCGCCTATCGTAGAAAGGCAATCTCGGGAACGCGCCCGGTTGGAACATGCGCAGACTAGTCGTAGTCCAACGAAACGACCACTGGTCGGTCTTGAACGCCTTAATCCGAAAATCAGCGTCTTCGATCTGGTCAACACGCGAAAGTTCTGCTTCGAGCAGACGCCGCAAGAGTCTCTCCGGCTTTTCTCGTTGCAGGCGGGAACTGCACAAGTTCTCGACCAACCACTGGCGCCCGCCCTTTGCCATCTTTTGCCAAACCTGCGCGGCAATATTTTCTCGATCATTCAATCCGCTTCCGACTAACCCAGCGTCATCCAGCCAAACATCTCCCCAATGTGCGGCGATTAGGTAATCAGCATGAGTAGCAAGGTCCTCGCAGACAAACGCCTGGCGGCATTGCGTGACGTCCTGGAAGCCTTCAACGCTGGCGGAAACGCGATCCAACAGTGAAAACAAGTAGGGTTGGATCGTAAAAGCCTTGAACGGAAGCTGACTGGCAGCGGCCACTTTGCGCGCAATGGTGGTCTCAATCGAATCGTCCCCATAGCCATACGAGTAAGACCAGAAACGCTTGCTGTCCAGTGATGATTCGTCGCCATTGAACGCAGCCACGGTGGTACGCGAATCCAAGCCTCCGGAGATCGGGATGGCAATCCGGCCCGAGCGCAAATGGTCGGTCATGACTTCGCCGAAGACTCGACCAAACTCAGCCACCGTATCATCGTAGTTGCGCCGTTCATCAACAGTGTGCCACCACTCCCAATATCGTCGCCGCGCCAGCAACGCACCATCGTCACTGAAAGTGAAGTGTGACGCAGGCGGCACGATGCGCAGGTCCTCGAAGTGTGTGCGGTCCTGCGGGAAGAACCCAAGACTGAAGAGGCCCGTCAAGCCCAGCCAGTCCAGTTGGCGCTGGGAGGCTGCGGCCGCCACAGCGGGAGAAAACGTGCCGACGGCCGTTCGTCTCCCGTCCGTCGCGTAATACGCGTGGACAGTTCCAAAGCGATTCGTCCACAGGTGCCACTCTCGCGTTATTCGATCTCTCGTCAGCAGGAGGAAGTGGCCATTGAGTTCCTGGGCAAAACTCTCGCGGCGGATGACTTCTCGCAGCACGTGCTCGCTGGAAACCTGCCTGCTTGTGCCGAAAATCTCGCCCAGCAGCCATGCCTGATAGCGCCCTTCAACCACAGTAGTCAGCGGAAAGCCACGCCACGAAGTCGTTGTCGGATATATTGAGAGCGCGCCTAAAGATCCGGTTTCAAGCAGGTTCGGTTGACTAACTGCGTCCCGTCCGGAAATTGTTTCTCTGTCGCTGTTAAAGATCAGCAGCCAATCGCCGACCAATCGCTCGGAAACAAATTTTCCGGAGCTGACCAGCGGTTCAGATTCTGTCGCGAAACTTACGCTCATTGCTTGGGCAAGCGTGCGTTGAAGTTCTACTGCAAGTTAATCCTGGATAAGCGAGGTGTGGTACGGTCGAAATTGAAAACGTAACAGCTTGCGCCAAACTCGGTCCAAAGGCCTCAGGCTGCGTCTTTCGCCGGTCCAAACATCTTGATAAGTACCGTTTTGAGCGATAGCTTCGCCGAGTTCCACCGTGGTCAGAAAGCGTGGGCGATAAGGCCGCAAAGCACAAAGCAAGCTGTCCAAAGCTTCTATCGACTGATCTCGCCAGCGGCCCGTAAAGTTGATGCGGTGCGTATCAACCACCGCAGGCACATGACTCTCAAAGCAGCGCTTGATCTGTCTGAAAGCGAACTTAACCCCATGCTGGGCCCGCTGCGGCCGAGGATCGAACTTAACGTTTCGTCCCAACAGCAACAAGCCGTCAGCGGAGCGCTCTCCGAGAGTGTGCGACAACGATCGAAAGCGCCCTTCCGGCCCTCTCATAATTCGGTAGTTTGCTCCCTGGACAAACTCCCCACCCGCCAAACGCCAGGCGTCCGCCATTGCCGGCGTCAGTATGTAATGTGTGGCGATCGTTGAGCGCGGAAAAAAGCCAAAGACCTGATGAAAGAACTCGAGTCCGCCCACAAGCCAACTACGCAGTTCATCATTCGAGCGTTCTTCGCCGGTGGGCCAATAAGTGTACTCAGAATGATAGCGCCAGTCTTCGCCCTGTACCAGTGATAGTCCGCCGTGATACCGACGCTCAAACATCCGCTGCGCACCCGGGATTCCATCGCGCAGATCGCGGAGCCAGGCATCCGGCCAGAAATGCGATCGACCATGGTATTGCGGAAAAAACACGCGGCGCTGAAAACCTTCGATCCAGTGTTGCTTTAGCTCGTCCTTTTGGCCGATGGGCGTATCGTAGTAATGATTAAATAGATCGCGCGCAATGCTTTCAAAATCGGGATTCGCCACCACGAAATTGGCTGTAAAGGACGCCGCGCGTCCGTTTGGATCGCGATGTCGTTCGAGTACCTTGTATAGCCGCGCGAGATCGTCCGGGGTCTCAAGTTCTTCATCAGCCCAATCACCGGGAGCGGCAAAGGTTCGAATAAAATCGGCACAAGCGCGCCGCTCCATGCCCCAATCGTCGCTTTCAAAAACTACAATCGGTTCGTGACAGCGCCAATCGGCCCAGTGATGCAGCTTGCGAACTAGCCGGGTCTGAAATCCTAATCGGTTAGGCATGGGTGTTCTTGCTAATCAGGATTGCGAAGAAGAAAGTGATCATGCGCGGGCCATCTCGAGATAGAGCTGTTGGTGTGCTGCGGCTTCGCGCTCGATGGTGAAGCTCTCCTCGATGCGTCTGCGAGCGGCGGCTCCCATTCGCTGCCGTCTTTCCTTGTCTAGCGCAAGCTCGTCGAGCGCCGCGGCAAACGCGTTCACATCATCCTTCGGCACGACCAGTGCTGTCTGTCCTGGTCTGTGTATGTCACAGATGGCCGGAATATCCGTGACCACACAGGAAAGGCCTTGAGCCATCGCCTCGAGAAGGGCCACCGGGCATGACTCCTTGTTACTGCAGAAGGCGAATATGTCGACCGCGCGTAATAGAGCCGGAACATCAGTGACCTTGCCCAGGAAGCGCACCCTGTCGTGCACTCGAAGTTCTTCAGCCAGGGCCCGGACCTCCTCCGTGTAGGAATTGTCGAGAAAGTCGCCCGCCAAAACCAGCCGCATGTCTGACTTTGTTTTTGCCAGGGCCCGCAGCAGGTGGGGATGATTCTTGACGGGCACGAATTGACCCACATGGCCAATCACTGTCGTCCGCTCAGGAAACTGCCACTCGCTACGTAGTTTTGACTCTGTTCCGTTTGCCTTGAATTTCCTTACATCTACTCCTCTGGGAATGAGTCTCACCTTATGAGCTTGTTCGGGGAAGAACTGCTTCAGCATCTCATTGTTCTGGGCCACGATACACCGGGCCAGGTAACTGCGCAGGCGCCAGGCGCGGCTTCCCCAGCCCATGTTTTTCTTTGTGTAGATCCAGCACCTGGTTCCCGCCATCCTGGCGATGATTGGCTCCGTATAGTCATCTGAATAATTAAAGGAGTGCCACAGAGCGAAACGGTAAGGTCGAAACACTCGCGCCGCTTTCCAGGCACGCAGCGGCAACGTGTGGTAAGGGCGCGCTGGAACTGTAAACGGTGCTTCAATCAGTGGTATTCCCAGGCGCTCGACCTCCCGGTCGAGATCACCACCTTTTCGCATCACACACACGGCAGGCGCAAATTGTTTTCTATCCAGGCGCTCGATGATATTCAGCATCGCGCGCCCTGAACCTGCGGTAATGAAATTCGGGATAGTGAAAAGTATTGGAAACGGCATTTCCGGGCCTACGACACTCTGACGCAATGCGCCGACACTTCGCTTGCCAACAACTCCTGGACGATCGGGAGTCGAGGAATGTCCGAGAAAAGTAACGAGATTCTTAAACTCCGAACCCTGATGTCTCTGGTGCTTCTCAATATCTTTTTGAAGCGGCTAAGGGTCATCTTATTTAGTCCGCCGGGGAGTTGGCTAAATCTTTCCCGCAATACGGATTCATTGTGGTAAACGGAATGACACCGCATTATCACTTTTTCCGGGACCAGCAGGTGAACCCAGGGACGATCCTTTCTCACTGTTCCCGACATGTGACGGCCCCATGGATTGCGCCATGGCGGGCCAAATTTTATTAGCAGATGGCCGTCTTTCTTTGTAACACGCGACATTTCCGCGACGATCTCTTCCGGGTTGGAGAAATGTTCAAACGAGTCATGCGAAATGGTTACATCAAAACTTTCATCAAGCAGCACAGCCGTTGTCCCCTGAATAAACTCGGCATTCCCGTAACCACGCCGGCGACATTCTTCCTGAGCCAATGAAAAATTGGCCTGCACATCCAAACCGATTATTTGTCCAGCTCCCTGACCGGCCAAGGCCAGAACATATCCACCTTCGCCGCATCCCAGATCTAAAACCCGTTTGCCTTTGATCAGCGACCAAAACTCACGCCCAAACGCTCTTTCGTATTTGTGAAGGTAGGATTCAGGGGGCGCAATCGATTCCAGGCTTGCCTGGCGTCTGGGTCGCGGCGGGTAATAACAGCAGGTCCTCAGGAACGCCCGCTCCGCAATGCTGAGCTGGTCATATTTCGGAAAGTAATTCTTATCAAACCTGGCCATAGACGAGTTCTTTTGTTGGAGCTTTCAAGTGTGCACCGGCCCACCACTGCAACGTCAGCAAAGTCCACAAACCCCACTTCAAATCACGTGCTCCGGAAAGATGCGATTCCCAGTATTGCCTCAACCCGCGCCGACTGAAGAGCGCATCCGGATAAAGATCCCCACTGAAAAGGGTGTCCTCCACCAGCTCACGTAGGGGACCGCGCAGCCAATCTCCCAGCGGCACGGCAAAGCCGCGCTTGGCTTTTGGAATGATCTCCGCCGGCACATATCTCGTGAGTAAATCACGCAGCGGCGCCTTGCGTGTGCCATTCCTGGTACAGTCGAACGGATCCATTTGCAGGCTGACATCGATCACGTCCCTGTCCAGCAAAGGCACACGCACTTCAAGGCTGTGGTGCATGGAAGCCATATCCACTTTTTTCAGACATCGCTGCATCTGCCCGTAGAACTCAACCCAGCGGGAATAATTGGCGAGATGCCTCAAATCTTTGTAGCCGTCAAAAGCGTAGAGATTGAAATCCGTGGGCAATGAATCTAAATCCGGCGCGAAACAGCGCAGGTCTTCTTCTGCTAAACGTGAGTTGACTTCAAAGTAATAGTGACCAGGTGTACGCGAGATGATTGTCTCGGAGCGCGGGGGCCGCAGATGATACTTTCCCGCGGCGTAGAGTGCGATTCGCACGGGCCACGGCCAACGAAAATCAGAGCCATTGCGCAACAGCGAGAGAGGTCTTTCGTACCCAAAGAAAAGTTCGTCGCCACCATCACCGCTCAATCCCACAGTGACAAGCGATCGTGCGAAACGACTTACCAATAGAGTTGGTAGGATGGAAAAATCAGCAAACGGTTCGTGCTGTGCAGCTATTACATCCTGAACCGCTGCGAGCGCCTCCTGGCCGGTCACCGGATGAATCCAGTGGTCCACATCGAGATGGCGGGCATATGTTCTCGCCGCTTCGGATTCGTCTTGCCGCCATCCTGGGTTGCCAATCGTAAAAGCCTTCAGGGAGGGGCCTGTTTGCTTGCGCGCCACAGCCGTGACGATCGGAGAGTCAACACCGCCGGATAGAAAAACCCCCAGGGGTACATCTGCGATGCGTTGCCGCCGCACTGCCGCTTCAGTTGCTTGCACCAAAGCCTCGAGCGCGGCCTCAGGACGAAGTTTTGGTTCCTGATTTCTCGGCAGCTTCCACCAACCGCGCTTCTCGACTGTGCCGTCGTATTTGACTAACAACATGTGGCCCGGTTCGAGCTGGTAAGTGTTCTGTAGCAATCCGTAGGGCGGCGGAATGTGATGCAACCGCATGAAGAGTTTCAAAACGTCAAGCCGTATGTCGCCCGGCTCACCCCACGGAGTGTGCAACAAGGCATTGAATTGTGAGGCGAAAGCCAGCCCGCGGCCTGCGGGATGAACAAAGTAATAGAGTGGCTTAATGCCGGCGTGGTCTCGTGCCAGAACCAGTCTGCGTTCGTGCCTGTCATACCACGCAAAGGCGAACATCCCGTTTAGCCGGGAGACAGCTTCCACTCCCCAGTGGCTTAACGCTTCCAGCAGGACCTCCGTATCGCTGCTTGAGCGGAAACGCACTCCAGCTTGTTCCAGCTCGTGACGAAGTTCTAAGAAATTATAGATTTCGCCGTTGAAGACGATGATCGAACGACCATCGCTCGAGATCATTGGCTGATGGCCGGCAGGACTGGTGTCGAGAATTGCCAGGCGGCGAAAGCCCAGATAAAGATGGCCGTCGGGATCTGCCCAAAAGCCTTCGTCGTCAGGTCCGCGTCGCACCATCAAGGAGGTCATCCTCTGAACGGCGGCACCAAACCCTGACTGCTCAGATGTGTTGTCGACTGTTAACAGTCCGTTGATGCCGCACATGATCTTAGTCTCTCTGAAGGTGCTAGATAGCCAGGCTGGCTAGACTAGACCTCGTCCGGGGCCGATTTTGGCTCCCAGAAAAAGTTTTTTGAGAAGTCACGAAGCGAACTCATGGTCCATAGTCGTGGCACCATGTGCTGATGCACGTTAGGCTTGAATGTACCGCGTTGCGTAGTTAGAGCCAGTTTGTAACCGGCATCCAGAATTTCACTCGCCGACGAAGCAACAAAGTTGCCGTTCGGAAAAGCAAATACGTTGCAGGAGTGACCCAGTTGCCTTTCCAACTCTGATTTCGACTCGCTTAGCTCAAACAAACGTACGGACTCAGGTTGCGCTTCGTGATGGATTTCGTGGGTCACACCATGACTGCCAATGCCAACGCCGCCGCTCGCCAACTGCCTCACCTCTTGCCAGGAGAGCAGTTGCAACGAAGGAAATTTTGACAACAGGTGCTGTGTTTCGCCGCCGGGAAACTGCTGTTGTATACAGTTCATCGTTCGTTGCCGTAATTCGCTGCTCATCGACTTCAGCGGGTAGCGAATCTCCTGGAAGGCAGTCTCACGTTCAGTCCTGGTGTTCAACGGCCAGACTCTATTTAGAACTTCTAGTCTTTCGGCCTGGCCGTGGAGCAGCAACAGAGAGAGGGCGACCGTCCAAATCGTCTGCTCCCGTCCAACTGCTCCTGTGGTAATGAAAACTGACCAGGGAAGATGCGCTCTATCCAGAACTTCAGCCGCCAGCAGATTGTTGGCATATCCGTCATCAAAGGTAATTACGGCCGTTCGCTTGGATCGCTTTGGGCTAGTTGGAAGCTGGTCGGTTAGCTCATCAAGGCTCAGCACCCTGAACCGACGCAAGAGATTAACTTGAGATTGAAAATCTGAAAGAAGCTGAAGATTACGTTCCAGTCGCGCGTCTTGCTTACGTTCTACAACGCCGTGATAACAGATAACTCTGATTCCATCCCTGCGGCGTTCCTGGCCACGCAGTCCGGACCAATAGCCTAACGATGCAGCAGCCCACCAGGGCCTGTTGTGAGTGAGGTACATGCTTGGAGCACAGCCTTACAAACTCACACTTGCGCCCGGCTCACCGGACCACGCTATCCAGTTGTTGAAGTGTGAAATCGGACTGTCGCGGTTCGCCGCCCTCGCTCGATTCACTCCACTCATGAGCCGCAACGAACATCATCCGTGAATAACTCGGAGGCCGCCCAAGCTCGAGCACATCGCTGCCATAAACTCGTAGCGCTCCGAGGTGAGAGTCACGGGACAGCCAACTGTAGGTCGAGACACTCAAGCCTCCCGCAAGGAAGAACTCTCCCGCAGGCAGAGGCAAGCGGGGCAAAAAGCAATCAATAGTATGCGTGCCCTTTCGAAGCGGCACTTTAAGCCCTGAATCCAGGACGATCAGGCGCTGATCTTTGAAGTCCCTGATATCAAGAATGACCGATCCGTTACGGACCTCTTCCGCGGATTGATAGTGGATTCTGAAAAGCACATCATCCCATGTATGCAAAAGTGGCTGCGGGTGGCCTAACGCGTCCAGAATCTCGATCTGTGTGATCCGGGTTTCATCCGGGTTGGCCGGGGGCGTGCTGTAAATTACATGGGCATCATTTTGGTTTGCCGCTGAGGAAAAGGTCTTGTGATAGAAGCTAACGGCGTCCACCGGTGTTCCGTCATATGCGAGGCGACCATTGCTGATCACGATACAGCGGGAACAGAGTGACAGCAGCGCTTCCATGTTGTGGCTCACGAACAAAATCGTTCTGCCGCCGTGCGCCACGTCCCTCATTTTTCCGAGGCATTTCTTCTGAAACTCAGCATCGCCCACGGCCAGCACTTCATCTACCAGCAGTATTTCAGGGTTCAGGTGGGCGGCTACGGCGAAAGCCAGTCGCAAGTACATGCCGCTCGAATAATGCTTCACCGGCGTGTCAACAAACTTAGGTATCTCGGCGAAGTCGATCATTGCTTCGAACTTCTGTTCGATCTCTGCCCGCTTCATTCCCAGGATAGCGCCGTTAAGGTAAATGTTCTCGCGTCCGGTCAGCTCCGCGTGAAAGCCCGTTCCTACCTCTAACAGCGATCCAACGCGGCCCGTAATGTCGGCGTATCCGCTCGTCGGTTCTGTGATGCGAGAAAGAACCTTCAGCAGCGTGCTCTTGCCGGCGCCGTTGCGTCCGATTATGCCCAGTACTTCGCCGCGTTTAACTTCAAACGAAAGCTCTTGCAAAGCCCAGATGAACCTATCGGGATTAGCCCTATAGCCATTGCGGCTAACTGCTCGCCTCAATCCCCGCGCAGACCGCAACACCGACTCGGTGAGTGAATCGCGCAGCGTCTTATACTTCTCGCGCTTTTCACCGATACGATATTGCTTAGAAAGTCCTGCTACCTTTATTACTGAATCACTCAAGTCGTCTGACCTATACCAGGTCTGCAAACGTGCGTTCCATACGTCTGAAATAAAACACTCCGCCGGTGAGAATCAATAAGGACGCCAACGAGGAAACAATGATGATCGGACCGGGCGCAGTTGCCGTGCCCAGGAGCGCCCAACGGAACCCTCTCACCACTCCCGCCATGGGATTGAGTCCGTAGACCAATTGCCACCGCGCTGGAAGCAATGCGCTGGGATAAGCAATCGGCGTTACAAAAAGCCATATCTGCGTCAGGAACGGTACTACATAGCGCACATCGCGATACTTCAAGTTGAGCGCCGAAAGCCACAGCCCAATGCCCAAGGAACAAACCAACGCCAGCAGTAGAAACAGTGGCAACCAAACCACATTGGCGGTTGGCACGATTCCGTAATACAGCATCATTCCCAACAGCACGATGAACGCCAAACCAAAATCCACAATCCCAGAGAGCACGGCGGCAACTGGTATTGTTAGTCTCGGGAAATACACCTTTCGGATCAGGTTGGCATTGCCAATCAAGCTCTCCGACGATTGGGTCAAACCGTTTGCGAAAAATGTCCACGGAACTAGTGCGGCAAAACAAAAGATAGGATAGGGAATGTTATCGGATGGTATCTTTGCCAGTTTGCCGAAAAACAGACTGAAGACAACCATGGTAGTAAATGGCTGGATGATGGCCCAGATGGCCCCAAGGGCGGTCTGCTTGTAACGCACCTTGATATCGCGCCAGACGAGAAAATAAAGAAGCTCCCGATACTCCCATAGCTCGCCCAGTCGAAGCGGGATCCATCCGCTTGAAGCTTCAATGCGCAAAGTCTCAGCATTCACGTTGAGCTGTTGTGGGGATAGATTGAGCGGTACTTCCATTACTCTAGGACGCCTTATAGTAGGAATAGTAGTCTTGCTGCCTCGTCTTGAAGTTATTTAGCACCACACCGAGAATGTTCGCGCCGACCTCCTCTAGCTCTTTCTGCGACCGACTGATCACCTTCCGTGACGTCTTGCCGCTACCCACCACCAGCACGACCCCATCAACGAGCGAAGCAAGGAGGGCGCTTTCGGCAAAATAGGCTACGGGCGGAGCATCGATAATGACGTGATCGAACGAGGTGGAAACAATCGCAAGCAGACGCGCCATTTCTTCAGAACCCACCAGTTCTGACGGGTTATTCGTCTGCGGACCCGCCGTGAGCACGCTCACCCCGCTATCCGGATCATATCTGATGGCGCTGAAAACATCCTCTTTAGTAAACCCCTCCGACAGAATAGTGCTCAAGCCTTCTTCATTATTGAGGGTAAAGATTGAATGATGCGATGGGTGTCGTAAATCCGCATCGATGACGAGCACTTTCAGACCTGTGCTTGCCAGCACCATGGCTACATTCAAAGCGGTGGTGGTCTTGCCTTCCGAGGGAAGGCTCGAAGTGACGAGCACTGTTTTCGGCCGTGTGACTACCGCTGTTCTTAGAAGCAAAGTGCGCAACTTTCGATAAGCCTCGGAAAATGCGGAAAGTACGTCAGCGTTAACCAGCAGGGCCGAACTGCCATTCATGTTTCCGTTGCGCTTTTGCAAGGAAACCACGTTTAGGGCGAAACGATCTTTTAGCTTACCTGCTGGAGGGATTGTGGCCAGAAGAGGAATGTTCAAGAGCTTTTCGAGCTCGTCCGGGGAGTAGACAGCGTCGTCAAGTTGGCCCATCAGAAGAGCAAGGCCAATTCCGAAGAACAGCGAGCAAACGAAAGCGACCGACACACCGAGCAAACGCTGCGGGCCAACCGGTCCAGCCGGCGTCAGGGCATAATCGGTAATGTGGATATTATTGGGTATAGCCGCCAGGATTACGTCGTTTTCCTTTGAGCGCTGCAGCAAGCCATCCAGGAGCGTCCTGCTGGTACCAATTTCCTGTTGAATGATTCTGTAATTTACGGCCGCTTCGTTCTGCGTGATGGTCTCAGAGCGTTGCTGGTCGAACGCTTGGCGCAAAGCTTGCTCATTTGCTAGTGCTTCATGATATCTGGTTTGGAGATTCGTGATAGTTACCGAGGCTTCGCGACTGGTCTCCTCAGCGATTTGCTTTTGCAGCTCGGCAATTTGCTTGTCAATCTCTTTAACTTCCGGCCACTCCTCAGTGGTCTCAGCCAATAGCTGAGCACGTCTCTGCCGTAGCGCAGCCAGGGCAGCCCTTGCGGCGCCGTTCTGGGAGCCTTTTCCCTCTACCATGGCGTCCGCCGCGCCCGGGGCGAGAACTGTCCGATAAGCAGCTTCGGCTGCTTTGCGATCATTCTCGGCCTCCAGTAGTTTCCTGTTCAAAGCGGTGAGACGATCGACAACGGTATTCTGGCCCGGCTCAAGTGAGAGAATCTTATTGTTCTGTGCATAGTTCAGCAGCCGTTCTTCATCGCTTCGGATTTTGGTCTGTAGCTCGCTGATGCGCCTTTGCAAAAAGTCGCCGGCAAACGCACTTGTTGCGGTCCTTAGTTCCAAATTGGAAAGAACCAAAGCGTTGGCAATGGCATTGGCCACCTTGGCAGCGATATGCGGGTCCTGATGCGAGAACCGAATATCTATGAGGCGTGTTTCCCGCACAGCGACGCGCGTGTCCTTTACGGGCTCGACTACCAAATTCTTTTGCAGCGCCGCGACGTAAGGAGCCAGGCGCCTGGCTTCCTCCAAATCCTCGCTTGCGGTAGCTGGCGCAACCGGATTGACCACCAGGGGCAATTCATCCGTAGGACGTGCCTGGGCTGCTGCACGATCATCACGGTTCAAACCTACCATGCGCAGCAGTGAGCGCCACGTCGAAATGTTACGGGACTCGGGTCGGCGAAAATCCCTGTTGTGCTCCAGATCCAGAGTCTTAACGACCCGACGCAGGAGTCCGGATCCCATAAGGATTTGAAGTTGGGTGCTGAAGTAAGTCGGATCGTTAACGGGAGCGCTCGTAACCGTTGAACTCTTGCCCGACACGCCGACTGCGGGATTGTTTTCCAGATCAACTTGCACGCGTGCTTGTGCCTCATATATGTCCTGCTGACGCGCCATGTAGACGGCGGCCAATAGCGTGCTCAGAATCGTCACACCAGCAATCATCCAGAGACGCCTTCGGACCGCGCGCCAGTGATCGTACAGTCCAGCACTTGGTTTGGCGCCAGTACTGCCAGCGTTGAGTACAGGCAATATTGAGATTGCTGTCTCGTGACTGTTTTCCTTCCGCCTAATTTGATCTTTTCCCTGACGTAGCTCTAACGACTCTTTCATTTCGGCACACCTATCTTTGTAGTTAGTGAATTGCGGGAAAGGCCAACTTGGATGGCAATGGCGTTATAGCGTCACCCGGATTGAAAAGGAGAAGAATCAATACCGGATGCCGCCCGCCGGGATCACGCGTATGGGAAGCGAGGCGGCCGTTGGGACCAGCGTACGGAGCAGATCTTTCAATACCTTGACGCCGCCGGTTACTTGGGAAACCTCTACGATGTCATTTGGTTTCAAAACGGGATCCTCCGCCTGACGCTTTGCCACAGCTTTCAAATTCACGTATATGTCGGTGGTTGTTATTTCTCCACTCTGACGGACAATGCGTACGCGCTCACGGTTGGTATCTGGCAACAGCCCTCCGGCCAGCGCGATCGCTCTTGTCAGCGTAGTGGGCTCCCTTAGCGCAATGGCCGACGGTTTTAGAACATTTCCAACGACTAATACCTGATCCGCCTGAGGAACAGTAATTATGTCTCCCTGTTGCACGAGAGGATTAGCTAAAGGATCGCCTTGGAGCGTAGCGCTTAGCTCATAGAAGTTCACGCCTGTAGCTCTGGCGCCGCCTGTGTTTGTCGAGTCAGGCGGCTCGCAACTCAAGGTCTGATCCGCGTGAATCACCTGAATAGTGCGTCCTGCTGTGTCACTGGCTCCTCCGACAAAGGAAAGCAACTCGAGAAGGTGGACTCGACGCTGCAATATGAAACGACCCGGAGCTTTCACTGCCCCCACAACAGCAACCGGCTGCGATTGGAAGTCCTTGACGAAGACGCTCACCTGAGGGTCCAGCAGATATTTGCGGTAGCGGGTTTCGATCTCCTTCTCAAGTTCGCCTTCTGTTCGACAAGCCGCTCCAATTTCATCCTTGATTAAGGGCATGCGAATCACGCCTCTGGCATCCACTCGCACTCCATCCCGCGACAACTCGGGACGCCTGAATACTCGTATATCGAGCAGATCCCCTGGCCCAATTCGGTAGCGTTCATCAGATTCGGTTTCCCGCACCCTCTGAACATCGGATGAGTTAGGGACGGGCGTTTGTGCTCCGGCTGCAGTCGGCTGTTGCTGAGCAGGAGTAATAACGCTAACGGCAGCCAAAAGTATGCTCAGCAGAAAGAACCTCGAGATCACCGATACACCTCCCTTGGTAATGAGTTCGGAGAAATAGTTTAATACTGTTCACAGAAACAACGTCATCCGTTTTCATGGCGACGCCCTTTAGCCTCGGGCAAAATTCAGTTCGCGGTTTCCAAAACCAAAATGGCCAGGCGAGTTGAACAAGCTCGCCCTCATTCCGCATTCTTCTCTTTCTTTCCCGGTTTTACCTTCGGGATCAACACTTCGCCGGTCTGGGACGCCCACCATCAGAGCGAACCTCGTTGCTTCGAGGAAGTAAAGGCACGCCAAAACCCTGAACACGCGATGTGGAGATGCCGCAAGAATACAGAACTCTTATTTCGTCTCGGATCGGGAAAATTGTACTTTACCATCGCGCCGTGCGCCGCGGGCTCGTTTATAAGCAAGTAAGAGTGCGAAAATTGGAAGAAAGATGAACAATTCCTTCAAGCTGGCCCTAATTATTGAAAGGGTGATAAAGGTCCAAGTCTCATGTGGAGGGTGAGGGACAACAGTCAAAGGATAATCGAAAACGCCGAACCTCATTCTTTCCGCCCAAAATGGCCAAAACAATTCCACTCCGCCTTGGCGCTTGGTTGTCAAAACATCACACAGACCGTGTGAAAGAATAGCCCCTCCATAAACCACCGCATTCCGGAGAAACGATTTGCCTACTAAAACGGCTACGCCAACACCGATAATAACGGCGAAAGTTATTGAGTGGGAGAACCCCCGATGCCAGCTTTCATCGAAGCTACCAAACCAGGTCAAGAAGAAATCAAAGTCTGGAAGGACTGCTATTGATGCAGCCAATGACAAAGCCTTCCAGTCGTGGATTGTTATCCTTGAACGCGACGCTACAACTACGCCCGCTCCGACTAATGCGTGGGCGATTGGAAGTGGCACAAAAAGCTTGAAAACAGCGCTTCACGCAGATAGTGTCGGTTAGGCAGATTCAATACAAAGCGCTGGTTAACGGATTCTTCTCGAGTATTACGGCAAGCTCTCCGAGCCATTGCCGGAATTGCGTCTGGGTCGTCCAGAATCAAAGCAATCCATTTCTCCGCTAAAGGATCTCACTTTTTCCTGCAGGCACACCTTGTTCCCAGAGTGATCCGTTGCCGTTCGGAGAAGTTGACGGCTCAATCACAGGGTACCCCGAAGGGAAGCCTCAAGCAGAGGCGGCATCAACGATTGGTCAATTGGAGCCAGCTTAAAGAGTCGACAGCCTTAGGTCAGCTCCAGGCGAATCAATTCTCACTACCGATTGCTCGAAAACATTCGAAGACTGCTGATATAAACGCCTGACAAAATTGCTTAATTGACTAAAATATCCCGCCAGCGATATTTCTTCATTTTTCGTGCTTCAGATCGGAGACCGAGCCGCTACCGTTTGAAGAGGGATCGACTCGTCTCGCATAGTAGCGAAGCCAGGAAATAGCGAGCGCGCGATTGCACTTATTGGTAGTTCGTGTCGTCGGTTTACACAGCATCTGCAAAAGGAATCCTAGTCAAAAAGGTAACCGCGCGTTTTTACCGTGCAGACGCTTGGGAGGTGCTGCCCAATGAAAATTGGGGAGACTCAGAATACAGATTGACCCCCAAACCGCAACAAGTAACGTGCCATTGCGATAGAATAGTCCGAAGGCCGAAACCGCTGGACATTCTCAATTCTTTAGACCGCGAGGAGAAAGTTCTGTCTAAAATACGGACTCTAGTTCTAGAATCCAGACGGGCGATTGGCTCCTCGACAGTTAGTTCGTTTGCCAATTCACGCGGCCACTAAGCTCCTGATTTTCTGGATCTTGCTGTCAGAGTTCAATCCGCCAACTCACAAAACCCAGGACCAAACTGCTCGACAAATTTGCGCTGATCCAAATCCGAGACTCGGCATGCCTTTCAGGTGGATGGAAAGTTCAGGAAGAAACTCATCGAAGCGCCGCCGCCAACCAGGTCGGCTATATAACAAGGACAGGCGGAAACAGTTGCACGATTAACAGGTAAATACCAGCAAGATCCTCTGTATGTAAGGTCTTCTGGTGTTGACACAAAACAACAAGCACTTTTACTTTGCTTCGGCCGTTGATCAAATGCGGGTGCTGTGGTCGTGCTCGCGCGGTTCTCGATGAAGTCATAGAGGCGATCGGATCTTTATGTGTGTTAGCGCACAGACTCATGCGCTTTCCGAATGATTAAATCATCATCGAATTTAGAACATACCATACGGTAAGAATCCGCGATTCTCCCCGTATTCAACCTTGAAAATGACTCCACTACCGCCAACTAATTGCTGTGGAATTATTCGCAGGGCTTGGGATTTTTGCGATAAGCCTTCGTGAAGAAGCTCAAGATACAGCGAAAACCGGCGATTTCAGCGCGGCATGAGCCTTGCCCCGACACGCGTGAAACCACGTGTGGTTTTGCCAAGAAAGCTGTATACTTGGCTTGGCCGACGTTGGTTGATACAGTAGTTAGTTAGCGATGCTGAAGCGGTTTTCATCTCTGATTCTGGCGCTGGTGATCGGTGGCAGCGTAGTGGCTGGCACGGCACGGCTCCACAATGAACATATCTGCAAGATGCCAGGCATGGAGATGATGCCGGGCATGGAAACAATGCCATGCTGCAAGGCGGAACAGAGTCAAGCTGCTGCCGGTGAGTCGAGCACTATGGGACTGTGCTGCGTCACGATCCCGCAAGAGCCTGGTTCCAGCGGAACAACGTTTAACCTGCGTCCCCCTTCCTTCAGCATCGCTGTTATTCATCCGGCGATCGCGCAGTCTCCTCTGGCTGCGCCGAAGCCATACGAGTGTTCCTACTCGACCGAGGTCTGCTTACCCAATCTCCAAGCTAGTTACATCCGCAATCTTTCCCTTCTGATCTAACACCCACAAGGCCGTCGTGTGTCTCGTTGTCGTGTGCCCTTTAGTTGAAGCGCTACACGGGACAACGGGCGTCGACGTGTAACCGCGCGCGCGAGCATTGAGATATCAATCTTAATGTTCGTCTTGTGGGTAGTTTGTGTTCAGTTAAATCAGAAGGGACCAAAGTCTATGAAAAAGTTGGCAATCGCATGTGTTTTCGCAGTTCTTGCACTGGTGGCTGCGGCGTGCAGCTCAAGTGTTATCAACGACGCCGGCAAACCTATTAAGAGTGCTGCTGTTGGCAACAACCTGACCGCAACCCTTTCGAACAGGGAGGGAGCGCTCAAACATGGTGATGCAGAGTTCTTTCTCACATTCAAAGATGCTTCGGGAAAGCCAGTGGAGGTCGGCGCTGTCGCGTTGAACTTCCAGATGCCGGCCATGGGAACGATGCCGGCGATGAACAACGCCGCCACATTCACCAGCACAGGAACTCCAGGTCTGTATCACGGCAAGGTGAAGCTTGAGTCGGCTGGTGATTGGCAAGCGCAAATCGTTTACGAAGGCTCGGCCGGAAAGGGCAAGAGTTCGTTCACGGTCACGGCTCAATGAGGCTGGTATGCTCGATGAAAAGAGCCGACCTCCCAGAGTGCCGAGCAAGGAGAAAAATTAGTGAAAACGAAGCCAATCCAGATAGTGGTCGCTTACCTGCTCACAGCGGTCTTGGCTGGAAGTAGCGTTGTGCTGGCCCAGCAACCTGGCACAACTAGCACTGAAACTGCGGGACGCGACGAGCGCAACCAGCAACCAATTCAACCGAATGTTTCCGACACACCTGGCGGGATTCCAGCGCTGCAACGGTTGATTGAGCAGGCGCTGGAAAACAATCCAGAGATCAAGGCGATGCAGCGCCGCTTCGACATGATGCGCGCGCGCATTCCGCAAGCAAAGGCATTGGATGCGCCCGTGCTCAGCGTGGGCTACATGGGCAACATCACACCGTTCCAAGTTCAAAAGGGAGATCCATCAAGCGGTCGCACGATATCAATCAGTCAGGATCTGCCGTTTCCCGGCAAACTTTCCCTGCGAGGCAAGGTTGCGAGTTCCGACGCCGATGCAGAATGGTGGGCGTTTGAGCAGACGCGCCGGAACGTCGTGGCTGAAGTGAAGGACGCCTACTTCGATCTCTATTACCTAACGAAGGCCGTGGGAGTAGTCACCAAGACCAAGACACTCCTTGAGCAGTTCACCAAGATTGCCGAAGTGCGTTACTCCGTTGGCAAGGGCATTCAGCAGGACGTTCTCAAGGCCCAGGTCGAATTCTCAAAGCTAATCGAACAACAGACTGTGTTGGAACAGCGAAGGCAGATTGCTGAGGCTCGTTTGAATAGTCTGCTGTACCGCGAGCCGGAATCACGGGTGGGAGTTCCCGAAGAACTCAAGCCGCTCGATTTCCCATACTCACTGGGTCAGCTCAACGAGACCGGCGTCGCAAATTATCCAGACTTGAAAGCCCAACGTCGCAAGATTGAGGGAGCCCAATACGCGATTCAACTGGCGAAGAAAGAATTCTACCCGGACTTCTCCGTAGGCTTCACGTATGTCAACCGGCCCGCCATGCCCGAAATGTATGGCGTGAGCGTTGGGATCAAGCTGCCTGTTTTCTACGCGCAAAAGCAACGACCGGCGCTTACGGAAGCCTCCGCAAGTTTCGAGGCGGAGAAGCGGAGTCTGGAAAACATGACGACGGTGTTGATGTTCAAGATCCGAGACAAGTATCTCGCAGAGACGACTGCCAAGCGCCTTCTCAGCCTGTACAGCACGACGATTGTTCCGCAGTCATCGCTCTCGCTTGAATCGGCCATCGCGGGATACGAAGTCGGCAAAGTTGATTTTTTGACGCTGCTCGACAATCTCGTCACGCTGCTCAACTACGAGCTTAGTTACTACGAACAACTCAGTAATGAGGAGAAGGCAGTCGCGGCGCTGGAGCCGCTGGTGGGCGTCACGTTGAGACCGTGACTTCGGTTTTCGGTGATGAATGCCTGATTGAGAGAAGGGACTAAGAAATGACCACAGCAGATGAATCAAAGAACGAAAAGACTGCGTCGTTAGACAAGCTGGAAGGACGTGAGACACCCGGTGAAGTGATCTTCCCGACAGTTGAAACGGCGCCGACTACGGAAGAACTGCAGACTCGTTACGGGCCGGCTGAGGTTCCGGTGGTTGCGCAAGAAGTCGCCACGTCTGAGAAGCATGAGTCTGACGTGAAAACCGAGAAACATACTTCCAATAAGAGCAAATGGATCATTCCGCTTGCCGTATTGATTCTTGCCGTGGCCGGTATCTCCATCTTCTTCTATCTGCGAAACCGACCGAAGCCTGTCCCAACGCCGAAGTCCGTCGATTTTCCGCCGCAAACGAGGACGACAACGAGCGAAATGCCT
Source organism: Pyrinomonadaceae bacterium (assembly GCA_041499185.1). GTDB lineage: Bacteria > Acidobacteriota > Blastocatellia > Pyrinomonadales > Pyrinomonadaceae > JAOAPY01. The sequence continues at coordinate 6,122 of JBGQJU010000003.1, read as the reverse complement.
GAGACTGCTTTCAAGATCAGTCCCGAGAAGCAGCAGTTAATCGGTGTCCAGTACAGCACGGTCGAGTATCAAACTATTTCCAAGTCGCTGCGCGCCGTTGGCAAGGTCGCCTACGATGAAACAAAAATCAGTCGCATCAACCCCAAGATCGAAGGCTGGATCGAAAACGTTTACGTTGATTTCACCGGCAAGTTAGTCCAGAAGGGCCAACCGCTGCTCAGCATTTACAGCCCCGACCTGGTGCAGACGCAGGAAGAGTATCTGCTCGCAATCAAGGGCAGAAGGCAGCTCGGAGAGAGTCCTTTCCCTGAAGCAGTTAACTTCTCCGAATCGCTGGTGCAATCAGCACGAAGACGGCTGGAATTGTGGGACGTCAGTGAACAACAAATTCGGGAACTTGAAAAACGCGGCACACCGTCGCGGACCATGACCATCTATGCGCCGACCAGTGGCTTTGTGACAACCCGCAACGCCTTTCCGAGGCAGCGCGTTCTGCCAGAGACGGAACTCTATGCCATCGCCGATCTCTCCACGGTTTGGGTCGTCGCCGACATCTACGAGTTCGAGGCCGCGGACATCAAGATGGGGCAGCCGGCGACGGTATCGATCTCTTCTTATCCTGGACGTGAGTTCAGGGGAAAGATCACCTACATCTTCCCGCAAGTCGATAGTGCCACGCGAACTCTTAAGGTCAGAGTTGAGCTAGCGAACAAGAACTTCGAGCTCAAGCCGGATATGTACGCCGATGTTGTTCTGAGCATCAGTTACGGCACGCGCCTCGTTGTGCCACAGGAAGCGGTCATGGACTCCGGATCGGAGCAGTTGGTTTACGTCTCACTCAACGACGGTTATTTCGAGCCGCGTAAAGTTCAAGTGGGCGCGAAGGTGGACAACAAGTTCATCGTGCTCGCTGGGCTCAAGCCAGGCGAGCGCGTGGTTACTTCGGGCAACTTCCTGGTTGACTCTGAGAGCAAGCTGAAATCAGCGGCAGGAGGAATGGGTATGCCCGGCATGGACACGGGCGGTGCCAACGCGGGTGAGAAGAGCCCGACCCCGCAAAATCAATCTCAGACTCAACCTTCGCAGCGGAAGATTCTATATTGGTACGACGCGATGAACCCAAGCTACAGGTCCAACAAGCCCGGAAAAGCGCCTGACGGCATGGACCTGGTTCCCAAGTACGCGGACGACAAGTGATCGAATGAGGATCTGTCGATGATTAACCGGATCATAGAAGCCTGCGCAAAAAACAGACTCATTGTCTTCCTGCTGATTGGGATGTTGACGCTTATCGGAGTGTGGTCGCTCAAGAACATATCCCTGGATGCGATTCCTGATCTGTCAGACACACAGGTAATCATTTACTCGCGCTGGGATCGCAGCCCGGACATCATGGAGGATCAGGTTACCTACCCGATCATCTCTTCGTTGCTGGGCGTTCCCAAGGTCAAAGACATCCGGGGCTTTTCCGACTTCGGTTATTCCTACGTGTACATCGTTTTCGAGGACGGCACGGACATTTACTGGGCGCGCTCGCGCACTTTGGAATACCTGAGCAACATTTTGCCGAAGCTGCCGCAGGGAGTGAACGTGGAACTCGCCCGCGACGAAACCGCCGTAGGGTGGATCTATGAATACGCACTGGTTGATAAGAGCGGCAAGAACAACCTGGCCCAATTGCGAAGTTTCCAGGACTGGAACCTGCGCTACGCTTTGCAGGCGGTTCCCGGTGTCGCTGAAGTCGCGCCGCTGGGCGGTTTCGTCCGGCAATATCAGGTCAACGTCGATCCCAACGCGCTCCTTGCCTATGACATTCCGATAGACAAAGTAACCGAGGCAGTGCGACAGGGGAATAGTGATGTAGGTGGGCGTCTGGTTGAATTCACCGGGCGCGAGTACATGGTGCGTGGTCGTGGGTATATCAAGAATCTATCTGACGTCGAAAACATCGTCGTCGGCACGAACAAGCAGGGGGGCACGCCGATTCTGATCAAGAACCTCGGCACGGTCACCCTCGGTCCGGACATTCGTCGCGGCATCGCTGACCTGAATGGGCAAGGCGAAGTGGTTGGCGGGATCGTGATCATGCGCTACGGCGAAAACGCGCTGAAAGTTATTCAGCGCGTGCGCGAAAAGATCGAAGAGATGAAAGCTTCGCTGCCGCCGGGTGTCGAAGTCGTGACCACCTACGACCGAGCAGAACTGATTGAGCGCGCTATTGAAACACTCAAAGGCACGCTAACCGAAGAACTGATCATAGTCAGTCTCGTCATTCTGATCTTCCTCTGGCATTTTCCTTCGGCGGTAGTTCCTATCACGACTATTCCGGTCGCAGTGATTATCGCGTTTATCCCCATGTACTGGATGGGATTGACGGCGAACATTATGAGCCTCGGCGGCATTGCGGTGGCCATTGGGGCGATGGTCGACGCGGCGATCGTCGTCGTCGAACAGACACACAAGAAGCTGGAACACTGGGAAGCGGAAGGTCGCCCCGTCAATTACAAGGAAGTGGTGATTGGCGCGATCAAGGAGGTAGGTGCGCCTAGTTTCTTTGCGCTGCTCGTTATCGCCGTCTCATTCATTCCAGTTTTCACTCTGGAAGGACAGGAAGGCCGATTGTTCAAGCCTCTCGCCTACACGAAGAACTTTTCGATGGCCATCTCAGCGTTCCTCGCGATCACGCTCGCTCCGGCGATGCTGATGCTGCTAATGCGCAGAGATCCGTACAAGGTCAGGCCGCGGTTCCTGTCACGACTCGTCAACGGCTTCCTGATTGGCAGGATCCACAGCGAAGAGAAACACCCGATCAGCAGGCCGCTGATGAAGATCTATCACCCGATATGCAGTTTCGTGCTGCGGCACACGTGGGGAGTTGTGGCGGTTGCGATACTCGCGGTGGCCCTAACCATCCCCATCTTCAATCGGCTCGGCTCAGAGTTCATGCCTCCACTCAACGAAGGCGTAAGTCTCTACATGCCCGTAACGATGCCCGGCATTTCGGTCACGCAGACCGAAGCGTTGCTCCAGGTGATGGACAAGAAACTGAAGAGCTTCCCGGAAGTCGAGCGCGTTTTTGGAAAGGCAGGGCGCGCAGAGACAGCCACTGATCCGGCTCCCTTCTCAATGATGGAGACAGTCGTTGTGCTCAAACCAGAATCTGAGTGGCCCAAAACTGCGACGTGGTATTCGTCGTGGGCTCCTTCGTGGCTGCAGGGCATGCTCCGTCGCGCCTGGCCCGATCACAAGAGCATGGACGAACTGATCTACGGAGCGGGTGGCTTAAACGAGGCGATGCAAATACCGGGGGTCTCGAACGCTTGGACCATGCCCATCAAGGCTCGCGTGGATATGCTCACGACCGGCATACGGACGCCGATAGGCATCAAGATTATGGGCGCGAACCTTGATGAAGTGCAGAAGCTCGGCGAGCACATCGAGATGACACTCAAAGATGTTCCCGGCACCAAGAGCGTGTTCGCGGAGCGCACGGCAGGTGGATACTTTCTGGACTTCGTGCTCAAGCGCGACCAGCTCGCACGCTACGGACTGACTGTTGACCAGGCCAACGACGTCGTGATGTCCGCCATAGGCGGTGAGAACGTCACGACCACGATCGAAGGCCGCGAGCGCTATCCAGTCAACGTCCGTTACCTGCGTGACTACCGCAGCGATCTCGACAAGCTGACTCGCACGTTTGTGATGGCCCCGAACGGTACGCAGGTACCGCTGGGGCAGATTGCCGACATCAAAATGTTGAGCGGTCCCGCGATGATCCGCGACGAGAACGGCCGTCTGTCCGGTTACGTCTATGTGGACATAGATACGTCAAAGCGCGACATCGGCGGTTATGTTGCCGAAGCCAAGAAGCTTCTGCGCGACAAGGTACAGCTACCCACCGGCTACCAACTTATCTGGAGCGGCCAGTTTGAAAACATGGAGCGCGTAAAGCAGCGCCTGATGATGGTGGTGCCGATTACGCTGTTTGTGATCTTCCTGCTGCTGTATTTCAACACGCGATCGATTGCGAAGACCGTGATCATCCTGCTGGCCGTGCCGTTCTCGGCTGTGGGCGCGATCTGGTTTCTCTATTTTCTCGGCTACAACATGAGCATCGCGGTGTGGGTCGGTCTGATCGCTCTGCTGGGCGTGGACGCGGAGACGGGCATGTTCATGTTGTTGTACCTGGACCTGTCTTTTCATGAGCGACAGGCGCAGGGCTTGATGAGGAACTGGGACGACCTCAAAGAAGCAATTCTGCACGGCGCGGTCAAGCGATTGAGACCCAAAGTGATGACCGTCGCGGTGATGTTTATGGGACTGGTACCCATCATGTGGTCCACGGGCAGCGGCGCCGACGTGATGAAACGCATCGCGGCGCCGATGGTCGGCGGCATCTTTACATCATTCATTTTAGAACTCGCCGTGTACCCGGCTATCTATGCGATCTGGAAATGGCACTTTGAAGTGAAGAAACAGCCGGCGGTTGGAATTCCCGCGCCGGCACCGGAGGTTCCAGCTTGAGCAACGCCAAGAGTACGTAGTGAGGAGGCAAAGCGAAATGTTCACTGATAACAGTTCAACGGCGAAAGCACCAAGTCTCGAGGCTGCTTATGCACCGCAGAATGGAGAGACGAGACAGTTTGCCGAGCGTTTGCTTGAGATCGGTCGCAGACATCAGGTCTGTTACGAAGTGTGGCCGGAGTGGTCCATAGCGGAAGAGCGCCAGATTCAGATCGGTTTTGAGCTGCAGCTCTGCGGCGCAAACACGCACACCAGCAAAGATGGGCCGAACCATCCGGTTCCCGGATGCGTGCACTGCTTTAGCACCTATGGTGAGCTGCGACAGATAGCGGAATGGATCCTGCCGCAGGAGGAGCGACCATCGCGCTATGAAATCGGAGCCTTCGATCACGCGCTGCATATCGCTCCGAGAAAACGGAAATCGAGAAATGAGGTGGTGCTACCAATCCATATTATGCACCGGCATGACTTCAATCGCGCGGTGGACGACTGCGAGGACCGATGCCTGAAGGAGATGCGCGGGAAGCTTGCTCAACTAGGCGTCTGTGAAGGGATCTGGCACGAGGATGAATCATGAGGATGGTTGACAGAGAGACAGTTTGAGAGGCGGGCCTGTTGGGAACAGGCTTCTCGCGAGCTGAGAAAGAGGAGAGTAATGAAACTACTGGATAAGTTAGAAGTGCTGTTCGTCAATCAACCGAAGAGAAAAAAGGACGAGCACCCAAGCTTGTTTGATCGGTTGCGGAACGTCTTCTTTGACGCCGAGTTTCTCAAAAACGATCTGCAACGCATTGCGCCACTATGCCGTTGCGAAGATGCGATTGCGCATCTGGAAGATCGATGTAGCTGTACTAAAGCTCCGGCGAATCCACCAGCGGAAGCAGTGCGCCGAAAGGGCTGCCTGGCGCACCTTGAAACTCTACATCTGGACATCAAATCGCTCCGCGAATCCTTGCAGCGTCACACAAACGACCTGAAGCCTGAAGAGCAGACGGAAGAGTTAAAGCGTGAGCTATCTCTGATTGAGGATTTCACGGAGCGGCTTGACGGAACAGTCGAGAAAATCACAAGTCATGCTGCGGAGTTTGAAGCGAACTGCTCTAACGACGCGCTCCAGCGACTCAAAGAGAGTGGCTCTGAAATAGATAAGTATTCCACTGAGTTCTTCTGGTCGCTGTTGAAGCGGGACGGTGATCAGAAGGCAACACCTTCCTCTCAGACCGCGACAGGGTGAGAACCATTGGAAGAACGGAACAATGATTGACGGCTATAGAAGGAAAAACGAGATGAGACTTAAGTACTTCATTGGTACCGCGATCGTTAGCGCATGCTTTGTCCTTTTGCTTGCGCTAGAGGTTAACGCGCAAGAGTTCAGCTACAAGGTCCAGCAGGATCGCCTCATCGGTCATCGCGATGGCGAACTGATCATATCCGATAAAGGAGTTGAGTATCGCGCAACGAAGCGGGAGAAAGAAAGCCGCACTTGGACGTACACCGATATCAGACTGTTCGAAATCCTCTCGCCAACGAGCGTACGCATTTGGACCTACAAGGACCGCGCGCTGCTGCTGGGCCGCGATCAAAGCCTGACGTTCAAG
>JBGQJU010000002.1:0-115388 GCA_041499185.1 Pyrinomonadaceae bacterium | reverse complement strand
CTCGTCCCGCTTCCACTGCTTTCAAGATCGTGATGATTTGATTCTCACTGAATTTGCTCTTCCGCATTGGGGCCTCCAAGCGTCATACTCGCCCGGAAACCTCTAGTTTTCAATGGCCCGGTTTTTGGGGAGGGTTACAGTTCCACTCGAAGATTCGAACTTAGAGGAAGTGTCATGAACTATCGTCAGTTTGGCCGAACAGGTTGGATGGTGAGTGAGATTGGTTACGGCATGTGGGGCATGGGTAACTGGTCCAACTCAGACGACGCAGAGTCGCTCTCGTCTTTGCAAGCCGCGGTTGATCCAGGCTGCAACTTTTTCGACACGGCTTATGCCTACGGACAAGGCCGCAGCGAGAATCTACTGGGCCACATAGTGCGCGCGAACAAAGGCAAGCGGCTATACACAGCGACCAAGATTCCGCCAAAAAATCAGCAGTGGCCGGCGCGCTCCGAGTTCACGCTTGACGATTGCTACCCGCCGGACCATTTCGAAGAGTATGTCCATAAGAGTTTGCAAAATGCCGGGCTTGAGAGTTTCGATCTGATTCAGTTTCACACCTGGGAAGACGCCTGGATCGATGACGATCGCTGGGTGAAGAAGCTGGAAGAGCTGCGCCGCCAAAACCTGGTACACGCGGTTGGCATCAGCATCAATCGCTGGGAGCCCTGGAACGGCGTGCGCGCAGTGCGCAGCGGCCTGATCGATTCGGTGCAGGTGATCTACAACATCTTCGATCAGAATCCGGAAGACGAGTTGTTTCCCGCGTGCCGTGAGATGAACGTCGCAGTGATTGCGCGCGTGCCTTTTGATGAAGGCACATTGACGGGAACGTTAACGAAAGAGAGCAAATGGCCGGAAGGCGACTGGCGCAACACCTACTTTGTTCCTGAGAATCTGATCCCGAGCGTTGAGCATGCTGACGCGCTTAAAGCGTTGCTCAAAGATTGGAACGAATCACACCGAGACAAGCCACCGCTGACGATGCCTGAGTTGGCGCTGCGTTTCATCTTGAGCAACCCGGACGTGAGCACTGTAATTCCCGGCATGCGCAAGGGGACCCATGTGCAATCAAACATCGCCGCGAGCGACGCTGGCCCATTGCCTGCGGAACTGCTTGATGAATTAAGAAAGCACTGCTGGGTGCGCAAGCCTGCACCGTGGTCGCAGTGAGAAAACCGGGGCGAAAGCCCGACCGTCAGGGAGGGCTCACAGCTTTCCGTCTGAGCCCTCCTTCACAGTCAGGCTTCCGCCTCGCTTCAACCAGCATTCATCTCCAGCACGCGCACGAGAAAGCTCCAGCGGTCAGCGATCTCTTCGATCACTTTTGAAGTTGGTTTGCCGGCGCCGTGGCCGGCTTTCGTCTCGATGCGGATCAGTATCGGTGCCGCACCAGCCTGGGCTGCTTGCATCGTTGCCGCGAACTTGAAACTGTGGCCGGGCCACACGCGGTCGTCGTGATCCGCGGTAGTGATCAAGGTCGGCGGATAGTTTGTACCAGCCTTGATGTTGTGTAGCGGCGAGTAAGCGTAAAGCGCTTTGAAATCTTCCGCATTGTCTGATGACCCGTAATCCGAAACCCAGGCCCAGCCGATTGTGAACTTCTGAAAGCGCAGCATGTCCATCACTCCGACCTGAGGCACCGCCGCGCCAAAAAGATCGGGGCGTTGCGTTAGCGCGGCGCCGACGAGCAACCCGCCGTTGCTGCCGCCGCCAATCGCCAGCTTCGGAGTTGACGTGTACTTGTTCGCAATCAGCCACTCAGCGGCTGCGATAAAATCGTCAAAGACATTTTGCTTCTTCGCTTTCATTCCGCCCTTGTGCCACTCTTCGCCATACTCGCCGCCGCCGCGCAAATTCGGTTGCGCGAAAACGCCGCCCATCTCCATCCAGACGAGAATGCCCGGTGAAAATGCCGGCGTCAGCGAAATGTCAAAACCGCCGTAGCCGTAAAGGTACGTCGGATTATTCCCGTCGAGCTTCAACCCCTTCTTGTGCGTGATGAACATCGGCACGCGCGTGCCGTCTTTGCTGTTGTAGAAAAACTGTTTGGTTTCGTAATCCTCGGAACGGAAATCGACTTTGGGTTGGCGAAAGATTGTGCTCTGTCCGGTCACCATGTCGTAGCGATAGATGGTTGTCGGCATGGTGAAGCTGGTGAAGGCGTAGAAGGTCTCTTTGTCTTTCGCTTTGCCGCCAAAGCCGGACGCCGAACCGATTCCCGGAAATTTAATCTCGCGCACAAGCTTGCCGCTTTTATCAAAAACCTTCACTTGCGAATGCGCGTCCTTAAGATAGTCGGCCACGAACATGTGGTTGACGAAGCTGACACTTTGTAATGTCTCGGCGGATTCAGGCACAAGTGTCTTCCAGTTTTTTCGCTCAGGCGCTCGCGTATCGATCGCGATGATCTTTCCGCGCGGCGCCTCCAGATCGGTTTGAAACCAGAACACGGGCCCATCGTTGTCGATGAAGTTGTACGCAGCATCAAAATCGTCTAGCAGCTTCACTACGGCCGAGTCCTTCGTTTGCAGGTCTTTGTAATAGAGACGGTTCTTGACGTCCGTGCCCTGGTTGATGCCGATGATCAGGTAGCGCCCGTCGTCGGTGACGCTGCCGCCAAAAAGCCACTCTTTCTGATCCGATCGTTCATAGACGAGCGAATCGTCGGATTGCGGCGCGCCCAAACGATGGTAGTAGAGCTTCTGAAAATAGTTCGTGCTTTTCAGTGAGTTCTCTTTGGGCTCATCATAACGGCTGTAGAAAAATCCTTTGCCGTCAGGCGTCCACGACGCGCCTGAGAATTTCACCCACTTGAGATCGTCATTGAGGTCTTTGCCGCTTTCCACGTCGCGCACTTTCCATTCTTGCCAATCGGAACCGGAAGCCGAAAGACTGTAGGCCAGCAACTTTCCGTCGTGACTGACGGAGAGACCGGAAAGCGCGACCGTACCGTCGGTTGAAAGTGTGTTCGGATCGATCAGCATCCTCGGCTCGCCGCTCAGAGAGGTGACCGTAAAATAAACGCTCTGGTTTTGCAGGCCGCTGTTGTGCGAGTAGAAATAGTTGTTGCCCTCTTTGAAGGGCACGCCGTAACGCTCGTAGTTCCAAAGCTTCGTCAGCCGCTGTTTGATCTTCTCGCGGCCAGGAATTTCGTTAAGGTAACCGAAGGTGAGTTTGTTCTCTGCCTCGACCCAGTTGCGCGTCTCTTCGGAGTCAAGGTCTTCGAGCCAGCGATAGGGATCGGCGACCTTAACGCCGTGATAGTCGTCCGTCTGATCGCTCTTTCTGGCAGATGGGTACGTAATCGGTTTAATCATTCTTTGAGTAGCGCTCGCAGTTGAATTTTGGGCGCGCGGCAGAACTTGAATTGCAACAACGGCAACCGCCAGTAGCGACACGCCGAACGCGGAATATCTGAGACTCTTGGACACAGGCATAGCACACTCCCTTCAAGCTTTTTCCGAGGAGACGCAACGCAGGCTTGTTAAGTGGAATACCGAGCGAGGAATTATACAAGCCAGGTCGCGTCTTCGCCAAGGCTCAGGCCCAGTGTGAATGAGAAGTCGCGTCATCAAAAAGCAGCGCCCTTGGAACATCTACTCGATGCTCCAAAGGCGCTGCCGTGATCGTTAACTTGCTCCGGTCCCTACCAGCGAGGCTGGCGGTCTCCACCACCACCACCACCGCCGCCGTAACCACCGCGTCCACCGCCACCGCCGCGACCGCCGCCGTAGCCGCCGCGTCCGCCGCCGCCACGGTTACCGCGGTCCTCGCGCGGTCTGGCTTCGTTCACCTTTAGTGCGCGGCCGTTTAGCTCGGTCCCGTTGAATTGCGCGATCGCTGCGTTGGCTTCGTCGCTGGTGGCCATTTCGACGAACCCGAATCCGCGAGAGCGGCCCGTTTCGCGATCCTCGACGACCGTTGCCGATTCGACCGTGCCGGCCTGGGCAAAAAGTTCTCGCAGATCCTCGCTCGAGGTTTGAAACGCGAGATTGCCCACGTACAGTTTCATAGACATTGATTGATGTTCCTTTGCTCCCTCTGGAGCGCTAAAGAAGCTTTCGAAGGAAGTCGCTTCGATGTAACGGCAGCAGCGAAGGCTTGCGATCTGGTGCTCTTGGCGAGCGGCTTCTAAGTTGAAATCAGCCTACTCTCGGACTATCTCAAACGCCGCCGCCATTGTTGGCACGGGGGCGCATCACCGTTGATGCGCGAGAGAAGGAGTAACTGGTCAATATCATGCACGATCCCGCTGGGCGTTGCAAGGATATCGAAACGCACGGGTCTGAAGAGGTTGAGTTAGCTGAAAGTTGGGTGTATTGTGCCATCCATTCACTTGAAAAAGGAGCAGTCATAAATGAGCACTGAAAGATCCGGAGTATTTGCCGCGGCGCTGGCCCTAGCCATTGGTTTGGTGTTGGGGTCGGCGATTTTTTCGTGGGGGTTCATGCGCTCGAAGAACCGCGATCAGACAATCACTGTTACCGGCTCGGCGCGCAAACGCATCCGATCGGATCTGGTTATCTGGAAGGCAGGCGTCTCGTATCAATCGGCGGTGCTGTCCGATGCGTATCGCGCGCTCGCCGAAAGCGTGCCACGCGTGAAAGCCTACATGATCAGCAAAGGTATCGCTGAAAACCAGATCACGATCTCTTCGATCTCCTCTCAAACTCTGCACGCAAAGAGCAACGATGGCGAAGACAGCGGACAGATCACCGGCTATTCGTTGAAACAGGAGTTAGAGGTGCGCTCAAACGATGTCGACAAGATCGCCAAGATCGCGCGCGAGGCGACGGAGTTGATCAATCAGGGCATTCTGCTTGAGTCGATGCCGCCCGCATATACCTACACAAAGCTCGGCGATCTGAAGATCGAGATGCTTGCCGATGCCGCGAAGGACGCGCAACTCCGCGCAAAGAAAATCGCGGAGAGCACCGGCAGCAGCATCGGCAGCGTGCGCTCAGCCAGGATGGGCGTGCTGCAAATCACCCCGGCGGATTCAAACGAGGTCTCGGGCGAGGGCATGAACGACACCTCGGCTCTGGAGAAAGACATCACCGCCGTGGTGAATATCAGCTTCGCGGTTGATTGAGGCTCAGCAAGAGAACAGCGGTCACTAACCTTGTGAGCTACGCCGTTACGATTTCAACGTTAGCGGAGTAGCCAAGCCGTTTAAGCAATTCTTCGCAGTCGTTCCACTCGAGTCCGAAAGCACGCACGTCGGCAACACCCAGCCGCGACACCACTGTTCTCAAAACCTCCATGTCGCGCTCATCAAACTCACCCTCCATCATCGCTTCTTCGGCCCAGTCGACTAGTTGAGCGAGAGAGATTTCGTGGTGAAGATAGGCAGCAATCTTATCTGCTACTGTTTGTCTGGTAATCATGGCTGCAATCTTACAACTTCCGATGGCCCTTATCCAACGGATATTTTTCGTGAATCTCAACCAGTTTATCCTGGTCGTCGTAAATCTCCTGCAGAAACCGCACAGTCGTCTCAGCCGGATCGACTTCCTTGACATAGCGAGCGCGCCAGCCGTGGCGGCCGGGAACGTCGAACCAGTAGCGTCGGCCACCATCTGGTAGCGGAATCCAGTTGCCAAACTTCTTCTCGTTTTGGCGGCGCGTGCTCATCAGTCACCACAGTCCGAAACATCGCCTCGGGTTGGGTCTGGACCTAGCTTAGTTTTTGTCGCCCAGCCCGTGCTGCATGCGGCAGAGTTTGCAATACGTCGGCGGCACGGTGTTGTCCACTCGATGCTTGACGGGTTTTAGTGTCCGCAGATAAGCAAACACCGATTTTAGATCATCGTCCGTCATCTTGCCGTAATACCACCACGGCATTGCCGCATTCAATTGGCGCGCGCCAACCTTGCCTTCGCGTATTGCGTGAAGGAAAAGGTTCTCATCGTAGTACGGGATGCCTGAAGGATCAGGTGTAATGTTGGCGCTGGCCACTACGCCGGTTGGTCCGTTGAAAACGAATCCACCGGCGAAGTCCAGTCCCGCGATTGGCTGGCCTCGCTCCTGCGGCGTGTGACAGTCGGCGCAACTTCCCATCTTCACCAGATACGCGCCGCGCGCAACCGGTGTCGACTGATCCGGCGCTGGTACTGGCGCGGTCACTGGCTCAGGAACGTTCTTGATGAAGAAGCTAATCGGAAACGGAACTTTGCTCTGCGGGAGTTCGTTGCGCACCAGTGGTATTGAGCGAATGTAAACGATCACCGATGCCAGATCCTCGTCAGACATACTTCGGAAATTTGGGTAAGGCATTATCGGAAACAGCGCGCGCCCGTCGTGACCGATGCCTTCGCGGATCGCGCGCGCAAGGGTGTCGTCGGTCCAGTTGCCCGCGCCGGTCTCTTTATCAGGAGTGATGTTTGGCGCTACAACCCAGGGCAGATTAGCATCGGCCCAACGTGCACCGGCGCCGCGTTTCGCTTCTAATGGCGGCGCGCCTGGCTTGCTGAGGTCGGCTTCGGAATGGCAACCGAGGCAGCCCATGACCGAATCGACTAGATACTTGCCGCGCTCAAGGCGCGCCGGAGTTGATTCAAAGTGACGATCCGTGACACGTCGCGCTTTCGGCCCGATAATTGGCCGCCAGCCAATCGTGAACGTAACCGCAAGCGAGATAAGAACCAAGAGTGCAATGATTGTGATCCCAAAAATCTTTACCCAACGCCGTCTCATATTAGCCCCTCCGAGCGAGAAAGAACGCGTCTTTGGCAGTCGCCAGGGACGCGCTGATTAATTGCGAATGACAAATTGTGGGGTCTTTTAAGCTACTCAACGTCAAAAGTCAATCCGGTTTTTCGCACTGGCGCCAAGGGCTGTTTGAAATAACTGTTGACAACTCAAACGACGATAGGCGAATCTTAGGTTAGCCGCCACGTCGGGCGAGCGCTCCCCGGAAAAGATTTTAAGATGAGAATTAATTCCCCCTTGATCGCGCTGTCGGTGCTCTTTTGCGCGCTGAATATCACTCAGGCACAATCTCAAAGCGGTTCCTCGGGGCAGGAAACACGACCTCGTACTGCTCGGTCCGAAGTTTCACCGCGTGTAGCCACGCCCCAGGCTCCGCAGCCAAACACCTCAGCCGTCCCAACTAAGCCAGGCTCAGTTGAGAACGTTGTGGTGGCTCCTCGAACAAACACTTCGACAGAGTCCGCCATCGAGCCCGTAGATGCGAACTCGGCCTCGGCGCAACAAATCGCGCCGTCAACCATTCGCGCGCGCATTGCCGAAGCCGAGCGTCTTCTGAAGACGCGCCCCAGGCAAACCGCAATCACCTCGCCTGCCCTGGACGCTGTGACGCTTGCTGTTCTGGAACGAGGCGCCGCTCGCATTCATCTGCTGACAGTTTCGAAACAGATCTTTTTGACAAAAGGTTCAGAAGCTCAAATGACGACCTCGCGCGGGACGCCGGTGACTCTCCGAATTTTGCGCGCCAATGGAGTCAACACTGCCGTTACGGTTGTCGACAACCAGGGGCGTTCGTTGGTGCCACTGACGGTTGAGTTTCCGATTGAAAGGCAGGGCGTCTTTCGCGAGATGGCCTATTACACGTCGGCTCACCCGGCGCTGCTGTCGGCGGACCTCGTGAAGGCGGGCCGTTCGTATGTTCGTTCGATGATCGATCTTGCCGCGCAGCGTTTACGCGAGAAGGGCGTGTTTATCAATCCGAATCTGGTTGACGTTGCTGAACGTTTGTGCATCGTCGAGCATATCGATCACGATCGCTTTCGTCTCGAGAATCGCGTCGCGCTCTTCGACGAAATCTATTCGCTCTACGCGCTTAACCAGTTGGACACGTATCGCTACTCCGTGAGTTTTGCGGGTGCCGGCGGTATGGTGCAGATGATTCCCTGGGCCTACAACCTCGAGCGACAACGTCATCCGGGCGTGGGGTTAATGCCCGACTTTGTGGCGGGCATGCGCAACCACGCGAACGCGTTGCAGGCGATGCTGCTGTACATGCTGGATACCTGGAATGATCTTGCGGCCAACGAAGACGTACGCAGCGCACTGGAGACAAAGATCGCGACACCGGCTGAAGTGATTGCCGCCGGGTACAATTCAAACGCCGCGAAGTTGCCGCTTTACATCCGTAGGGGCGGCGCTGGCTGGCGCTCGCTGATTCCGCGCGAGACACAAGTCTATTTGCAGATCTATCGCACTTTCGAAGGTCTCGCGCCCATGAAATCGCGCGCGAGCGTCGTAACGAAATCGGCAGCTTAAGGGCGACAGACGCCAACAGGTTCTTCCGCTTCCGTTAAGAAATTCGTGATGGTCCTGCTTCTCATTCACATCCTGCTTTAGCTGGATGTCTGGAGAAGCATGATCACTTTTCCGTATCCGCTTCAGCGGTTTCCTGCGCTCGCGGTTAAGAACGTTCGGCGAGTTTAGTCCGCGCGTGGGAGGAGACGGTGCGAAAACTCAATCGCCTGAAACAGAGCGGGAGACGAACTTAATGGTCACTCAATACAGAACCGGGAGCGGTAGCGACCGGATCCTAGACTCAACTGACGTAAGAGACACGTGATAGCGTTGGTTGATTGCAGCATCCGGTCGCTACCGCTCCCGGTTCTGTATTGAGGCGCCCGTCGATTGCGATCAAATCATCGCCTTTCTTTAATCGACACAGGCTCTAAAGCTTGTGAATGAGAGGACCACCTGGAAGCTTTTGCGCACCGTCGGGTACTTTGTGGGTCGCCGTCTCCGTGTTAATGTTTTGTCTCTCAACGCGTGTCCAAAACTTTTCGAGAATACTGAAAGGGCATCATTCGCATGACTAAACCAATCTCTCGCCGCTTCATCTTAGACGCTGGTCTTGTGCTCTCGCTGCTGTTAGTGATGGCGGGCTGGGTGGTAACGAAGACAACCGCTAACGCCAAAACGATCGCGCGCAAGAGCCCAACACTCGGTGTAGTCTCGAAGAACCCGGGAGCAAAGCAACCGAAGCTGATGCCTACCACGCGTCATGCGTTCCAGCAACCCGCGCAAGGCGAGAAGACAATCGATCAGGTCCAAAAGAACATCAAGGTCCTCACCGGCATTCCTCAGGCGCAACTGATTCCGATGATGAATTTCTTCGCCGCTTCGCTCGGCGTCAGGTGCAATTATTGTCATGTGAACAATGCGGGTCAGTGGGACTACCCGTCAGATGAGAAGCCGGAAAAGACGAGGGCGCGCGAGATGATTGCGATGGTCTTTGTCATCAACAAGTCGACCTTCAAGGGCAACACGGATGTTAGTTGTTTCAGTTGTCATCGGGGCCGCACGAGTCCGGTAGGTGTACCAACGCTGCCCTTGCCTCAACCAACTCCGCGAGGCGCTCAGGGTGGCCCGGGCGGTCCCGCTGCGCCCGGCGCTCCGGCGGGACCTGGCGCACCAGCCGCGGCGGGGCCCACCGCGGACGACATTTTGAACAAGTATATGGCGGCGCTCGGTGGCCAGGCCGCCATCGATAAGTTGAAGACGCGTGTGATGAAGGGAACTTACACTGCTGCCAATGGCCTAACGGCAAACATCGAGATCGACCAGGCCGCGCCTGATAAGTTTCACGTCATCTTCACCACGCCTCAGGGCACAATGGAACGAGGCTTTAACGGCAGCGCCGGTTGGGAAAAGAATCCTCGTGGTGTGATGGACATGGCGGGCGAACAATTGGCGCAGATGAAGGCCTCGGTTGGCATGTTCAGCGACGTAAAGCTCAAAGAACAGTTTGCAAGAATGAATGTGCGCAAGGACAAGCTCGACGGTCGCGACGTTTATGTGATCCTCGCAACTACGGCGGATAGAAAACGTGAGCGTCTCTACTTCGACGCTGAGACCGGTCTGTTGTTGCGCCGGACTAACGCCACTCAAACGCCGATTGGAGTGATCCCGCAAGAAACCAACTATGAAGATTATCGCGACGTGGACGGCGTGAAGATCCCGTTCACGATTCGCACCTTGACGGTCGATCAAGGGTCAACAGCGACACGCAAATACACCGAGATCAAGATCAACGCGCCCGTGGATGAATCAACCTTCAACAAGCCACCCGCGCCAGCACCGACCGCAACGCCACCGAAACCTTAACAGGTTCACGTTGCTTGCCAATCGACACCTGCCATGAGTCCGGCGATTGAAAGATCTTCGTCTAGCTCAGGCCAGTGCAGTCCTATTCCACCGCCGCCAATTTCATATTTTGATCGCTGTTCAGGCGTCGCGTTCTTCAGCGCTGGAAACCAGCTAATAGGAACACTGATGATCCGACCGTCAGTGAGAAACACGTGCATCATCTCGGTATCAAACTCTACTGATCTAGCCAGAGCTGTCGTAGGCACAAACGCCCGACCGGGTTTAGTTTTGCTGTCGACCAAAGTGCTCATTCCATGCCTCCAATAACAGTTCCTGGTGCTCCGTCACGAGTCGCTCAATTCCATTTAGCTCTTTAGGTCTAAATCCGTAATTCGCAGCGGGCTGGATAGGCCCTAGCCAGAACTTTGCTTCATCTTCCGCCGCCTTAGCGTGAATGTGTGGTGTGGCGGTTCTCCTTTCTCGTTGCTGAAAAAGAAGAAACAATAGCGCCCGATCCGTAAGACCGTTGGCATGATTCATTCTACAACCTACTCACTGAAGCGCAGGCTGCTGGGAACTGGAGCCATCGGGCGTTTTTCTGCATCTTCTTCGATACGGATTGGTCGTGACGTGTCGGCGTACTGCAACTTGTAGAGCTTCCAGTAAAGACCCCGCTGCGCCAGCAGTTCCTGATGGGTTCCTTGTTCGCGTATCTCGCCGTGATGAAGCACGATAATCTGATCGGCGCGCTGGATCGTTGAGAGCCGGTGAGCTACGACAATCGAGGTGCGGTCGCGCATGACGCGGGCGATTGCCTGTTGAATCAGTTGCTCGGTTTCGGTGTCGATCGAACTGGTAGCTTCGTCAAGAATCAGTAACGCCGGATCGAACGCGAGGGCGCGCGCAAAAGAGATCAGTTGTTTCTGTCCCACAGATAAACCAGCGCCGCGCTCCTTAACTTCGCCTTTGTAACCGTCGCGGAGACGTTGGATGAAGCGGTCGGCATGAACCTCGCTAGCGGCCCATTTGACGCGATCTTCACTGATGTCTTCGCGACCGAGGCGGATGTTGCCCTCGATGGTGCCGCTGAAGAGAAAAACATCCTGCAGCACCACGGCGAAATTCTCGCGCAGCGACTTTAGCTCCCAATCGCGAATGTCCGCGCCATCCAAAAGAATACGGCCGCGCTGCACATCGTAGAAACGCATCAGCAGATTCGTAATCGTTGTCTTGCCGGAACCGGTGTGGCCCACCAGCGCCACCGATTGTCCGGGTTGCACTTTAAGCGAGACGTCTTTGAGCACCCACTCCTCGTCTTTGTAAGCAAACCAGACGTTTTCGAATTCGATGTCGCCGCGGGCGCGCCCGGTTTTCAGGGGACGTTCCGGCGTCGTAATGGCAATGGGCAAGTCGAGCGTTTTGAAGATGCGATGTGACGCAACGACCGCCCCTTGCAGGATGTTGTACTTGTCTGAGATGTCGCGAATCGGCTGAAACAGCGAGCCTGAATACTGTATGAAAGCGACGAGCGCACCCAGCGAAAGCACGGTATGCGCGGGCGTGTTCTGCATCACGCGATAGCCGCCGAACCAGATGATCAAAGCGATGCCGACCGCGCCGATAAAGTCGACTAGCGGGAAGAAGACAGCATAGAAAAAGATCGTGTCGATATTTGCTTTTCGGTAATCCTCGTTGATTGTCTTGAAGCGACGCAGCGATTTCGCTTCCGCGTTAAATATCTGCACCGTCTGCGCGCCGGCAAAATGCTCTTGCAAAAAGGCGTTGATGCGCGCGATGCGAGTTCTGACCATGTCATAGCCGCGCCTCGCGCCCTTGCGAAACCACGTGGTTGCGGCCCAGAGCATTGGGATCGTCAACAGGGTAACCAGCGTAAGTTGTACATCCATCCATAACATCATCGCCAGGATCGCGACGATCATCACGAGATCGCCAAGCACGTCCGTGACGCCCGAGGTGAATAATTCGTTGAGCGCGTCAACGTCCGTCGTCAGACGCGTCATGATGCGGCCGACCGGGTTGCGATCGTAAAAGGCCACTTCCTGGCGTTGCAGTTTGTCGTAGAGCTCGCGCCGTAAATCAAACATCACATACTGGCCGACGGAGTTGATGAGTATCGCCTGCAAATAAGCGAAGGCGAACCGAAGAAACTGAACGCCAACAAACAGCCAGACCAGCAGCATCAAGCCGCTGGTTTTTCGCGGGATGATGTGCCAGTCAATGGCGTACTGCGTAAACTTTGGCTGCAGAATTCCCAGCAGGTTAAGGGCGAGTGTCAGCACCAGCGCGGGAATCAACAGACGCACGTAAGGCTTCAAGTATCGCAGCAACCGGCGCGCGATCTGCCAATCATAGGTCTTGCCGATCGCTTCCTCTTCGTGGAATTGTTTGACTGCGGTTGACATCAGATCACAGGCAATTGCCGATTTATGTGGCGGCTAACTCCTCTTCCAAGAGTTGCCGTTCGTACAAGTCCGCATACTCGCCGCGGAGCGCGAGCAGTTCATCATGCGTGCCGCGCTCGACTATCCGTCCCTCGTCAAGCACGCAGATCAGATCCGCATCACGCACCGTCGAGATGCGGTGGGAGACGATCAAACTGGTTCGATCGCTCATCACTGCGCGTAGTTGCGTGAGAATCTTTTCCTCTGTGTAGGTGTCAACGGAAGACAAAGCATCGTCGAGAATCAGGATCTTTGGCTGGCGCAGAACGGCGCGCGCGATGGCGGTTCGTTGCTTTTGTCCGCCCGAAAGAGTTATCCCTCGCTCGCCGACTAGAGTGTCGAATCCACCGGGAAAATCGCGAATGTCTTCTGTTAGGCCTGCAACTTCCGCGGCTTGTTCGATCCCGGCGCGCTCGGCATTCTCTACGCCGAACGCGATGTTCTCAGCCAGCTTGTCGCTGAACAGGAACGTCTCCTGCGGAACGTAGCCGATGCTGGCGCGCAGTTGTGACAGTGGGTAATTGCGTACCGCAATGCCGTCGACGAACACGGTATTGTCCGGAGCTTCAAGCAGACGAGGAATGAAATTCACCACCGTGGATTTACCGCTGCCGGTCCGTCCCACAAACGCCACGGTCTGGCCCGCGGGTATAGTCAGGTTAATATCGCGCAGCACTGGTTCGTCCGCAGCGTGATAGGTGAACGTTAGATTGCGAAACTCAATCTCGCCGGCGATCGGTGGCTGTTGTTTCACGCCGTCAAGGTCTGCTATGGCTGGCTTGATCGCAAAGATGGCGTTCATTCGCTTCAAGCTGGCGGTCCCTCTCTGATAGAGGTTCACGACATAGCCAAGAGCGATCAATGGCCAGATGAGCCGCATGAGGTACATGTTGAAGACGGTAAACTCACCGACCGTTATCTCTCCGCGTACAGCAAGCGGAACACCCGCCCAGATGATCAGGACAAAGCCCATGCCTATGAGAAACGTCATCAGCGGTCGCATCAAAGCATCGATCCGCACCAGACTGAGATTGCGCTCGGCGTATTCGCGATTGAGTTTCTTGAAGGCCTCAATTTCGGCGTCTTCCTGGGCGTAAGCGCGAACGACGCGGACGCCGGTGATATTCTCCTGAGCGCGGGCAGTAATCTGCGCAAAGAAGTCCTGAATCTTTTCGAAACGGACGTGGACTTGCTGACCGAAAAACTTCACGGTAAGCGAGACCAGGGGCATTGTGACGAAGAGGAGCAGCGTCAGCCGCCAGTTGAGCCAGAACATCAGCGGCAGAACGACTATCACGACAAAGACCGTTTGCAGCGTGTACATAATCATCGGACCGGCTAGCTGGCGCACGGCCGCCAGATCGTTAGTGGCACGCGCCATCAGATCGCCCGTGCGATGTTCTTGAAAGAATGATAGAGGCTGATCGACGAGGTGGGCATAAAAGTCCTGGCGCAGATCGTATTCGACGTGACGCGACATTCCGATCAGGATGCGCCGCTGAAGAAACAGAAAAGAGCCGCTCACAATGCTCGCGCCGAGGACCTTCAATGCCGAGACGGCGAGTTTCGACCAGGTAATTCGATCCCAGTTCGCGTCAACTGCGTGTCCGACGATGAGCGGAATCCACAGGTTGAAGAGTACTCCGGCAAGGATGCAAAGGATGCCTGTAACCAGCGATACTTTGTAAGGTGAAAAGTATCTGGCGAATTTTCGTAAGTCGTCCATGGGCGCGCCGAGCGCAGGGCTCCGCAATGACCTCCGCTGCAAACAAAAGAAACGCTATGATGCGCGATTTTTCTTCCGGATGCCAAATGAGGAGCCTCATCCGACGTGGGACTTTCAGCGTTGCCGCATTTGATTTTGGCTAAGACTTCGGCGCTTGCGCGGCCTCAGAGTGACATCGAAGGCATCGCAAAGCTGGAGCTAGTAACTAGACGTGGAGCAGGCGAAGCTGGTTCCGTGAAGAAGGAATGTTTGAAGCTCGTCAGAGGCGGATTGTCTCCATCTCAACCTGTTCTTCAGGGAGAGAGCTGACGTCCGAGTCTGAAGGTTCCTCCGGCGGCAGGCAGACGCGATTGCGTCCGGTATGCTTTGCTTTGTAGAGAGCGCGGTCAGCCGCGACCACAAGCGTATCTCGCGACGATGCGTGAAGCGGAAACGTTGCGAGGCCGAACGAAGCAGTCATGGAATCAACGCCGGGTATCGCTACCTCTTCAATTCTGGCACGCAGCCGTTCGGCAACGACGAGCGCGCCCTCGGTGTTCGCTTGCGGCAGGATGATGGCAAACTCATCGCCGCCGAATCTCGCGGCCGTATCAACCGCCCGCAACTCGGCACGCAAAGTTTCGGCGAGCATGCGCAGTGAATTGTCGCCGCCCTCGTGACCTGACTTGTCGTTTATCTGTTTCAAGTTATCCATGTCCAGCATCATGAGGGATAAAGGCTGGCGCATGCGAGTGGCCAGATGCAGGTCACGCTCAAGCTGCATCTCGAACGCACGCCGGTTATAGCAGCCCGTCAGTCCATCAGTTAACGCTTGCTGCTGCATCTGCGCAAAGAGGTGAGCCTGATTTATGGCCACGGTGAGCTGGTCAGCCACGGTGTGCAACAACAGAAGTTCATTCTCGGCCCAGGAGCGCGAGGTATCATCAGAGCGCACCAATACCAAACCCATGAGCCGGCCATGATAAAGGAGCGGAACGACGGCGCGGGGAAAAACTGGATTTGATTTTGACTCATCGCCATCGGCGAAATAGGTCTTCGGAGATTTAGCGAGTCGCGCGCCAAGCGTGTCAAGGTCACCCAACAAAGCCGCTCGTTCGGGACCATCGATTTCCACATCCTGGCGAAAATAACACTTAGTTGTTCGCTTTCCGATTGAGTCTCCTTCGACTCGCAACCCGCAAGAGCTTACGTTGAGCGCTCGTCCAACCTCATCCGCAGCCGTTTGCAAAATGCTGTCGAGCTTTAACGAGTTTCTGATCGCGGTAGCAATCCGGTTAACTGCGATTTCACGCTCGGCCTGCGCTTGCAAAAGCTGCGCGAGTTTTGTCGTTACGCTTACGGTAAGCTGCAGCGAAGTAGCTTTGGGCATGGACCTGCGCACCGCGTTTGAGAATTCGTTTGCTCGTTCCGGGAACTCCGCTGTGACTCGTGCCATTAAATACTCGAGCGCTGAATACACAACGTCTGGCTCAAAGGTCCAGATCACCTCCGCCCCTTCCGTTCCGGCTTTGTCCTTGTCTTCTTTCGGCGGCGACGCAAGCAATGCCGAAAACCGAGCATCTGCGATGACCACGAATCGCCCACTTGATTTGTACTGATTTGGAGACTCCAGCAACATAGACTCAAAGTCGCGCTGCTTTTCTCGCGTCAGAGTCGTGAGGGCATCGTCGGCTGTGATGAGGAAGAAAGAGTTTCGCGCAACGCGTCCGATCTCGCGCACTCGAGCGAGGTCGCGCTGTGAGCGATCGGCGGCGAATGGCAGACTCTCGACCACCAGCGCGGCCAGATTGTTCTCAAGGACGACGTCCTCAAAATAGCGATGCAGTTGGGCAATCGTCTGCTCGGCGCAGCGAACCGGGGTTACCTGGCGGGAGTGCTGAGCTAACAGGGAGTGATAAAGAGAATACATGGAAACCAAACGTTAGATGGGCCGGTGTCAAGCTCGGAGTTTCAACGGCTGGCAGGGTTAACGCCTGTTGGTCGCGTGAAGACCCAACAAGCACATTGGGATTTTTGCATAGTTGAACATATTTGTCCACGAAAATCTCATTGGAAACGGCTTATCGAGCCGATAACTGTTAGCCGAGCTTTAGATATGTGCTAAGTGCGGTAGCAGCGAGGTTTCCGCCGTCATCGAAAACGTCAGCCGAAACCGTTATCAAGCGCTGACCAGCGCGAAGAACACGGGCCCTCGCCGTTGCCGTGCCCTCTTTTAGTGGCCGCAGATAGTTCACCATGAGGTCAACTGTCGAGAACTTCTCCTTGTCCTCTAGCAGGGACACAATGGCGAAGGCGGTGGCTGTATCTATCAAGGAAGCAATCGCGCCGCCGTGCATCACGCCGTGAATCTGTCTGAGTTCGTCACGGATGTTGAGGCGCAACGTGGCCGAGCCCCGTTCGGCTTCCTCGAGTTCTATTCCCAAAAGCGTGGCGAATGGAACTCTACTTATTGCTTCTCTAATCCTTGTAACCTCAGCGTCACTGAGTGTGCCGTTGTCATCCACGGTAGCTCTCTCCGGGACTGGTCGGCTCGACGATAACCGCGGTGCCGTATGCCAGAACTTCGGTCACGCCGGCCGAGATTTCCGTGGTGTCGTAACGCGCTCCGATGACAGCATTGGCGCCGATCTCTGTTGCGTGTTGGATCATGATCTCAAAAGCATCGACACGAGTCTGTTCACAGAGCGTGGTCCAGACGGTGATGTTGCCGCCGACGATGGTTTGCAGGGTCGCGCCGATCGTGGCAAAGACGTTGCGAGAGCGAACGACAATGCCACGGACCACACCGAGGTTTTGCACAACGCGATAGTTCGGCAGTTCGAATGCGGTTGTCACCATTCCGTGTGAGACCGAATAACGAGGCGGACTAACGTTGTAGGGCACCTTCCGTTGTAAGGGATCGTTGTTCATATCAGGTCCTCTGGCTGAAGCGTTCTATTTTTTGAAGAGCGTGGCTTTCGGTTCTTCACGCCGGTCTTCGTGCGGGATCCACAGATGGCGTTCCAGGTCGCAATGACCGCGTTTGTCAAACTTGATTCCTTCGCGTTCGAGCATACGCTGCTGTTTGTCGGCTGGCAAAACGATTTGCCCGGTGGAGCATGCTCCTCGCGCGTTGATGACGCGATGCCACGGCACCTTCTGGCCAGATGAATGCATCACAAAGCCCACGGTCCGCGGCGTATATCCTTCGCCCAGAATCAACGCGATCTGTCCGTAAGTCATGACGCGTCCGCGCGGAATGCGCCGCACGATCTGAAATACTCGATCGCGATAATCAGGGGTATCTTTCATCGCACTTCACACAAATTCAAGTCTGCGTTCCTCAATCAAACGTCCGCAGGATGGTCCGGGCAGGAGCGCCGTCGCCGCTTCCGTCAGCAATCTTAAGCGGCAGGCAGATCAGTTCGTAAGTTCCCGCCGGAACTTCCCTCAGGTCGAGACCTTCAATGATCACGACGCCATTTGATAATAGAGTCTTGTGGGTATCGTGGCGCTCAGGTTTGAATCGTTCCACAGACAGGTAATCAATGCCCACAAGTTGCACGCCCTCGGCGACCAGTCTCCGCGCGCCGTCCGGAGAAATGTGTGTATAGTCCGAGCGAAACTGGCCGGTGGCTTCGTTCCAGAAATCCGAGTTTCGAGTTTTGAAAAGCAGGCGCTTCGCGCCGGCTGGAAAGGAGGCCCGTATCACGTCTTCGTTGATGGCCATCACGTCGGTTGGAATCTCGACAACGTGGGCCTCGCCGATCAGGATCTCCAGAGACATTGATTGCAGGTCAGGTGCGCCCGGAATGAAATGCGCGGGCGCGTCGACATGTGTCCCGGTGTGCGCGCCGAAGTGTAACACCGAAACATTGGCCGCATCGCCGGCGGCTAAAGATAGCCATTGTCCAATCTCTATGCCAGGGTCGCCGGGATAAATTGGCGTGCGTGCTGAGATCGGAACACTCACGTCGTAGATACGCATCTAGTATCGTTTCCCATAGCTTTGAGTTGCGAGTCATAGTAGCGCGAACTCGTCATGTTGCGCTACAGTTTGCGTCGTAATCAGCGTTATTACATTCGGGAGAGAATCATCGACGCGCAAAGTACCGAGCAGATTGTTCCGCGCATCGCGGCGTCCAGCTATTTGAATACCGCTCCGCTGATCTGGAGCTTCACCCGCGGATCAAGACGCGGAGAAGTAGAATTGATCGACGCTGTTCCCGCTCGCTGCGCCGGCCTGCTGGCGCGAGGTGAAGTCGACGCGGCGCTCGTCCCGGTAATTGAATACCAGCGGATATCAGGAATAGCAGTAGTGCCGGATGTATGCGTTGGCTCGCGCCAGAGAGTTCGCAGCGTGGTCCTGGCGATCAAGGTCGCTAGCCTGAAGGACGTTCGGGGGATTGCCCTCGATGAATCATCGCGAACTTCGGCCACCCTGCTCAGAATTATATTTCGAGAGTTCCTTGGCTTTGAGCCCGAATGGAGCTCGTCTGCGCCGGACGTGGGCCGGATGCTTACAGAGAATGATGGTGCGCTGATCATCGGTGACCCGGCCATGACTTTTGCGCGCGAGGGACTGCGAGTGTTCGACTTGGCCGCGCTGTGGCGCGAGCACACCGGCCTGGGGTTTGTTTTCGCGATGTGGATGATGCGCGCTGGCGCTTCCTCAGCGGCGCGGCGAATTGACTTCGCGGGTGCTCGCGACGAAGGTCTGGCCAGGACCGAAGAGATTATGGATTACTACGAACCGCTTCTCAGTCTCTCGCGAGAGGATCTCAGAACTTATTTGCACGAGAACATCACTTTTTCGATGAACGAAGAGATGCGTGCCGGGCTGAATCTCTACTTCACACTGGCGCGCAAGCACGGAATCATTCCCGCAGTGAAGCCTTTGAAAACCTCGGCGCATAGCTTAGTATTCCCAATCAATGACCGTAACGGCTGACATTCAATCGATCCTGGATCGCGTGCTCGCCGGCGAGCGCATGACGGCCGATGAATGCACGACTCTCCTTGAGTCTTACGAAGTTGCCAGAATCGGCGCGGCTGCTGACGAGATTCGCAAGCGGCGTCACCCCGGCGACATCGTCACCTACATCATCGACCGGAACATAAACTACACAAACGTCTGTAACGTCGTCTGTACGTTCTGCGCTTTTTACCGCCGCCCGGGGGCGCCTGACACTTACGTGCGCACCATCGACGAGATCTGCGCGAAGATCGACGAGACTATCGCGCTTGGTGGCACCGGCGTGTTGATGCAGGGCGGATTGCATCCGGATTTCGGGATTGAATGGTACGAAGACCTGCTGCGCACGCTGCGCGCAAAATATCCAAACTTTCAACTGCACTGCTTTTCGCCGCCAGAGATTCATAACATCCATCTCATTTCGCGTCTTGACTACGAAACAATCATGGCCCGTTTGAAAGACGCGGGTTTGTACAGTCTTCCCGGCGGTGGCGCGGAAATTCTGGACGATGAAGTGCGGAAGCGTGTGGCCACAAAATGCACTACGGACGAGTGGTTAGCCGTCATGCGTGCCGTCCATCGCGTCGGTTTGAGATCAACTGCGACGATGATGTTCGGCATTGGCGACACGGTTGTGCATCGCGTTCGCCATCTGCAGCGCATACGCGATCTGCAGGATGAGACCGGCGGCTTCACGGCCTTCATTCCGTGGACCTTTCAACGCGAGAACACGGCGCTGGGCCGACGCATCAAAGACGAGCCAACCGGAATTGATTATTTGAAAATGCTTTCCGTCTCGCGAATTTTTCTCGATAACGTGGACAACTTTCAATCGTCGTGGCTCACGCAGGGTTTGAAGTTAGGCCAGGTTGCGCTCCGCTTTGGCGCGAACGACATGGGTTCTGTAATGATCGAAGAAAACGTCGTTTCCGCCGCCGGCGCGCACAACCGCGCCGATGAACAGATGCTCCGATACCTGATTCGCGAGGCCGGCTTTACTCCGCAGCAGCGCGATATTCTCTACCGCCGCGTTGATCGCGAGGGGCTGACGTCAGCAGGTAAACTTGAAGGCGCGAAGCTGACAGAACTCACTCCGGTAACGATCAATTAGAGAGTCTCACTTTGTGGCTCAGCTTCAGATAGTTGCAAATCATGGTCTTGCGCTAGCGATTCACGCTCACTCGCGTTAATCTTTGGCTGAGCGTAGTTCTCCCATGGTTAACGTCAAAGTCACCGATCTCGCCCGTCCGCAATTCAAGGCCAACCCGTATCCCTTCTACGCTCGTTTGCGCGCCGAAGCCCCCGTGTGCCGCACGAAATTCCTCGGCGAGCCCACCTGGCTCGTGACCCGCTACCGGGACGTTCTCATGTTGCTCAAAGATGACCGGTTCGTGAAAGATTGGCCACCCACGACGCGCTGGATCCACTTTGTCGCCGGAGCGATCACGCGCCACATGCTGAACACGGACGCGCCCGACCACACTCGCTTGCGAACGCTGGTGCACAAGGCGTTTACGCCAAGTCTGGTCGAGCGCTTGCGCGAGCGAATTCAAAGCGTCTGTGATGAGCTATTGGATAAGCTGGCGACAGACGGGCGCATGGATGCGATGAGCGGCTACGCGCTGCCGCTCCCGCTCACGATCATCGCTGAGTTGCTGGGAATTCCCGAAGAGGACCGCGGCCGCTTTCACGCGCGATCTCGAAGCAGTCTCTCCTCGTCCACTATCATGGGTGTCTTGCGCGCGGTGCCGGATCAAAGATTGTTGATCCGTCAAATGCGCAAGCTGATCGCGCGGCGCCGTCGTGACCCGCGCGAAGACTTGATTACCGCGCTGGTCCAGGCTGAGGAGGCGGGCGATAAGTTGAGCGAAAAGGAGCTGGTGGCCACGATTTTCTTGCTGCTCATTGCGGGTTATGAAACGACCGTCAATCTAATCGGCAGCGGAGCCCTGGCCCTGACTCAGAATCCTGAGCAGCGTGAGCTGTTCGAGCGGAATCCAGCGCTCGCGGAATCAGCGATCGAAGAACTCTTGCGCTACACCAGCCCACTCGAGGTGGCGTCGCAGCGCTTTGCGCGTGAGGATCTGACGATAGACTCTGTGAACATTTCGCAGGGCAACATGGTAATCGCCGTACTCGGATCAGCCAATCACGACGAGTCGCAGTTTCGCGACCCGGAAACTCTGGATCTGACGCGTGAACCAAACAAACACCTGGCCTTTGGTCAGGGCGCGCACTTCTGCATCGGCGCGCCGCTGGCGCGGCTCGAAGGCCAGATCGCTTTGACGACCCTGTTTCGTCGCTTTCCCAACTTGCGTCTCGCGCAAGAGCCGGAATCCCTGCGCTGGCGCAAGAGCCTGATTGTCCGCGGCTTGGAAGAGCTGCCAGTGGCAGTGTAGGTCATAGGTTTGGTTTCTTGATCTGCGCATATCCGCGTTAATCTGTGGCCGAATACCCGAGTGAATGCAGACTTCAATCCCGAAAGGAAACCTTATGCGATCTCGTCTCTTGCCTGTCTTCGTCGCCATCACGTTGCTCGCCGCTTTTGGAATCAGCCCGGCGCTCGCTCAGAAGCGCAGCATAACTGAGAACGACTTGTTCAGTTTTGTCTGGGTCGGCGATCCGCAAATCTCGCCCGACGGTTCGCGCGTTGCCTTTGTGCGCGTGACTGTGAACGAAAAGAAAGACGGCTACAACACCGCGATCTGGACCGTCTCTCCTGCTACGGGTGAGTCGCGTCAACTGACTGCCGGCCCGCGCGATTCATCACCGCGCTGGTCGCCGGATGGAAAGTTCCTGGTCTTCGTTCGCGTCACGGAAAAAGATGGGCGACCTGACTCGCCGCAACTCTTCATGCTGGCAATGGCCGGCGGTGACCCATTTCAGTTTACGACCATCACGCGCGGAGCCGGCCAGCCTCAGTGGTCGCCGGACGGAAAGACGATCGCGTTTGCTAACAGCGCCAACGCGGAAGACCTGACGAAGCAGGCGGCAGCGCAAAAACCTCAAGCGTCACCGTCACCCAGTCCGACTGACGTGAAGAAGCCGGAAGAGCAACGCGAGAGCGACGTGCGCGTCATCACGCGCGCCGTGTATCGCTTCAACGGCGCCGGCTACGCCGATCCGAAACACCCGCAGCACATCTGGATCGTTGCCGCGCCAACCACCGCGGCCGACAAAGTACTGCCGAAGCAACTCACCAGCGGACGCTTTGCGGAAGACAACGTCACGTGGGCCAAAGATAGTTCGCAACTCTACTTCACGTCCGATCGAATGGACGAGCCTTACTACGAGCTGCCATCGACGGACGTCTATTCGATCGCCGTTTCCGGTGGTCAACCGGTGAAGCTCACTTCGTTTGATATGGACGCCGGCGGCTTCTCTGTCAGTCCGGACGGTAAACAGTTCGCGTTTATTGCTTCTATCGGCCGGCCAGTGAAGTCTTATCGGCAACCCGACTTGTGGGTGATGGACATCGCGCCAAATGCGAAGCCACGCAATCTCACCGCCGACTTCGATTTCGACGTTGGCGCCGGCATCGGTGGAGACAACGTTGCGCCTCGCGGAGGAGGCGGCAGCCCGCCCATCTGGACCGCCGACGGTCGAAGCATCATTGAAGCTTACGCCAAAGAGGGCAAGGCAAATCTCGCAAAGTTCAACGCTTCGACTGGCAAGCTTACGGAACTCACTCGCGGCAACCAGGCCGTGGTCACTTTCCGCGCGACGCCGGACACAACAAAGTTTGCCTACACGCTTTCTACGCCCACGCGTATCGGCGATCTTTTCTGGATGGAGAGCGCCGGCGCCGCGGCCAAACAACTAACACACCTCAATGATGACCTGTTCTCGCATTTGAACCTTACCGAGCCGGAAGAGATCTGGTATCAGAGTTTCGACGGCAAGAAAATCCAGGCCTGGGTGCAGAAACCGCCCGACTTCGATGCGAACAAGAAATACCCGCTCATCCTGAATATCCACGGCGGCCCACATGCGGCGTACGGATTTATCTTCGATCACGAGTTTCAGTGGATGGCGGCGAAGGGTTACGTCGTGCTGTATCCGAACCCGCGCGGCAGCACTACCTACGGTCAGGACTTTGGCAACATTATCCAATGGAACTATCCCGGCGACGACTACAAAGACCTGATGGCCGGTGTGGACGAAGTCGTTCATCGCGGCTACATCGATGAACAAAAACTGGGCGTGACCGGCGGGAGCGGCGGCGGACTACTCACCAATTGGACCATCGGGCACACGACGCGATTCGCTGCCGCCGTCTCACAGCGCGACATCGCGAGCTGGTCTGACTGGTGGTACTCGGCGGACTTCACTTTGTTTCAACCGAGCTGGTTCAAGGCGCCGCCATTCGAGGATCCGAAAGACTATGAAGCGCGTTCGCCGATCACTTACATCAACAACGTGAAGACGCCTTTGATGTTGATCCTGGGCGAGGCGGATTACCGCACGCCTCCCGGCGCCGGTGGCGAGGAAATGTTTCGCGCGCTAAAGTATCGAAAGATTCCGACGGTGATGGTGCGTTTTCCGAACGAGTCGCACGAATTATCGCGCTCAGGCCAACCCTGGCATCGTATCGAACGGCTCGAACACATCGTCGGCTGGTTCGATAAATGGTTGATGGGCGTCGCGAAGCCGGAATACGAAGTCGCGCAGTGAGTCCGGGGCAGAAGCCCGACCGTCAGGGAGGGCTTTGTTCTCAGTAACCAGCACAGTCACTTGGCCTGGTTCTGTAATCGACGTATTAGAATGCAAATGGAGGTGAGGCAATGAGAAAGCTATCTGCGTTGATGCTCGCAGTCTTTATGATGAGCGCTGTGATTACATCCGCGCCGGCTATGACTCCGCGAGTGAACCCCGAGCCCCAGAGGCTTGAGGCTTACGTCGGCAAATATCCGAGCGATCTTTTCCGCGGAGTGCCGAGTTTGAAAACGCGGCTAAGGACTCTGCTGGGTCGCAACTACGCGCTTTTCATGCAACGCCTGCAGACGGAAATGCCAATCGAGAATGACGCCGGGGCGCTCGTCGCGCGCGGTTGTATGGCTCATTCGTGTGGCGCGGAAGAGGCAGTGCTGGTTATCAATCTGGCGAATGGAAAGCTCCATTGCGCGATCCTGTCTGAGAAATTCGGCGGCAAGTTCAAGGTGTTCAGCGAAGACTCGGCGCACATTCCTGGCGCCCTAACGCGCGCGATCAGACGCTAGAACATGAGCGCGAATTTAGCGAGTCTCCACTTCGCTGCAAAAGCTTCATTCGAAGAAAGACGACGAACTGGAGGTTGATATGTCACTTAATGGCAAGTATGCCCTGATTACCGGAAGCTCTCGCGGCATTGGTAGAGGAATTGCTCTGAAACTGGCGGCTAATGGCGCCAGGATAGCTGTCCACTACTACCAGAACGAGGCTGCCGCAAATGATACGCTGGGGGAGATCCGCAAGCTCGGTTCCGATGGTTTTGTTCTGCAGGGTGATGTCTCACAGCCGGATCAGATCGGAGCAATCTTCAGCAAGGTCCAAAGCGAATTTGGCAGGCTTGATATCTTCGTAAGCAATGCCCGGCCAGAGATACCTGCTTTCTTCCAACCGCCTCTGGAGGTCAGCCTCGACCAATGGGACACCGCGTTCGACTCGCAAGCGAAGGCATTTCTCGTCGGCGTGCGCCAGGCGTTTCCCTTGATGAAGGCCGGAGGCAGAATCTTCGCTATCACCTACGCCACCGGCAGCCGCACCGGTGGACTGCAACCCTGGGCAGGCATGGGTTCCGCCAAGGCCGCGTTGGAGTCACTGGTTCGTTACTTCGCGGTGGCCCTGGCTAAACACGGCATCACGGTGAATTCGATTAGCCCCGGGTGGACCGAGGACAGCGTATTGAACACGCTGCCAGAGCAGGCGCAAGATCTGATCAGAAACTGGCATACGCGCGGTTGGACTCCGATGGGACGTTTGGGAACGCCGGAAGACGTCGGCAACGTTGTCGCACTGTTCTGTGCTGAAGAGGCCGGCTGGATAACGGGGCAGGTGATCTACGCGGATGGCGGCGCTTCGTTGATGAATCCGGAAGTCCCGCCCGAAATTCAATTGGGATAAGTGGACCGGGAAGACTCATGATGAAGACAGCGCCTCCCCATAATGCAAAACCGCCGCCGCCGATGTCGCTCGTTGAAGAAATTCCCTACGTTAATCTTGAAGTATCACTGACGAATGGGAAAATCCGATCTCTAACCCTGAAGCTCTAGGAGGAAAAGTCATGAGTCCTTGGACTTGCGCGTCATTGATAACAATTGCGGGAGCAGTAGGTGGCGTGGCGAATGCCCTACTAACTGACAATGGTTTCATTCGTCCACGGTGGATACACAATATTTGGTGTCCTGGAGTTATCTCGAATGTACTCATCGGGGCCCTTTCTGCCTTTAGTTCATGGGCATTCTACGGTTCAGGAGCTTCCATTGAGTTGTCACAACTGAGTGAGCGTTCGGCAATCAGTTTGAGGTTTTCAGCCTTAGCTGGCGCATTCTTCGTGGGGGTCGCTGGTGCTAGATGGCTAACGAATGAAGTTGACAAAAAGCTCCTGAGGGAGAGCGTTGTAGAAGTCTCCAAGAAAAACATAGCGACTATAGAGTGTGAACAAATGGTGAAAGGACCAGCACGACAAGTGCTAAGTGCAGTGGAACAGGCCTAAGGGCTATAGCCCAGGCACTGCCAAGGTTGAGACTCCATAAACCGGTGTGAATGAGACATCATCGCTCAAAAGAGGGCCCGCTCACGACTGGCTAAGCCGCGGCTGAGCGCGCGAGGAGCGCAATGCGGACCAGTTCATTGAACTTTTCCGGATGCTCCTGTTCCGGCATCATGCGGCAGTAGTCAAAGACTTCAAGACGAGCGCGCGGGTTGAGCTGCAAGAGCGCGGTTGCGTTTTCCAACGGCGTGGTCAGGTCCTGTTTGCCGCAAACAAGAATCGTTGGCTGAGTCAATCGCGCAAAGGCCGCGCGTACATCTGTATTCAGATAACCCGACAAAAAAGCGGCGATGGCGTGCTGAGCGCCGGGTTGATGACTGGTGGCATAAAGGTGCGCCACCAATCGGTCCGTAACGCGACGATGATCGTAAAAGAGATGCTTACGGGCGTAGTCGCGAATGCTGCGTTCACTCGCCATGACGTTGTAGAAGGACGTGCCGAGCACAGGCGATTGCAGCAAGCCATAGAACGCGGCGCCCGCCATGCCCGGCCGCGTTCTAAAACTGTCGGAGCCCGCGGGCGCGTTCAGCACCATCGTGCCGATCAATTCGGGATGTTCGTCAGCGACGCGGATTACATAAGCGGCTCCGAGCGAACTGCCGATGACATTCGCCGGATAGCCCGACACTTCGCGAATGAAGTCCGTAATCAACTCGACGTAAAGTTCGGCGGAATACGGTGCGGTTGCCGGCTTGTCTGAGAATCCGTAGCCGAGCAGGTCGAAGGCATAGACGGGAAAATCGCGAGCCAGAACATCAAAGTTCTTTCGCCACATGAAACTCGACGCGCCGGCCCCGATACCATGAACCAGGATCAGAGGAGGCCGCAAGTGTTCGCGCCCCGACGTCTTGTAGAAAACGTTGCCGTACTTCCACTCGAAGAGGCGAGCTTCGCCGCCAAGCGCGCTATCGTCCGGCTCGCTGGCCTGGCGCCGGATAGAGGCGTTCACCGCCGCCAGCGCGGCAACGCCGGCGCCTCCAGCCAGCGCGGTCTTCCAAAGGTTTCCTAGCTTGCCCATAAATAGTTTTGTGGATATTAATTCGGTACGTTGATAAGTCTAACGGAAAAGACCGGCACGGATCCATGTAAGCCGTGCCTTTATTTGCAGCGGGTTGTTTATCTGCAGGCGCGCGACGCTGGCGCGGCCAATTTCAGTTAGACCCTCCAAAGCACCTGTTTTCACCGCCACGCGAAAGTGTTCCTGCCAAAGATCCTGACGCGGATTAAAGAGACGCACAAAGCATTGGGTGACTTCATCATACCCGTTGACATGATCAGCCTTGTGAAGATTGCAGGAGCGACAAGCGAGCGCCAGGTTTGTTTCAGCATCTGGCCCCGCTTGCGAGGCGGGAATTATGTGTTCAACTTCAAATGGCAAGTTGAAAATAGCTTCGGGCGCGTAGCAGTACTCGCATCGATGCCCGGCGCGGTGGGAAACCGCTGGGTAATGCGGATTCATTAACTCAACTCGTCAAGTACTGCTTCGGCACGCCGGGTTGCGCCCTCCAACTCAGCTTCGACAAGCACTTCCAGTTCGGCTCGCTCAGCGGCCGGCCTGATGTTCTTTCCGTCACGTTCCGCTCGCCAGCGCTCCATGAGTGTTCCGAGGCGCTGTCTTTGCTCCGCGGTGAAGAAGCGATCTGGTCGCAGTCGCTGAACAATCACGAGCGTGCTGATTTCGTCTTCGCTGAGTTGCGTGGTTAGCGCATCAAGCGCCTCTCCCGCGGTTCTTCCCGTAGATTCTTTCTCACCAGCAAGAGCACGCCATGTCGTTCCGTTGCCAACGTGTTCTGGCACAATCGCAATCGTCGTCATCAGTCTTGATCCTCAATCCCGGCGTAGTATATCACTCGAAACAGTTTCAGATGAACGCAAAGTCGAACTGTTCCTGATGAATTGTTGGATCGCTCGTGATGTCGACTGGTCCAAGATAGTCTTCGATTTCGGTCAGCACATCTCGCTCGGCTCCGCGCAGAGTGCGAGCTACTTCAGGATTTATGCGCAGGGTCGTCTGTTTGCCCCCGCCATTCTTTCCTTTTCCAAGCCGCCGGGACTCCTCGAGGATCTCGTAGCAGATCGTTTGCGGTGACTTTATCAACCCCGCGCCCTGACAATACTGGCATGGTGCGCAAAGCGTCCGCTCGAGCGACTGTTTCACGCGCTTGCGAGTCATGATCACCAAACCGAAGTCATTGAACGATAGAACCTTCGTGGGCGATTTGTCGTTACGCAAAGCGTCTTGCAACGCCTGCATGACTCTTGTGCGATTCCGGCGTTCTTCCATGTCGATCAGATCCAACACGATGATGCCGCCCAGATCGCGCAGCCGAATCTGTCTGACAATCTCGTCCACAGCTTCGAGATTGGTGCGCGTGATCGTATCTTCCAAACGTCCACTGCCACGACCGACGAACTTTCCTGTGTTCACGTCAATCGCCACCAGGGCTTCCGTTTGATTGATCACCAGGTAACCGCCAGACTTGAGCCAAACGCGCGGCTTGATCGCTTTATCGATTTCGGCTTGCACGCCATAGCTTTCCAAAATCGGTTGGTCGCGCGTGTAAAGCTTGACGCGCTTCACCATGCGCGGGTAGATGCGATTAACAAACTCGACGATGCGCTCGTATTCTTCTTCTGAGTCGACGCGGATCGCCGCAAAGTCGTCCGACAACTGGTCGCGAAGAAGGCGCTGCACCAGATCGAGGTCTCGGTGCACCAGCGTAGCCGGCTTCGCTTTCTCAGCGGCGGCGCGAATGTCGAGCCAGGTGCGCACGAGATAGCGCACGTCCTCGCGCATCTCACTCTCGCTGATACCTACACCAGCCGTCCGCACAATGAACCCGCCTGAGGGTATGTCCTCGCTCGCGAGAATGACCTGGATCAGTTTGCGCAGACGGTGACGTTCGTTGTCTGATTCGATCTTGCGCGAGACACCGACGTGTTCGACCGTCGGCATGTAAACCAGGAAACGGCCGGGCAGCGCGATGTGCGAAGTAATGCGCGCGCCCTTTTTGGCAATCGGTTCCTTGGCAATTTGCACGAGTATCTCCTGGCCCTCGCGCAGCAGATCAGTAATCGCCGGTTGATGGCGATCGCGTCGGGAAAAGCCACGCTGTCCGCGACCGTTTGTTGGCCTCTTGCCGCGAACGGCACGTTCTGGTGGCGCGGCCTCGACAGATTCTGGCGGCGGAGCTTCTGATGTCGCTGGCTCATCGACCGCGGCGGTCACCAGTGTCTCTTCGTCTTCGCCGTTGGCGCCCGGGGTTTCGGCGACCGCCGGTTTAGGTTTGCCTGGACGCCGCCGCCGACGCCCACCACGGCGGGTGGCAAACTCGGCGCGCGAGCGTCCGCCGGTGATGCGAACGTCCGCGTCTTCGAAAGGTAGTTCAGAACCTGGACCGCTTTCACTTTCGGCCGAAGAGTTGTCCGGCTCGGCAGAAGAGCTGGCTCGTTTTTTTCCGCCCGCAGGTTTCCTGCTGGCGGCTGGTTTCTTTTTACTGCCGCGGGTCGTCGCAGACTTTCGTGTTCTGCTCTTCCTTGGATCTGCCGCTTGAGCTTCCTCTTCGGCCGCCGCAACAACCTCTTCGTCGTCGCTGACTCGTTGGAACGAATGGCGGCCCAGTGGCTCGTCCGCCACGTCGTCGATAAATGTTTCGACATGCGCGGCGATGGTCTCTGGCGCGCGCGGTGATGGGGCTTCGCTATCCGCGATCACATCGCTGTCATCCACGCGTTGAAACGACCCACCATAACTAGCGGTCGGCAGAACCGAACCGACCTCCGCCGTGCGCAAGTCCTCTTCAATGTTGAACTCCACCGCGTGGATCTGATCGAAGATGCGCTCCTGCAGTCGCGCATCCTTGAACATCTCGCCGTTCACAGCGGCTGCTTCGTCGTCGTCAACCACTCGCTGAATAGATGTGTCGCCGGCCACAAACGGTGTCTTGACGACTTCGGTTTCGAACGGCGCCGGCGATAGCGGCACAACCGTTTGTTCGAAAGGCTCGGCGCCTCGTCCGCGACGCCGCCCGCGACGACTACGACGCCGGCCTGCCGGTTCTGGAGCCAGCTCAGTGGGCTGCTGGGTTTCAATGGCGCTCTCAATGACCTGGCCCAACTGCTCTGCCTCGCGCAGTGGTTCGGCGCGCTCGTGAGTCGCTTCGATGTGATGCTCTCGTTCGACTCGGGCTTGCGCGATCTGTTCGGCGGCCGCGCGTTCAGCACCCGCAGCGTCACCCTTCTTCGCCTTATCGATGACGATCCGCTCAAACTCTTCCTCTTCGTCGAAGAAATCCGAGACATAAAGGAAGGCGTCGCGTTCGAGTCCGATATCGACGAAAGCAGATTGCATTCCCGGCAACACGCGCATCACGCGCCCTTTGTAAATGTTGCCCACGATGCCCTGATTGCTTTCGCCGCGCTCGATGTAAAACTCGGTAACCTTCTCGTTTTCGATGATCGCGATCTTCTTTTCGCGTCCGTTGAGGCTGACGATTAATTCTTTTGCCATACTGAAATGTTTGTCTCCTGAGGCGCTGGCCAACGGAGCGGTGACGTGCTTGCCGCTCTTGCTGTGCAAAGTGACTCCCACCCTGCATTGGCAGCTTGCAGTCTGTCTAACATTATGGCCGGCGTCCTGTAAAAAATGTGAAGCGGCAAAGCGGCGCAGCCATCAAACCCGAAGGCGAGGCGGGCGCTGTGCACGCGAGAGCAGAGAGGTAAAGATACTGTCCGACAAACTTCAGTTTGTCGTGGCCGATGAAAACGGCCAAATCTGAAACCAGCGACAAACTGAAGTTTGTCGGACACCTCTGCAGTGATTGATTTCGGGGAATTGCCGGAACGAAGATCGGACAATCCTCGAAAAGCCTTGCCGTCCGTCCCGTAGATGTTGTCGTGTGGATCGCGCTCGAAGCTGGCCTCACATAAACTGGCTGCTTCCACTGCGCGACAGTGGTTTGAACTCTTCAACTGAGAACCTATCAACCGCTCGGGGACTCGTGCCGTCTAACCTGCAAACGAGGGAGCGAACATTCAATCAGCGCTGCTGGGCCCGAAAGCCTGCAATTGCTGCCTCGATGTGCTCGAAACCTGTCTCCAGATCCCTATCGCCTGACGTGTCGAACGTCGCTCGCGTCATATGGCGAAGAGCCAAAAGTGAGCGGTCCCGAATATTGTCAATACTCAGGTCGCTGCATTAGCGACCAAAAATCCGCGTCTCGCCTGTCGGGCGCACGGAAAACTCTTACGATGGTTGCTTCGTGCTTCAATTAATTCCGGTTGGCCTACTATGCGCCGAAATGAAACGTCCGGCAGGACAAGCTAGGCCGAGTATACCTGAGACAGGCTAAAACGCGAAGTGAATAATCACCGGGGCGCGGGGACGACTACACGGTCTTGGCGTATACATCTACCAAGTGCGTGATTGATTACGTCGGTGGATTCTCAGAAAAGGGCGAAAGCGAGGGACAACCCACCACGCGCAGGCCAGCGAAAAAGTCTCCGCGGTAATCGAGAGCGGCTGTGAAAGATGTGAATGGATCAGCTATACAAATCAATCTCTTAAACGTATAGTGTACGCGAATTCGAGCCTGGTTCACGCCCTTTTCAGCTTCTCTGGGATTTTCCCGGACAATCTGAAAGCCATCGCCTACTAATTTTAGAGAGGAAAAAACTTTATGAAAAAGACGGCAAGTTTGATGTTGTTTCTTTTAACTTTGACGAGTGGGGCGACATTTGTATTTGCTCAGGGAGACGGCGATTCCGGCGCAGCGTGTGGTGCTTTGGGATGCGGAGTATTTGCGATTGTTTACATCCTGATAATTTTGGTGGTGCTGGGGGGCGCAGTTGCTCTTATTGTTTTTATTATTAAGTGGATTAGACGCGATGCGACCGCCCGAGGCATGCCCAACGCCGACAGTATTAAATGGTTCGGACTTTTAGGCTTGCTGGGCTTGCTCATATATGTCCTGCAAAGACCGCAGGGCAATGTCATGCCGTGTCCGAGTTGTGGCCAGTCTCGGATGCAAGGCTTGCCGCAATGTCCGCACTGTGGAAAGCCGTGAAGAGGCTCAAGCGGATCTTATTGTCGGTGGTGTTGGTCGGCGGGCTGGCGTTAGCAGTGGACGTTTCGCGCCTGCCCGCAAATCAATTGACGGCGCGTTCTTATGTTGGTTGCGTGCGGATTTATCAAACCGTCGGCAGACCGCTTTTGAAAGGCAAGGTCGCCTGTCGCTATCGTCCGACGTGCTCGGATTATTCGATCGCCGCCGTGCAGCGGCACGGCACGCTGCGCGGTCTCGTTCTAACTTACAAACGAATTCGATCCTGCACCAACGATGTGCCGATGGGAACCGTTGATCCCGTGCCGTAAGCGCTGAGGAAACGGTCGGTCGTCATCTTTTCCTGAACATATCCGTCACCCAGCCTGGCGGTTCGGGATCGTCTTCGAAACTGACGTGCATTCCTTTGCTCTTCATCCAGCGCCAGAGCCAGGTCGGCCCGGCTTTCGTGACATAGGTGTCCCTGGTTTGATACGCGGGATCGCTCATGGCTTCGTCCAAACTCACAAACTGATATCCGCGTGCGGCAAAGCGCGCCAGCATTTCATCCAGGCAGTCGGCGTTGATGTCGTTGGCATGAATCAGAAGCGTCTCAGTGACTTCGCGGCCGAAGATTTTTGGTGAAACTCGCTCGGCAAATTCCGTCGCCGCGATGGTAAAGTCCAGATAAGCCTCCCGCAAGCGCTTTGCCAACGCCTCGTCGTGATTGTGCAGCGCGTCCACATAGACAGCGTTGAAGATGAAGTCTGAATTCTCAATTGTGTGCGGCGTGACTTTGTAACCGCGCGCCGCCAGAAACTTTTCGATCGCTTCCTTTTTGGCTTGGGTGTCGCCGGTGTGTGTCATGGGATGACGAAAATAGAGTTGATAGGATGGATGTGCTTGCATCAGCCGTCGGGTGACGACCTCGCCTTTTATTATTTCGTCTTCAAACTGCTCGACGGTGAGCGTGTTCAAATCAGGATGCGAGTAAGTGTGATTACCAAGTATAGCTCCGGCATCGACCCACTGCTGCAACAAAGCAATCTGCGCGTCAACCTCGCCCGACACTTGCAGCTTGCCTTCGTTGACGAATGCGACGACGGGGATAGTCCGCGCTTTCAGGACGCGCAGAAGTTCTTTCGTTACCCGTTGAGCCTTAGACAAATCATGAGGCTGTCCGGCGGACGCGTAAGGCAGATCGTCAAACGTGACCGCCATCTTGCGCGAAGGTTTGTTCGTCTGCGCCGCAGCGGTGACGCTCAAGAGGAGAACGATCAGCAACGATTTGAACTTCTTCATACCTTGACCTGCGGCCCTGCTAACACAATAAGGAGCCCTCCCTGGCGGTCGGGCTACTGCCCCGATTTCGCGAGCGCCACTATCTTCCCAACCGTCGTCCAGTTTCGAGTCGTGGCCGACACGCCAAGTTGTTTCTCGATGAAATTATTCGGAAAACCGGACTGTCCATTCTTCTTGCGGCGAGCGAGAATGAATGCGGCGCGACCCTTAATGGCGAAGACTTCGAGGTTTTCTGGGGAGGATATCAACGGCAGCTTCGGCCTGCTGTTCGGTTCTGCGGATAAGAAAGTCACGAACATCATCACATCAGTTCCGGGTTGGATTTTCTTGAAGGGATTGCGTTTAAAAATGTCTTCCAGTTCAGCGATCGTTATCACGATCACCGTAACTTCGTGACCGAGCGACTTAAGGAGTTTCATTTCGATCTTTTTGGCGAGAACGTCGGAGTTCGTCTGCGCGGCATCAAAGATCACGTTGCCGCTCTGGATGAAGGTTCTGACATTCTTGAATCCCGAGCGTGCGAAGACGCGGCTCAAGTCTTCCATCTTGATCAATTTCCTGCCGCCAACATTGATGCCGCGTAAAAGTGCAACGTACTTGATCATCTAACCTGCTAGGCGAGCCTGATC
This sequence comes from Pyrinomonadaceae bacterium, assembly GCA_041499185.1. Classification (GTDB taxonomy): domain Bacteria; phylum Acidobacteriota; class Blastocatellia; order Pyrinomonadales; family Pyrinomonadaceae; genus JAOAPY01. Next base: position 81,449 of record JBGQJU010000002.1, on the reverse strand, counting down.
GTTTCTTACGCCACCGCGTGGACCTCACCAGCGATGAATCGCTGGGCTGTTCTTGTCGGCTCACGCGGCCTAATCGCGCCCTCCCTCACCGTCCCACCCCAGCCGGGCTGCCCGGCTGGGGACCCCGGGGTCGGGCTACTGCCCGCTATGGCGTATTGGTCTCGGCAACGTTCTTCGCCGGGACCGGGTTCTTTTTCACGTACTTGTCGTACCACGCCAAGTACCGCTCGTAGCGATCGCGTACATAGCTCGGGCGCTGAATGCCGTGAAACTCGTTCGGGTAGATCACCAGTTGCGTCTCGACGCCGAGGCTGCGCAGCGCCTGATACATTTGCTGGCCGCCCTGCACCGGCACGTTGAAATCACGCTCGCCGCCGAGAAACAGCGTCGGTGTCTTGATGCGATCGGCGTGCAGGAACGGATAAGAAATCTTCACGTAAGTCTCCCACGCTTTCGGGTTCCATGGCGGACCGATTTCGTAGTCGTACTGAATGATGTACTGATCGGTGCCGTAGAAGGCAACGGTGAATGCCGTGCCCGCGCCGCTGGTTGCTCCTTTAAAACGCGGATCGGTAGCGATCATGTAGTCGGTGAGAATCGCGCCATAGCTCCAGCCGCCCACGCCTAAACGATCGGGATCGGCGACGCCCATCTTGATCACGTGATCGACACCGGCTTGCAGATCTTCAACTTCGTAGTGTCCCCAGTCTGCAAAAATGGCTCGCGAATGTTTCTGGCCGCGACCGGAGCTGCCGCGATAGTTCACCGCCAGCACCGCGTAGCCATTCGCCGCAAACACTTGCCGCTCGACGTTGAACGAATGCGCGTCCTGCCCGTTCGGACCACCGTGAATGCGCAGCAATAAAGGAACCTTGGTTCCTTTCACATAACCGATCGGATAAGTTAACAAGCCGTGCACCTCAGTGCCGTCTTTGCTATTGAAACTGACTTCTTCGGTCTCGGCGATTTGAAGTTCGGCGAGCAGCGCGTCGTTCTGATGTGTAAGCTGCCGCAGAGCATTGCCCTCCATCGCATAAACTTCCGTCGGTTTCATGTCGTTACCGGAAAGCACGACTGAATGGCCACCACCGTTCGTCAGGCTTGAGACGACCACCGGCGGAGCCATCATTTTTTCCAGAGTATTTCGAGACACTCGCGCTGGATAGACGGAACGATCGTCGGTGACGAAAAAGTCCAGAGAGTTGCCGTCATTGTCGAAGCGCAAGCCCGACACACCACGATCGAGATCTTCGACAGCCTTCACTCGAGTGGGCGCGGCGCTGCCGTCCGCAGGCACAAACATTAGATGTTCCATGCTGTAGGCGCCGAATTTTTTCTCGTCACCCTCGAGGAACACGATCCACTTTCCGTCAGGACTCCATTCCGGCCGCGCGCGGTTGGCGCGGTTCGCCGGCGTCGTTAACTGCTTTTCACCCGCGCCGGCCTGCGCGTCGGCGACGAACAATTGCGCCGCTGGATCGCGATCCGGATCGTCTGCGTGATTGCTCATGAAAGCGATGCGCGCGCCATCACGCGACCACGAAGGCGATGACTCGTCCCATTTGCTCTTGGTCAGCCGATCGAGCTTCTTCGTGGCGATGTCGAAGAGGTAAATGTAGCTGTGGCGGCCGGACAGAAGATATCCCTGCCCGTCCTGTTTGTACCTGTAGCGATCGATGACGATCGGCTTCGGTGGTTTAGGAGGGCCCGGTGATGGGCTGGCGCTCGCGTCAGCTTCCGGATCGGGATCACCAATCACCAGCGCGAGACGCTTGGAATCAGGCGACCATTCGTAACCCTGCAAGCGCCCCTTCAACTCGGTAAGCTGGTAGGCTTCGCCGCCGCTGCGGTCGAGCAGCCACACCTGATTGCCCTTGGCCTTGCCGGGCCGCGATGAAGTAAACGAAAGATATTTTCCGTCCGGACTCCAGCGCGGCTGGCTTTCGCTGTCCTGGCTCCAGGTTATTTGGCGATCGTTTTTACCGTCGAAGCTGATCATCCAGATGTGCGAGTTGCTCTTGTCCTCTTTGGCGTCAATGGTCGAGACGACATACGCGATCCACTGGCCGTCAGGCGAGAGCTGCGGGTCGCGCACTTCGCGCAGGCGTGCCAGGTCGTCGAGCTTGAAAGGCCGCCGCGCGGTCTGCGCCATCAGCGCACTCATCGAAGCAAGAATCAGCAGCAGAATGGGAAGTAGTTTTTTGGGAGACATAGCGTCTAGTTTCCTCCTAAAGAAGTTGAACTCCTGACCTTCGGTGGTGACACGATAGACGAAATTCTAAACGGAATAAAGCGGCGACAGCGCGCAGACATTGACGCCAATCACTTGAAGTAGCGCTATCGAGCGTTGGCTGCAGTTGGCCAGCGGTGAACTGCACCGTTGGACGGACATCAAGATGCTGGGCCTTACGAGATCAGAGAAGATCCTTCTCGCTTCTTTATGTTTGCCGAAGGTTGTGCCCCAGCATGTAGCCCTGCTGTCCTTCAGGTAACTTGACGCACACCCATAGCACATCATTTGTCTCTGAGGTTGAGACAATCTCTACCTTACTTCCGAAAGCAAGCTTTGTGACCGGCGGGGAGTGTGAGTCCATCTCTGTGTAGACAACTGCTTCTTGATTTACAACTGCCTGGCCGCCCACCTTTAACGGTTTGTGCACCCCTGACTCGCCGCCTGTCGCCATTTTGACGACTCCCCAGATGATCAGACCCACTCCAACCACGGCAAGCAGCTCGCCACTGTTGGTGCCGATCATTACGAGCTGTCCTGAAAGACCTCCGATTATGAACACAATGCCGACGATGATGTTGCCTACTCCTCTCATTGGTTTCGTCCTCCTTGGGGTGTGGAAGAGCTTTTGGTGATAATGAGCATGTCCAACTGCGTAACGTCCTTTATAACATCAGGTGGCCGCGCGACGGCAGTGATTCTATCCTTGAAGTTGAGAGACGAGCAATCGCAGATCACGTGACTTGCTCGGCACAGGCGCTTGAGGCAATATTTTCTTCGGTGATTTGGTTACTGCGAAACAAAGTTGTAAACAACTTGATACTTGCTTTCGCTGGCCCCGACACCTTCGTGGACAAGAATCAATCTCTGCGCCCCTCTACGTCTCCGCGTTGAATCCGCGCTACACTTCCTGCTCTGCGCTTGCCGCAGCCATTTCCGTTTCCTGAGGAGACGCAACCTCGGGCCTTGCGTACTGATCCAGCCCGAATCCCAGAAAGATCGTCGCCACGATGAACGCGGACGAGAAGAAGTATGGCGACGACACGCCCAGCGAATCGAACGCCCAGCCAAAGAAGAGCGGAGCGATGATGCGCGCGACGCCGCCATACGTCTGTTGCATTCCCATGTAGAGGCCGCGTTCTCTCGCGCTGATGACCCGCGACAAAAGCGCCGTCACGCAGGGAAAAGTGAAGGCCGTGCCCAAAGGAATGAGCGCCACTGCGACCGCCAACATCAGAAGGTTTCGTGACAAAGGCATCCCCAGAACACCCGTGGCCAGCAGCACGAGTCCCAGCCGCGAGAGCTTCGCTTCGCCCAACCAATCGACCATTCGTCCCAGCAGCAGCACCCGTGTGAATACCGAGATGGATCCGACGTACATGAAGAAATACCCAATCGTCAGTTCGGTGACCTGAAAGCGCGCGTTCAAAAAGAGCGCGAGCACCGAAAAGCTTCCCTGAAAGGCGCCGATAGCGATCGCATAGATCCAGATGAGGCGCGATGAAGGCGCGCTCGCATGCGAGATGACGCGCCAGATCGCCTGACGCGAGGTTTGACGTATCTCTCCGGCCTGGGGCTGCTCACTGAAATCACGCGATTCACTCAGATAGCGCGCGGCGAAGATCATATTTAGGACACAGAGCGCCGCGGCCATGAGGCCCGGCGCCGCGTGCCCCATCTGCAACGTCCCCGGTCCCGGCATCAGGTCGCGCTTGCCTAAGGCGATAGCGAACGAACCGAGCACCGGCCCCAGCGCCACCCCGAGATTGGTTGTCGCCGAGAGCCATCCCAACGCGCGCGCGCGATCCTTCGGAGCGGTCGAGTCGGCCACGTAAGCCTGGATCACGCCCACTGTGCCCCCGCCTGCCCCCTGCACGATGCGTGAGAGGAACAGGACGAGCAGCGAGTGCGCGAAGCCGAAAATCAGATACGCAATCGCCGATGCGCCTAACGCGATGAGCAAAGTGGGTCGCCGTCCCACGCGATCGGAAAAGCGACCCCACATCGGCGCGCTCAGGAGTTGGGCGACGGTGAAGGCGGCGACGATGAATCCGGAAATGAGCCCGATTCCAAAGTGCATCCCCAGCACGTCGACACCTGCTCCGCCGAGTGTCTTCACATAAAAAGGCAGGAGCGGAATGATCATCAGCAGCCCCAACATGTCCACGAATGCCGTAGCCATCAGGGTGAACAGCTTGGCTGGAATCTTCCGCACTTCCCTCCAGAACACATAGAGCAGCCCAATCGCAATCGCCCCGAGCAACACGCGCACGACCGGCGATTGGAAAGATTGGGCAATGTTTGACTGGATGATCATTTCAGCCCTGAGTCTGAATCCGCAGCTTAGGCAGATTACACAGATTAGGGAAAACTAGAAACCCCGGGGCAGCACCTAAGCAGCACCTTGAAGCAAACCCATCATTGTTTCTGTTCGTAGCTGCTGTTCCTTCTCCTTTAGTCTTCGGACTGCGCAATCCGTGTAATCTGCAGTTTACTTGACCGCACATCACACGCAACGCTATGCTCGCCGCCGGCGTGCAGGCCGCCACTCGTCCGCGGGCAGGACTGAGTCCACCTGATCGATGCGATTTGGGATGACGATGTGGATGCAGTTCGTAATCTCATCATGAAAAATCCCAACCTGCTGCACGAGCACGCTACCATTCGCGACAGCAATTGGGGGCCACCGCTGAGCTCATAGCCCTGCCCATCGCGTGCCCGAGGTCCATTGCCCCGAACTTGTGAAGCAGCTTGATGATCTCGTCACGCCCGAGATTCGCCTTCCGGCGGCGGCGGCGAACCCAGCAGCTGGCGCATCGGGGCCCGCTTGGCTCGCTTGACCCGAAGCGCTCGACCCATTATTATTCCGAACGAACGTTCGAACGGCCACTCTACCAAGTCTGGGTTTCTTCGCTGAATGATTAACTTTCAAACTTCACCCGAACAATACAAACACTGGAAGCTTTCGATCGATGGTGCCGTCGCGACCCTCTCGATGGATGTGCAGGAAGATCAGACGCTCGCCGACGGATACAAGCTAAAACTCAATTCCTATGATCTCGGCGTGGACATCGAACTCGCCGACGCGATTCAAAGAATCCGTTTTGAACATCCGGAAGTGCGCGCGGTTGTCATCACCAGTGTGAAGCCGCGTATCTTCTGCGCCGGTGCGAATATCTACATGCTCGGAACCTCGTCGCACGCATTCAAAGTCAACTTCTGCAAATTCACAAACGAGACACGCTGCGCGATCGAAGACGATTCGCGGCACTCGGGCCGGCGTTACATCGCGGCGTTGAATGGAACAGCTTCCGGTGGTGGCTATGAATTGGCGATCGCCTGCGACGAGATCTATCTGGTCGATGACGGCAACTCCGCCGTTTCCCTTCCCGAAGTTCCTCTGCTTGGCGTGCTTCCTGGTACAGGCGGCCTGACGCGGCTGGTTGACAAACGCAAAGTGCGTCGCGATCGCGCCGATGTATTTGCAACCTTGGCAGAAGGACTGAAAGGGAAACGTGCGAAGGAGTGGGGACTGATCGACGATTCGTTTCCGACGAGCAAGTTTCAAGAGGCAATCGATGCGCGCGTGCGACAAGTTGCTAAGTTGGGTGCTGACGTTGATGCTTCCTTCCCCGCTCCCCTTTGGGAGAGGGGTCAGGGGAGAGGGTCTTACGGCTCTAATCCGTCCCCTTTTATTCCCCTCCCAGAGGGAGGGGAGAAGAGCGGAATCAAGTTGACTCAGCTGCAAATTGAATCGACTGACGATTCGCGCGACTACAAGTACGTCAGCGTCAAACTGAATCGCGAAAAGCGTTACGCCGATCTGACGGTGCGCGGACCGCAGGCGGATTTGCCAACGAGACCGGAAGAGATCCACAAGCTCGGCGACACTTATTGGCCTTTGCAAGCTTACCGCGAACTCGACGACATGCTCTTGCATTTGCGCGTCAACGAGCCGGAAATTGGATTGGTTTGCCTGCGCACCAAAGGCGATATCGATAAAGTGCTTGCGGTTGATCAAACGGTTGCAGCGAATCGCGATCATTGGTTGATTCGCGAGATTATTTTGCATATGGCGCGCGTGCTGCGCCGGCTCGACCTCACGGCGAAGAGCTTCTTTGCGATTATCGAGCCCGGCAGTTGTTTTGCGGGCGGCCTGCTCGAACTGGCGTTGTCATCAGATCGCACTTACATGCTGAACAGTCCCGACGAGACGGTTGAGATCGCTACCAGTGAACTCAACGCCGGCGCGCTACCAATGAGCAACGGACTGACTCGGCTGCAATCGCGTTTCCTGGCTGAACCAGACAAAGTTGATGATGTGCTCGCTCATGAGGGTTTGTTCGACACCGCAGCAGCGGAAGAAGCGGGCTTGGTAACTTTCGCGCCGGACGATCTGGATTGGGACGACGAGATTCGCGTGGCGATCGAAGAACGAACTTCTCTTTCGCCCGACGCGCTAACGGGCATGGAGGCGTCGCTGAGATTTGCTGGACCCGAGACGATGGATACGAAAATCTATGGACGGCTGACTGCTTGGCAAAACTGGATCTTTCAGCGACCGAACGCCGTCGGCCCGCAAGGCGCGTTGACGAATTACGGTAAGCCGACTCAAGCGCAGTTTGATTTTAAGAGGACTTAGCCACGGAAAGGCACAAAAAGCACAAAGGACAAAGAATGAATCCACGTTCCCGCTCCATCGCGATTTCTGTCTTTGTGCCTTTTGTGCCCTTTCGTGGCTAATTCGAAGGAATAGTCATGAATCTCTACGATCGCATTCCTAACAACGTAAATCTTTCTGAAGACAAAAAGCTTCAGCGCGCGCTCGAGCAGTGGCTGCCCAACTATCTCGACTGGTGGCGCGAGATGGGCCCCGAGGGCTTTCAGGAAAAAGACGTGTGGTTGCGCACCGCCGTCGATGTGGGTTCTGAAGGCTGGGCGCATTTTGATTATGTAAAGATGCCCGACTACCGCTGGGGCATTTTTCTCGAGCCGCCGCAACCGAATGCCAGCGTCGGTTTTGGTGATAACTACAGACAGCCTGCGTATCAGGAAGTGCCGGGCGAGTTTCGCAATCCGCTGCGCCGCATCATCGTCACGCAAGGCGACACCGAACCCGCTTCAGTCGAACAGCAACGACAACTCGGGAAGACCTGTCCATCGCTTTACGACCTGAGAAATCTTTTCCAGGTGAACGTCGAAGAGGGGCGACACCTTTGGGCCATGGTTTATCTGCTGCACGGATACTTTGGTCGCGATGGCCGCGACGAAGCCGATGCTCTCCTTGAGCGGCGCAGCGGCAACCCGGACAAGCCGCGCATCCTCGAAGCTTTCAATCAGCCGTGCGACGACTGGCTAAACTTTTTCGCGTTCACGATGTTCACTGACCGCGACGGCAAGTATCAACTTTCGGCGTTAGCGGAATCGGGCTTCGAGCCGCTCGCGCGGACGTGCAAGTTCATGCTGACTGAAGAGGCGCATCACATGTTCGTCGGCGATACGGGTCTGAATCGCGTCGTCAAGCGCACGGCACAACTGATGAAGGAGAGTAAGAACGGCGACGTGCGCGAGCTGGGCGGCATCCCGCTCGAGATAATTCAGCGCTACATAAACTTCTGGTTCAGCTATTCGCTCGACCTTTTCGGCGGCGAGATCAGCTCGAACTCCGCGGACTTCTTTGCCGCAGGATTGAAGGGCCGCTTCAAAGAGCAGGAGCAGTATTCCGATCACATCGCCAGCGAGGGTAGGTTCACGCTGATGGTCGTCGAAGACGGAAAGCTGGCGCCACGCGAAGTGCCGTTGCGAAATGCTTTGAACGAAGTGTTGCGCGGTGAGTACGTCAAGGATTGCGAAAAAGGACTGGCCCGTTGGAACAAGGCCTTGGCGGATGCGGGCTTAAGTGAGCGGCACTACCTGCCAGGTACGCGCTTTCACCGACACGTTGGCGAGTACGCCGGGCACTACTTTGACCTTCACGGCAGTTTGATTTCAAAGGAAGAGTTTGAGCAGCGAAGATCGGAATGGCTGCCGACCACCGAAGATCGCGAGTACGTGCGCAGTCTGATGCAACCCGTAACTGAACCGGGCAAGATCGCCAACTGGATTGCGCCGCCGGCAGCGGGAGTGAAAGGCAAACCGTTTGAGTTTGAATACGTCCGATTGTAAGAGCGTAGCTACAGAGGCACAGAGACACAGAGAAAAAGAGGATCAAATAACAACTGTTGAGAAGGTGGTTTTGTCTGTCAGCGTAAAGCCGACTGAAACCTGCGCTTCATGAATAAGGGACTTTTTCATTTCGTTAATGTTTACTCGCTCCGTTTTGTCTCTTTGTCTCTGTGCCTCTGTGGCTAATTCTTATGGCGGCAAATCTCGCACAAGACTTTTCGCGTTACGATCAGAAGCTGGAGTTTATCCTGCGCACGTCAGCGCGCATCTTCGCGGAGAAGAGCTACCATTCAACCTCAATGCGCGACATCTCGCGTGCGACGGGCGTCAGTCTTGCCGGTCTTTATCATTACTGCAAGTCGAAAGAAGAACTGCTTTTCATGATTCAGGACAACTGCTTTGGTCGCGTTCTTGAACGACTTGAGCAACGTTTGTCTGATACCGCCGATCCGGTTCAACGGCTTAGAGTATTCATTGATAATCACCTCGCGTTTTTTGCCGCGAACATGGCCGAGATGAAAGTCCTCTCGCACGAAGCCGATTCGCTCGCCGGCGATCTCCACGCGCGCGTGTCTGGCAGGAAAGAAAAGTACACTCGTCTCGCGCGCAAGATTCTGAGCGAGGTGCAACAACAAGCGTCAAAAAAAAGCAGACAGATTGATTTAACTGTGGCAACCTATGCGTTGTTTGGCATGATGAACTGGATCTATAACTGGTACAACCCGCGCGGGAAACTGTCGGTTGGCGAACTAGTCGATAACGTCATGCGTTTGTTCTTGACCGGATTCCTCGATGGATCGCAGGATAAGACGCTTGACTTCGCCGCGCCCACAGACGCCGAGCGTTTGAGTGTCTGGCGAGAGCCAGGAATCGGCAGTCAGGGTGTTTAAATCAACAGCGAGTTCCCAAACTTGCGTTACACAAAAGTCTTAAAGAAAAGCATGAGACGGCTCCTCACTCTTCCTCTGCTTTTCGCATCGCTGTTTCTTCTCCCTTCATGCCGGCGGAAAACGGCTACTCCTTTGCCGTCCCCATCGCAACCTGTCGCCGAACGCGCCGGCACTGCCGACGCGGCCCGCCCGTCAGACGAGGCGGCTTTGCGCGCAGCCGCCGGCAAGGGCGATACCGCCACCGTCAAAGTGCTGCTGGACGAAGGCGTCAATGTAAACGCGAAAGACGGAGACGGCCGAACTGCCTTAACCGAAGCGGCGTTTTGGGGACACGCGGACATTGTGAAGCTGCTGCTCGACAAAGGCGCAGACGTTTTTGCGAAGAAGAATGACGGCGCCACTCCATCGACAATGGCCGCCGGGCATCCGGAGATCGCCGAAATGATCCGGCGAGAAATTCAGCTTCTGGACGTGGCCGGCAAGGGCGAAAATAAAACTGTCAAGGAACTCCTGGACAAAGGGGCTTACGTGAACGTGCGGGACCCGGAGGGTCGCACGCCGTTGACCGAAGCCGCCTGGAACAATCACGTCGAGACCGTGAAACTGCTGCTCGAAAAAGGCGCCGATCCAAATCTGAAGAAGGTGGACGGCGCAACGCCGTTGAGCATTGCCACAAACAAAGGCTACAAGGAGATCGTGGAGTTGCTGAAGAAGGCGGGAGCGAAATAAACGGAATTTCCGAATTGCGGATTGCGGATTTGTAATCGGGTCTGATTAAGGCTAAGGGAGCATTATCAGGAATGGAAGAAGTTGGACAGCATTTCGAAATCACCACAATGGGGCGCAACCTTGTCCAATATCGAGTTGATGAAGGTGTCGCGCTGTTGACGCTCAACGATCCGCCCGCGAACACCTACAGCTACGAGATGATGCAGACGCTTGACAGCCGCATCCTCGAAGCGCGCATGGACGAGAGTGTTTACGTGATCGTGATCACCGGCAATGGCGAAAAGTTCTTCTCGGCGGGCGCCAACATTCAGATGCTGGCGAACGTCACGCCAACGTTCAAATATTTCTTCTGTCTACACGCGAACGAAACGCTTTCGCGGCTTGAACAAACTCCCAAACTGGTTATTGCCGCGATCAACGGCCACTGTGTTGGCGGCGGGCTCGAAGTCGCCATGGCGGCCGACCTGCGCATCGCGCGCCAGGGCGCAGGCAAAATGGGTTTGCCGGAAATAAACCTGGGCGTCCTGCCAGGAACCGGCGGCACGCAACGCCTCGTGCGTATTGTCGGCAAATCCAAAGCAATCGAGTTGATGGCGACGGGCGACCTGTTCGATTTTGAAAAAGGAAAAGAGCTGGGGTTAATAAATCAACTTTACGAAGCCGAAACCGCTGATAAGTTTTTGGCGCAAGTGTTAGACTACGCGCGCCAGTTTACCGCGCCTAACAAGGCGGCGCTCGCAGTTGGTCGCATCAAACGCAGCGTGCAGTCGGGCGCACAGATTCCGTTCGAGTACGCCCTGGCACTCGAACGCGAGCTGCAACAGCAACTGTTCCAATCAGAGGATGCCAAAGAAGGACTTGCTGCGTACGTCGAGAAGCGCAAACCGGAATTCAAAGGGAGATGAGTCAGAACCACCTGCGGTAGCGGGTGGTTAATGATGGAGAGCGCTCAACCGCCCGCTACCGCAGGCGGTTCTGAAAAGAGCATGCCTTACGATAACCTTAAAGTTACCGAAGACTCCGGCATCGTCACGATCACGCTCGACCGGCCCGACAAAATGAATGCCTTAGTCGGCCACATGCGGCGCGATCTGGCAGAAGCCCTCGAAGAAGCAGGCAGCGAGCGCGCGGTCCGCGTCGTCGTAATCACAGGCGCCGGGCGCGCATTCTGCGCAGGCGGTGATCTGGCGTACGCGGCCGAGCTAATCGAGCGTGGCGATTCAGAAGAGTTCGGCAGACTACTCGGCGCGGCGCGGCGCGTCGTCACTGCCATTCGTCAGATGACCAAGCCCGTGATTGCTTCAATCAATGGTCCTGCTTCAGGCGCCGGCTGCAACCTGGCGCTGGCTTGCGATCTGCGGATTGCTTCTGCGAATGCCAGCTTCACACAATCGTTTGTGAAGATCGGTTTTCATCCCGACTGGGGCGGGACATATTTTTTGCCGAGGCTCGTGACGGCTAACAAGGCTTGCGAGCTTTTCTTTCTCGGCGACACTGTAGACGCGCAAGAAGCTTTGCGACTGGGCCTCATAAATTGGGTCGTTCCCGAAACTGAGCTTGAAGCCGAGACGCGCAAATTGGCGGAACGTCTGCGCGAGGCGCCGCCGATTCCGATCGCCGGGTCAAAGCAAGCGGTCTACATGAGCGACCACGAAGAGCTGGAAACGATGCTGCGGTATGAAGTCGAGGCGCAGATCCGTTGCTTCGAGTCGCGGGATGGCAAAGAAGGCGTGCGCGCGTTTCTGGAAAAACGCGCGCCGAGATTTACAGGGCATTAGGAAACTCGAAACCTTCGATGAAATTGAAGGATCGCATCGCTCTAATCACCGGCGGCGGACGTGGCATTGGACGCGCCGTCGCTTTTGCTTTTGCGCGGGAAGGAGCCAGCGTCGTGGTTGCCGCGCGAACAGAGGAACAAGTCGATCGAGCGGCGCTGGACATCAAGGACGAGTGCCAAGTCGAGGCCATCGCAGTGGTTTGCGACGTAGCTAATGTCGAAAGCGTTCATCAAGCGTTCGCGAGCGTCACGGAAAAGTTCGGGCGCGGTCCAGACATTGTGGTGAACAACGCCGGCATTGCCGAAAGTGCGCCACTCACCAAAACTGATGACGAACTGTGGGCGCGTCATCTGGCGATCAATCTTACGGGAACGTTCTATTGCACGCGCGCGGCGCTGCCCGCGATGATCGAACGCGGCTGGGGCCGTATCATTAACATCGCTTCGATTGCCGGCAAGACTGGCGCTCCCTACATCGCCGCGTATGCCGCTTCCAAACATGGCGTCCTTGGTCTAACCAGATCGCTCGCGCTTGAGGTTGCGGAGAAAGGCATTACAGTGAACGCGATTTGCCCGGGTTATGTCGATACCGAGATGACTACGCGCGGCATCGAGAACATCACGACCAAGACCGGCAGGTCTGCTGACGAGGCTTTGGAAGCAATCAAACGCATGAGCCCGCAGAATCGACTCGTCACTGCGGAAGAGGTGGCCGCGCTCGCGTTGTTGCTCGCCTCGGATGATGGCCGCGGCATCAACGGGCAAGCGATCAATGTCGATGGTGGCACGGTGCTGTTTTAATTGATTCAATGATTCATTTATCCATTGAATCAATGAAGAAATGAATCAATGAACAAATCGTTTCAGTTCATCAACCCGGAGTCACTAGGCGCGCCGCGGGGCTATTCGAATGGCGTCTTGACCGCTGCGGGCGGAAGATTGCTCTTCATCGCCGGCCAGGTTGGTTGGGACGAGAACCAGCGCATCGTGAGCGATGATCTGGTCGAACAATTTGATCGCGCGCTCGCAAATGTCATCGCTGTTGTAACCGAAGCTGATGGTACGCCCGAACAAATCGCGCGGCTGGCGATCTATGTAACCAGCAAGAACGACTATCGCTCGCGGATGAAAGAGATCGGTGAACGCTATCGCGCGCACATGGGCAAACATTTTCCGGCGATGGTGTTGGTGGAAGTGAAGAGCTTGATGGAAGACAATGCCAAGGTAGAGATTGAAGGCGTAGCCGTCCTAGGATAGAAGGTCAAATCAGGCTACTGTGAAGGACGTTTCTGGAAAAAATGGCCGAGAAGGACTCCCCCAGTTTAGATATTCTTGGTATTAAGCCTGTCGGTGAGGCCATCAATACGGCAGTCAAAGGGGCGATCGATGGAGCATCGGCTTTCCTTGGGCGAATATGTCTTCCCGCAGCCGAGGAGTTTGGGTTGCTCTTGCGGGACCGGGTCAGTGCCTGGCGTACAGGTAACTTAATTAAAATCACTGAAAAGGCGGAAAGAAAGTTCAAAGAAAGTTCGATCTCAGGTACAGAGCACGCACATCCTCGACTCGTATCATTGACCCTTGAACGTGGGTCTTGGATAGATACTGACGAGGTGCAAGAAATGTGGGCGGGCCTGCTTGTCTCCTCGTGCACCAACGACGGACAAGACGAAAGCAATTTGATGTTTATCCAACTCCTATCGCAATTAACCACGTCTCAGGTAAGAGTCCTGAAATATAGCTGTGAGACTGCGTCGAAATACATAACATCGGCCGGCTGGGTGGCTGCCCATCATTTGTCGATCACCCTTGCCGAATTACAGAGCCTGACAGGCATTGAGGACTTCCAGCGTTTAGATCGTGAATTAGATCACTTGAGAGCGCTTGAGCTAATCAACGGAGGCTTTAGTCCCCAGTCCACCAATGCTTATATAACTCCATATCCGCTCGCGCTGCATTTGTACGCTCGCTGTCAAGGCGCGCTATCACCTATCGAATTCTTCAATCTGAAGAAGACGGAGTAGGCGTCTCTTAGCATTTTGACGGCTGCATGACTTGATGAGTAATTCCTGAGGCGCAGTGTTCAACATTTAGAGATCGATCGTTTGAGTTCTATGCAAATATCACCACTGACTCTTCTTTATGAAAACCGGGACGCCGTGGCCACGATCACGCTGAACCGGCCTGAGCGTCTCAACGCGCTGACGTTCGAGGTCTATCGCGAGCTGATCGAGACCTTCGCGGCGCTGCGCGATGAGAAAGATGTTCGGGTCGTGGTAATTACGGGCGCAGGCCGCGCATTCTGCTCCGGCGGCGACGTGCACGACATCATTGCTGAACTATTCAAGCGCGACATGAAGGGTTTGTTAGAGTTCACGCGCATGACGTGCGACTTGATTCGGAACATGCGCGCGTTGCCTAAGCCGATTATTGCCAGTTTGAACGGGACGACGGCCGGCGCAGGAGCGTGTATCGCGCTCGCTTCGGACATCCGCGTCGCAAGTGAAGAAGCAAAGATCGCCTTTCTCTTCGTGAAGGTTGGGCTTGCAGGCACCGACATGGCGGCATCGTATCTCTTGCCCCGCGTCATCGGTTTGGCAAAAGCTACCGAGCTGCTGCTTACCGGAGATTTCATTTCCGCTCCAGAGGCTGAAAGGATCGGGCTGTACAATCGCGTCGTGCCCGCCGACCAACTGGCAAAGGTCACAAAGGAATTTGCGGAGCGGCTCGCGAGTGGTCCATCGTTCGCCCTGGCGAAGACAAAAGAGATGTTGAATCGCGAGCTTGATATGGATCTCGAAGCCGCGCTCGAATGCGAAGCGCAGGCGCAAGCCATCTGCATGCAGCATCCGGATTATCGCGAGGCATACGAGGCGTTTGTCGAAAAACGCGCACCGCTCTTTCGTAAATCGTAAATAGTAAATGGTGAATAGACCGGTCCACCACCGTCTTTGTCTATTTACGATTCACGATTTACCATTTACGAACCATGGATCACTTCATCGAACAACTCCCGTTCTTTACCCCTGAGCACCGGAACCTCGCGGCCAGTATAGCGATCCTGGCCGAACGCGAGATCGAGACGCGCGCGGTTGAAGAGCGCAATGTCGAGGAACGCACACGCGATTACGTCAATGTCCTCGCCCAAGCGGGCGTGCTTCATTACGCAGTCGCCACGCCGAACACACGATTTGATGTGCGCGCTCTCTGTCTGATTCGCGAGGCGCTCGCCTATTCATCCTCACTTGCCGATCTTGCTTTCGTGATGCAGGGCTTGGGCACCTACGCCATCAGTCAGGCTGCGCCCGAACACGTACGCGACTTCTGGCTCCAGCGCGCGGCGGAAGGAAGAGCGATCGCCGCCTTCGCGTTGACCGAACCAGAAGCCGGCTCCGACGCGGCGGCCATCCAGACAACGGCGCGGCGCGATGGCGACGCGTATACAATCGATGGCAACAAGCGTTTCATCTCGAACGCGGGGCTGGCGGACTTTTACACGGTCTTCGCGCGGACGGGCACACGCCCGGACGGTCGCGGCGAACTGTCGGCGTTTGTCGTCAGCGCTAAGATTCCGGGCTTCAGTGTCGTCGAGCGAACGCCGATGATGGCGCCGCATCCCATCGGCGAGATTAAGTTCAGCGGCTGTCGCGTGCCGGCAGAAGATATGGTGGGAAAAGAAGGCGATGGTTTCCGTTTGGCGATGCAAACGCTCGACACTTTTCGCGCGAGCGTCGGCGCCGCAGCGTGCGGTATGGCGCGACGCGCGCTCGATGAAGCGCTGCGCTATGCCAGCACGCGTAAACAGTTTGGCCGGCTGCTCGCCGAACACCAATTGATCCAGGAGAAACTGGCTGACATGGCAACTGAGCTTGACGCCGCGCGTTTGCTGGTCTATCGCGCCGCATATTTGAAAGACTCTGGAACGGAGCGCGTCACGCGCGAAGCGAGCGAAGCAAAACTCTTCGCGACGGAAGCCGCCTGCCGCATCGTCGACCAGGCGGTGCAGATTCACGGCGGCGCGGGTCTGGTGCGTGGCAGCGTCGTCGAACGCCTCTATCGCGACATTCGCGCGCTGCGAATTTATGAGGGCACTTCAGAGATTCAGAAGCTGGTGATCGCGAGTCAACTCTTGAAGGAATAATCGAAGAAGAAATCAACCGCCAAGACGCAAAGAGCGCCAAGAGTATCACGCGGTTTCATTATTGCTTTTGGCGACCTTGGCGTCTTGGCGGTTAACCTCTCGTGGTCATGAAAATCAATATCATCGGCGGCGGGCCGGCGGGTTTGTATTTCGCAATCCTGATGAAGCGCTCTGACCCCGCACACGACATCACGGTCTACGAGCGCAACGGGCCAGACGATACTTTTGGTTGGGGCGTGGTCTTCTCGGGGAAGACGCTGGCGAACCTGCGCGCAGCCGACGCGGAATCCCACGCGAAGATCACGCGTGACTTTGAGGCCTGGGATAACGTCGATGTAGTACATCGCGATCAGAAGATTTCCATTCACGGCAATAGGTTTTCCGGCATTGCGCGCCTACGGCTGCTGAAAATCTTGCAGCGACGATGCGAGCAACTCGGCGTCACACTTCTCTTTCATAGAGAGATCGCGGACGTTGACGAGTTACGCGTTAACTGCGACTTGCTGCTTGGGGCTGACGGAGTCAATAGCACAGTTAGGGAACGATATGCCGCGCATTTTGGGTCGGACTTGAGCGTCCGCTCGAACCGTTACATCTGGTACGGAACGAATCAATTATTCCGCGGTTTGACGCTGACGTTCCGGGAAAACCAAGCCCGAGTCTTTGCGGCTCACTCATACAAATTCGACAAGACGACCAGCACCTTCATCGTCGAATGCGATCCGCAAACGTGGGAAAGCGCGCAGTTCGATTCGATGACGGACGAAGAGACGCGAGGCTATCTGGAAAATGTTTTCGCCAAAGACTTGAACGGACACAAGCTGCTTTCCAACAACTCGAAATGGATCAACTTTACCCTCGTGAAAAATGCCAAGTGGTCGTTTGAGAACGTCGCGTTGATGGGCGACGCGTTGCACACGGCGCACTTTTCGATTGGCTCGGGCACAAAACTCGCCATGGAAGATGCCATCGCGCTTCATGAGTGTTTCAGACATACGGAGGATGTGCAAAGCGCGCTGGCTGAGTTTGAGTTAAGCCGCAAGCCAGTCATAGAAGACTATCAGGCGGCGGCGCAGGAGAGCATGGTTTGGTTTGAAAACGCGCGGCAATACATGCATCTGAGCCCGCTGGAGTTGGCTTATGTGCTGATGACCAGGAGTGGGCGCGTTGACGATGAGAAATTGCGTCAGCGCGATCCTGATTTTATTGCCGCTTATGAAGAAGAAGTTTCCCGCAAAGGCGCAAAGGCGCAAAGACCCTCAGTCTAGAGCGAAGGGAGCAATACATAGAGAGTCCAACACATACTCAGCTCCTTTGCGTCTCTGCGCCTTTGCGGGAAACTGATTGCCAATCCGGCGCAACCAAGCGCCGCCGGCCGTCGTCAATTGTCGCGATTCCGGGCTCGTCCAGCGCCTTTCGATCCCAGAGCTTGCACGTCACCGGACGGTGCGCCTGGTCCAGTGCCTCACAATAATTTGTGTAAGTGCAGCGGCGAATCTCTTCACCGCGTCCGAGTCTCACTTTCAAAAACCAGTCCGGATCGGCAAGCGCCTGCCGCGCAAAGCCGGCGATGTCAGCTTGGCCCTTTTGAAGAATCTCTTCTGCCTGCTCGAAGGTTGTCAGGCCGCCAGTTGCCACCACCGGTGTCGCAAAGCCCGCCGCATTCACCGCGCGTTTGATTGCCGCGACCAACGGAACGCTCCGACCGAATGGCCCGACTTCATCCGAAAGAGTTGTCGGCATACATTCGTAGCCACTCTGACCCGTGTAGGGATAGACAGCCTGGCCGACTTTCGGTTGTTGCGCATCTTCAAACTTTCCGCCTTTTGAGATTGAGAGAAAATCAAAGCCAGCCCGCGCAAACTCAACGCCGAAATAAACTGCATCGTCGATCCTGTTGCCGCCTTCGATCACCTCATCGCCCAGAAAACGCACGCCGACCGCGTAATCATCGCCGACGCGCTCGCGCACCGCCCGATAAACTTCCAATGGCAGTCGCACGCGATTTTCTCGTAGTCCGCCGTAACCGTCCTGGCGATTATTCAGGGCACTGAGGAATCCTGCCATGGTGTAGGCGTGCGCGTAGTGCAACTCCACGCCATCGAAGCCAGCTTCGCGCGCCCGCTGCGCCGCGGCGGCAAAGATTTCGGGCAGCACCAGCGGCAACTCGCGCACGTGTGGCAGGTGCATGTCCGTCACACGCTCGCGATATCCGAAACGGAGTGACTCAAGCTCGCGCGCATTGAGCACGCGCTCGATGACTTCATCGGAAGCGTTGTTGAGAAAGCTACGAACCTTTGCTTTGTCAGCTCCCAGCCAGTTTGAATCTTTGGTAAACTCGGCAATCGAGTGGCGATGATGCCAGGTGATTCTCAAGAAGCGCTCGAAGAACTTGGCCGGTTCAGGCCGGCGCTTCACGGAGAGAAAGTCGATGATCTGAATGAACAGTTTCGTGTGGCCGCCGCTCGCATCGCGTGCCGTCTCGACCAGCTTTTTCAGTCCGGGAATGAATCGATCGTGACCAATTCTCAGTAGTGGTCCGCTGGGAATGTCACGCACACCGGTGGCTTCAACCACCAGCGCGCCTGGTTGCCCTTCGGCAAACCGCCGATACCAATCCAAATTATCCTGCGTTACAAAGCCGTCTTCTGTCGCGCGCCAGGGCACCATCGCCGGCACCCAAGTGCGGCTCTCGAGGGTCAGCGACCCAATGCGAATCGGCTGAAACAACAACGACTGCTCTGCCTGTGAAGCAGTTGGCCAGTGCGTCTCAGGGATCCGGTGACGAATTGGATTAGCAAACTTCCACATATTTTCGAGATCACTTTATCACGGGGGCCACGACTCATGCCTCACCCTGCGTGGGGAATCATTTAACACAATGTGGTAAATTAAGGCCGCTTGCTCAGCCTTGCGAGGAGAAACTTTTTTGACCGACGACCTTCTGAAGTGGCGCAGTGAGTTTCCGATCCTGGAAAAGACTGTCTACTTGATCTCGCACAGTCTCGGCGCCATGCCAAAGAAGACTTACCAACGGCTCAATGATTATGCCGAGACCTGGGCCACCCGCGGCGTGCGCGCCTGGGCCGAGGGTTGGTGGGACATGCCCGTCACGGTGGGCGACGAAGTGGCGCGCATCATCGGCGCGGACCCGGGCACAGTCGTGATGCATCAAAACGTCTCGATCTGCCAGTCGCTGATTCTCTCCTGCTTCGAACCGACTCCGAAGAGAAACAAGATCGTCTATTCAGAACTGAACTTCCCTTCGGTGATGTATGTCTATGAAGCGCACGCGCGTGAAGGCCGGTTGCGGATCGAGACCGTGAAATCGGACGACGGGATCACGGTTCCGCTCGAGCGCATGCTCGCGGCGATTGATGAAGAGACGTTGCTGGTGCCCTTCTCGCACGTGCTCTTCAAGAGCGCGTTTCTCCAGGACGCCAAGGCGATTACCAAACGCGCGCACGAAGTCGGAGCGATGGTTGTGCTCGACGCTTATCAATCAGCCGGCACGGTGCCGCTCAGTGTGAAAGATTTGAATGTTGATTTTGCCACCGGCGGTTCAGTGAAGTGGCTTTGCGGCGGATCGGGCGCCGGATATCTCTACATTCGTCCCGATCTACAGAGCAAGCTTGAGCCAAAGACTACCGGCTGGATGGCCCACGAAGCGCCGTTCGACTTTGATCCTGAGCTGCGCTATGCGCCCAGCGTCGCGCGCTTTCTGCACGGGTCGCCGGCGATCCCAGCTTTATATGCGGCCCAATCCGGTTACCAGATCATCAACGAGATCGGCGTCGAAGCAATTCGCGAGAAAAGCGTCAAACAAACTTCCCGGCTGATTGAACTGGCAGCAGCAGCCGGATTCCGGGTAACCAGCCCGAAGGATCCGGCCCGGCGCGGCGGCACCATCAGTGTCTGGCATGAGCAGGCGGCGGCGATCGCGAAAGAACTTATACGCCGCGAGTTCATTGTTGATTATCGACCGGGAGCGGGCGTGCGCATCTCGCCGCACTTTTACTCTACCGATGAAGAAATCGACCTGGTCGTTCGTGAGATGAAGACCATCAGAGACACGCGCGCGTATGCCACGCATGAGGCCGCGGGAGCGGCATTTTGAAGCTGGTCAGTAGTCAGTGGTTCGTGGTCAGTCGTAATACCACGCCTGACTACAACTGACGACTGACCACTGACCACTGACCCATGACCAACGACTACGGCAACAACCCTCCGCTTTCATATAACAAGTATCTTCGCGTCCCTGAGCTGATCGGGTTGCAAGATTGCCTCTCCGATCCGGAACATCATGACGAACTGCTGTTCATCACGATCCATCAGGCTTACGAGCTTTGGTTTAAGGTGGTCCTTCATGAAATTGATGCGGCAATCCAATCAATGAATGCGGACGGGGCGGTCGCAGCGGAGCGCACACTGCGCCGGGTTGTCGAAATTGAGAAGCTGCTCGTAAACCAGATTCATATTCTCGAGACGATGACGCCGATTAGCTTTCTCGGTTTTCGCGAACAACTGAATCCGGCCAGCGGCTTTCAGTCGATGCAGTTTCGTGAGATCGAATTCTCCTCAGGGTCAAAGGATCGAGCAATTCTCAGCGAGTTCAGCAATGACCATTTCGCTTACGAGCGACTTCGCGCCCGTTTTGAAGCGGCGACTATGGCTGACGCCTTCTACGGACTTTTGCGTCGCCGCGGATTCGATGCACCGGCAAACGATGAGAGCCTTGAGCAGGAAGAAAACAAGAAGCGCTACGAAAAACGAACGCGCGCCGCACTCGAGATTCTCACTCACTTTGAAGAACGTGACCAGGAGTTTCGACTAGCCGAAGCGCTCCTGGAGCACGACGAGTTCTTTTCTTTGTGGCGCTCGCACCACATCAAGATGGTCGAGCGAATGGTGGGCGGTAAACGCGGCACCGGCGGCTCGGAAGGCATCGGCTATTTGCGCACCACGCTTGAGAAGAGATTCTTCCCTGAACTTTGGGAAGCGCGCACTCATCTTGATCCTAAGCACGACGCGGGCTGTCCTTTTGCGGGTCACAAACAGAGCGGCCAGTAACTCTTCGGTGACCGCGCATTGCAGATCAAATGCAGAGGCTCTCGGTGACTGATTCATCAGCGTCGCCCCCAACCAGTGTCAACAGCAACCCGGCGGGCTCGTTACGGGCGAGCGAAAGCTTTCGGCGTCTGCTGCTCGCGTGGCCTCTCTTTTTCCTAATCTGCATGGGCCTGGGTTATCCGACGCTGAACCGTTATGAGCCCCGCGCTTTGGAAGGACTTAGCGATACGGCTGTGTACTACCAGCTTGTGATTGGCGAACCCCACCCCGTTGGCAGAGATTACATGCGGCGCCGAATACTAGTTCCACTGGTCGCCAAACCTTTCTACTGGTTTGCCCGTTCCTATCTTAAGAGTTGGGAACCGGTATTTTTTGGCCTGCTGGTTGCAAACTCATTGTTCTGCGCGACAGCAGCCTGCTTCCTGGTCAGAATCGGCGATCGAGTGATTGGCGATCCTGGCGTTGCCTTACTAAGTGGGGCACTGTATCTGCTGAATTTTGCTATCTCCAATCTGCAACTCGCGGGCCTGATAGATTCAGCCGAGGCGTGTTTTATGCTGGCCCTGACCTGGGCGTTACTGACTGGGAGGTGGGCGTTGCTGCCGCTTTGGGGCGCGTTAGGAGCTTTGGCCAAAGAAACCTTTGTGCCGTTTGCACTGGTGTTCACGATTGTCTGGTGGATGATTGAAGCGGGCCATACTTCAGTTCGGCGCGTGAGAGCCGCATGGGCCACGGCGATGGGCGCGGCAAGCATTTTGACGCTCATTATTCTTCACTCGATCATGGCCGGCCACGTCGTTTGGCCCTGGAACATTGCCGCGCAGGCAAACGCGAGAGTGAATATTTTTGCAGCCCTTTGGCGCAGCGTTTCGAATCATGGCTTCTGGTACGTGTTTGGGTGGCTCCTGCCGCTCGGCCTGTGGCGCCTGGGACGGCTGCCTCGCCCATGGGTCAGCGCATCAATAATCACGGCTTTGGTCGCGCTGCTGTTAGGCGCCTGGAAAGATATGCTTGGCACGGTGGCCCGGCCGATGTTTGACGTAATGGGGCCGGTCCTTTGCCTAGCGGTAGCCCTCCTGCTGACCGGACATTCAAAAACAGAGATTGGTTCAAGGTCGCGGCCCTCAGAACAAATGTAGTGCAATTTAGATCTATGCCAGAAGACGAACAACGAATAGAGGCGCGGGTAGATGTGAATGTTTCCGCTCGTTGGGAGGGCGTGCTCGAAAGCCGCGCCGGCACAATCACAAATCTGAGCGTAAGTGGATGTTTTGTCCTTTCGGGTGGGAAGGTGCAGCCCGGGGAACTGATTCGGCTGGAAATTTATTTGCCTGACGACGAGCCAGTCTATCTGTGGGGCGAAGTGGTTGAAGAGGCTGACGAGATCGGTTTCGCGGCGCGGTTTACTTCCGCCGGCGATGAGGATCACTCGCGACTTGTCAGGTTCATTCAAACTCTAAGTACGTCTCAGTGAATCACTGTGGTCGAGTCGGCCCGCGCGCAAGTCTCGATAGTTGCCGGCGTCAGAAACAAATTCTCGCTTACGGTTGGGAGTCAAGAATCCGCATTAGGTGATAGAATAGTTGAACCTTCATCGAGGAGCGACTTTCATGTCAAAGAATGTCCAATACGTCACGGACGCTAACGGTGAAAGAACCGCAGTAATTCTGCCACTTGACGAATACGAAGAGTTACTTGAGGATTTGCATGTAATTCGGGTCGCGGAAGAGACGAAAGACGAACCGCGCATACCCTGGGAACAGGTGAAAGCCGAGCTAGTATCAGAAGGTAAGCTCGATGCCGACGCCTGAATCCTACACTGTATCCCTACGCTCACGAGCGAGCAGAGAGACTCGCAAGCTCGATCGTCAGACTCTGGCTCGCATCTCAAAAGCAATTGATGGCCTAGCCGAAATCCTCGACCTCCCGGATGTCTCAAAGTTACAGGAGCAGGGAGGTTCTGGCGTATTCGCGTCGGCGACTGGCGGATTGGTTACGAAATTGACGACCAGGCTCGCACAGTCACGATCATAACTGTCAGCCATCGCCGCGAGTTTTATGACTAAGATCCATGACGGTTGAATTTCCATCGCTTTTCAACATGGCCGATTACTTCCTCTACCACAACCTGGAGGAAGGGCGGGAAAACAAGGTCTGTCTATATTTCGATGATCAAACGTGGACCTACGCAGAGACGGCTCTGCTGTCGAATCGTGTCGGCAATACGCTGCGCGAGTTGGGCACGGAGATCGAAGATCGCATTCTGATCGTGTTGCCCGACTGTCCCGAGTTTGTCTGGGCGTGGTTTGGTGCGGCCCGCATCGGCGCCGTGATCACGATGGTCAATCCGCTCCTTCCGGTCAGTGATTACGAATACTATCTTGATTACACGCGAGCCCGTGTGGCGATCGTGCATGGCTCGCTGATTGAAAACTTTGCCGCGGCGGCACACGGCGCGCGCTACCTGCGGGGGGCGCTGGTTGTCGGTGATGAGGCGCGAGATGAAGCCGGGCTGGTGCTGCCTTCAGGCAGCGTGAAATGGTTGTCGTTCAACGCCATCGTCTCGTCACAGCCGGACGAGTGCGCACCCGCCGACACGCATCGCGACGACGTGGCGATCTGGCTTTTCACTTCAGGCTCGACGGGTCACGCAAAAGGCGCCGTGCATCTGCAACACGACTTGCCTTACAACACCGAGGTCTATGCCAAACGCACGCTCTGCGTTAGTGAAAACGATCTAACAATCTCAGTCCCAAAACTGTTTTTTGGATATGCTACGGGTACGAATCTGCTCTTCCCTTTTGCGGTCGGCGGCGCGACCGCTTTGTTTTCGGAGCGCTCGACGCCGGAAAAGATATTTGAAGTAATCGAACGCTATCGCCCGACAATCCTGACTACGGTGCCGACGATGATCAATTCGATGCTGAACGCAGCAGGCGCGGCCGCGCACGATCTGTCCAGCCTGCGCTTCTGTTATTCGGCCGGCGAGGCGTTGCCTGGGGAATTATATGAACGCTGGATGAAACAATTTGGCGTTGAGATCTACGACGGCATCGGCTCGGCAGAGATGTTTCATATCTACATCACCAACCGTCCCGGCGATGTGAAGCCCGGCAGCCTGGGTCGGATCGTCGAAGGATACGAAGCGAAGATCGTTGACGCAGACGGTAACGAGGTTCCAACTGGCGAAATGGGCACGTTAAAAATCAAAGGCGACTCGGCTGCGCTTTGTTACTGGAACGCGCATGAAAAATCCAAGGAGACCTTTGCGGGCGACTGGTGCACCACCGGCGATCAGTTTCATGTCGACGAGCAAGGCTACTACTGGTATCACGGCCGCACCGACGACATGTTGAAAGTCTCGGGCGTGTTCGTGGCTCCGGCGGAGATCGAGAATTGCCTGTTGCAGCACGAAGCCGTTCTTGAGTGCGCGGTGATTGGATACGATCCGGGCGATGGACTACTAAAACCAAAGGCGTTCATCGTGTTGCGTGAAGCTCACGCGGCATCCAACGAACTCGCAGCCGAAATCAAAGAATTCGTCAAGTCGAGAATCGCGCTGTACAAATACCCACGCTGGATCGAGTTCGTCCAGTCGCTGCCAAAGAACGACCGGGGCAAGATCGATCGAAAACAACTTAAGGCATCTAAATCTCGAAAGCATTAACCATCAAGTGCATCGGGCCGTCTCACGTCTCACTACGTTTCTGGCCTTCGCCATTCGCTCCCGGCGGTCTTCGTTGGGCCCACTCGACCTCTTTGTCTCTCAGGGCCACCCACGTTCAGTTTTGGGGCTACTCTCTTCAGTCTGCTACTCGGGCGGAAATTCAATGTGGGGTTCCAGGTAGTTCCAGGATGTACTTCTTCGAAAACCTAAAAAGAGAGATTATGAAACCCCGAAAACAGGCTTGACAAAATATTAAATCGGGCATTTACTTGCGTTGCCTCTGAAGCGATATTGTGGAGTCGAAGCAAGCTCTAGCCGTCTCGCTTCTACCTAAAGTGCGGAAACCGCGCGATCCCAATCTTGCAGTGCGGTTCGCTACTGGCCACCCATCGGAGTGATTAGTTTCGGCATAACGCGCATAGTCGGCCTCGACCGAAGCCCAGGCGCATCTTGCTGAAATTGGCACAACATCAGGCGGGAATAAGACTCGCAGACGACTAAATTCCCGTTTTCGCGAAGGTTA
The DNA here is from genome assembly GCA_041499185.1 of Pyrinomonadaceae bacterium. Taxonomy (GTDB): domain Bacteria; phylum Acidobacteriota; class Blastocatellia; order Pyrinomonadales; family Pyrinomonadaceae; genus JAOAPY01. The sequence goes on along the minus strand of JBGQJU010000002.1, from coordinate 56,260 downwards.
AAACTTTCGCGTTTCCTTCATAAAGGAGTTGTCCCATGGGAAGAGCCCCCCTCTGCCTCCACGTCTTTACTTTATTCACGAAACAGACGAGAAAACGTGCGCACCTGATTATTCTGCTTGGTTTGATGGGTCTCGTGGCGACGGCACTGGCCACATCAACCGCCGCCGGACGCTTGGCAGGGAAGCTGCTGCTCCAGAAGTTTTCGGATAGCGGCGGGCGGACACAGAAAGTGTTCTCCCCTTTCGTCTCTACGGCGGGAGCGCTTCAGTCTCTCGGCGTGATGCTTAGCGTCGAGCGGAGTGGTCACACGGCTACGACACTGGGTGATGGACGCGTGCTGATTGTTGGCGGCGAAAACGCCAACGGCATGGTGGGCCAGACGGAACTCTTCGATCCGGCTTCGTCAAGCTTCTCAATCGGCGGGAACCTGAATGCTCCTCGCGCTGATCACACTGCCACCAAACTGCCAGACGGGCGTGTCCTGATCGCAGGCGGACGCGATGCCACGGGTCCGCTATATTCAACTGAGATTTTCGATCCGGCTACGGGCGCTTTCGTTAATGGTCCAGCCTTGAGCGTCGCGCGTTCAGGTCACAGCGCTACGCTTTTGTCCAACGGCACGGTGCTACTCGCCGGCGGTGATGTTGCCGGCAGCGCCGAGATCTACGACGCCGCGGCTGACAGCCTTACCTCTGTAACGGCCACGATGACTGTCGCGCGCTCCATGCATTCGGCCGTGTTGATGCAAGCCGGAAGAGTACTGCTTGTTGGCGGCAAAGACCCCACGGGCCGCGATATTCTGTCCGGGGAGATTTTCGATGCGAACGCCGGCACCTTCACGGTGACGGCGAACTCGCTTCAAGACGAGCATGTACGTTCCATGCTCCGCGTCCTGCCGGACGGAAAGGTGCAGATCATCGGGGGAAGCGATCATGAAGTGATGGAGGTTTACGATCCCGCAGCCAATATTTTTGGCGCGCACGCGCACGTCTTTCCGCTTGGCGATCAACACCCGAACCTGGTCAATGAGATTCTGAGTGCTCCAACGCGCGCCGCCTTGTTTCATCACGGCGCATCCAGTTTACTTCTTGACCGCGAAGGCCAGACGATCGCCGAACTTCCCGGTTCGAATCAGGCACTAGTTGCGGGCGGCACAAATGGCGCGGGCGCTTACCTGAGTTCGGCATCGCTTCTCAACAGCTCGCCAGCAACCGTAACGACCGACAAGCTCGACTATGCCCCGTCTACGACGGTAGTCGTTACGGGCGCCGGCTGGCAGCCGAATGAGTTGGTGACGGTTACTCTTCACGAAGATCCCCATGTCCCCACAGAGAATCCACACACGTTTATCGTTCAAGCGGACGCAAATGGAGACTTCATATTTCAGCAGTACGCGCCGGAGGACGGCGATGCCGGTGTGAGTTACATCGTAGCCGCGGTGGGCCAATCATCCGCCTGGACCGCGCAGACGGCATTTACGGACACAGCTAAGTTCTGGAAGGGATGTGCCAGCACAAACTGGTCGGGGAGCTCGAACAACTGGAGCACCAGCTCCAGCGCAACATGCAGCGGTGGCGTAGTGTCTACCGGAAACACGACACCGCCAGGGTCTTCCGACACGGCCTCGATCCCGACTCTGGTTGCAAACAGCGCGGGGTATCCCATAGTCGGCACGAGCGCCGGCACTATACAAAACCTTGTTATCAGTTCCGGCGCTCAGATGACGATTGCGACCGGCGGCAGCCTGACAGTGAGCGCAGGCTCAAACGATATTCTTCTCGGTCTCGGAACACTCTTCGTCAACGATGGATCGATCACGTTCACGATGAGCAGTAGCGGTGACCAACTGAGGCTTTCGAATGGCAGTTCTCCGAGTGGCGGAGCAGTCGTCAATCAATCAGGCGGTACCGTCACGGTCAACGCCGGAGACTTCCGACTCAATCACGCCAATAGCCAATATATTCAGAGCGCGGGGACCCTGAACATCAACGGCAGTTATCGCAATACGGACGGCACTTTCAGCGGCACCGGCGGGACGATTGTTTTTGGGGCCAACGGTGGCACTGGCTCTTCGGACGCCGAGTTCGCCGGAACGGCGCAAAACAATTTCTTCAACGTCCAGATCAACTCGAACTTCGATCCTGGCTTCTGCAGCAACAACACGAGTAGTGACATCAGGGTGGCAGGGGATTGGATGAACAACAGCTCGGCATCACTATTCAGTAGCTGTGGGTCCGGTCACGTTCTGACATTCAACGGTACCGGCGCCCAGGCGATCAGCGGTTCGCAGAGTACGGCCTTCGGCAACGTAACGATTAACAAGGCGTCCGGAACAGCGACGCTCGGACATAGTCAAACCTCGAGCGGTAATCTCAGCATCGCCGCAGGAGCGCTCGACCTGTCAACGTTCACCTTTAACCGAACAAGCTCCGGCGGCACGATCACCGTGGCCAACAGCGCAATGCTAAGACTCGCCGGCACAACCGGTGGTCGCAGCGGCAGCAACTTCCCAAACAATTTCAGCACCAACACGCTGAATGCGACAAGTACCGTTGAATACAACGGAGCGGGCGGAACGAGTCAGACGATCTTTTCCTCTCCTACATACGGTCATCTGACGCTCACGAACGGTTCCGGCTCAGGAACTGCCACCAAGACCACCACGGGCACAATAACGACTCTCGGTAAAGTCACAATAGGATCAGGTGTGACTTATGACACCGGAAACAGCCTTAACGTCGGCGGTGACTGGAGTGTGGACGGGACCTTCAATCAGACTGGCGGAACCACAACATTTACTGGCGGCGGTACGCACAACTTCTCTGGCGCGGGTAGTAGTCAGTTCAACAATCTGACCACCAGCTCTCAGACAATTAATGCCGGCTCGAGCGACTTGCGAATCAAAGTCAATTGGAGTCACGGTACAAGCGGCACCTTCAACGAAGATACAAGTTCAGTTACCTTCAACGGCACAGGGCCTCAGACGCAGCCGACTGCTTCATTCGTCCCCGAGCTTTACAACATGACCATCAACAACGGCGTCACAGGGACGATGTCTTCGCGCGTTTGGACTGTAACGAATAACTTTTTGTTGAGCAGCGGCACATTTGCGCCATCCAGCACATCCAGTTTCAAGAACTGGACCATCAATGGCGGAACATTCACTGCGCCGTCGGGTACCATCAACATCAGTGGCGACTGGACGAATGACGGAGGGACATTCGCTCCGGGAACCGGCAGCGGTAACTTTAACGGAGGTTCCCAAACGATTGGTGGAACTTCAGCAACAACATTCGCTGGACTTACCATTGCCGGCAGTGCTGATAAGACTCTCGGCAACGACATCACAGTTAGTAACACCTTAACGCTTACCAACAGAAATATTGTCACGGGAGCCCAGGTAGTTTCGGCTGACAGCATCACCCGCAATACCACGGGCCACATTATCGGTAACCTGCACAAGAGTTTTGGGGTCGGGTCGAATATTTCGCGTACGTTCGAGGTGGGAACCAGTTCGTTTTATGATCCTGCTTCTGTCACCTTCGCTAGCGTAGGCACAGGCGGCACGGTGACGGCTACGGCGATATCGGGCGATATCAGTGACGTGAGTTCGCCTGTCGACACCAGCAAAAGCGTTAATGCCAACTGGAAACTGACTAACGGCGGCGTTGTCTTTACCAACTACGGCGCTACATTCAACTACTCAAGCTTGCAGATCGATGGCGGCGCAGTGGCAGCGAACTTCGTCGTCGGCAAGCGCGACGGCAGCTCGTGGACCGCGCCAACAGTAAGCGGCACGCCAACTACAACCAGCATCACGGCAACAGGTATGGCTTCGATGTCGGATTTCGCCGTTGGCGAGCCGTCATGCGCGGCCGCTTCGGTTACTACTAATCCAACTGACGTCTCTATCGTATACGGCAACGACGCGATCTTTACAGCGGCTGGCGACGGAAATCCGGCCCCGACCGTTCAATGGGAGGTCAGCTCCAATGGCGGCGGAAGTTATTCTCCGTTAAGCAATGGTGGGAACGTCAGTGGCGCGACCACAACGACCCTGACCATAACAAAGCCCGGTGTCGCTCAAGATGGTTATAAGTATCGTGCGGTTTTCACGAACACGTGTAGCGGAACGCAAATCGCGACCAGTACCGCAGCTACACTGAACGTTGCCGCAAAACACATCACAGGCAGCTTCACTGCGGATAACAAGGGCTACGACGGTAATGACTCCGCGACGGTACTGACGCGTTCGCTGAGCGGCGCGATTATTGGTGATGACGTGAATCTCTCGGGTGGCGCCGCTACCTTTGCTGATAACAACGCGGGTAATGGCAAAACAGTTACTTTGACAGGCGCGAGTCTGTCAGGTACTGATGCCGGCAACTATGTGTTGGATTCGGTGTCGGCCGCGACCGCCAACATCGACCAGGCGTCGTCGACGGTGACGGTGACCTGCACGGCAGGAGCACCCAACACTTACACGGGCTCGGCGCAGACGCCTTGCACGGCGGAAGCGACGGGCGTGGGGATGAGTCCGGTGGATGTGACTGCTTCGCTCGTCTACAGCAACAACACCAACGCGGGTTCAGCCGCGGCCGACGCGAGTTGGGGTGGGGATACGAATCATACCGGCAACACGGGCTCTGGCGGGTTCACGATTGGCCAGGCCTCGTCAACAGTTAACGTCATTGCGCCGGATTCCAACTACACTGGGCTGCCCTACAGTAGCGGCTCCGCGAGCGTTAGCGGCGCCGGCGGGCTGAATCAGTCGCTGCCAATTAAGTACGTAGGACGAAACTCGACGGTGTACGGTCCGAGCAATACGGCGCCGATCGTGGCTGGTGATTATATCGCGCAGGCGAGGTACGTAGGCGACGCCAACCACGACACGAGCAATAACAGCACCAACTTCACCATCAACAAGCGGTCTGCGACCTGGACCACCAACCCCAATAGCAAGTTCTGGGGTCAGTCGGATCCCAATCCGGTGACAACCGGAAGTAGTAGTGGTTTTGTAGCGGGTGACGGCGTCAGCGCGACGTATAGCCGCGATCCCGGCAGCAACGCAGGCACGTACCACATTTACGCGACGCTAAGTTCGTCTGTCAGCGGTGCGTTGAATAACTACACCATCACCAACACGGGCAACACGTTTACGATCTATCCGGATGGAACAGCGACCACGCTCGATGCTAAGACCTCCGGAACTAACTTTGACTGTACGACCAATCAGTACGCGGCAACGCTGAAGGACACGGTGACCAACTCAGGGCTTTCCGGTATTCAGCTCAAGTTAACGACTGGCGCGCAGAACATGACCGCAACTACAGACAGCAACGGCGTGGCCACATTCGCGCTGCTCCTGAATCAGCCACCTGGTTCGGTGATGGAGTCGGTTGGCCTCAATGTGGCCTGGAGCGATCCGAACCGTGACTCCCCTTCAACGGTCAATCGTTCTTTCACGATTATTGCCGATCCGAACGTCGGACCGGGATTAAGCGCCAGCACACTCTACACGGGTTCGCGTTTCTTCTGGACTAGTTCCACAAGCGGCACAGCCACGCTGACGCTTACTGCGACCATCAGGGACAAGTTCGACCTTTGTCCGGGCGACATCACCAAGGCGAAGGTGTCGTTCTTTATCAGCTCGAACAGTGGAACCTCCTGGACCGTGGTTTCCAACGGGCAGAACTTGCCCGTGGGATTGGCGGATCCGGCTGACACCAGAACAGGCACTGCGAGTGTTATCTCTCAATACAACCTTGGGAAGGATCAGTCAGCGCAGCTCTGGGTAAAGGTTATTGTCGGTGGCGAATACCTCTACAGCGGCGACGAGTTTGATGTACCAGTCACCGTTGCAGTGCCAGGCCAGGTCAATACATTGCTGGCAGGCGGAGGACTGATGAACGACGGCATCAGCGTCGCCAGTGGCGGCCCCCAGAATATGGGCAACATTTTTTTCGCCGGTGGTTTCTTAGGCGCCGGCAATGGCCTTACAAGTGGCGGCGTTATGCCCGACTCAGTCGATTTTGGCGGTCAGGTGGCATACAGCAAGAGCTTGACCAATCCGCAGGGTCAACTGACGTTGCTCATCCATAGTTACAGCAAGCCCGACGGCACTCAGGACGGCAATATGCATACTTACTATGTGAAGAGTAACTCCATTGCTGACCTGTCGCTCGTAGGGAACCCCGGCGCGAAGACTGCATCGTTCAGCTCCAAAACGAACGTCTATGAACTCGTGGGCACCAATAGGAGTGGTTTGGATGGCGGCGGTGTGATGCAGTTCATGTTCACGCAACCGGGCGGCTCCTACAAGGTGAGTTCGGGCAACAACACCGTTACGTTGACATGCCCTGGGGGCTCAAATGGTTGCGCTTCTGTGATCGTATATAAGTCGACGGGAGGCGTGTGGTTCTCGAGTGCTTGGGGCCCCGTCTCTGTTGGCGGACTGCCACAAACGGTCGAGAAGACCATGAAGCCCGGCGGAACGACATACATTCAGTAAGCAGCAAACCTGGGCAGCTCTACACACCGCCCCCCCAAAGAGAAGCGAGTCCCTAAGCGAGGCTTGTTTCCTTGCTTCGGCCGTTCCCTGCGGAGCATGATAGCTCCGCGTCAGAAACCAGAAAACTTAAAGGGGGCGTCGTTCGAGGTTGTAATCTCGTAAACGGCGATAGAGCGTAGACGGTGAGATGCCCAAAACTTCAGCCGTCTTGCCCCGATGCCAGCCCGTCTGTTCGAGCGCGGCGAGGATCTGCTGGCGTTCGACTTCCCGTAGTGACAGTGGCCCTGAGTTAGGAGCAGCGATCTCCGCCGGTGCGCCGGGCTGAACCGCGACACCCGGAAGCGCGGCGAGAGAAACGCGAACGACCTCCGGTGGAAGCTCGCTGATGGTGATCTGTCCGTTATTCGAAAGCAGCACTCCACGCTCAAGACAATTCCGCAGTTGCCGCACATTGCCCGGCCAATTGTAAGAGCGCATGGCCGCGAAAGCTTCTGCCGTAATTTCCGGTGGATTTGTGCCGCCCACGTGTTTCAGAAGATGGCGTGCCAGCGGCTCGATGTCCTCCGGTCTTTCGCGCAGTGGTTTTAGATCGATCTGGAATCCGTTGATGCGATAGAGCAGATCGGAACGAAAGGAGCCGTCCGCTATGACTGAGTCGACGTTGCGATTCGTGGCGGCGATGATGCGAATGTTCACTTCGACTTTGCGCACACCGCCCACACGGAAAAAAGTTCGCGTCTCGATTGCTCGCAAGAGCTTCGCCTGGAGTGGCGGCGGCAATTCAGTGATCTCGTCAAGAAACAACGTACCACCATCGGCGAGCTCAACGAGCCCGAGCTTCCTCGCCTTGGCGCCCGAGAATGCACCCGCTTCGTACCCGAACAATTCGGATTCCAAAAGCGACTCTTGAAAAGCGGCACAGTTCAGATCGATGAAGGAACTGTCGGCTCGACTCGATAGACGATGAATCGCCTGGGCGACTAACTCTTTTCCCGTTCCCGACTCGCCGGTAATCAGCACCGACGTATCCGATGGCGCCACTCGCCCGATTAACCTGACCGCCTCTTTCATCGCTTGGGAAACGGAGACTATCTCCGGCAGTGCCGATTGCCTTGCCAATTGCTCGCGCAACCGCAGATTGTCGACGCGCAAACGTCTTTTCTCCGCAGCCTGCCGCACGCGCACGTCGAGTTCGGTGATGCTGTATGGTTTCGTGAGGTAGTCGTACGCGCCGAGCTTCATGGCCTCGACCGCGGTTTCGACCGTGGCCTGTCCCGTCAACATAATTACTTCCGGAGGATTCGGCCTTTCATGGACGCGGCGCAGCAGCTCCATACCGTCCATTCGCGGCATGTTTATGTCACACAACAGCACGTCAACATTGGTCTCTTCGAGCTTGCGCAGGGCGGCTTCGCCATCGGGCGCAACCTGTACGCGGTAACCGTGGCGCTCCAGCTCTTTTTGCAAAACCAGGCGCAGGTTGGCTTCGTCTTCCGCGACTAGAATCCTTGCTGGTTGTGTCTCGCTCAAGCTTTCTGCTCTCCGCGTTCTATCACTCCCTTTGTTGATTAATGGCCGGAAGAGTAATCGTAAACGTCGTACCAGCGCCGACCGTGGACTGTACGTCGAGGGTTCCGCCGTGCTCCGTTAAGATACCATAACAAACCGCGAGGCCAAGACCCGTGCCGTGCCCGACCTCTTTTGTCGTGAAGAAAGGCTCAAAGATCCGCGCCAGATTCTCCGGCGGAATACCCACGCCGGTGTCTCTGACTTCGATCAGCACATCGTTCCCCTGGTTGCGGGCTGAGATTGTCAATAGCCCACCGTCCGGCATCGCGTCGATCGCATTCGCTGCCAGCGCGATTACCGCCTGCTGCAACTGACTCGCATCGCCCGACACAGGAGCAAGATTGTCCGGCGTCTCGACTTGGATCTCGATGGCGACGCCACGTTGCTGATGAGACAAGAGGCGTGCTGCGGAAGAAATCGCCTCCTGGAGATTGACCGGCGCATGTTGGACGGTGCGGGTGCGGCTGAAATCAAGCAGTCCGTTGGTGATGCTCTTGCAACGAAAGGCTTCGCCGCGAATAAGACCGAGATACTCCCGGAGATCGTCCAACGCCGGCGAGCCGTCGAACGCACCTTCTCGCAGACGCGATTCAAGCGCTTCGGCACAGGCCGAGATTGTGGCCAGCGGATTATTTATTTCATGTACGACTCCGGCGGCAAGACGGCCGACGGCCGCGAGCTTTTCGGCGCGCGCGACAGCGCGGTTCGCTTCGACGCGCTGGGTAATCTCCTCGCCGACTGTGATCACATGACTCACTTCATCATCGCCACCCACCCACATCGGAAACTTGCTTACCAGCCAGTGCTTTACTTCGCCGTTTGCAGTCGTCTCTTGTTCTACTCGTTCAATTTCACCCGTCTCGAAGACGCGAGAGAATTCGCGTTCGAGAACGTTTCGCTTTTGCCGCGTCAGAATCTCAAAGATGTTTTTCCCAATTACTAGGCCACGCGCAACGCCTAACTCTCCCAACTCGCGATTACGATTCCAGGCAACAATCCGATAGTCCCGATCGATTGCGTAAAGCGAAAGCGGCAGGCTGTCGATGATGGCTTCGGTAAAACGACGTTGCGTTTCCGCTTCGGCAGTCCGCTCGTCAACCTCTTTCGCCAGACTCGCTGAAGCATCGCGAGCCGTCAGGTAAAGGGATGAGATATGCGCCGCGAGCGCCGCTTGCTGTGCCGCGGCGTCCACCAGGCGACATTCGGTTTCGCCACAATCTTCGCGGTCGTCGAACGCAACGATCAGCGCGCCCTTCGTTCGGCCTCCAAAGCGCAGCGGCGCCGCGTATTCCACTTTATGCGCTTGATCGCGAAGGAAGAACGTTTCCGGCTCGCTCAGCAGTACTGGAGCCGTTGCTGTTGGATCAGCAAGCCAGACATGCAGCCGGTCCAGATGCAGCAGCGAAACTTCTTCCGCGCTTCCCTCTCGATCGAACACGCATCCCGCCCGCACGCCTTCGCGCAGATCCACGAAAGCAGCGCACAAAACTGCGCCGGTGCCCTCGTAGGTCGAGCCGGCAACGCGCCGCACGAGTTGATCCGGTTCCAGGGCCCGCAGCAGGCCGCGACCCAGGTCAGCCAAAAACCTTAGCTCGTGATTGCTCCCGATCAATTCCCATTCGCGTTGGGCCGCCTTCAAGTGCGACTTGATACGCGAAAGTAATTCGCCCGGCGTTGATGGCTTGGTGATGTAATCGTCGGCGCCGGCGGCAAACGCTTCGACTTTGCGGTTCTCATCGTCGCTGGCAGAAAACACGACGACGGGAAGCTTGCTCGTCGCGGGTTGAGCACGAAGCAACCGACAGAGCGCGAGACCGTCGACGTCCGGCATTTCGAGATCGAGCACTACCAGGTCGCAAGTCTCTTCGCTGAGCAACCGCAGTGCTGACGGAGCGTCGTTCACGTCGAAGACGCGATAGCCTGCGTCACCGAAGATCTGGCGCAGACTCTTTCGCGCGCGCGCATCATCGTCGACAATCAGTAGCGTTGCACCGTTTGTAGTCGTGCTGGCTGGAGCGGACATGCTTTCAATCCCGGGCGCAGATCGTCAGGACAGATCCAAAGGAAGCTTGGAGACCGTGTTGCGCCTGCTGCCTGGGCAGCATCGTGACCCAACACACATCCTTCTAAGGATTGAAAGCGATGCGAGCGGAGAATGTCAAGATGTCGAAACTCTCTTCCGACAGTAATGTTTATAGTTTAAGCAGCCGGTAAGTTTTCTTGGGCGGAGAATGGCGGCCCGACGAAGGGCCGCATCATGAAATTGCGATGCGGTTCCGCTTCGTGTTTTATTTTTCGTTGACAGGTTCCGCCACCAGGCATAGACTCCCGCCGTTACTCAAGGTTTTGCTTACGTGCGACTCACAAGCGTGTAAGCCCTCCACGTAAGCAGGACAGAACTTCCCGGGGACATTATGCCCTCCCTTTTCCCAACGTCGAGTCCGGCGCGGAGCACGACCGGTTGGTTTTCGGGTCGGAAGATCTGGTGCCCGCTCTGCAAAGATCTTCATCGATTTCTGCGAATCCCAAACGCAGCCAGGCTGCTGGAGGTGGACCGGCGAACAATCTATCGGCATATTGAAGACGGGAGCGTCCATGTCTTCAAGCTTGGAGGCAACGGAAGATATCGCGTATGCAGTGGCTGCCTGCTGGCCCAGCACTCTGGCTCCGGCGAGGAACCACATATCTTAAAGCCACAATCCCAAGTCCGAAAACAACTGTGACATAGTGTGACATCAGCGCATTGACTGCTCCGAGATCGAGGCCTATCTTGCCGAGCGGTAACTTGAAACCCGTCGGTTTCGGCCGACACGAAGGAGAATCTCATGAAGAGAATACGAAACGTGCTTTATCGCTACCGACTAATGACAAGTATGTTGGCTCTCGTGTTACTCCTTGGGGCGCTAGCTGTCACGCCAGCGCAGGGTGGCATGACCTGCTCAACAGGTTGCGTTAATTGGACGAAGCAGGACGGTTGTATCAACTGTCAATCGTGCTGCTCGTGGAGTGACGGGTCGTGGAGATGCTGGGACTCAGGCCCCGCATCGTGTGTGTGATCTAATTACTGAGAAGTTAGGCGAAGGCCGGACGAAGTTGCAGATCCAGCCAGCTGTAACTCGTGAGGAACTTCTTTCGCTGAGGGGAGCATAGTAAGCTGGACAAAGCGCTCTCACGGCGAGGGGATTAGTTTGCTCACTATTGGCGGCTGAAATACGCGCAAGCCGCATCGAGTGACGAGGATTCGCGGGGGCAAAGAATCATGAAGCTAATAGCAATTTCGCTGTCGTTCCTTTCGCTGCTTTCACTCCCGACTCTGGCGCAAAGCGGTCAAGGCGGGCGAGCTCGACTTGAGGCCAGCGAAAGAGCCGTAGTTAGGGACGCCGACTTGGCGGAAGCACCGCGCCGGGATTTTGCCATCTCAGTTGTTATTTCCCTCGCTAAGGAAGCAACATCCTATAGCGATTTGGCGCTTCGTCCTCGCGTGCTTGCCCGCGCTGGCGATGTTTTATGGGATGCAGATAACGTCACTGCCCGAGCACTATTCCTCCGCGCTTGGGAGGCTGCTGAAAAGGGCGACGCAGAAGAAGTAACCATCAAAACCAAAGATGATCCTCCACCGATGGTGATTACCTTGAGGCGCTCCAGCGGCCGTGATCTTCGCTCCGAAGTGCTGGCCTTGGTGGCCCGCCGGGATCGCACGCTAGCCGACGAGTTCCTCGCTAAGCTGAAGAGCCAAAACGAGCGAGAGGCAAGAGATTCCAAGCGTACACGGCCGGTTGACAATTGGTCTGCCTCGGAAGCGGACGCGAAACGACTTCAAGTAGCGAGCAAATTACTAAATGAAGGCCAAATCAAACAGGCGCTAGAAATTGCGTTACCGGCTTTGGATCAAGTCAACGCCAAGTCAATCGGTTTTCTTTCAGAGCTACGTGCCAAGAACGCTGAGGCCGCGGATCAAAGGTTTTCGCATCTCGTTACCCTCGCCGAGTTTGACGCTCTCTCAGATGCAAACACGGTTTCAGGCTTGTCCTCCTATGTGCTCACTCCAGGGCTTTACATTACGTTCAAGCCTGAGGGCGGCGCAACATGGACTCAATCAGAGCAACCCATGGCACCTCCCAACCTGCCTGTAAATCTTCGCGATCAATTCTTTCAGGTAGCTGCAAACATTCTGTTGCGGCCGTTGCCTCCTCCTGATCAGGACTTCAGTTCATCAGGTCGCGCGGGAAAAATCATGGTGATCAGGAGACTACTTACGGTTTTTGAGCAGTACGTGCCCGACACTGCCACAGCTCTTCGCGCGTACCTGACCGAGTTGACCGGCAACTTTTCCAGGGACACGACGGGAAATGACAATCCTTTGTTAACTCAAGGCATAAAGGAGGACGAACCTCGCGACGTGCTCGAAAGATTACAGGACCGGATCGATCATGCCAAAACCTCTCGCGAGCGTGATGAAATCTACGCGGACGCCGCGGTCACGCTGGCGACAAAGGGCGATGTGCGCGCTCGCGACCTGGCGGACAAGATCGACGATTCAGACCGCCGGGCACAGGTGCGTCAATTCGTGGATTTTCAGTTCGTCCAACTCGCGATCGGAAAGAAAGAAGCGTCAGAAGCCGCCCGTCTTGCTAAGGCTGGAGAGTTGACTCACACCCAGCGCGCACTGGCTTACACGCAGGCGGCTCGCTTGCTAATGGATTCGCAGCGCCAGCGGGCCTTGGCGTTTCTGGAAAAGGCCGCAGATGAAACGATGCGTATTGAAGGCAACACGCCGGATCGCGCTGTCTTGTTTGTCGGCGTGGCGATGCAACTGGTTACCGCTGACCCGGTTCGCGCCTGGGAGATAATGGGCAACGCGGTAAAAGCGGCGAACACGGCTGAAGACTTCACGGGAGAAAATGTGCTTCGTTTTTCGACGATAACAAGAAGCGGCCTCAAATCCATCAGCATCAGTGGTGGGCATTTCAGTCTTGCTGGCATCTTTCGCTCACTCGCCAAGAATGATTTGTATCGTTCAATGGATCTGGCAAAGAGCTTCAAAAATGACGCACCTCGTTCTAGTGCGATTCTGGCAATCGCCAGCGCAATACTTGTGAAGCATGGGGGCGAAGAATTTAAACAAGTGAAGTAGAGGGTCTGCCTCAAGAGAACGAAGATGCAGAACAATATCAAGGCTAACATCGAACTGGGAGCACAAATCGCTATCGCGATTGCCGTCATTGTTGTGGCCGGCGTGATTGTCAAACGAAACCTTTTCCAGCGACAAGGAAATCCTGCAAACTTGCCGCGAATCAACGCTGGAGAAAGACTAGATGTTCCAAACGTTGATTGGGCTCAGAATAACAAGACCCTGGTTCTTTTTCTCAACAAGGACTGCCGTTACTGCACATCGAGCGCCCCATTTTATCGGCAATTGATTGAAGATGCATTGAAGCGAAACATGAAGTCGCTGGCGATTCTTCCGAATTCAATCGAAGAAGCAAAGGCTTACCTACGTTCCATTGAACTCCCTATCGATGACGTGCGCACTGGTCCGCTATCTTCTTACAAGATATTAGGCACTCCAACTCTTTTGTTCGTGGACAGCGATGGGATAGTAAGGAAAGTCTGGTTTGGTGCGGCTCTCGGTCGGGAGAAGCAGATGCGAGATGAGATCGTCGCCTTATTCGACAGATAAGATCCTAACGAGACTCCAGCGAAGCTATAAAACTTACACAACTACTGTAGCAGGCTTTACTCCATGCACCGCTAAACCACTATCGTCTCGCGATAGGCATCGGGCTGTTTCGACAGGATCGCATTCGCGCGCGCCGGCACATCGGCGACGGCGTAAGGCTTGATGATGACTTCATCGATGCAGGCCTTCGTGTAGTCTTCTGTTCCGTTGGCCGGTGAAACGATTGAAATCCTTACGCAAGGCGGCGCGTCGGTTGGACGAAATGGAACGTTGCTGGGAATTCAATTCACTGAGGTAGAAGCAAGCTGGCCGTTCGGAGTCTGCACAACGCTCGTTTCCGCTTGTGCGTCGCGGCCGTTGGGGTCGAGCTTGTGGGTTGACTTGACTCGGTACATCGCCTGGTCGGCAGTAATCAGGAGTTGGTCCAGCGTCTCGCCGTCAACTCCGAACGTGGCAGTCCCAACGCTGATGCCCACCCGCGCACGCTTGTCACCACGCACGTGCATCGAAAAACGCGTAACGGCATTTTCAATACGAACGCGCAACTCGTCTACCTGATTACCGACAAGCTCCTGCACGATGGCCACAAATTCGTCGCCGGCGTAGCGCGCCAGAAAATCGTATTCGCGCAGTTGCTCCTGGATGATGCGCGCGGTCTCGCGCAACATCTTGTCGCCGATCTTGTGCCCGTACGTGTCGTTCACCAGTTTGAAGTCATCGAGGTCGAGCATCACGACCTGGAACGGCCGGCCCGTGCGGCGCGCTCGGGCGGCTTCCTGCTCAAAGCGCAGCGACATGTAACGCGGATTGGGCAATCCGGTCAGCGGGTCCGTCAGGGCATTGGATTCTGCTTCCGCGTGCTGCATTGCATTAGCCAGCGCGTCTGAGGCCAAACTCGTTACGGTTTCGAGCAAACGCATGTGATCATCCGTATATTCAGCGAGCACTGTCGAATAGATCGAGAGAGCGCCAATCAAACAATCATCCCGGAATAGCGGCAGCGAAGCCATCGAACGGTACGGAACCCCCCTCGGCAGATCTACGCCGACAAAGTCCAGGCTCGGATGAAGCTGGTTGACGGGGCTGCGGTTGGCGAGCGCGAATCCGGTTACGCCTTCACCTGGGGCAATGCATCTCGATTTCAAGGCCTCGGCATTTCTGCCCACGACGTGCGCGGCGCTCGCATAGCCTTTCAGCTCATCGTACAAATAGACCGCGCAGGTATCGAACGGGACAACGTGTCCAACTTTGTCCACCAGAATCGCCAGCGTGTCTTCTACTTCGAGCGACGCGCCAAACGTGCGCGCAATCTCGTAAAGCGCATAAGCTTCCTGGTGCGCATTCTTGATCTGGTCATAAGCCATGTAGCAGCCACGCTCTCTGGTTTGCGCCAGATCTACTTCCGCCAACTCGAGCGGTACGCGCCAGTCATTGTCAGTTGACTGAGGCTGCAATCCCTGGCTCATGATCTGAGCTTCAAACCGCGGCAAGTGCCTGATGAACTGCTCTACAACCGTTGGATCGAAATGAGTGCCAGAGCCTCGCCGCAACAAGGCGATTGACTCGTCGCGGGTCATACCGGGACGGAAGGGCCGGTCTTCTCGCACGGAATCAAAGCAATCGACCACTGAAAAGATGCGCGCGGTCAGCGGAATCTGCTCGCCCTGTAACCCGTCTGGATAACCTTTTCCATCCCATTGCTCATGATGGTGCCGAACGATGGGAACCACTGGATAGGGGAAGTCGACACGGCCGAGGATCTGCGCCCCTACTGTCGTGTGAATCTTCATCTTGTCGAATTCGGCTGAAGTTAGTCTTCCAGGTTTGTTCAGGATGTGAGGCGGAACGGCAAGTTTGCCGATATCGTGGAGCAAAGCCCCAGCCTTCAGCGCGGCAATTTCTTCCCTTGGCAGGCCAAAGACTTCACCCATGCCCATAGCGTAAAGCTGCACCCGGCGGACATGACAATGTGTTGTCTGATCCTTGGCGTCGATTGCGGTCGCCAGCGCTTCGGCTGTTGCGAGGTGTAATCGGCTCGCACTTTCAGCCTCAAGCGCTTTGGCGCTGAGTCTTCCCAGAAAGATCTTTCGCGCCGCATATGAGCTGCCGATTACCAGAATTCCTGAGGCCAGAAACTGTCCTCGCTGAACACCGGTAAGGGAAGAAAACTCATAGAGCACCCAGACGCCTAAAGCCACACCGGTCACAACCAGGATGTACCAATAGAACCTGGCCGATCGGTTGTAATCAGACATATCGGGTGTGTCCATTTACGCTCCTCGATCTATCAAGTGCCTGTCGGGTTCTCTTCACTCCTGAGCGTGCTGCTGCGTGCAATCGCATCGATCCAGCGGGCTTCTTGTTGCCGAAGCGAGTGTTGGGAGCAACTCAACACTCGCTTCCGGCAAAGGGACAAGAGCAGCAGGCTAAGTCGCACTTGCCTGCCTGACTGGGGTCAGGATCTGCCCGCTGACTTTCGCGCACACTCTACAGATACGCGAATACATTTCAAGAAACTGCGCGGCCCGGACTCCGTGCGGAGAGCCCGTGAAGCGCAAGGCTTCTAAGCCGCGCGCAATTGAGTTACAAGCGACATGCCGAAGCGCAACCGTCCATCGAGAAGCTAGCTAATTGTTGTAAGGTCAGGTTCTAACGCGGAGTGTCGGAATCAGTCTGAATCCCGGAGTTGAGGTCAAGCGCTCAGGATGAAACGTCAACTTGAGAAACCCGGTCAGATTGGTGAATGAACGATTGACAATACGGATAGCGGCGATGCAACCTTCGGTTTTGACGAGGAAGATGTTTGGCAAAATCGATTAAAACTCTAGAAACCCACGCGCCGGTCGGTTACATCGAACTCGTTCGTCGTAACCGCAGCTTTCGCTATCTATGGCTGGGCCAAGTAGTCAGCCAGATGGGCGATTGGTTTGATACCATTGCGCTCTTCACGATCATTCTCAACCTGACGGGCTCGGGCCGTAATGTCGGTCTGCTGATGGTGGCGCGCTTTGTTCCGAGTTTTGTTTTTGGACCACTGTCGGGAGTTGTGGCCGACCGCTTCAGCCGGCGCACAATTATGATCGTCTCGGATCTGCTTCGCGCCGTCATCGTGCTCGGTTTTCTTTTTGTACGACGCGCCGATCAACTTTGGATTATCTACGTCATCACGGTATTACAACTCGCCTTCTCAACTTTTTTCGAGCCGGCCAAAACAGCCGCTATTCCGTCAATTGTTGATGACCGCGAGCTGCTTCCCGCCAACGCTATCACTTCGGTAACCTGGTCGGCGATGCTGACTTTGGGCGCGGCAATTGGCGGTGTGGTAACCGGCTTGTTTGGGACGAACGTGGCCTTTATGCTTGATTCGGCCTCTTTCCTTTGCTCGGCCGCCTTCATCGCCTGCATCCGTTTTCCCAAGCGTCCGCCGCGTGAGAAAACCAAGCTGACGATTGGCAAGGCCCTTGGAGTTACGGACACTATCGAAGGGGCAAGATACGTTAAGCATCGTCCGCGAGTGCTGGCGCTGCTGTTAGTCAAACCCGCCTGGGGCCTGGGCGGCGGTATACTTACACTGCTCGCGGTTTTTGGTGAGAAGGTGTTTCCGGTCGGCCGGAGTGCTGCCACGGGAATCGGCGTGCTCTTTGCCGCCCGCGGAATCGGGACCGCCATCGGACCAATCGTCGCGCGTCGCGTCGCGGGTGAAGGCCGGGCGCGCATGCAAACATCAATCGGGATTGCATTTCTGATTGGCGGTCTTTTCTACGTTGCTTTCGGCAGTGCTACGAGTTTCATTTTCGCGCTCCTCGTGCTGGGAATTGCCCATACGGGCGGCAGTATTCTTTGGGTCTTCTCGACCGTGCTGCTGCAACGCGGCGTTGAAGATCAATTCCGCGGACGCGTTTTCGCCGCGGAGCTGGCGCTCCTGACATTGACGATGGCCGCGTCGAATTATTTCACTGGCGAGATGCTAACTCGCTTTGGCTGGTCGCCGAGAACGGTGACGATCGGCATCGGGACGCTTTTCATGATTCCGGGAATCCTTTGGTTTGTGACCAAGCGCTGGTGGGATCGCGGAAAAGAAGAACAAGTGGAAATAGTCGTTCCAGTTGATCGGCAATTAGAGACGGAAGGTGCGTAGCGCAATTCTTGAATTACAGCTTTCTATAACGCAATCGGTTGGATTGCGAAGCAATGCTTCCATGCGGGGTCAGTAAAATGAAAATCAAAGTCGGTGTAATGGGCTCAGCCAGCGACCCGCTGTCGGGGGCGGGCGAGCCGCTGCGCGCAAAAGCCGATGTGCTGGGTTGCGTCATCGCTGCGCGCGATGTGGTGCTGCTGACCGGAGCGACCACCGGAGTAGTTTATGCGGTCGGCAAGGCGGCGCATGATGCGGGAGCTTTTCATGTTGGTGTCTCACCGGCCAGCAACGAACGAGAGCACGTCGAGAGCTACAAACTGCCAACCGACGCGTGCGATGTTTTGATTTATACGGGCTTTGGTTTGAAAGGCCGCAACGTCGTGCTCGTGCGCTCGTGTGATATTGTGCTCTTCATCGCGGGAGCGATGGGATCGTTGAACGAGTTCACGATCGCTCACGATGAAGGCAAAGTGATCGGTTGTTTGACCGAAACAGGTGGCGTAGCGGATGAGGCCGAGTATTTGCTGCAAAAGTTTTCCCGGCCCACCGGCGCTCAGGTACTGCTCAATACTGAGCCGGAGCACCTGCTATCGGCATGTCTTGACGCAATAAACCAATAAGGAATTCTGAGACGACAAATGGATTTCGGACTGAAAGACCGCGTCGCGCTGGTGGCGGCAGCCAGCAAAGGAATCGGATTTGCCGCCGCGCGCGAACTGGCGCGTGAAGGAGCGCGCGTCTTTTTGTGCTCGCGCGACGAAGCACGCGCCAGCGAAGCAGCCGCGAAGATTAACAACGACACCGGCGCTACGGTCGCCGGCATCGCCGCCGACGTCAGCGACCAGGAATCCGTCGAGCGCTTTGTGGCGCTGGCTCGCGAGCAGACAGGTCACATCGACATTCTCGTAACCAACGCCGGGGGCCCGCCCACGTCAACCTTTGCCGACTCGGATCTCGACATGTTTCGCAAAGCATTTGAGCAAAACGGCCTCTCGGCGATTCGCCTGG
The DNA here is from genome assembly GCA_041499185.1 of Pyrinomonadaceae bacterium. Classification (GTDB taxonomy): domain Bacteria; phylum Acidobacteriota; class Blastocatellia; order Pyrinomonadales; family Pyrinomonadaceae; genus JAOAPY01. The sequence goes on along the minus strand of JBGQJU010000002.1, from coordinate 37,353 downwards.
CAATGCTCGTGCTGCCCGGCATGCGCGCACAAAAGTGGGGACGTATCATCAACATCACCTCAGTCTCGGTCAAACAACCAATCGACGGGTTGCTGTTTTCAAACACCGTGCGTGCCGCACTGACAGGCTGGGCCAAGACGCTTTCAAATGAAGTTGCCGCCGACAACGTCACCGTCAACAACGTCGCTCCGGGATACACGTTGACCGAACGACAGGACGAGCTGGCGGAAGCACGCGCTCGCGCGCTGGGGAAGACCAAAGAAGAAATGATCGAGTTATGGGCCGCGCAGACGCCGATTCGCCGGCTTGCCAGTCCGGAAGAAATCGCCGCTGCGATAGCCTTTCTCGCTTCCGAACGCGCGTCCTACATTACCGGGGTCACGCTCCAGGTTGACGGCGGCTGGGTGAAGGGTCTGCTCTAGTGAGCCAAGCCGAAACAATTGAGGCGTACCATTCTGACGTTGATCTCGCCGCCTCTCAGTTAGATCATCCGAGCTGGAATAATGCCCAGGTGGTCATGATCACCACTTACTGGTCTGGCGAATCAGCCCCGATTGGCCGCCATGCGGAAGCACGACTGATTTGGACCAACGAAGCCATCTGCGTCCGCTACGTTTGCAATCAGACTGAACCGCTCGTTGTCAGTTCAACTCCGCAAACTAACAACAAAACCATCGGCCTGTGGGATCGCGACGTCTGCGAGATCTTCCTTGCGCCCGAGCCGCACGAGCCGGAACGCTATTTTGAGTTTGAAGCGGCACCGACCGGCGAATGGATTGATTTAGCACTTCACATCACTCCAGACAAACGAGAAACCGATATGGAGTTTCATTCGGGCATGACGACTGCGGCGCGCGTGGAAAAAGATCGTGTAGTGATCGCGATGCGTATACCCTGGGGCACCTGGATTCAGAAGCCGCATAAAGGTGGCCGGTGGCACGTCAATCTCTTTCGCTGCGTCGGCAGTGGCCCTACGCGCGGCTATCTCGCCTGGCAGCCAACGCACACGCAGCAACCAAACTTCCACGTCCCGGAAGTCTTCGGCTGGCTGCTCTTCAGATAGTGGGAGACCAATGTCTTTACTTTCAGTGCCTTCACCAAAAGTCTATTTGTTCAGCAGTCCGTTCACGTATTCAACATAATGATCGCGATCCTGTTTATTCATTTCCGCGATGCGTACGCCGATTAGATAACCCCGTTCTGTTCCCGCTTCCTCAAGTCTTTCGTAGCGAACCGAGACGGCCTGCATTGCAACCGGACCGCCGGGCAGTTCAAGTTCGATTCTCAGCCGGCGATTCTCGCCTACCAGATAATGCTCGCCAATCCTTATGGCCGGCACTACCAGGCCAAGACCGGTTGTGCTGACATCCGCTGTATGGCCGCTGATTGACGCCGGACGGCGCGAGCCGTTCAAATTGAGTTGCTGATCGATCAAGGAAACGCTGAGCGGTAGACGCGCACGAAAACGTTTCGCGCGGCGGCGATTGCCGATGAACTCGCGTAACCGGGCTGCGATCATGCGGGCCAGTTCAGGCATTTCGATCTAAGACCTCACGCTTCCGCGGACTACGAAGCGTTCTGCAAATCGGTCGAGGAAGGGCAAAGTCGGGAAAGCGGGGGAATCGCAACTTCATTCTAAATAATTGAGACGTGATGGCGCAATAGCCAGCTTCACGAACTACGGCTGCTCCGGCGGCGGATTCAGGGGCTTGCCGCCAACGTCGCCGCTCCTGATTCCGGACTGGTCCATGATGAACGACAGCCTGCCGGTGCGGCCGTATTGCGCCGGTTCGGCGCCCACGGTGAAGCTCTTCGCGTCCTTAGCGAGCGTGATGTGAAAGCGATAGCCCGTGGTTTCAGTGCCTTCAAGGTCTTTCGGCAATAAACCAGCGGCGATCAGCGTGGCCATGTCGGCAAACAAACCCGGGTGTTGTTGCAAGTAAGCAAGTTGCGCGAGGTTGATGCGCTGAAACATTGCCTGCACTTCGCTGTGGTGAGTGTCAATGCGCGCATTAAAGAAAAATGCTTTGTCGGCCTTCTTAACTATTTCCTGATTTTCTTTATCGCCGATGATCCATGCGCCATCGACCCGAATCAGCGCGACCTGGTCAGTGTCGGTTTGTGTGGGATCGTCATCCTTGGGAACTTTCACAAAGACCGTGGCCTCGTTGCCGCTGATCTGTTCCCCAGTGACTTCGATCTTACCGGAAAGCGCCGCGGCCACCTTTTCAAACTCGGGCCGCAGGTCTTCAAACTCTTCCGGCTTCAATCCATCAACGGCCGGCTTGTAGATCGAAATCGCAAACGCCTCGCGAAAACGCTTCTCGCGCATTGCTTTGTAAAACTCGCGCACCGTGTCCGACGGCGAACGTTGCGCCTGCTGCCCAATAGTTCTCCCAGCTAAGCCCGACGAAACAAACAATACCAGACCGAGAAACAGAGCGAACGCCCGCGGTTTGCGAACCAAGTCTGAGTGAACCATCAATTTCCTTTCTCTCTATGAGATTCGAGGCGCGCCATTACTTTATCGCAAGCGCGCCTCAAACTTATAGAAGCTTCTTATTCCAAAAACGTTGCTGAGCGATTTAGCCGCTCCTCCCGGCGCCATTGCTGGTCCTGAGGAGAACTTCGCGTCCGACCAAATAGAGCAACAGCATCAGGATCAGGAACGGAATCATCGACAGCAAATCAGAATTCACTCCCCCGAACAATGGATTCTTGACAGTCGACCAATCCTCGACGGCCTTGTTAAAGTTTGCCAGACCCTGTCTGGGCACACCTTGCAGGATTGCAATTACGATAGCCGCAAGCGCGCCACCCGCAATGTAGCCGGAAGCCATTAGCACCCCGGGACTCTTGTCGGTCTCAGCCACGAGTTGATCTTCAGTTAGTCTCTTGTGCTTAAGTTTGTTGCGCACATAACGATCGACCAACAAGCGAATCATGCCGCCGATGAAGATCGGGCTCGAAGACGATAGTGGCAGATAGACGCCCACCGCAAAGGCGAGCGAGGGAATTCCGCTCATCTCAAGAACGATGGCAATCATGACTCCCAGCAACACGAGACCCCACGGCAACTGCCGGTTCAGGATGCCTTTGATGATGTAGGACATCAGCGTCGCTTTGGGCGCGTCGTACTTCGTCACTGCTGAGCCGCCGGGTCGAACTTTATGGATGCCGTTAATTCCGGGATCAGCAAGATAAACAGGGACACCTTGATCACTCACCAGGTAACGACCGGCTGGACCACCCGTGGTGTCAGTCTTGTGCCAGGGCCGGTAGGAGCCAGTATCTTCATTGGCCTGCGGCCCTTTCAACTTTTCCGGCGCGCCAGCTTGCGAAGGATCAACTTTGAGAGTAGCCGGGAAATTCTCCTCAACTTTGTAAACGACCTTGCCCGAGCCGTCCACCAGATACTCGCCCGGATCGAGTCCCGCCACAGCCGCTGCGCCCGCTCCGTTTTTCAGGATTCGATAGTTGCCTGGCGTTGACGGTTTGATTTGATCGGAGAAGGCGGGCAATGAACTTGCCTTACTCGAGTCCAGCGTTACGCTTTTCGTAGCCGGCTCAAAACTAAGACGCGGCACATAAACTGTACCCGAATCGTTGAGGATCAGAAGAATTGGCCCCAGGATCAGCGCCGACGCAAAGGCCCCGACCAGGATCGCAATCTGCTGCAGCCGGGGAGTAGAGCCAACGAGGAATCCTGTCTTCAAATCCTGCGACGTGGTGCCGCCGTTCGAAGAAGCGATGCAAACTATGCCACCGATTGAGAGCGCGGTAATGTAATAGGTCGGTCCAGTCCACCCGATAACTAGAAATATCAAACACGTGAGGAGCAACGTTGCCACAGTCATTCCGGAAATCGGATTTGAGGATGAGCCGATCTCGCCAGTGAGCCGCGATGAAACCGTGACGAACAGGAAACCAAAAGCTACGATCAGAATCGCCCCGAGAATATTCCAGCGCAGATTCAATTGTGGAAAGACCATGATCAAGCCAAGCAGCGCAATGATCCCGCCAATCACAAACTTCATCGACAGATCCTGATCCGTGCGCGGCGCGCTGGCAGTAGCAGCCTGACCACCTCTAAGATCGGCCAGCCCGCCCTTCAGTCCATGCCAGATTGTGGGCAGCGATCGAAACAGGCTGATGATGCCGCCAGCGGCAACGGCGCCGGCGCCAATGTACAAAACATAAGCGCCGCGAATCTGACTCGGACTCATCTCGCTAATGGGTACAGTTCCGGGAGGCAGAGCAGTGGTCATTCCCGAGCCGAAGAACTTGATCGCGGGAATCAAAACCAAATAGGCAAGCACGCCGCCCGCACACATGATCGACGCGATGCGCGGTCCAATAATGTAGCCAACGCCTAGCAGCGCGGGAGAGATCTCCGCTGAAATCGAACCGGCCTTGAAGGGGGCGCCGAAGACTTTCTCCGGTACCTCCTTCCACCCTTTGAAGCCGGTCATCAAGACTTGATACACAAACCCGATACCCAATCCGGCAAAGATCGTCTTGGCACCAGTTCGGGTTGCTTCATCGGCCGCGCCTGCGTGCTCCGCCGAACCTTTTGCTGCTGCCGCGCGCGATTCGTCAGAGGCGCCGGCTTTCAAGACTTCCGCGCACGCCGTCCCTTCCGGATATTTCAAGTAACCGTGTTGCGCCACGATCAGCGCACGCCGCAGAGGTATCATCATCAGGATGCCCAGCAGACCGCCGAGCATTGCCACAAGCATCACTCGCGTGAACTCGAGATCTAATCCCAGAATCATGATCGCAGGCATCGTTACGCCAACGCCGAAAGCGATCGATTCGCCGGCCGACCCTGCCGTCTGCACAATATTATTTTCGAGGATCGTCGCGTCCCTCAATCCAAATTTCGAAAGAATTCGAAAGACAGTGATCGAGATCACGGCGACTGGGATTGAAGCGCTTACCGTCAAACCGACTTTGAGAACCAGGTAAAGCGACGACGCGCCGAACACCATCCCGAGTAACGTGCCAACAATCAATGGCAGCGGCGTTAGTTCTCGCAGCCGAACACCTGCCGGTATGTAGGGCCTGAAGCTAGCCAGATAAGGATTGTCTGACTTGCCCACTATATCCGGGTACTCATTGGCGCCGACGCTTTCAGAAGACATCTTCTGTGACCTCCGACAAAGTTTGTAAACCTGGGAGAGCGCGGGGTTCTAAGACGCCCGCTACTTTACACGGCCCGTGCGCGCAAGGGCAAGCAGTTAAGTTATGCGGTAGGGGCGGACCTGCGTGTCCGCCCGCGTGGGCGCACAATACGTGCGCTCCTAATTAACAAGGCGCGCTCTTCAGTATTCACCATCTTTTCGATTACACTCCACAGCGATCTACAAACTAGGCTCCGAACCCAATTCTGAAATGAAGCCTTCCAGCATACGCAGACTCGCGCTTTTCCTAACCCTGGCCTTTGTCTTCCCGATTGCCTTGCTTCAGCCAGTCGGCGGACGGCCGTACGCTTCAGCCACCTCTTTTGTTACGCGGCCCGCGACCATCCCCGCGCCGGAAGATGTGCTCGGTTTTCGTCCCGGAGACGATCGAAAGCTCACGAGCTGGACCAAGGTCGTCGAGTACTTTCAAAAACTCGCCGCCACGAGCGATCGCGTGAGGTTCGAAGAGATTGGCAAATCAACAATGGGCGCGCCTTTTGTCTTCGCTACGATCAGCGCGCCGGAAAATCTCAAGCGTCTCGATGAGTTCAAAGAGATTCAGCGCCAGCTAGCCGATCCGCGCGTGCTCGGCTCGCCGACGAATCCCACGCTTGCTGGTCGCAAAGCCGCTCAGTTGATTGCGCGCGGAAAAACGATCGTCGCGATCACCTGCGGCATTCACTCGACTGAAGTCGGTTCGTATCTCTCCAGCATGCTAATCGCGCATCGTCTCGCGTCTTCAAACGAGCCTGAGATTCAGGAGATTCTGCGCAACACAATCATTCTGTTGGTGCCTTCGACGAATCCTGACGGCGTGGACATCGTCAACAACTGGTATCAGAAAACTCTGGGCACGCCTTACGAAGGCACCGATCCGCCGGAGCTTTATCACAAGTACACCGGCCATGACGACAATCGTGACTGGTACGCATTCACACAGGTCGAGACGCAGCTTGTCGTTGATAAGATTCTCAACGTCTGGCATCCGCAAATCGTCCACGACATTCATCAGCAGGGCTCGCTGGGATCGCGTCTGTTTCTGCCGCCCTACATGCAGCCGGTCGAGCCCAACGTGCCGAAACAGATCGTCGAAGGCTACACCGAACTCGGCAACTACATCGCGAAAGAGATGCGGGCTGAAGGATTCAAAGGCATCACGACCAATTCAACTTACGATGCATGGTCGCCGTCGCGCGCTTATTCACATTATCACGGCGGCGTGCGTATCTTGTCGGAAACCGCATCGTGCAAACTCGCCACTCCGATTACTGTGAAGTTTGAAGAACTGAACTCACGCGAAGGCTATGACCCGAAGAAAGAGTCCGCCAACTTCGGCCCGCTCTGGCGCGGCGGCGAATGGCATCTACGCGACATCACAAATCATATGACGACCGCAGCCTTCCTTCTGCTGAAGCACGCAGCGCAAAATCGCGAGCACTGGTTGCAGCGATTCTATGAGATTGAGAAGGAAGCGGTGCGGCCGAGGAAGGGTGGCGAGCCATATGGATTCAAGATCAACGTGGGAACCAACACCAAGCCACTTCTCGATGCGCTGGAACGCGGAGGCGTGGAGATCGGCTGGCCCAGGGGTGATAAACCCGTTGAAGTCAAAATAGACTCCCATCTAGGCGGCACTGCGGGTTATCCTGGTCGAGTTGCAATTGTCCAACTCTCACAGCCTTACGGCGCCTTCGCAAAAGCACTGTTGGAACAGCAGCATTATCCAGACCTAAGAGATTCAACAGGCCATCCAATCGCGCCTTACGATGTAACCGCTCACACTTTGCCACTGCTTATGAACGTCGATGCGCAACCGATGATTGCCCCTTTTCGAGGAACATTTCTAAAGCGTATTCACCTGACTGTAGGAATTCCAGACTGCGCACTAACAGGAAAGAAAGATATCGGGCTGTATAAATCGAGCTTGCCTGTGATGGACGAGGGTTGGACAAGATGGGCCTTCGGAGGATGCACCGAGTATGCATCACTGACGGACTCTCAAATTCGTGCCGGAAGTTTGCGGAATGTCTTTCGCGCCATCATCATCCCCGACCAGGCCCGTAACGCCATCCTCAACGGCCATCGCAAGGGCACGATGCCACCGGAATACACGGGCGGTCTTGGAGCAGAAGGTGTGAAAGCCCTGCGCGAATTTGTTGAGCAGGGTGGCACGCTCGTCTGTCTCAATCGTGCTTCGGATTTTGCGATCGAGCAGTTCAAGTTGCCGCTGCGCGACGTGGTTGCCGGTTTGCCGCGCACAGACTTTTACGTGCCCGGATCGATTCTGCGCATTGAACTCGACACTTCAGATCCGATTGCCGCAGGGATGCCGAAGGAGTCGATCGCCTGGGTCGAGAACTCTCCGGTGTTTGAGATCATCGACGGTGCACGGGGCAGTAGCCCGACCGTGAGAGAGGGCTCAGATGCGGGCAGGATGCCCGCGCTCCCGGTGAAAGTCATCGCCTGGTATCCGAAAGACAAAGATCCTTTGCTTTCCGGTTGGCTGCTCGGCGGTGATCGGATCAGAGGCAAGGCGGCGCTGGTCGAAGTCACAATGGGCAAAGGCCGCATCATTCTCTTCGGCTTCCGCCCGCAATACCGCGGCCAATCGCTGGCGACGTATCCGCTGTTCTTCAACGCAATCACGAACCACTAAATGAATTAGCCGCAGATGAACGCAGATGAACGCGGATAGTTGAACGATGAGTGAAAGCGGGCCTAATCCTGTCTATCCGTATTCATCCGCGGCCAAATCCTTCGAGGGGAAACGTGCCATGAAAAATCGATTCCATCAAAGTCTACGAAGCATTTTCCTCCCAACAGTCATTCTTCTCTGCGCCACATCACTGCGCGCGCAAAATCCGCAACCGACGCCGAATCTTGCCGATCAGTTCGACAAGAACACGACGATGATCACGATGCGCGACGGCGTGCAGCTCTACACCGAATACTTTGTTCCGAAAGTGATGAAAGAGCCGCTGCCGATAATTTTCATGCGCACGCCGTATGGTATCTCGGGTTGGTTCGAGCGTGGCTCGGGCGGTTTTTTGAAGGAGCTTCTGGACGAAGGTTATATCTTTGCGTTTCAGGACATTCGCGGGCGCTTCAAATCAAAGGGCAAGTTCGTCATGCAGCGCGAGCCCCGCAATTCCAGCGATGCGAAATCAATCGACGAAGGCACGGACACCTACGACACGATCGACTGGCTGGTGAAGAATGTGCCGCACAACAATGGGCGTGTCGGCATGTTTGGCACTTCTTACGACGGCTGGCTGGTGGTGATGGCCCTGTTGGAACCGCATCCCGCGCTCAAGGCCGCGTGCGAGCAAGCCACGCCCGCCGATATGTTTCTCGGCGACGACTTTCATCACAACGGCGCGTTTCGCTTGAGCTACGGCTTTGAATACGCTTACGAGCTGGAATCATCGACTGAGAACGCAAACTTCAAGTTCGATCGTTACGACACCTACGAGTGGTATTTGAAACTCGGAGCACTCTCAAACGCTGACGCGAAATATTTTCATGGCAAATTGCCGACCTGGAACAACTTTGTCAACCATCCCAACTACGACTCGTTTTGGCAGCGCGAGGCGCTCGTGTATCAACTCAAACCGCTCACGGTTCCCACGATGCACGTTGGCGGTTGGTGGGACCAGGAAGATTTCTACGGTCCGTTGAAGGCGTATGAAGTGCTGGAGAAAACCGATACGAGTCATCTGAACTACATCGTCGTCGGCCCCTGGAACCACGGCGGCTGGGAGCGGCGCGATGGCGATAAGCTCGGCAATATTGATTTCGGAATGCCGGCCAGTAAGTATTTCCGCGAGAAGATTCGCGCGCCGTGGTTCGCGCATTTTCTCAAGGACAAAGGCGATTGGAATCAAAAGGAGGCGATAACATTTGAAACCGGAAGTAACCAATGGATGAGTTATGACGCGTGGCCGCCGCGAAAAGAAGTAACCGAGCGCAGTCTCTATTTCAGAAACAACGGACAACTGTCCTTCGAACCGCCCGCGCAAAACGGACCGCAGGAATTCGACACCTACATTTCAGATCCACAGCACCCTGTTCCCTACCGGCCCCGACCGGTCGAACCGACTTACAACCCGGCGGCCAGTGGTGGCTCGCGCTGGTACACGTGGCTGCTCGACGATCAGCGCTTTGTGCAGAACCGATCCGACGTGCTCACCTGGGAGACGGAAACGTTGAAGGAGGATGTGGGCGTAAGCGGAGACATCGTGGCGCATATCTTCGCGTCGACTTCAGGCACGGACAGCGATTTCATTGTGAAGTTAATCGACGTCTATCCGGAAGAATATCCGAAAGATCCGAAGATGGGTGGCTATGAACTGATGATTGCCGACGAGATCCTGCGCGGCAGGTTTCGCAAGAGTTTTGAAAAGCCCGAGCCGATCGTGCCTAACCAGGTGAATGAATACACGATTGACCTGCACACAAACGATCACCGCTTTTTAAAAGGCCATCGGATCATGGTGCAGGTGCAAAGCACCTGGTTCCCTGTCTACGATCGCAACCCGCAGAAGTTTGTGCCAAATATTTTTCTGGCGAAGGATTCCGATTATCAGGCCGCAACGCAGCGCATCTTCCGCTCGCGGAGCTTCCCTTCACACCTCACACTGCCGGTGAAAACAAATTAGGTACGAGCGCGCTTTGTGCGCTCATGCGGACAGGATGTCCGCGCTCCCGGCATCAGCGTTCAAGATACATTTGCGCGGCCATCTTCGTGAGCTTCCAAACTTTGGCCCATTCGATGCGGCGATTACCATTTCCGCGCCCAGTCAACTTGTCGAACAGCAGCTTGCGAAACTGTTTGCCTTCGCGTCGGAGCATGAACTCTTTCGCGAATGGCTTGGCCGTTTCAAAGAAGCTGAACTCCGGATCGGTGACGATGCCGATGCCTTCCAAGGTCATCAGCGCGCGCATGATGTAAGTGAAGTTTGCCGGCAGTCGGAACGGATATTCGTACATCACTTCGGCGAGATCGTAAGTGAGTTCTTTAAAGTTTACTTCGCCGAGTCTTAGATTCAGATAATGTTGGAACAAACCCTCGACGACGGGACGGATCGATTCCGGATCGACGCCCGGCTTCAGAAAATTCAGATTGATGATGTCCTGGCCCAGACCGTGCACGTCGCGCCCGACGACGTGAAAGAACGCATCGATCATCTGCGCCTGCAACCTGGTCGTGATTCTTCCAGTCATGCCAAAGTCGAAGAACGCGAGATGTCCGCTGTCCATCACCAGCAAATTTCCGGGATGCGGATCGGCGTGAAAGAAACCGTCTTCGAGCAACTGTTTCAAATAAGTTTTGACCAAGAGCCGGTTGACTTTGACCGGCGAGATGCGTCGCGCGCGCAACGTTTCGAGATCAATGACCTTCGTGCCGCGAATGAATTCGAGCGTCAGCACGCGCGCGGTCGTGTGCGACCAGTAAACCTTCGGGACCCGAATCGCGCGCCAAGCGCGGAAGTTGTGACGAAAGCGATCCGCATTGCGTCCCTCTTGCGCGTATTGCATCTCTTCGAAGATCGTCTTGTGAAACTCACGCAGCATGCCTTCCCAATCGGCGTTCTCGTTTGCTGCGGGAAAGAAACGATTAACCATCTGAATCAGCCGGTAGAGAATCGCGATGTCGAAACTGATCAGCTCGGCGAGATTGGGCCGCTGAACTTTGACCGCAACCTCCTCCCCTGAATGCAGACGCGCGCGATAAACCTGCCCGAGCGAAGCGGCCGCGATCGGCTCCGCATCGATCTCGGCATAGGCTTCGTGCAGAGTGCGTCCAAGTTCGCTCTCGATGCGAGCGTAGGCTTCGGCAGTGGGGAACGCCGGCACCTGATCCTGGAGCGTGGACAGCTCTTTGATATAAGAGAGCGGTAGCAGATCGCCGCGCGTGCCGAGCGCCTGACCGATCTTGATGAATGTTGGCCCAAGCCCAATCAGACTCTCGCGCAGCCACACCGCTTGCTTGGCCAACCGAGCTTCTTTGCGATCGGAGCCTTCTGCTCCGCGAAAGATCACCAGACGCAGCGCACGAGTCAGCTTATCCAGGAAGCTGCGCGCGGCATTGCGACTCCATTCCTTGAACCGCGCTTTTTGTCCGCTCGTCCGCGCCTCTTCGCGTTTGCGAACTGCCAAACGGCGATTGAAGTTCGCGCGAATATCGTAACTATCGAGGTAAAGGTAGAGTGAGAGCAGACCAAGGACCCGGGCGACGTTCGCAGCCCGCAGCCAGCCGCGCAGACCGCGACCCTTGAGAATCTCAGCAACCAGATCGTCCGTAAGAGCCGGCGTTCTGTTGCTATTCGACTCTCCGCTCCCATTCGCTGGCGCGGCGATTTGCGCGGGCAGCAGTGCGATCGACACGGCGACGGCCTTGCCGTTCCCGTTTCCGCGAGCGCCGGAGACCTTAACTAATGATTGCTCAATACTCATTTCAAACGGTCTGATCACATCTCAGGCGGGACAGTCCCCCGTCCAAACGTTACAGACTTCCCATCACCCAAGTCTAGACGATCGATAACATGTGCCGCACGCCGGCTCGTTCAAAATAACTCTGGGCGCGGGTTACGTCCCGTTCGATCTGGGTTCGCAATTCTTCAATCGATCCGAACTTCCGCTCATCGCGCAAGCGATGCAAAAACCGTACGCGCACGACGTCGCCGTAAAGATCGCCCGCCCAATTCATTACGAAAGTCTCCACCGAAGGTTCCACGTCGCTCGCAAAAGTCGGTCTGATGCCAACGTTTGTCACGCTGCGGCGCCATTGTCCTTCAATCAGCGTTCCGGTCACGTAAACGCCATTGCGGGGTATGACGCGGTTCTGCGGATGCAGGTTGGCCGTCGGAAAGCCGAGCTGATGGCCGCGTTCAACGCCGCGTTCGACGCGGCCTTCGACGCCGTAAGGCCGGCCCAACATCCGGCGTGCGAGATTCACTTTTCCCCGCGCGAGTAGTTCGCGGATCTTCGTGGAACTGACGCGCTGGCCACGCAAAGACACCACCGGAACTTCATCAGCAAGGAAGCCGAGTTCGCCACTCACTCTTCTTAACAAGTCGATGTTGCCTTCGCGATTGTGGCCGAATGCGAAGCCACGGCCAAGGTAGACTTCTTTTGCCTGCAGGCGATCTTTGACAATGTCACGCAAAAAATCTTCAGCGCGGATTAGCGAGAACTCCCTGGTGAATCTGATAACAATCGTCTGCTCAATGCCGAGCACGCCAAAGCCCTCGACCTTCTGGTCAAGCGTCTGGAGCAGCGGCGGCGCCGATACGGGATGCAGCACTGCGCGCGGGTGTGGATCGAAAGTGATTACCGTCGGCACGGCGCCGACCGCACGCGCTCGTTCGGCAACAGTACGAACGATCAATTGATGGCCGAGGTGCAGGCCATCAAACACGCCCAGCGTCAGCACCGTCGGGCGTTGAATCTCTGCGTTGTCGGTTCCGTGAAATAGACGCATAAATTGTAGGGGCGGACCTGCGTGTCCGCCCGGCAACGTAATGCAAATATCATCGCGACGAGGGCGGACACACAGGTCCGCCCCTACATTTCCACGACCAGCCCATCGTACGCCCACTCAACTCGGGCCGGCAGTCGTGCCGAATCGCGCGCGTGTTTCACATCATGTGCCATGTGCGTAAAAAATGCGCGGCCTGGTTTCAGTTCGGCGATGTATTCCAGCGCGCGATCAACCCACAAATGTGTCGGATGCTGTTTGAAGCGCAAACAGTCGAGCACGAGCACGTCAAGGCCACGCAGTGCATCCATTGTTGCTGATGGAATTTCGCTCAGATCGGTCGCGTAAGCAAAATCGTTAAAGCGATAAGCGATGACCGGCAACCGGCCGTGAATCACTTCGAGCGGTGTGACTTCGAGATCCCTTCCTATACAAAATGGCGCGCCAGCGAAGACCGTGTGCGGAATCACTAGTGGCAGGCCGCCACCAAAATACGTCGGCTCAAAGATGTACTTGAAAATTCGCCGAATATCGGGCCACGCTCTCTCGTTCGCATAAACGCCCAGGGCGCCATAACGAAAATTGAGCGGCCGGATGTCGTCCAAGCCGAAGACGTGATCAGCATGACAATGCGTAATGAGCACAGCGTCAAGCCGCTTCAAGCCGCAGCGCAAGGCCTGTTGACGAAAATCCGAAGACGTATCGACGAGCACCGTCTGGCCCGCGTGCTCAATAAGAATAGAAACCCGCAGACGTTTGTCGCGGGGATCATCCGAGATGCACGTCTCGCATTCGCAGCCGATCGAAGGAACGCCGGTTGACGTGCCGGTGCCGAGGAAAGTTAGCTTCATAAAACTAAGTCCAGAGTAGTGAGTCTAGAGTCTGGAGTCTTCAAAATCAAAACTTACTCCAGACCTCTGACTCCTGACTCAAGACTTTACTTTCCGCCGATGATATCGCGGCCGGTGTAAGGGCGGGGCGCTTCTGAAGATGCCGCGCTGGTCAGCGAAACATACTGCATGCGCAGGTCGGCAAGCCATCCTTCAAGAATCTGTTCTTCTTCCAAAACCAAATTGCCTCGCGTTTTGTGCTGCAACATACCGAGTAAATCGATCCAGTGTTTTGCCAACTCAAGATCGACTTCTCGCTTTCTGGTGACTGGATGTTCCACCATTCCCAAGGACGAAGCGGCATTCGACGCTATCGACATGGCAAAGTTTATGAAGCTTGCTGGATTATCAACGTCCGGGATTCCGGAGTCCTCGATAGCCTCTGCCTTTTCCGCCGAGGCTGGGGCAGTTTTAGCGGGTGACGCGCCCGCGCTAGTTGCTGCCTGCGCTGACTGGCCAGGAGTGTCGGCGCGAACCGAGTCCGTGTCCACGGTCGCCGCCGCCGGAGGAGTGGTACTCGGCGCCGGCATCTCTTCGGGTGAAAGTTCCCGGGGCGTGCCGTCGGCATTGAAAAGTCGGCGATCAGTTACCTTGAAATTAGTTTGTTCTTCGCTCATTTGTCTAAGTAGACGAAACCCGACGCCTGCTTCGCGGCCGCCTGGACCATCCTTATTTACGGACTCGAATATTACACGAAATCCTAACACTCCCATCTACCACTCGCAAGATGGACTTCTCGTAACACAAAGCTTCAGCCGTCGTTTGCTTGAGACTTTTCTTCTTTGACCCTAGACTCAGGCCGCGGACAGACTTCGGAAATTGATCCTAATTCAGCATCATGCCTAAAACTTTCGCTGACCTTGTTGCTTTGATGGACCGCCTGCGCGCGCCCGAAGGCTGCCCGTGGGATCGCGAACAAACCTACACCACGCTTGCCCCAATGCTGCTCGAAGAAGCGTACGAAGCCTTCGAAGCAGTCGAAGACGCCATCGCGGGAAGGCCTGCCGGTCTGCGTGATGAGCTTGGCGACATGCTCTTCCAGATCATTTTCTATGCGCAGGTTGCCAAAGAGCGTGGCGACTTTTCAATCGATGACGTAACTGACACGGTGCATTCGAAAATGGTGCGTCGTCACCCGCATGTGTTCGCCGACGCGCAAGCTGAGAATGCCAATGAGGTGCTGCGCAATTGGGAGGCGATCAAGGTCGCAGAGAAACGCGCTGCCGGAGACGCAGGCGCACCGCAAGACGCTTCGATCCTCGATGGCGTCTCTGCGAAGGCCCCCGCGCTGATGGAAGCGCATCAACTCTCAACCAAGGCTGCGCGCGTTGGGTTCGACTGGGAGCGGATAGAGGATATCTTTGACAAGATTCAAGAGGAACTTGATGAACTGCGCGTCGCGATCAGAATCTACGCTGAATCAAAACAGGAAGATGATCGCGTGGGCGTACGAGAAGAAATGGGCGACTTGCTGTTCGCGGTGACGAACGTCGCGCGGCATTTGCAAGTCGAGCCCGAGGCGGCGCTGAAACTCACGAACCGAAAGTTTCGTCGTCGCTTTCGTCATATTGAAGAGCGCCTCGCTGCACAGGGCAAGACGTTCGATGGAACAACGCTCGAGGAGTTGGAATCGCTGTGGCTGGAAGCGAAAACCAGGTCTTGAGTCTGGAGTCCCGAGTCTGACGGGTAGAGTGCCGACTCCGGACTCTTGACTCGAGACTCCCGCCTTCACTAATCAGTCGTTTATCTGGATCGAGCGCAGAATATTCGCGAACGCATTCTGGAAGGCGCCCGAATCACTCTGCGGCGCCACTGTGAATATAAAGAAGAGGTCGCCATTGCGGAGTTGGGTGGTGAACAGCGCGACGTTTTCGGATCGGCCCGTTGCTTCGTTAATGTTGCTAAAGTTGGTCGAGAGCCAGTAACGTCCGGCACTGCTAGTGCGCTGGTAGCCACCGCGCTGTTGCATGTTAGGACTGTTGCGCAGCGTGCTGTTGACTATCTCGTCCGTAGCGGATTGCAAATCACGGTACTGCGTGCGCGCGACGCTAAGGTTCACACCGTGTGTATACACCGCCTGTCCTCGCGCTTGCCCATAAGCTCCTTCGGGTGCAAACCAGACGGAGTTGTTGTCCGGCATCTCGCGCCAATTGTCAGGCACGCTCACGCGCAGCACATTGAACTCCGTGTAGGCGCGGTAGCGCGACGACGGAGACGAGACGCGGCCGATTGACCCACTGTCGGGGTAACGTCGATCATTGTTGTCTGGATAACGCCCAGTATCATCTCCAGCCGGGTTACGCTGGCCGCTGCGCACGATCTGTTCAGTCGTGGGCGCCTTGGGATAAGTGTGCAGGCGCGCCTGGACCCGTTCGAAATCTCGCGAAGAGCGAATCGGATTCTCGACCCGCAGGTACTCCGCTTCCTGATTGATGCGCGCGTAGCGATTCTCGGGGCTGGGGTGATCGCTTAAGAAACCGCCGCCACCGCCACCGCTCGTTTGTTCGATCGTCTTGAACATGTTTGCCAGATCCCGCGGATCATAATTAGCGCGCGCCATGATCTGCGCGCCGAGAACGTCGGCTTCGGTTTCGTACTCACGGCTGAACTTCAGAAAGTAAACGCCGACACTCTGCGCGCCAAGCTGGGCCGCAGCACCAGCAGGTCCGCCGAGAATAGCGCCACCAATTCCCAGAATGCCGGCGAGCAATCCATACTTCTGCGCTTTGGTCGCCTGCGCCGTGCCGTGACGCAGCGCTACGTGGCTCAGCTCGTGGGCCATAACTCCGGCCATCTCGCCTTCGCTGCGCGCCGTTTCAATCATGCCGCGATTGACATACATTGGACCACCCGGAAGAGCGAAAGCGTTAATGTCGCTCGCGTTCACGATCTTGAAGTAGTATTGAAACTCAGGATGCTGAAACTCCGGCGGGATCGAGCCGACCAAACGTTGGCCAATCCGGGAAACGTAATCAGTCGCCAATTGATCGCGGAGGATCGGCAATTGCTGCTCAACTTCTCCCGCCGCCTGACGACCGAGCTTGAGGTCATCGCTGGTCTTGAATTTGTTGCTGTGATAACTGATCCTGGTTTGCGCAAAGGCAGAAAGCGGCAGCACGAAAATCGCGACGGCTGCCAACAAGGCTATTAAGGTCTGCGTTCTGCGATAATTCTTTTTCATCTTTCCCTCCGTTGAAACAACCCTTACCTGGTTTGTCTGCGGTTAGTCACTCCGGTTTGATGAGTCACACCAGACATCCGTTCGCCCGTTCCCCGCTCCCCTCAGGCTGGGGACCGCACGGCTGCGATTTATCACCATTCCGAAACAAAGTCCACGCTTGAAGTCCAATCTGCACGAAATCGTAACGTCACTACGCCGTCAAAGAACGTTTTTAAAGCAAAGACCGCTGGAAATACCGCTTTTCGCGATCTCGCTCAGCCACTTAGGCAATGACAGTGCCAGAGCGGAGCGGTCTTCCGATGCTACTTACGCGGATCGATATGCTTGTTTAGCCACTCCGCGGGCTCGGCGAGCGGAGCAATGCGGTGCGTTTTACCTTTCCCGACGCGGATCATGGAGGTAATAAGAAAGATAAAGGCCGCAAGTTTGAAAAGTGATCCTCCCACTGAGCTGCCCGTTATCAGCGCTAAGCCGCCAAACAACATCACAACGGCTATGATTGCCATATGCAGCGCCAGTCCCTGGGCTGCGTGACCCCGGACGCGAACTTCTTTGCGCGGCACCAGGATCAACTCAATAATCGAAGCCACGACGCCGATGTACAAGGGCGTGTACGGCAAAACTATCGCCCACTTTTCCGGCAGACCCAGGCCTTCTACGTTGCGCGACGTGGGCTTCTGAGCAACCGCCGGTTGATATTGAGAGGCAGGCGGCTGGTAAAGTGCGGGTGGCGGTGAATATGTTGGGGTTGGGGGAACAAAGACCGACGGATACGAGGAGTCAAGTGACGGTTGCGCATCAATCCGGCGAGTGGGAGCTTCCGAGTAGATATTGCTGCGCGGGCTATCGCTGCTCGTCGCCCTAATGCGACTGGTAGCGCCTTGAAATTCTTCAGTAGATGGCGCGCCCTCTCCCTGGCCCCATCCTTCTTCCGTGCGGCTTGCCACGTCCGGGTCCAGTGGATTGGTGTCGTACTTACTCCTCTTGGGATGCATTACAATTACTCTCTACGACCGTAACGCCGTTGCGGTTTCAATCTTACTCGTCCGCAATCGCATACTCAACCTCCTCCCAGCGCTGTTCGCGTTCAGAGATGCGAAACGCGCGCATAACGGGCTCAACGCCGCTGAGGCCAATGATTAAGTAAACGGCGGAAGGATAGTAAGCGAGCCGCACATCGGTTGCTGAGGGCAACGGCTCGGTCGAGAGCGGATGAGAATGGTAGATCGCCACCAATTGCTCCCCGCGCTCGCGCATCTGCCGCTGGGCAGCAAAGAGGTCTTCCGGTGCTGCTTCATAAGAAACGAGCGTGTCTGGCGCGATATTATGCAGACGATAGATGCTCTTCGCGCAGCCTTGATCCGTTGCGCCGATTAGGCCGCAACACTCAGAGGGCTGAGCTTCGCGCGCATGAGCGAAGATCTCGTCAAGGTGATGTCGTCGAAGCTTGAGCATTGAGACGACCAAGGATTCGCGCAAAGACGCTAAGGAAAAAGCAAAGGCGCAAAAGCAGCCTGAGTCTTTGCGCCTTACCTCTTATCCTAGGGTCTTTGCGAGAAACTATCCGTCATTATTCTTCCTGACGATTTTCAGACGCAGCTCTTCCAACTGTTTCGGATCGACTTCGCCGGGCGCGTCGATCATCAAATCAGAGGCGGAAGCGGTCTTCGGAAAGGCCATCACGTCGCGGATGTTATCAGTGGGCACCAGCGCCATCATCAAACGCTCAATGCCCGAGGCGATGCCACCGTGTGGCGGCGTGCCGTAGCTAAGCGCGTCGAGGAAAAACCCGAAGCGCGCGCGTGCTGCTGCTTCGCTCATCCCCAACGCTTTGAAGACGAGGTTCTGAATGTCTCGACGATGAATGCGAATCGATCCGCCCGCGACTTCGATGCCGTCGACTACCGCGTCGTAAGCTTTCGCGCGCACTTGCCCCAATAATTTCTGCTCGTCGGTCTGCACTGCGCGTTCAAGCAAAGGCAAGTCATCGTCGACCGGCGACGTGAAGGGATGGTGCATGGCGTAATAACGGCCATCGTCTTCGTGATATTCGAACATGGGAAACTCAGTCACCCATAAGGGCGCGTGGACCTTTTCGGGAATCAACTTTTCGCGTCGCGCAATTTCGTTTCGCAGTGCACCGAGACTGGCCGTAACGGTGTCGGCCTTACCGGCAACAATCAGCCCGGCGTCGCCTTTTTGCGCGCCCGAAAGCTGGGCCAGGCGAGTGACCGTGTCAGGTCCAAGTGCCTTTAGCAGCGAGGACGACAGCTCGTCGCCCAACTTGATCCAGGCCAAAGCAGTAGCGCCATAACGCCTAGCAAACTCCTGCAGCTCGTCCAGGACCTTGCGCGACAGCGATGCGCCGCTACGAACGACAATGCCCTTCACGTCGCCGCCGCTCTCTAATACCGACGCGTACGGAGCGAAGGTTGTCCCTTCCAACGCCGGCGAAAGATCCTGTAACTCCATCCGCGGGATGCGCAGGTCGGGCTTGTCCGAGCCCCAACGCCGCATCACTTCCGCAAAGCTGTAACGCGGAAAGGGCGTCTGCAACTCAGCATCAATCAGGCGGAACACGCGCACGAAGAGCGCCTCGATCAATTTGTAAATCTGATCGGGCGTGGCGAAACTCATCTCGACGTCGAGTTGCGAAAACTCGGGCTGGCGATCCGCGCGCAGGTCTTCATCGCGGAAACATTTCGCTATTTGAAAATATTTGTCCAGACCCGCAATCATGCAAATCTGTTTGAAAAGCTGAGGCGATTGGGGCAAAGCAAAGAACTTTCCTGGCTGAATGCGCGACGGCACGATGTAATCGCGCGCCCCTTCAGGCGTCGATTTAATCAGAATCGGCGTCTCGATCTCCGTGAAGCCCTGCTCGTCCATGTAACGGCGAATTTCTGCTACGAGGCGATGGCGCAGACGCAGATTCGCCTGCAGTTGCGGGCGGCGCAGATCGAGATAGCGATACTTCAAACGCAAATCTTCGCTCGCCAAGGTATCGGCGGTTACCGTCTCGAGTTGGAAAGGAGGCGTGCGCGCATCGTTCAGGATATACAATTCGCGCGCATGCACCTCGACTTCGCCGGTTTCCAGTTTTGGATTGCATGCGCTCTCGTCGCGCAAAACGACCTCGCCAACAACAGCAATCACGTATTCGCCGCGCACGTCCTTCGCTTTGGCGTGAGCTTCGGGCGCATCATCATTGAAGACTATTTGCGTTAGCCCCGCGCGATCGCGCAAATCGAAAAACGTGAGCACACCAAAATCGCGGCGCCGCGCCACCCAACCCATCAGCGTCACGGTCCTGCCAACGTCTTCTTTGCGCAGTGCACCGCAAGAATGCGTGCGCTCCAGATTTCCGAGGTTATCCAGCATGTGCAGGTATATTAACCGCCAAGACGCCAAGGACGCCAAGGACGCCAAGAAAGGGGAGACAATACGCTGGCTCGTCCCCGACCTTTTCCTACTTGGCGCTCTTGGCGTCTTGGCGGTTCAATTCTTTCGTTCTGCAATCTCGATCAAATTCCCGCCCGGGTCGCGCACGTAAAAGCGCAACCAGCCAGGCACCGGTCGCTCGTCGGGAAGGATCTCCACTCCCGCATCGCGCAGTTGCTGTTCAGCACCTGCAAGGTCCTCAACCATGATACAGAAATGTCGCGTACTGGTGCTGTTATCGCCGACTCCGCCTTCGACGGAAAGATGAAGCTGCACGCCACCAAGTTGATACCACGCGCCGACGCTGACTCGTGATCCTTCCGGTTTCGGGATCTGTTTTAGACCAAGCACGGAATTGTAGAAATGCTTCGCCGCTGCTTCCGCGGAACCTGGCACAGTGACGTTAACGTGATTGAGTCGCGTAATCCCAATACTCATTCAATCTTCCCCGCTCTCCTCGCGTCCTGGCAGTTCAATCATTTCACAGATTGAAGTGCGGATTCTCGATGATCCCAAAGACATTTCCGAAAGGATCCTTGACCGTGGCCACTTTGATTCCGCCGCCTACGTCTTGCACATCTTCGTTTCTTGTGGCTCCGCGTTCCAGCACTGTCTTAAGTGCTGCTTCGGCATTCTCCACGCCCCAGTAAGCGACAACGCCTGCGGCTTTGTCTGTTCCGGCGGCCTCAGCGGGATGCAAGCCAAGCTCGTAGCCGCCCACGTTGAATCCCACGTAGAACGGTTCGTCAAAATAAGGCGCAAAGCCGAGCAGTGCACTATACCAATCGCGCGCCTTCACAACGTCGTCGACGTAGTAAATGGCCGTCCTTAATCCAAGAAACATTTCTCCCTCCGTTGCGTCTGATTATTGCTTCGATTCCGATTCACTGGTGAAACTCGCGGCCGCGTCGAACCGATGTTCGGTGCCGGGCTGTTCCCCCGTCTTGTCGGCAAGATACGCATTGAACTCCGCGGATCGATTGCGCGGGATGCTGAGTGATTTCCATTCGCTGGAGCGAAAGTGCTTAGCGAGAAAAACAATCTGGCCGATGTGGTAGGCGTAATGCGTCAACTGCCGATTGATCGCCTGCACTACGGTGTGCTCCTCGCCGCGAATCAGGACTTTGCGATCAAAATCTTCCGGCGTTAGCGGCTCGAGCGCATTGAGCAGACAGGCCCAGCCCTTTCCCCAGTAAGCCAGCAGATCGGCTTTCGTCGTCTGCGGCTCAATCACAAATTCCATGTCGCGATAGCGATCGGGCTTCTCGCCGTCAGTGGTTAGAAAATCAGTCCAGCGCGAAAGCATGTTGCCCGCGATGTGCTTCATGATGACGGCGATGCTGTTTGATTCTTCATCGAGCGTGGCGAAGTATTCTTCGTCTTTCAGTTGGTCGAGCGCTTTCTCAGCCAGCTTCTTGTAAGCGCGAAAGGACGCGAGCGCGTCTGAGAGATAGAGTTGTGCGAATGATTGATCCACAGGTGTGTCGCCTTTTGTTTTGTCCCGTAAGGACAAACGATAATAGCCCAGCCTTTCAAGAGTCTGTGTCAAAACTGATTCATCGGAAGTAAGAGAGGTTATCACAAGAGTGTGAATCGAAGCGTAGAATAGCGACCGCTCTGACGATGAAGATTAGGTGAAGAGGAAGGCTGATGGGTTATATCAACGGGGCCGCTCGTAATCAGACGGTGCTGTTTCCGCGGACCTTGGATGAATACATTGATGAGCACAATGTCGTGAGGGCTATCGATGCGTTCAAGAGCATAGAAAAACCAGAACGACCACGATGAATTGATCGTTCTGGCTTTTCCGAAATCTCCGCAGGTAGTCCCGATCAAATCGGGAGAACCTACAATCCCGATTGATCGGGATTAACAGCCGATTGTAACGTAAAACGGGCAGCCACTTACTGCCCGTTTCGGTTGGCAATTTTGGCTCCGCAGGTAGGACTCGAACCTACAACCCTTCGGTTAACAGCCGAATGCTCTGCCATTGAGCTACTGCGGAATAAACGCCCTCACATAGCGCGAAACTATGCAGCGGGCGCGAGGAATTTTTATAACAGATGGGTTGGGGAGCGTCAAGGAGTGCAAGGATGACGGCGGAAGGATGAAGGATGAAGAAAGCGAGACGCGGGGACGGGGAGACACGGAGACGCGGGGGACTTTGGAAATTGAACTTTGGACGAAGTACCGCAGGTTAACAACTTGCGCTACTTACCAAAACTGCGAGAATATCTCTCACCGCGCCGCACTGCTACAAGGCAATAGAGCAACCGGCTCAGAGTTGATAGCGAAGGTTCTTCAGATTCTTATCGAGCGGCAATCCATTCGCTCGTTGAATTCAGTCGAAAGGTTTCCGATGGAGCGCAGAACAACAGCCTGGTTCAGTCATAACTTGAACATCGAGATGCCGCTGGTTGCTTACGGGCACGCGGGTTACCCCTTGCTCATGTTTCCCACGGCCGCCGCGGACTATCTCGAGTACGAGAGGTTTCATCTCGTCGACGCGATTGCCCCGTTCATTGACGGCGGTAAGATTCGCGCGTATTCGATCAACAGCGTCAACCGTTACAGCCTGCTCAACGAACAGATGCCGCCGCATCTGAAGGCACAGCTCCTGACGCAATACGATCGTTACCTGACGGACGAGGTGCTGCCGCTGATTCGTAAAGACACCGGCCAGGACGATGCGCGCCCGCTGACCACCGGAGCGAGCCTCGGCGCGTTCCTTGCGGCCAACATGTATTTCAAACATCCGGATCTTTTTCGCGGCACGATTGCGATGAGCGGCGGCTATGACATCAAAACGTACTTGCAGGGTTACTACGACGACAACGTCTATTTCAACAATCCCGTTGACTATCTGCCGAACTTGAATGACGACTACAACCTCACATTCCTGCGACAGGCGGATGCCATATTCATCCTGTCAGGACAGGGAGCGTACGAGGCGCCGGAACGCAGCCGGCAACTATCGGACATTCTTCAAGCGAAGGGAATTCCGCACATGTTAGATTTGTGGGGACAGGACGTGAACCACGACTGGCCCTGGTGGCGGAAGATGCTGCCGCATACGTTGGGGAAGCTACTTTGACGCGGGGACACGGAGACACGGAGACGCGGAGACGCGGAGAAACGGGGCAAATAAATAACTAACGAATCACCCATTGCTCGTGGCCCGATATCATCTTCACAAGCTGACTCAGAATCTTGTCGTAGGTTTCGTCTAACTCCCTGGCGTCTTGTTCAGTGATGTAGTTACATCTCCATGCAAACTCGAGCCACACGCGAGTTTCTTCGGCTTCACCTTCTGAATCACTGAGCTTACTTACGAAATGAGCGGGATACCGGCGCTTTCGCCACGCTTCTCCAATGTTCGAACATACAGATCGAGAGCAGCGTCGTATCTGGTCAGTCAGTGAGAACTTTTCTTCAGCCGGGAAGCGCTTGGACAGTTCGAAAATCCGCATCGCTGCATCCATTGCAGCTTGATAAACCCGCAGCTCTTTATAGCTTCTTATGTCTCCCATGAGGAGTGAGTATTGTTTCCCGTTTCAGCCTCTCCGTGTCTCCTCGTCTCCTCGTCCCCGCGTCGGTCCTACGGTGGTTCCCCTTCGCCTTTCTTGCCTTTCTTCTTCTGCGGATCAGCCTCGCGGGGCCGGGTTGCCGGCGGTGGAGGTGCTTCTGTCTTTGGCGTGGCAGGTTCGGATTTTGCCGGCGGATGCTCGGAAGTATCCGTCTTTGGAGGCGGCGGCAGGGTTACTTGCTCCAGCTTTGGTTCGGTAATCGTGTTGGGGAGTTTGTTCTGATCTTCACCGTTCTTCTTTGCCTCGTCCGCCAACTCCGCGCGCTCGGCAGCAAGCTCGCGTTGTCGCTGACGGAATAGTTCCTTCATGTCTTCGGGCATTGAAGGCGCCTTTGGAAAGTCCTCTTTCGGCTTGTTCTTGAGAAAGTCTTTCATGAAGTCGACGAACATTGGCAGCGCGCCGTGCGCGCCGGTCATGTCGTTGCCGAGGGGCTTTTTCCTGCCCGGATAACCCAGCCATGTGCCGGTCACATAGGTTGGCGTGTAGCCGAGGAACCAAACGTCAGTGTGATCGTTGACGGTCCCGGTCTTGCCGGCGAGCGGCACGCCCAAAACCTGAGCCGCCGACCCAGTGCCGCCCTGGATCACGCCGCGCATCATCGATACCATCGTCAGCGCGACGTACTCGTTCACGACTTTGTAAGTTGTCTTCTCCCACTCTTCGAGCGCGGCGCCGTCACGATCGAGCACGCGGCGAACCATATGCGGCTCGACTCGCACTCCTTTGTTTGGAAAGGCCGAGTACGCCGAGACCATCTGGTCCAAAGGCACTTCCGTGGCGCCGAGCGCGGAAGGAAGATACGGCGCCATCGGCACCTTGATACCGAAGCGGCGAACCATCTGCGCGCCAGTTTGGATGCCGACGGTCTGCAACAGATGAACAGCGGGGATATTCATCGAGTGAGCCAGCGCCATCTTCAACGGCATGTCCGCGCAGCCCAACGAACCGTCGTAATTGTGCGGTTGCCAGTCGCCGAGAGTGATGGGAGCGCCACTGACTACTGAATCGGGTGTCATTCCCCATTCGACGGCAGCCGTGTAGATAAACGGTTTGAAAGCTGAGCCCGTTTGTCGATAGGCCTGCGTCGCATTGTTGAATTTGTTGGTGTAGAAATCGTAACCACCGACCATTGTTACGATCTCGCCCGTCTTGGCATTGAGCGTCATCATCGCTCCCTGCACGGCGGGCACCTGTGAAAGCTCTACCTTCAGCCGGCGAGTCTTCTTGTCGACTTCTTTAATGTCGAATTCAGCCAGGTAGCCTGGCTTCAGCTCACTCGCCGGTTGCCGGTGGGACCAACCCATATCCGCGGTAGTTACCGTCGCAGTGTAGTTGCCGAAACGTACCGTAGCTTCGTCTCTGCCATGATCGACTTTCATGACGAGACCCATGAGGTAACGGCCTTGCTGATAATCGTTGCCGTACCAGTCGGGATGCTTGTAGTTGGTCAGTTCCTGTTGGGTTGGCGGACCCTCGCCGTTGTTTACAGTGGTCGGCATCATCGTGTAGCTCGAACGCCAGCCACTGTGCGTGCGATCGTACCAGCGCAATCCTGCGCGCACGACTTCGTAAGCTTTCTTCTGCGCCTCAACATTGATCGTTGTGTAAACGGAAAGACCACCCTGGGCCACACGCGTGGTGTATTTGTCCTCGAGTTCCTGTCTGATGTATTCGACGGGATAATCGAACGGCGTCGATTTAGGCTGCGATTGATAATACGCAGTGTCGGCCAACTGGATCGGCTTTGCCTTGGCGGCATCGGCTTCAGCTTGCGACGCGAAACCGTTTTTGGCCATCAGCTCGAGCACCAGGTCGCGGCGCTCTTTTGCTTTCGCGGGATTGCTGAGCGGCGAATACTCACTGGGGGCTTTCGGAACGCCCGCCAGCAGCGCCGCTTCGCCCAGCGTCAGATCTTTTGCCTGCTTGCCGAAATAAGTTTCGGCGCCGGCTTCGATACCATACGCGTTGGCGCCGAGAAAAATGTGGTTGGCGTACAACTCCATGATCTGGTTCTTGGTGTAGTAGCGCTCGATCTGGAGCGCCAGCGCCCACTCGTTCATTTTTCGTTTGATCGTTTGCTCTTTTGACAGAAACAAATTCTTGGCGAGCTGCTGAGTCAATGTGGAGCCGCCCTCAACCTTGTCCGTCGTCAGGTTTTTCCACGTGGCGCCGATGATGCGGATTGGATCGATGCCGATGTGATCGTAGAAGCGCGCGTCCTCGACAGCGAGGATCGCGTTTTTCATTACGGGAGGGATCTCGTCGTACTTGAGTGGGATGCGTTTCTCCAGCGCGAATTCGCCGATCACCGTCTTGCCGTCGTCGGCGTAAATGCGCGTCACCACACTCGGGCGATAAGTGGCCAGCGCGGCGACTTCGTTTGCGGCGCGCGAATAGTTAAGTTCATAAGCAGCGATGATGCCCGTCAACCCGCCGGCGGCGAGTGCCAGAAGCAAAACGGCCGGCAACCAGAAGCGGCGCAAGATGTACCGGCGTTGCGCGGGCGGGGCCTGCGCAATCGCTCTTGGCGAATAAGCTTTCAATCCAGCACCTGGAAATTTTGTAGCCATAAGATCCGAATCCAGCCTCCCTGAATCAAACGTAGCCTCAAATCGCAGCCAACGACAATGTGGGTAGCCACAGTGTGAAGGCCGATTGGGGAGCGCAGCGATGGCGATTATAGCGCAGCTCGGATTTAACTTCGATCTTCCAATAGGTAACTAAGGGCTCAATTTGACTCCTGCCTTTTCCCTTTCACGTATTAAGCCTTTATAATCAATCTGCTCGCAAATGGGGGCGACAGGCTTCGACAGGAGACCCTGACGGCCGTAGTGATGCATGCCGGGCTACCTTATGCAGCTCGTTAAAAAGCGTAGGGAAAAAACAATTGCCAATAATCAAGAATTGGCTCTCGCTGCCTAATTAGGCCACGAGCGTCTCGCCGCAAGTTGCTCATGCGCGTGGAATGAGATGTCACTCAGATGAGCTGGCCCGCTGTTTCGGTCCGTGAGAGTGGGTGAGATAAAGTCGGACTAGCTCTTGCCGCGGTCTTGTCGCTTCACTTACTCGGCATTGAGCGAAATTTTCTCCGGCTTGCCGGAGAGAAAAGAGAAGCGACTAAGCATGTAGATTCCTCGGCGTTGGCTTCTGGATCCGAGTTCGATTCTCGGCGCCTCCACCAAATTACAGGGATGAAGGATGAGGGATGAAAGCGCGCAAGCTGTTTCATCCCTCATCGCTTGCTTATAAGCCTTCCTGGTCAGCGGACTCGTCAAACTATCCGTGGGTCATTGACCGCAGTCGGCATTGCTGCGGGTTATTTGTGACCCGAACCTCAGTTGGTATTCCGTCGAGGTGATGAACGCGCACACCATGCTGCGATAGTTGTTCGGCTGGCGGTTGTTGACCACGTCCAGCCAGAAGTCGTAGCCAGTCCGGTCCAGATCGCGATGCAGATAGCCGAAGTACTGCATCAAGACAAAGGCTGGGTTGTACTGACTGATCTGCTTGATTTCGCTGTAACGCGGATCGTTGGGATCGGGAATGTTCTTGAAATCAGCAATCTCGATCACGTCGCGCACGACGAGCGCGCGGCTGCGGCCGGCGTTCAGCGCCAGGATCTCCTGCTGGCGCAGCGCATCGTAGGTCGAAGATGTCAGACCAGCCGAATCGAATAGCTTGTTGACGACTTCGGTATTGCTCATGGTGATCGGATAAGCGGCGACAAAGGCGGGGCGCTGCACCCACCCATCAGCGAAAGCCTGCATGTTCGTTTCCAGACCTGCGCCGCCGATTACCTTGCCGCGATCTGAAGTGAACTCGGTGTAGTTTGGCTGACGACCGAAGCTGGCTTTGTAGAAGCGATAGACGTAGAAACCGGTGTCCTGAAACTCCTGCTCGATGAAGAAGGCAGCGCTCACACCAATGCGGCGCTCATGAATACAGCGGAGATCCGAACCACACTCGGTAATTATGTTCGTCCAGTAAGCGAGGCCGCCGTTGTCCGGCTCGCGGTTGAGAAAGTCGATGTAGTGTTGGCGAACGAAGGAGCCAGCAGAGTCAATCGGATTGGGATTGGGACTCGCCGCCGGGGCAATCGTTACGTCCTGCATTCGGATCGTATAGGAACCGGAGCCGCTAGCATCGTTATTCGCCGAATCAACGAACAGGTAAAGAGGAACATTCAATGGAAGGTAACCCACCTGATAGTTGTCAAGTGTTGCGGTACTGCCGGTCGTCCAGCGGCTGTCCGACACCACCATCTCGTTGTATGCAAGATTTCCCGTGCCGGCCGGGCACGGTCCAGCGGACCCACCTTGCAAAACATAAATCAGAGGTCTGTATGTGCCGGAGGTTGTTGAAACCTGTATCTGCGGATTTGGACCGCGACCAGTAAGAGTAAACGAGTAAACATGGTCCGGCCCGTGGGCATCGTAACTGTAATAATAATAATAGGAAGGGTTGAGAACGCGCGTAACCGTATCATTTGCACCGGTCGTATCGCCGGACTCGCTATAGGGGGCCGCGGCGGTATAGTTTCCCCCCGGAATGGCGCGGCCCGGACAGTCGTCGTTTCCGGCAAGCGCGGCCAGCATATCGAAGCTGCCCTTCTGATGAGGCAGCCGATACTCGCTTTGCCGTTTCAGCAATGCCGGGTTGCTATAGTTTTTATTCAGCCTCTCACGAAGGCTCGCAGTCCGTCCGGCGACGCTCACTTCCGGTTTCTTCGCTTCGTCGGCCCGGACTTCTTGTACGTGCGAGACCAACATCGCAGGGATCGTTGCAAAAATCGAATAATAACCCAATTTTTGCCGCCACTGCTTTAGCATCGCGGTTGAGCTTTCTCGATTTGACGACAAATCGCCATTTCCAAGAATGTCCAGTCGCCTCGGGTTTGCTATTTTGGCTTTCATTTTCTTTTCCTCCTCAAATCAATTTACAACCCTATCCGGCCAAAATCGGTGGACGGATAATATCTTGTCAGGCGGCGTATCTGTTCCTTTTGCCGATCGTTAAGACCTGATCTGCCGCGTCCCGTTACTCCCTTATTGAAGCGTATCTTTCGTTCTCCCGATTCGATTTCCCCAATTCTTTGCTCGACGCCTCGCCGCGATGCTCCGAGACCGTAAAACTCGAGAACCTTTAGAACGCTCGAAGTTTTGTCAGCGACAAGGTCTTCGTAACTGAGCCAATGGACTTCGAGCCGCTTCTGCTTTTCAGCCAAGTCCCAGGATGCGACAAACTGGAAGTACCAGGGAATTACATTTTCTATGAGCAGATCTATCTTCGTTGCTTCGTCTAGAACCGGCCAGTCGGCACGGGAATACGAGGTCTGAAACGCGCCTTTGTTATAGAAATCGAGCAGGCTCATCACGGAATCGAAGATATTGCGAACGAGCACCACCGGACGGATGCCGAAGGCCTGCATCAGATGAACATTCGCGTCCGATGCCCGGCAGTGCTGCTGCGTAACGGTATCAAGATGAGCCAACTCTCGAAGCGTGGGCAGGTAGATCTCATGTTCACTTTGCCCGGCCGCGTAAACCGTGAAAAGATCGCGGTAGCCCGTCAAATTCACGAGGAGATTCTTGAGAAATGTCGAGGCGCTCTTCGGCACGCAGGCAATAAAAAGATGCCGTCCAAGCCGGTCCGGCGTTATCTCCGTCGTAAAATCCGAAAGTTTGGCCCGCTGGCCTGTTGCCGCCAGCGAATTTGTCAGATTGACGTAAGAGCCGGGGCCGGGATAAACCGAGATCGCTTTTCGGCAGCACAAGAGACTTTCTTCGTGAAGGTTGTTTTGGAAGAAAACGATCCCGAGGCTCTGGAAGGCACCGGCGAATTTACGGAGGAACGTGGAATCCTCAGCCATGTCGCCCCGTATCTCCAGCCGCAGCGCCGCACGCAGAAAATCCAGCGCCGTGGACGTGTCGTCCTGCTTCAGTAGTTTTTCGATCAGAAGCTTATAGCTTAAGAGCAGGTTGTGAACCAGATGGTCGTAGAACGGCTGGTCAACCGTCAATTTCTGAAGCGCGCTTTGAAACAGCGTGACCGCCATATCGGCGCTTTCACGTTCTAGGGCTTGACCGCCAAGATCAACCTCTTGCTGCAAAATGCTGTAAAGGTTTTGGCTCAAATGCGGAACATCAATCGTTTTGCCGGATTGCCGATTGAAATGAGATCTTGAATCTAGTAGAGCTAAGCCCTGCATTGTTTTTTTCCTCCAGTCATTGCAACTGAGGACGCGCCTGCGCGCAATTGCTTTCAAGCCCTTACCTGCGGAAGGAATTTCAATTGAGGACGCCACACCGGCGCAGGGTTTTCATTCGTCCCGTGATGATTACATCCAAAAGTCAGGGAATCAGCGTGCCAGCGCTCCGACTTTCCCTTTCAGATTTCAACTGCTGCGCTAAGTCTTTTAGGGATGCACAATCGAATTTTTGGAGGGGGCAAGACCGCAAGTCCTGTTGGATCTGAATTGACGCCAAAAGCTATCCGAAAGCTTAGTATGGCTATCCGTTCGGATAGCATTTCGATCAGACCAACCAAATCTCGAGTGTGATGGTTTCTTTGATTGTTCATATGAGCCTCCTCTTCGGCGTCCAGCCCCTTTTCGGTCTTCCCATTTAGTAACGCGAGAATTTGCAGCAAAATCCCTAACCAGAGCGAAATTATTTTTCGGTCAGTGAGCCTAGCCAAAGTGCTTAGGAATCATTGGGCGCTTCTATGGTCCGCAGTCGCGATTCGTGCGCGTCACTGATGACCCAAAGCGCAACTGGTATTCGGCGGCAGTGAGGAACGCGCAGACCATGCCGCGGAAGTTATTTGGCTCGCGGTTGTTCAGTACGTCCAGCCAAAAGTCGTAGCCGCCTGGATCGCGATCGCGCCGCAGATAGCCGAAGTACTGCATCAACACAAAAGCTGGGTTGTATTGACTGGTCCGCTTGATTTCGGCGTAACGAGGATCAGTCGGATCGGGGATGTTCTTGAAATCAGGAATTTCGATCACGGCGCGCAAGACCAGCGCGCGGCTGCGGCCGGCGTTCATCGCTTGAATCTCCTGCTGCCGCAGCGGTTCATAGCTGGCTGCGGTGAGACCGGGTGATTCGCTTCATCGGTCCGTTGTCTTTTCCAACTATCGAGCGGGGCAAACGGCCCACCAGGCTTTGGGCGTGATATCATCTCCTCTTTCCGAAGCTTCGGTGATTGCTTGGTTACAATCGGACCTAACAAAGATCTCTTGAACTGCGATCTACCCATCGGCATCTTCGACAGCGGCGTTGGCGGACTCACTGTTTATCGCGCCCTGCATGAGCGTCTTCCGCATGAACACTTCGTTTATCTCGGCGACACGGCGCGCGTGCCTTACGGAACCAAATCGCTTGCGACAGTCGAGCGTTACGCGATTGAGAATTCAAAGTTCCTGGAAGCGCACGGCATCAAGCTGTTGGTTGTTGCCTGCAACACCGCATCGGCCTTGGCTCTGCCTGCGATCCGGGCCGCGTTGAGCGTGGAAGTGCTCGGCGTGATTGGTCCAGGCGCGCGCGCCGCGGTTCGAGTTGCCGACGGCAAACCGATTGGCGTGATCGCCACTGAAGCCACCGTGCAAAGCGGCGCTTACGCGCGCGCGATCGCGAAGATCGATGCACAAGTCGCGGTGATCGAACGCGCCTGTCCGCTGTTTGTTTCGCTGGCCGAGGAAGGCTGGGCCGAAACAGACGTGGCGCGCGTTATTGCCTCGCGTTATCTTTCTGAATTCAAACAACGACCCCCGGGCGCGCTGGTTCTCGGTTGCACGCACTATCCGATTCTGCGTCGTGTGATTGCGGAAACAGTTGGGGACGAAGTTCCTTTGATTGACTCGGGCGAGGCCACGGCAATCGAAGTGGAGTCAATACTGGCAACGAAATCTCTTGCGCGAGCTGCGTTGGGAAACGTAGCGCAAGAGAGAAAACTGTGCGACGATCTCGATCACTTTTACGTAACCGACGCGGCTGAGCGGTTTGCGAGAGTCGCGGAAAGATTTTTGGGGACAGCTCCTTCCGTTCTTGAGGCGGTGGAAGTTTGGGGACACGATGAGCTTCGCACGCACTGACGGCCGCGCGGCAGATGAATTGCGCGCAGTCCGCATCACACCGGGCTATTTGCCTTACGCGGAAGGCTCGGTGCTGATCGAGATGGGCCAGACGCGCGTGATTTGTTCCGCCTCGCTCGAAGACCGGGTACCTTTCTTTCTGCGCAATCAGGGACAGGGTTGGGTGACGGCCGAGTACGCCATGCTGCCGCGCGCGACCCAGACGCGCACGCCCAGAGAGCTTGGACGCGGCGGCCCTTCGGGACGTACACATGAGATCCAGCGATTGATTGGCCGCAGTCTTCGCGCCATCGCGGATATGAAGGTGCTGGGTGAGCGGACCCTGACCCTCGATTGTGATGTTCTTCAGGCCGACGGCGGCACGCGCACCGCCGCTATTACCGGAGCGTACGTTGCTTTTGCGCTTGCGAGTCAGCGATTACAAAAAACGGGAAAGCTCACGGGAAGTCTCGTCGCGAATGAAGTAGCCGCGGTCAGTGTTGGGATCGTTGACGGCGTGCCGTTGCTCGACTTGAAGTACGATGAAGACTCGCGGGCTGAAGTTGACATGAATATAATCTGCACCGGCGATGGCCGCTTTATCGAAGTTCAGGGAACGGCCGAGCGAGAGCCGTTTACCCAGGAACAAATGGACCAGTTGCTGGCGCTCGCCACCCGCGGAATTGAGCAACTGATTCGCATTCAGCGCGAGACGCTGGCGAATACGAAAGCCTTGACGGCTTCCTAACAACGCGGCGCCTGAGACAACGACGTGCGAGTCCTGACGCATCTGAAACCGGGAGTCACCAATTTGATTATCTTAGTAATTCATAACTGGACAAAACCGCGAACCGAGCGCATTTGCGAGACCGACCGAAGTAACTAAGAGGAGTTGATTTAGGAAAATGCAGCGCCTGATTACTTTCTTTGGTTGCGTTGTCTTTTGCGCGTTTAGCTTTTCGCTTGCTCACGCGCAAACGGTTTTCACCAGCGAGAAGGTTGACTACGCTATTGAGCTGCCTTCGGCCACGTGGAAGGTGATTACCGAACCGGATGCCGTTCACGAGCACACCGAGTTCGTTTATGGCGACCGACTCGAAGGTTATTTGCTGATCCGCAAAGAAGTGGTTGAAGCGGGGACTACCGCATCGGAGCTGGCGCGTCGCGATCAGGATCAGAAGCTGCAGTTCCTGCCAGGATTTGTTGCGGGCAAGGAAGAGAAGTTTGCGGGTCGCTTGAATGGCGTGACCGTGTCCTACGAGTTCATCAAGACCGGCAAGCCGATGCTGGGCCGCGTTTATTATTTGCAGGTTGACAACCGGACGATCTACGCCCTTCGATTTAGCGGCCTGCGCGACAAACTAGCGCGCATACGAAATCAGACGGATTTGATCGCGCGCAGCTTTCGAATCAAATGAATCTCCGGATTTTGGCTCGCGCCTCAGATTGCCGCGGACACCTGCACGTTGGCTTAGCGAAAGCTGAAGACTTCTCAACTTCCCACTGCCTCTTTCATGTCTTGCGATAACCACTAGCCACAATCAAAAACTGAACTTCAGAGCGAGCTGAATCAGCCGCGGATTGTTGCTCGTAGAAATGATGCGTCCGAAATCGCCCGGGTTGATAATCTGTCCGGTGTTTGGATCGAGGCTGCCGCCTGATGACTGGACGGCGTTGAGATTGCTGATCGGGTTGGCAAAGTTCACGTGATTGAAAAGATTGAAGACCTCCGCGCGAAACTCGAGGTTCTTTGACTCACTAAACGGAAATCGCTTGAAGACGGAGAAGTCCACATTGTTTTGTCGGGGTCCGCGCAAGACATTGCGACCAACGTTGCCGATGTCGGTTCCGAACTGCGTACCAGGCGGAACTACACCTGAGGTTGCCAGGCCACCTGAACTCGGGATCACCTGACCCGTTGGCACAATCGGCCGCGCGAAAGCAAACGGATTAAAAAAGTATCCGGGAGGAATGTTACTGGTTGCGGTGCTGGGCGTTGCACCCGACCACCAATTGGGTCGCGCGATGCCGCCCGCGCCGTAATAGAACGTGCCCGCGCCGCTGTCCAAAATATCGATCGGCGCTCCGGACATCGCCGTCACGATGCCTGCCAATTGCCAATTGGAGAAGAGCGCGCGTCGGACAGTTGAGCGACGAGCGAACGCGGGACGCGGCAAGTCCCAGAGGAAGCTCAGAACGAAACGATGCGTGCGGTCAAAGTCTGAAACGCCGCGATTGGCACGGTTGTCGAGTTGATCACCGGGGATGGCGCTCGTCTCGCCCCCGGCTAACGCGCTTGCGCTGCCCCCTGAGGCGTTGTCAATTGACTTGGCGAAAGTGTACGAAGCCAGCAATTGGAGTCCGCCTGAGAGTCTTCTCGTCAGACTTGTTTGCAGCGAGTGATAGACAGACTGCGCGGTGGATTGGTCCTGAAGGAAGCCACTTAGTCCGTTGCCTCGCAACACGCCTTGAAACGGCGCCCGAAGCTGCGCGTTAGCGGGGGTGTTCGTGGTGATGCTGGCCCCGGTGACGGCGTTGACTATAGGACGCTGCAGGCTGGCCAGACGAGCCTGGTTGATTGCGACCTGTCGCAGCAGGTTCAATCCCCGCGTGCCGACATAGGCCATTTCCCACAGCATATCTTTCGTTAACAGGATCTGGGCGCTGGCGTTGTATTGCTGAACGTAAGGCGTGCGGTTGTTGCGATCAAACGTGAAGCCAAAAAGCGGAAAGCCCGGCACGAGCGTCGGAAACTGATCTTGCGCCGGCAGCGGAACGAAGGGATTCTCGATGGGCGCGTTCGCGTTGAATGTTTGCAGGTAGAAAGGCGGCGAGAACAGAGAGTTATTGACGCTGACGAAGCTCGAGCGCGAATAGAAGATGCCGTAACCGCCGCGCAGAACCAGCCGGCCGGAAGCGAAAGGCGCGTAAGCAAAACCCACCCGCGGCCCAAAGTTGTTCGGATCAACGCTGCGCAGCACACGCTTGCCGACGTTCGGCACGTCCGGCAGATCATATTGCGGGATCGGGTTGCCTGCCTGGACGATGCCGCCGATGGGTGGTCCTTGTGGGAGACCGGCGGCGTTTACCAGCAGGCGAGGCTGGTAAAGCGACGGATCGAAGGTCGAGATGCGTCCCTGCGTGTCATAGGGTGGAAGGTCCAATTCGTAACGCAATCCAAGGTTTGCCGTGAGCTTTGACGAAACCTTCCAGTCGTCCTGTAGAAAGAAGTTGTAGTCAGTCGTTCGCAGGTTGCGCTGGGTGATGCCGTTGGCCAGGGTTGAGGGGGCGGGAGATGTTCGGCCCTGCAGAAAGTCGTTGAATGTGGTGAAGTTGATCACCCCTCGCGTCAGCGCCGGCGTGTCGAAATTGGATTGGTAATAGCGAATTTCCCCGCCCGCACGGATGAAGTGTCGTCCGCGTGTAATCGATAACGTATCGGCGAAAGTGGTGACCGGCGCGGTGGACTTTGTGTCTTGCAGTGCGCTGGTGCCGAACAATACGCCCCCGGCATTCGACGCGATGCCGATCAGCGGCAGGCCGGGAAAGGCTGCGGCAGTTGGGCGCGTGATGCCAATGTCCGCGTCCCTGATGGCTTGTTGCGTGGTAACGTTTCGGCGTGTGAAGTTGAAGCCGAAACGTGCTTCGTTGGTAACGCGAGAGTTTAAGGTGTGAACGTCCTGCACAGAGAGCAAGCGGTTAGCAACTTCTTGAGCGACGGGAAAGCTGGGAACATTCGCCGCGCCGGAAAGCGCCAGTGTCTGCGGTGTCTGGGCGAAGAAGAATTTGATCGCCAGCCAGTTGTTCGCGCTGATTCGGAAATCCGCGTTCGCGTTGAACTGGTCTTCGCGCGAGCGCGAGACGGACGATCCGGAGTAGCGCCCGTTTGCTTGCGGCGTGGGGATCAGAAACTCGCCGCGCGCGGAACGCGCATTCAAGAGTTTCAGCGCTACCGGGTCGATTGCGGGCACGCCAAATGTCGTGCGGAGTTTCTGCTCTGAGCGATCATCGGTCAGCCCCGGCGCAATCAGGACGTTGGAAGAGATGCTGTTCGAGATGCCGTTGCGCTCTCGTATGCCCTGGTACGAGGCGAAGAAAAAGATTTTGTCTCGTCGCACCGGCCCACCAACGGTGCCGCCAAAGTAGTTGCGTTTCAGCACCGGCCGGCGCGCACCGGCAGCTTTCAGAAAAGGATTGTTGGCATTGAGCGCGTCGTTACTGAAGTATTCATACAGCGCGCCGTGAAAATTATTTGTGCCGCTCTTCGTCACGATCTGAATGTTGCCGCCGCCGGCCCGTCCGAACGTTGCGTCGTAAAGCGAGGTCTGCACTTTGAACTCAGCGATCGTCTCAGGCGCCGGGTCGGCGAGGCGCGCACCGCTGCCACCGATGCCGGGGTTGGCGTCAATGCCGTTGATCTGAAAATTGTTCTGCGTGAAGCGTGCGCCGTTGACTGAAACGTTCTGCGTGTTGCGCCCGATAGTACCGTTGTTAGGGAGAGCAGTCGCCGTGCCGGTCGAGAGGCCGAGAAGCTGTGTGAAGTTGCGCGATGCCAGCGGCAACTCCGACACCGGGCGCGCATCAACTATGCGGCCAAGCTGTGGGCCTTCGGATTGAACGAGCGGTGACCCCACATCAACTGTGATGGTATCGAGTGAGAATCCGAGCTCGGCATCTATGGTAGTAGTTTCGGTTATGACTACTTTGGCGGCGCGGTGTGCCGGCGCGAAGCTGCGAGCCGCTATAGTTACTTGATAGTTGCCCGGAGGCAAAAGCGAAACAGAGTAACTCCCTTGCTCATTAGTCGTAGTCTGACGCGCTTCCCCCGTGTTCGCATTAGTAACCTTCACTTCGGCCCCGACGATCAATGCGCCCTTCTGATCTTTGACGGTCCCGGTAATCCGACCGGTGGTTTGAGTTTGAGCAAGAGCTGATGATGTCAGCATCAACAGGGCAATTATTGAGGTTGCTTTTCCAAGCGTCATTAGCTTTCAACCTGAACAAGAAAGGAGTGCTTTCGCTGGGAGCGCAGGCGTCCCGCCTGCATAGCGTGCGCCAGCACGCTCACGATCGTCGCCACCCGAGCGTCCTTCAAATAACATTGGCCATAGCCCTGATCGAGATAGGCTTCAATGCGACGGCGCAACGCGGCGTCGATATCAATGCCCGTTTCTTTCTGAAGCTCAATTCGCCATTTATCGAGCACAGTCTGCGGCAATGAATCGCCAAGCCGAAAAGTGATGAACTGCGGAATCTCGCCACCATCGAAGTGAGGCAAATAACCGCGACTGTGCCAACCAGCAGGTCTGAAAACATTCTTGAGTTCAGTCGCGTTCATCGTTATTAAATCTGGGAGCGCATCTGCTGGGAGCGCAGGCGTCCCGCCTGCATGGGCGTGCGCCAGCACGCTCAGAAGGATTCGTTACCGTTCAACCGTGAATGATAGCGCCTCCTTTTATTCGCGCTGCGCGCTCACTTGCAGGCGGGACGCCTGCGCTCCCAGCGTCACGTTGGAAGTTT
>JBGQJU010000001.1:0-120746 GCA_041499185.1 Pyrinomonadaceae bacterium | reverse complement strand
CACAGTCTTTAGTCTGTAATTCGAGCGTCAAGATAACGGACTCAAGTCTACTCAAGGCTTCAATTCCTGGCCCGCGGCCTGGCGTCGGAGTTGATCGATGATTGAGCGAATGGCGGGAGCGAGGCTGCCATTCGGAGCAAGCTGCAAATATTTCTCGTAAGCGGCGAGCGCTTCTTTGTACTTCTCCAATTTCTCATAAACCGCGCCGAGCAATTGATAGATCACCGGCTCGCTGTCCGCAAGCTGTTTGATGGCGATCTCATACTCGGCTGCGGCCCCTTCATACTGTCCTCTGTCTTCGAACACGCGCGCGAGGCCCACGTGCGCCTCGGGCTGAAAGCCGCGAGCTTCGCGAATCGCGCGTTGAAAGGACTTGATTGCCTCGTCGGCAAAAGCCATTTCGCGATAGACGCGACCTTCAACGGCCGAAGCTTCCGGGTAGGTGGAACGATCGCGCCGGGCCGCTTCGATTTCGGCGAGCGCGTTTTCATGCTGGTTGAGATCCAGCAGCACGCGCGCCAAGCCAACGTGCGCCGCGGGAAACGCTGGACGAAGTTTCAAAGCGCGGCGATACAGGGCCGCCGCTTGCTGGCGCGACTCGTCATCCTTGGCTTTTTCGCGAGCCTCTTCTGCCTGCTGAAAACTCAACTCCGCTTCGTCGTTTGTGCGCGCGAGCCGCACGACAACTGTGCCTCGCCGTCCGGGAAGGAGTGGCAGCGAAACTTCCTTAAATCCGTTGGCGCGCACACGCAAGACGTGCCGGCCTGCTGAAACTTTCGTTAACGCGAGCTTGCCTGTGGCATCCGTCACGCCGCGACGAATTTCATCGAGCCAGACGATGGCGTTGGGTTCGCTGGTAATAACGAGAGATGACGAGGTAGAAGTCGGGGCGGGCCGTTGGCGTATTTGTGAGTTGGCTCTCACCGAACAAGAAAAGAGGACAAAGACGACTGCAATCACGAAACCAGTGCGATCAAGAGGTCGACACTGCAAGGCACGAATGTGCTCCCGGGTTTTACTCTTCCTGTTCATTTCCGATCACGCGCCGCTTGCGAACGGTTGAATTCGCGGGTTCCGCAGCCGGCGCTGAAACCGGATGCGTGCCCACTTCCGGGCGAAACTTTCCGTTCGCATCGTACAGGCGCAGATACTGCAAACGGTTTCGCACTACTCCCTGAATGTAACCACGCGTCTCTTTGAAAGGAACGGCCTCGGCCCACTCATCGATCTCCGCCGGCAGCGTGGCGCGCCATTGCGGCACTCGCAACGGACCAGCATTGTAAGCCGCCGCGACATATTCAATGCGGCCAAACTTGTCGATCTGATCGCGCAGATACGCGGTGCCGAGTTGAATATTCAGACGCGGCTCGTAGAGCGAGTCGGCAGTGACGGTCCGATCGACGCCATACTTTTTCGCGGTTAACCTTCCCGTCGGCACGAGCACCTGCATTAAGCCGTAAGCATTGGCGGACGAACGCGCTTTCGGATTAAAGATTGTCTCCTGACGAATCAGACCCGCGACTTGAAAGGGATCCAGACTGCGCGCACGCGATTCCTGCACAATGATGTCCCAGTAAGCGAGCGGGTAAAAAACATCCCATTCTTCTCGCGTCAGCTCTTCGGGCTTCATCTGCGAATAGTCCGGATAACTTTTCTTCAGCGTATTCAGAGCGCGCACGTTGTCTTCCTGCGAGCGATAGATGCGCGCCGTCGCCAGGTTGATTCGCGGACTGGAAGGCGCGCCTTCGGACGCTACGGTCAACTCCTCAAGCGCCCAATCATCGCTGCCGATGTTTGAAAGCTGATCTGCCTTCGTGATCCGCGCGTCCGCGTCGGGTCCGGCAGTTTCTTCGGCAACCGTAACGGTTTGCAGATTCGCAACGGCGTGACCGACGACGGAATCAGCCGGAAAAATCTTCTCCGCTGCTGTGCCACTGCGCGTCATCGCTTCCAATCGTTGCTTTGCAAGATAGCCGTACCAGTTGGCTTCGTAACGTCCCTGCATCGCCTGATAAAGCGCGCGCGCTTCGGCCAGCTTTCCGGTTCGTTCCGAATCACGCGCCGCCCAATAGCCCGCGCGCCCGCGATTGTCGTTGTTCTTGTCTGCATAGTACGCCAGATGTTCCGTCAGCAGTCGCGAAGACTCCTGATAGCTCTTCGCGTCATGTGCCATCCACGCCAGATTGAACTGCGCTTGAGCAACTTCAGCGGCCCCGGGAAAAGCATTGACAGCAGCGTGGTAGAAATAAGAAGCGTCGGTAGCGTTTTTTACGTCGTCGGCAATCTGTCCGGCGCCGACAATCGCGCGGGGCGTCCAGGAGCTATGCGGAAATGCACGGCGCAAATCTTCGACAGTTGTGCGCGCCTGCGGCCACTGACGCGCGCGCGCGTATGTTTGCGTCAGATAGTAGAGCGCCTCAGCGCGCGTCTCACCGGCGGAGCCGGGAACACTGTTGAGCGCCGCAACCGCATCGGGATGTTTTCGCGCCGTGGACGCAGCGATGCCGCGGCGCAGTTGGGTCTGCGCGTTAGCCGTATTCGGGAAGCGCGCGAACGCTGTCCCATAAGCTTCGTTGGCGTCCGCATACTTCCTTGCTTCGTAGAGTTTATCGGCGCGAGCGATCGCCTCTTCGGCGGTAGCCGGCAGGAGCGACGAGTAAAACTGTGGAATCGTGATTGCCGCGCCAGCACTCTCGGTTGAAGCGGGAGCAAAAAAATAGATTCGTCGGCTCGCCGCAAGCGCGCGAGCATGATCTGACATTTGTGCGTATGCTTGGGCGGTGAGCGCGAGCGCGGCTGCGTCGTCCTTCGCGTTTAGAACTTTCAGCAACGTTGGCACTGCTGACGCATCGCCGGCTTGGAGCAGAAGCTTGGCGTCGCGCAGCGTGGCTTCACGCGCGCGCAGTGATGACGCATAGTCGTTGAACAGTTTCTCAAAAACGATTCGAGCTTCGGCGCGTCGTCCCGCTTGTTCGAGCGCGTCACCGCGCATGAAGAGCGCGTAATCACCCAGCGAGGTGTAGTCGCGAACAACGCTTGCATCGAGTAATAGCGCCGCACCCGCGAAATCCTTCGCGTTGATTTTGATTCGTGCGCGCACCAGGCGCGCCAGGCCGGCCGTCTTTGTTCGCGGATAATCGGATTCGATCCGGGCGACCGCGTCCTCAGCGGGCAACATGCCGCCGCGCGTCATCGCGCGCAGGTTTTCGAGCGCTCGTAATTCAGCCGGAGTTTGCGGCCGGGTCAGGCAACTGGCGGTCATGAACGGCGGGAGAGAGGCGCCGGCAATAATGGCAAGACTGACAAGGATCAGGAGCCAACGTCGAGTGGCGAGACGCGCAACCATCGCAACACCACGTTCATTTTCCATTTTCCATTTGAGATTTTTCATTTGTCATCGGAACGCCTCGACGGGTCCTCGGTAAATTCTCATTGATTGTGTCGACGGGCAATGGCAAATGCGAAATGGAAAATGGAAAATGATTTTTCCCTCCTACGCCGAAACAGTTGTCCCCGGATACGCGTGTCCCAGCTTTGACGCATCGCCTTCGGCAAGCGTGCGGACCAGCTCGTGATGGAAGTAGTCGTACTTCGCTGATACCAATGTCTTGACGCGCTTGTCGTACATCTCGCGCGAGCGATCGATGTACTCGCGCAGCCGCTCGTACAGGTCGCCGTTCGATCGGCCCTCAACGACTCTTTGCTCGTTGTACAGTTTGATCTCGGAGACCAGCAAACGAGCGAACCGGCGCGCGTCGTGATGCTGGCGGCGTTCCTCATCGTCAGGCACTTCAACCGGCAACTCGGCCTCGTGGCTTCCGTAGCGGCGTCGCGCGGCCGGCGGTGGCGCCGCGGGTGGTTCAGGAGTTGGCTCTGAAGATGGAGCAGCCTGGATAGATTCAGAGTCCGCGGTCAAAGGAACAGGTGCCGGTGTTATTAGTTCCTCTTCAACCGCAGTGCTCGGCGCGGGCTCTGGGGGCTGGGCCTCTTCGTACTCGCGCTCGGGCGTGTATGTTGGCGCTGCTTCGATTGTCTCGGCCACTGGCGCTGGTGGCGCGGCGGGCTCAGCTTGTGACCGAGTAGCGGCCACCAGCGACACGGAAAGAAGCTCGACCGCCATTCCGGCCACGCGTGCCAACGTCTCGAGCGCCTCAAGATTGATTGCTTCAGAGTCAAGCCCCGCTGAGTCCGCGTAGAGCACTGCGACGGTGCGACCGCGAACCACCAGCGGCACGGCAACGATCCTCTGCGGCGCTTGCTCACCGAGTCGATTCAAAAGCAGGTGATCTTCTGAGTGTGAGTCTGGTGTGCCGCTCCACGTGGCGCGCGAGCTGACTACTGCGCCCACAACCGTGTTGGCGAGCAAGGGCAAAGTGATCTGTTGCACCGCTTCGTCGCCCACGGTGCCCTGGAATCCGCGCGCGCGCCAGCCCAGCGCTTGTTCCCCTTTGACAATGAAGAAGGCGGTGCGAGGCGCAAACGACGAGGCGCGGTTGACGAGTGTTTTTAGGATCTCTGCCTGCGATTGCTGGCCGACAATCTCGTCGATGGCGGCTTTTACAATCGCCATGTCGCTTGATGCCTGCGCCCGCGTTGATTCCGAGGCAGCCAGCTCGATCCCTCGTTCGTGCGCAGCGCGCAAGTGCTCGCCGACGGCAGCAGCAAGTGATCCATCCCATTGAGTCTCGCCTTCGCGCTCCAGAATCTGCTTGAGCGACTCGTTAAGTTGATTCTGAAGCTGGGCGATCTCTTGCTTGAATTCGCTCAGGCGCCGCTCGACGTAACTCTCTATTTCATGCCGCAGGCTCTCTTCCAATTGTTCGCTGACCAATTTTCCTCTCCTCCGCTCGTACGTTTTGGACCAACCTCAGATTTCCGGGCCAGGGTCAAAATCCAGGGCGTCTCTCGCGTCTTTAAGAGACTCGCAGGGCAAAACGCCTCTCCGGACGATTATGGACGTGCAGGACGAAGCGAGTCAAGAAGATGCTTTTCGCCGACGTGAGTCGTTTGACACCTTCCAGACCTTACGTTATAAGTCCCTTGAAACGCCGCTCAACCCTCGATGCCAGCTAACATTCTTATTGCCGACGACTACGAAGATAACCGCGAGCTTTTGCGTCTGATCCTCGCGACCGCTGACTACGAGGTTCGTGAGGCACGCGACGGGCGCGAGTGCCTGCGGATGGCGAAAGAGCAGCCGCCTGACCTGATCATGATTGATCTGTCGATGCCGGTGCTGGATGGCTGGCAAGTGTTCCAGGAATTGAAGGCCGACGAACGCACGAGCGGCATACCCTGCATCGCCGTGACAGCCTACACTGAGCCTGATCGCGAACGCGCTCTAAAGGCCGGTTTCAGCGGCTATCTGTCAAAACCTTTCCGCAGTGGCGATCTATTGGAAACTGTAAGGCGTCTGCTTTTTGCGAATGCGGTTAAGGTAGAGGCGGCGAAGGGCGGTGAACAGTAAGCAGTTGCTCCTGGCGCCGTAGGCACTTAATGTTTATAGCCGTCACCCTTTGAAATTATTCCAAACCTTGGAGGCAGAAAATAGATCATGCAAAGACTCGCACTCGCTTTGGTGTTGTTTTTCACTCCCGTCGTGGTCGCGGCGGTCCCGTTGAAGGTCGTGAACGTCAGCGCGCCGGCCATCAACTGTGTGTTCAATCCGACCTGCACGGTTACAGTCAACGACACGTCGGACAATATCACGCTGAGCACCGGCGGCACGGGCTTCCTGCAGTCGCGCACGTACACTGGGAAGCCTGGCTCTCCCGCCGCGGGCCTTTACGCCTACGAGTACCGAATCGATTTGAGAAACGCGGTTGGAGCAACGGCGATTTCGTGCATTGATTCTGTAAGCTTCGATTTCGGTCCCGTAATCAGCACGCTCGACTACAACGGCGACAAAATGGGCGACGAGGTGTTTGTCGTGACCGGCGGAGGCATTGGGACCATCGGCATTGCCTCGGCGAATCAGAGCGGAAGCAAGATTACTTTCAAGTTCACCGCTCCGGTCTGCGAAGGCGGTTCGCCGGGCAAAGGTGACAGCACGTTCTTCTGGGGCCTGGTCTCAAAAACGCCGTCGCACTTTGTGACGGCGAAGGTTCATGAAACCGGAGGCGTCACTCACAACGTTCAAGCACGGGCACCAAACCCCTAACACTTGGTGTTGCTTAT
The DNA here is from genome assembly GCA_041499185.1 of Pyrinomonadaceae bacterium. Classification (GTDB taxonomy): domain Bacteria; phylum Acidobacteriota; class Blastocatellia; order Pyrinomonadales; family Pyrinomonadaceae; genus JAOAPY01. Next base: position 114,569 of record JBGQJU010000001.1, on the reverse strand, counting down.
TTGTACGAGATCACCACTTGCTCAATTGACGGCGGCAAGGGATGAATCTCGCTGCGCGCATAACCGGCGTAGCTGAACATTCGCTCTAACTCCGAAAACGTGTAAGCGTCGCCGCTCGGGGTCCCGCCCAGCATCATCAAGCTAAACCCGGCCGCGTCCGGCGGCGAGATGCGATCCTCGTTCGGCACGAACTCCAGTGTTACTGCGCGGCCGCCGTCGGCGAGTGCCGCACGGACCTTTCGCAGCAGCGTTTCGCAAGTGGTCTTGTCGAAGTGGTGCAGGAAGTTTGTCAGCAGCACCAGGTCGTAGCCGTTGCCGTAGTCGACATCAAACGCGCTGCCTTCGATCGTGCTGTAACGATCGCTGACTCCGGCGTTGCGCGCGTTCTCTTTCGCGACTTCCAATACTGGCGCCCAATCCAGCGCCACGATCTCGGCCTGCGGATTGTTTTTCGCAAAGGCAATGCCGAATAAACCGTGTCCGGCGGCTATATCCAGAATCTTCAGTTTTCGATCCGCCTTCTCGTCTACCAGTTTGGTGATCAACTGCGCAGGCATCGCCATCATCGGCGCCATCGCTCGCGCAAACTTGACCCAGATCGGGTTTTCCGGACCGACGACGCCGTCCTCAGGGATTACCGTGCCGCCTTTTCTGACCACCGCGGCCAGATCCTTGAATCCGTCCGTCAACATCGGCGAAAGAATAAAGTCAATTACGCCGCCGAGGTATGCCGGCGAGCCTTTGTCAAGAAACACCGCGGAGTCTTGAGTCAACCTGTAACGCTGGCCGTCTTTCGCAAGAAACTCGATGATGCACAAGTAATCGCAGAGAATGCGCATGCCGCGTTCTGACGTTTGGCATCGCTTCGCGATCTCCGGAACGCTGGCGTTGCCTTCACCGATCGCCGTGAAGACTTCGAGCTGGATCGCGGCCTTGAGGGCCTCGGTGCGTTGATAAGAGTTGATGGTCTGGAAAAATAGCTGTGGCGTTGGTTGTTGCGTTGCTGGACTGGACATTGTTAATGCTCCCTCCTGATTGAATGTTTTGCTTAGGGCGATGTTGGGTGTTGCCAATTTGGCGTCAATCCGCGCGAAGCTGTCAAGCGTCCGCAGCGTACGGTAGTTTTCCACTAGGATTGTTGCCGGTCGTTGCGCCCGCCAAAAACCCTACACGAGTGTTGACATATTTCTCTTGACTCTCTAGACTGCGTCAGTGACACAGTCCGTCAGTGACGCAACGCCACTGGCGTCTTAGCGCAAGGAAAACGCTTTTGATAAGGAAAGGGAGCGAAACCGAAGTCCCGCTCCCTTGGTTGCGCTACTCAAAGGATTCCCCGGTGCGGCTAACACCGGGGTAGCAGACAACAGAGGTCGCTGGCCCACTCTTGGAAAAGGACACTAGGCGACTTTATACCGCTATGAACGGCCCATTGGCCGCATTCAAGTGACGCGAACCGAATTGTAGCCTGAAACGCGGGTTTCAGCAATTCGGAGTTTGGAGACAGAAGTTGTTTGAATAAAAAGGGGCCGGTTTCCCGACCCCTCCAAGGTGCCCACGGCGTGGACTCGAACCAGCGACCTCTCGACTAAGTAATGCGCGAGCGCTCTTCCAACTGAGCTACGCGGGCCGGAAATGAACCGCACACCTAACTTGTTATGGCGGTTCAATGGTAATGGTGATTTCCCCAGAGTCCGCTCTGGTTATCGTCACCGTCGCGGTAGACAGGTAACAGGTTACGCTAAACATTCCTGCTACCCCCTTTGCTTGTTAATGGCCCAGCGGCTCCTACCGCTGGGCTGTTGGCTTTTCAGGGCCAACGATCTCTGGGCGCAAAGGGCAAAAAGCCCAAACTCAAATAACGACGCCAATGTAACGCCCGCATCGCCGTTTGTAAAGGTGTTAGCTCGTCTGGGTGATTGGTGTAGGTATGGCTTACTGGCGATTGATCTACGCTGCGGGCGGGTGCGTCGTTCCTCTTGTGTGTGTCTTGAAAAACTTGAGCCATTCCTCGGCAGATATGCCACGAACACTCGTCGTCATCATCCTCTTGACATACTCATTCATTACGCCGTATCGCGCCAGACGACCAAAATTCTGACCGGGATCGTAAACCGCTTTGTCTGAAATCTTATCCTTCTTGAGGGGATATATCTTGAGGTCTTTAGCGAGAGTGATCGTTGCATCGTCAGCGGTTGCCCGGCCATATTGCCAGTAGTAGTTTCTCTGCGCTGCTGCATAGCGAGCCATCTCGACAAACACATCGTAAACGATAGGCGAACCCGAAATGACATTGGAAAGCACCCATGGTACGACGACGATGAAATCCCACGGATTGCAGCATTGAGGATTAACCGTGAATCGAAAGTTGGGCATGCCTTCCGAATTTAGGAGATACCATCCCTTAAGTTCGATTCCGAGCAGAATGTCATGGCCGTTGGTCTTCCTTCGGAGCAACACGTCAGGAAAGGTCTGCGGTTGCCGCACAAATCCATATGTCTCGTATTCCTTGTCTGGGTCCCATACCGAGCGTATACGGTTCAGGGTTTTGACCACTTCGTCTTCTATCGTTGCGCCTAAAGCGCCATGCAACGTAAAGACATCGGGTGCCAGCATTCCGTCAATCGTCGTAGATGAATTGAAATGACTTGGCAGCGCAAAGATTGCGTCGCGAAGTCGGCTCCAGAGCTTAAAATGCCGCCAGGTGGTCGGCTCTTTTTTAACTGGGGAAGCTGGCTTGGGCATGATGACGAGCAAGCCTTTCGGTAGCGGCAGAATAAAATTCGGGTAGTATCTCAGCTCCGTGATACTTGCGTTTGAGGTCGTAACAAACAATCGCGCCTGGGCATAAGCCGCCGAATGGTTCCCAGACTACATCGCCTTCATCCGTGCAAGCTCGCACGATCAGCTCAATAAATTTGATCGGCTTCTGGCTACCATGCAGACTTGTGAATTTGTACCGCATGCCGTTGCGCTGTCCCTGAATTCGTTGCGCCCCGCCAACCTGCGGTTCGCGCCAAACATTGCTAACCCCAAATTCGCATTTGAATTTGGAGCGTAGTTTTGCCCATGTTTCGGCACTTATAGGATTCCTACCATCGATGCTGAAGTAGGGCCGACCTTCGGGCTTCCCGTGTTGGTTGGCGTATCGCGCTAGTTTCTCGAATGCGTCAGGCGGCGGATAGTACCAGAGATGATCAGCGGTCAAATACTTGCGCGTTGCCGCATTCAAGACTTCGCATGCGTCGTTCGCCAGTCGGAATGCGAGCCCGGTCCGCTGCCATTCGTAACGCAGCCATTGTTGCATCGACGTCTTCTCGTCCGCAATCACGAACCGTGCGGCCTTTGTGTACTGAACGCAGACTTCGGTGACCACTGGGAATTTGCGGAGAGTTTGTGTGTTTGAATTCCCCGCAACATGACCCATTCCCTTGTCCCAAACATGACAAGAGCGATACTCCCAGTCGTTCTCTGCAAACACGGGATGAACATTCGCCCAGCCGATCTCGGTTCCCCAAAACCAGAGCGTCGTTTGAGTCGTAGACAGGCGAGCCCACTCCTCGATATGAGGTCTATACCAGTCAGCTAATTGCTCATGCGTGGGAAGGTCTCCGGGAAAACCCGCGACGCCATACGGCCCGTCAACGATGATACAAGTCGGAGTGGGCCACGTCTTGTAAAGTTCTTCTGCCGAAGAAAAATAGATTGATGATGCCCGAAGCGTGAAGGAGTCGTTCTGTGTCGCTGCCAGAGCTGTTGCCCTGTTCATGTTCTTATCCTTTAGTGTGCGGATTGTAAGCGACGCTGCGGCGGAAAGGCAAGGGTTTATAACCAAACCCAGCGACGCAGATCTGGTTTGCGTTTTATCCGCTGCGACTGTTTTTCCTTCAAGGGTTGAGAAGTTAACCACAGGCGGTCTAACTCTGCAATGAGAAAAAACACCGTGGAGGCAATAGCAACATTCCTAACGGAGCACTACTCAGCGTGCGTTCGATCCAGGGGGTGTACAAGATCCATCTGCTCACTCAGCGGCGGAGTACGTTCCAGGCTCCATTTCGGGTTGGACGTGCCAAGGCCACATCGAGCCGCAATCACTGCTTACTTGCAAGAAACATCTTGGCGGCTTGCAGTTCAGGTCTTTCGCTATCAGACCTTTCACTCACGGCCGCAAGCTTTGCGTAGAAGTTTCTCGCTTTCTCCCGATCTCCGGAAAGCTCGGCCGCCTTCGCCGCGCCGTAGAGGCCATTGAAGCGGTTAGGGGCCGCGAGGATTGCGATCTCGAATTCCTTCAAGGCCAGCTTCGGTTCATTAAGCTCAAGAAGCAGCTCGCCCAACAACTCGCGCGCAGGCACAACCGGTCCCGGAGTCACAGGATGCTTCTCCGTAGAGTCTTCGAGCTCGGCCACCGAGCGCATCAGCTTCAATGCCTCTTCGTTTTTCCCTTCAGCATGCGCGAGCCATGCGGCTGCTGCCTGGCGCTGAATCTCAACCTGCGTTGCCCAGTAGAGATCTTTTCCTTCAGCCAACGACTTCTGAATCGAGGCCAGCTTCTCGACCTCCCTGCTCGCCGCCGCAGTGTCACCGCTCCTGGCCGCTCCGAGAGCCCGCGCGAAGTAAGTGATTGCTTCAGCATAGCGGAAGCGGTCCCAGGGGAAGCCGGCGGGATGTACCACTAGCGCCGCTGCTTCAGACCAGCGGTGTCTTTCAAGGGCGTAACGCGCGGGGATTGCTGCGAAGGCGTAGGCCGCGGCGAATTCCGGATCCGCCTGGCCCATCGGTTGGATCTCATCAAGGATCTGCTTTGCTTTTAGATCCTGAGCGCCTTGCAAATAGGCGTACACCAGATAATCCATTGCGTGAAGCTGATCGAAGGACGCGGTTCCCGGACGAGTCCTGGCGGCGTAATTCTTCGCGGCTGCCGCCGAGGCCAGGTTCGACTGAATTGAGTCTTGCCAGAGCCCAAGCCTCGTGAAGATGTGCGAAGGCATGTGAAGCGCATGCGGGGCCGAAGGAGCGATCTTCGCATAGCTTCGCGCTGCGGGCAGAGCCAGATAAGCGAGCTGCGGGTAATCAAAACTGTGGATCAGGTAGTGCGCCACACCGGGATGCTCCGGCTCGTATGCCAGAACCTTATTTAGAATCTCAGCCGCCTTCTTTTGCTTCGCGTAGGTCTTATCAGTCGGTTGCGCCGTCCCTAGCAGCGCGAGCGCATAGAAAATCGCCGCTTCATGATCCTGCGGATAGCGCACGTAAAGCTGCTCCATCGCTTTCTCGTAAGCAAGCGCGCGAGTTCGGTGATCGAGCTTGTCCGCATCTTTGTAGAAAGTGTCGATTGCAGCGATGTAGTCTTTTTCCCTTTGCGTTTTGGCGCCAACGGCTTTCGCTTTTTCGACGGCGGCCAGTCCCTTTTGCAGCTCCGCTGGAGTTGGTGGCGCCCATACAGGATGATAGTTGCTCATCGCAACCCCCCAATGGCCCATCCCACATCTCGCGTCTGTCCCTATCACTTCGGAGAAGCCCTTCGCCGCCTCGGCGTACCAGAAGGAGTGCAGGAGCGCGACGGCGCGATTAAACTGCCCTTGAGCCGCAGCGTTGCACGAGACAAGGAATTTGACTTGCCCGAGTTCTTCCGTCATCTCGTGCTTATGTTGGTGAACCTGTTGCGCTTTCGCCATGAAAGGACAGAAAACAGCCATACAGGTCAGTCCCAGAAATAACTTATTGAATCTCATAACAAACCTCCACTTGCCTACCGTCGTTTGAGAAGTAGGTAGTTGCCGATAATGCGGTCGGGCCGCTGTCAGAGAGTTTTCTCTAAAGCCGCGGAATTATCGACTCTTGGGCTCAAGGATGATCTCGCGAGCGAGCCTGTCGCCCATCACTTCGCGGATTTCGGAGCGGTCCTTGTAGCCTTGCATCTGCTTCTCGTCGTTGCCAGTCACCCTTTGCGCGACTGCCTCGGCCTTATCTTCATTGGCCTCCATCGTCGCCAGGTTTTTGTACTCCGTCATCAGCATCAGGTTCCAGTCGCCGGGCGTGTGGCCTTCAACCGACAACACTTTGTAAGAAAGAATGTTTCCATCCTTCTTTTGGGCCTCCTGCTCGGCCTTCCAACTGCCCGCCAGATAATTCATGTAGGCCGTGTCCATGCCCGGCTTAATCCGGATGAACGCGACATTCCAGACCGAACCGTTGTGATACGGACGATTGACTTGCGCATACACTGAGATACCAACGATCAATAGCGCCACGACGAACGAACCGACCAGAATTCTTTTGATTTTCATATTTGAGACTCCTCCCCGTACATGAATTGGGCCTGGGCAGGCAAGGTACGGGAATCTCGCCGACTGAAGCCATAGTTGCGTCAAGTGGGGGTTTGCCGCGGACCTAAACTGAAAACCTTGATTGTTCCTGCGCAATCTATGAAAAAACCGTAGGCGTGTCAATGGCGGCAAGGTCGACGGAAAGCCACAGAGGCACAGAGACACGGAGAAAGTGGCCGAGAGCCAGAAGGGGACCGCTTTAGTCTCAAACTCTTTGGCCGTTATGCTTCCTATCGTTCTCTGCGACTCTGTGCCTCTGTGGCTAGGCCGGCAATCCCTTACGCGCAATCATCTCCATCACCTCGCAAAAGCGATCCAGCTCGCCCAGCGTGGTATAGACGTTGGGCGTGATGCGGATGCCCTGAAACTCTTCGTGAATGATCGGCGTCGTGAAGATGTGGTGCTTGCTGAAAAGATAGCTGCCGATCGCGCTCGGGTTCGTGCCTTCGATGTGCACGTTCGCAATCGCGCACGATTGATTCGGGTCGAACGAAGTATTGAAGCGAACCTTCGGCAAGTCTTTCAATTTGTTCATCCAGTAGCGAGACAGATAACGCAGCCGCGCTTCTTTGCGTTTGCCGCCGATGCCGTTGTGAAAGAGTAGCGACTCGCCGATAGCCAGCTTGGGCGCCGCCGAGTGGGTGCCAATCTCTTCGAATTTGCGTATGTCCGGAGCCTGCTTACTTTCGGCAGCCATCAACGGCCAGAGCTTTTCAATCTTATCGCGCTTGACGTAGAGCAAGCCGGTGCCCTTTGGCGAATACAACCATTTGTGCAGGCTAGTGCCAAAGTAATCACAGCCAAGGTCTTTCTGCTTGAAATCGAATTGCCCGAATGAATGCGCGCCGTCAACGATGGTCTCTATTCCTTTCGCGCGCGCCAGCTCGCATACAGCCTTCACTGGAGTGATTTGTCCCGTGATATTGATCTGATGCGAAATAAGAATGAGCCGAGTGCGATTAGTGATCCCCTTTTCAAAGGCGGCAACGATCTCGTCGAGATTCCTTGGCGGAATCGGAATCTGGATCAACTTGAGTTTCAAACCTTCGCGCCGTTCGCGCTGGCGCAAAGTGGTCAACATGCGCGGATAATCCTGCGTCGTCGTGAGAATCTCGTCGCCGGGTTTGAAGTCCATACCCATCAAAAGAATCTCGAGCGACTCCGAAGCGTTGCGCGTGATGGCGATCTCTTCGCGGTCGCAGCCGAACATTTCCGCTAATCCAGTGCGAATGGTTTCGCATTGCGGCTCGAGTATCTGCCACATCGTGTACGCGGTCGCGTCTTCCTGTTGCCAGATGTAACGCACCAGCGCCTCGGTCACGATGCGCGGACTGGGCGAGACGCCGCCGTTGTTCAAATTAATGATGCCGCGCGTGACGGTGAAAGAGTTTTGAATAACCGCCCAGTAGTCTTCGTCCATCGCCGCTTGTTGGGGCGTCAGATGCACAATGCTTTTCGTCGCCGCTTGAACATCTCTAAGCAGCGACGCGACGGTGGCTGACGAGAGCGCAGCAAGGCCGAGGCCTTTGCCGGCCAGAGAAAGAAAGCTGCGGCGGGGGAAGTTACGACTTACGGAATTCGAAAATGTGGTCATGGGGATTTCCTTTCCTGCATTGGACGCGAGTCTCTGTCGATACATCAATTCGGGATTGACCAATAATTGGAACCCGGCGGGCTCACTTAAGTTCGATGTCCACAGCTTCAAAGCGCGTCTTGCCGACGTTCTTGATCGAATGCGTCGCCGGACCGCCGCGCCAACGCACGTCAGTCGCGGGAAGGCTGACGCGATCGGGTTTATCTTTCCCTTCGGTGGTTATCTCGATCTCGCCGGCGGTGATCGCAACTGCAAGACCCGGGAGCAAGTGCGTGTGCACCGTCGTCGCTTGACCCGGTTCGAGCGTGACCCGATAAACTCGCACGCGCTCGTTTTCGAGAACCGGCGTGCGGGTGATTGGTTCCTTCGGTTTCGACAGCTCTTGCGAACCGGCGGGCGACTTGAGAATCTCAATCGTCATATTATGAAATGGCGTGGTCCCAATATTCATCGCGCGATGAACATAAGTCGCCTTGCCAAACCTGACGTCGCCGAACTTCCACTGAACCTCAGCCGGTGCAGCGCCGACCGTCTCGATGCGGAGGCTCGCATCGCCGAGGGTGACGACGACATTGTCGTTGCGGTGAATATGCCAGAGCGTCGCGTCGCCAGCGGGTACTGTGACATCCCAGACGCGCACGAATTCATTTTCAAATTTCGGGTGATGACGCGGCTCGCCGCTGATTTCAGCCGGCGACTGCGGCGAGTTGGATTGCGACAGCGGCGCAGCCGGAATCAGCGCGAAAGTAAGCAGAAAGACCAATGACAATAGTAATCTCATTTGCGAACTCCTTCTTGCTTTTTGTAAAACCCTCTCCCTTAGGGAGAGGGTTGGGGAGAGGGCTTAGCGAGCACCAGCAGATTCCTTCCTTATTATTCTTTATCACACTCACGCTTCGCGCCCTCTCCCCTGGCCCCTCCCCCAAAAGGGAGAGGGGAGAACGGAGCCTCCGCCCTGACTATAAACCTCTTCCCCGACCCTTCTCCCAGAGATAGAAGGGAGATACTTTGAAATCTCCTCCAACACCCTCTCAGTATTATTTAGAACCTGCTGGTTTGTGAATCGCAACACGCGCAAACCTTGCGCGATCATGTAGGCGTCACGGTTCTGGTCGTGATGCCACTGTTCATTTCGATCATGAACTGAGCCATCGCACTCGATGACGAGACGAGCTTCGTGACAATAGAAGTCCGCGATGTAATCTCCGAACTGATGTTGTCGCCTGAATTTGAAACCGAGCAACTGCCGATTTCGAAGCAGTTGCCACAGCAGTGCTTCGGCAGTCGTCGGTTTCTCTCGCAGCTCACGCGCAAGGTTTACCAGACCCGCAAATTGATATCCGCCACGATACTGCCTTGCGCTATTCATTTGCGAATCTGATTCCCCTCTCCCCCTGGGAGAGGGTTAGGGTGAGGGCGTGAGTACTCAGCGCCTCAATCCCGATGAATTTGTCCCTCTCCCCAGCCCTCTCCCAAAAGGGAGAGGGGGAAAAGTTGCAAATCACTTCCCTTCGTAAACAATCTCGCCGCCAATCACCGTCATTACGCAACGCGTCTTGAGAATCTCCATCTCGGGAATCTTCATGATGTCGGCTGAGAGCACGGTGAAATCAGCAAGCTTGCCGGCTTCGATTGAGCCGCGCAGTTCTTCTTCAAAGGCCGCATACGCGGGCCAGATCGTGAACATCTTCAAAGCTTGATCACGCGTGACTGCTTCTTCCGCGTGCCAGCCTTCGCCGGAGAAGCCGCGAATGTCTTTGCGCGTGACCGCCGCGTAGAATTCGATCATCGGCTCGCCGCGCTCAACCGGCGCATCAGATCCGCCGGGAACGATCACGCCTGACTTGATAAAACTCGCCCACGCGTACGCGCCCGCGAGTCGTGCGATTCCCAAACGGCTCGGTGCGAAGTGCAGATCGCCGATCGCGTGCGAAGGCTGCATCGAAGGGATGATGCCGAGTTTCGCAAAGCGCGGTATGTCCGCCGGGTTGACGATCTGCGTGTGCTCATCGCGCCAACGCGGCTCGGCGATCTTGCGCTGATCCTTCGGCACTGCTTTCAAAGCTTTTTCGTATTCATCAAGAACAAATCGATTGGCATAATCGCCGATCGCGTGGGTCTCGACCTGGATGCCTTTGCGTAATGCTTCTTCGAGCATCGGCAGCAGGTCTTCTTCTTTCACCCGCAGAAACCCCTTGCTATCGGGCATGTCGCTGTAGGGTTCGAGCAATGCCGCGCCGCGCGAGCCAAGCGCCCCGTCGGAAACAACTTTGATCGTGCGCAGATTTAAGCGATGGTCGAAAGCGCCAACGATTGGGCCCTCGCTCAGGAGCCGCTGCGCTTCCGGTCCCGGTCCATAGACGGCCTTGTAGATACGCAGCTTGAGCTTTCCCGCGCCGTAAAGCTTCTTGTAAAGATCGACCTCATGATAGCTGCCGCCGGGATCTTGAATCTGCGTCCAGCCCAACTCAATGCTGCGCTTGTTGGCCAGGATCATCGCGGTTTCGGTATCGCCCTCGGTGTTTGCGGGAATGTGGCTTCTCACAAACGATTGCGCGTTGTCGAGCAGCATGCCCGTTGGCTCACCGGTTTGCTTGTCTCGCAAAATCTGTCCGCCAAAAGGGTCTTTGGTGTCTTTCGTAACGCCGCCGATTTTCAAAGCCGCGCTGTTCGCCACTGCGCCATGCCCGTCAGCGCGACCTAGAAAGACCGGATTGTTAGGTGAGATCTTGTCCAGATCCCAGCGCGTGGGAAACACGGGCGGCTTCCAGAACGTTTCAATCCAGCCGCGGCCCGTGACCCACTCGCCCGGCTTTGCTTGATCCACGCGCGCTTTGACTTTCGCCAAAAAGTCTTCCAGGTTCGTGAGGCCCTCAAGATTGAGATTCATCTCGCGCTGACCGACGCCGATAAAGTGATAATGCGCATCGGTCATGCCCGGCAGCATCGTGTTTCCGTGCAGATCGACAACGCGCGTCTTGCTGCTGGCGTACTTCTGCGCATCTTTGTTTGAACCGACAAAGAGGATCCGATCGCCCTTGACGGCGACGGCTTCGGCGTGCGGATGACGCGTATTGACGGTATAGATGTTGCCGTTCTTGAAAACTATATCGGCGGGTTCGATTGTTGCGCTTGGGGTCAAGAGACTCAGAGCGGCGATGGCTAAGACCATCAGAGCGCTGGCAAACAGTTTCATATCTCTTCCTTTGAAAAAGCCAGGGCAGGCCACGCAAAATGTAATTTCCGAGCGACAATCTTATATCATTGATGTGGGTGTTTGATACAGAGTCGAGCGGAACATATAATCTCTAGCCGCAACCCAAAAATACATGAACTGACTCAGCGAACTTTTGAGAGGGGGAAATTGGCTCGATGAAAACCGAAATACTCAATCTAAACACATTACGCGGCGCCACTACCGCGTTTGTTGCGCGTCCGGATTCTGAAGCAAGCGCGGCGGTGATCCTGATTCAGGAATGGTGGGGCATCAACGATCACATTCGCGACATTGCAGGCCGCTATGCGCAAGAGGGTTATCTCTGCGTCGCGCCGGATCTCTATCGCGGAAAGGTCGCGCGGGATTCGCAAGAAGCGGCGAAGCTGATGCACGACCTCGACACCGTCGACGGCATGGAAACAATCAGGCAGGCCATCGCTGAGATCAAGCGCATCTCCGCCGTGCGGAAGATCGGCATCACCGGCTACTGCATGGGCGGCACGTTTGCCTTGCGCGCCGCCTGCGAGATCAGCGAGCTGGCCGCCGCCGCGCCTTTCTACGGCGACATTCCGGAAACGCACGTTCTCGAGAAGCTCAACGTGCCCACGCTCTTCTTTGCGGGTACTCGCGATGCGTGGATCACGCCTGAAAAAGTCGATATCCTGAAAGAAGCGGTGCGCAAAGGTAATCTGCCGTTGGAAGTGGTCAGCTATGATGCCGATCATGCTTTCTTTAACGACACGCGGCCGGAAGTCTACAACCGCGAAGCGGCCGCCGATGCGTGGCAGCGCGTGCTTGAACTTTTTCGGAAGCACCTCGGCGCGTCAGCGAGAGCTACGCCGGCCTGAACAGGATCGGTTTGATGTTTCTGGTTGACTTCATTGACGCTTTATTCGATCTAGGGCTCATTTGGCTGGCCATGGGTCCTTCCTGTCCCAAGTGTGGTGGACAGGTAATGAGAGTCAGGAAACGGTCCGTTGACGGGCGGCGCTGGCACTGTAGGGATTGTTGCTATGAATGGTCGGCATCGAGGCAACGGGTAATCGATGGGAACAGCGGTCAGAAGGATTCACGCTTGACCAAATAGGGAACCATGGCAATTCGAACATGTCCAAAGTGCGGGGCAAAGAATCGTGTAGACGAACGTACAGCGGAAGTTAGTCAGCCGGTGTGCGGCAAATGTGGGACTAAACTGCCCGATCCGGGAGCAGCCGGAACATTCAATGGCAAACCGCAGACGGTGACCGATCAGACTTTCGCGCAGGATGTGATTAGCGCTTCGTCTTCCCAGCCGGTATTGGTGGACGCCTGGGCGGAGTGGTGTGGGCCATGTCGAATCATTGGGCCCGTGGTCGATCAGTTGGCTGCGGAGTCGGGTGGACGCTACAAGATCGCCAAGTTGAACGTTGACGAAAACCCACGGACCTCCGCGCAATTCAACATCCGCAGTATTCCGACATTGCTAATCTTTAAGAACGGGAAGCTCGTCGACCAAATCATCGGCGTGCAACCGAAGCAAGCAATTGCCGCCCGGCTATCGGCACAACTTTGAGAGGGATGCAAGTGCATGGGCAGGCAAAGCGGCAGTGATCCTGATTTATCGAGCGGTTAGATCCTCCCGGTGCAGTTCAGCCCTCGAGGGCAATGCGGTTCGCGCGCCCCGCCCCCTGCACTTCAGAGCAGCAACCGCATTAGCAAGCTTCAGACCTGTCTCAATATCTTCTCCGGTCAACAGGCCAAAAAGAAAGCCACCACGAAAGGCATCGCCCGCGCCGGTGGTGTCACGGCAGCCGCCGGGAACTTCGAATGCCGGTGATTCGATGAACTCCCCTTCGCAATAGACGATCGCGCCGCGCAGCCCCCGCGTCATGCCAACCACCACGCAACCGTAACGCGCCTTCAATTCGACCAGTGAGGCGCGCTCGTCGCTGATGCCGGTCAAGCGGTGTGGAAATTCTTTTGAAACGATCAGAATGTCGATGAGCGGCAAAAGGTCAGGCAGGCCTTCATAGATGTTGTCGATATCCGCGGAGACTATCGTGCCTGAATCACGCGCGCCCCTGGCCATGCGCGCGCAGGCCGGCGGATCGTGCGCGTCGAGGTGCAACACGCGACCGCGCGATGCCACTTGAATTGGCGCCTCCCCCGGTTTATAAGCGAGACGCTCGTCGCGATCCCAGATGATCGTTCGTTCGCCGCTGCGCTCCTCGATGATGATGAAAGCGAGCTGCGTGCGCGCGCCTTCGATCACTTCGACAAATTCGACATCGACGCCTTCGTCTTTCACCGATGCGATTCCGAACACGCCTTCCGCATCCGAGCCAAAACGTCCGGCATAGGCCGTCTTCAAGCCAAGCCGCTGCAGAGCAACCATCGCCGTGGCTGTCTGACCACCGGCCGTTTGTTTATGTTCGAGAAAGCGCACCTTCGTGTCGAACGCTGGATACTCGGGCACGACGATCAGACGATCGACGGCGTTAAGACCGAAGCCAACGGCGTCGAACTGTTTGCCTACTGGTAATCGAAAAGGGAATCGCAAGGAAGTTCCTCTCAGTTTTCACTTTCTTCGCGCCTTTGCGTCTTTGCGGGAAAAGATCTCGCGCAAAGGCGCCAAGACGCAAAGGAAGGACGCAAGGGAATCTGTAAGCGCCCGTCTTTGTGGTCTTCGCGATCCTTCTACGCTAGAATGTTCCCAGCACAAATCGCCGATATCTTAAGCATTTTCAGCCAAGTGACGTTAGACGAAAAGCTCAAAGAAATACCAGCCTCGCCGGGCGTGTATCTGCACAAAGACGCTGCCGGCAAGACCATCTACATCGGCAAAGCAAAGAACCTGCGCAGCCGCGTGCGTTCGTATTTTCAATCAGACCGCGTCCATGATTTCAAGACGCGCGAACTCGTGCGCCGCATCGCCGACGTGGAGTTCATCGTCACGGACAGCGAAGTCGAAGCGCTGATCCTCGAGTCAACGCTGGTCCGGCAACACCAGCCACGCTACAACTACAAACTCAAAGACGACAAGTCTTATCCGCATCTGAAGCTGACCATCAACGAGCCATTTCCTAAGGTCGTGATCACCAGAAGAATCCAGCGCGACGGCGCGCTCTACTTCGGACCATTCCTGCCGGCGAGCCTCGCTCGCAAAACGATCGATTTAATTAACCGCACGTTTCAACTGCGCACCTGCGACATCGAAATCGACGGCAAAGCGCCGCGGCCGTGCCTGGAGTATCACATCAAACGCTGTCTGGGCCCATGCGTCAAGGGTCTGTGCACGCCCGCGCAATATCAGGAGGCCGTGCGCGACGTGCGGCTGTTGCTCGAAGGCCGCAACAACGAGTTGGCCGGTACTCTTGAGGAGCGCATGACTGAAGCTTCGGAAGAGATGCGCTACGAGATGGCGGCGAAGTATCGCGATCTGCGGAAGACTGTGATCAAGCTTTCGGAGCAGCAGAAGATGGCGACCTCGCCCGAACGCGACGTGGACATCTTTGGTTACTATCGCGAGGGGGCGCGTTTGGCTTTGCAGCTCTTCACGCTGCGCGAGGGCCAGGTCGTCGGTCGCCGCGAATTCTTCTGGGAAGACCTGCCCGAAGATGATTTCGATCCGGCGCCGTTTTTGAGCGAAGTGCTGGGTCAGTACTATTCCAGCGATTATGTGCCGAAAGAAATCTATGTCTCCGTAGACTTTGACGATCGCGAGCTATTGGAAAAAGCTTTGACTGAAAGAAAGGGCCGGCGCGTCCGCGTCCAGGCTCCGCAGCGAGGCGAGAAGCGCGATCTGATCGACCTGGTGGAGAAGAACGCGAAGCTCGCTTTCGAGCAGCGCTTTCGCGTACTCAAGCCGGACATGAAACTCGTGCTCGAAGAATTGCAGGAGACGCTTGAGCTGCCGCGCTTTCCCGCGCGTATTGAATCGTTCGACATCTCGAATATTCAAGGCGCTGAAAATGTCGCCGGCATGGTCGTGTGCGAAAACGGAAGGATGAACCGGTCCCAGTATCGCAAGTTCAAGATCAGGACCGTCGAAGGCTCGAACGATGTGGCCTCGATGCGTGAAGCAGTGTTTCGTCGTTATCGTCGGCTGCTTGATGAAGAGAAGCCTCTGCCGGATCTGGTCATGATCGACGGCGGCAAGGGCCAGCTCGGCGCGGCGGCCGATGCAATGCGCGAGCTTGATCTGGAAGCGTTGCCGATGGTTGGCGTGGTCAAACCGCCGCTGCGTCACAATGAAGTCTCATATCTCTTAGTCAAGGGCCGCGAAGACGAACCCGTCTATTTGGATTCGCACTCGCCGATTCTTCGTCTGATGCAAATGATTCGCGACGAGACGCATCGTTACGCGATTACTTACCATCGCAAGCGACGCGAGTTGCGCGACTTCACTTCCGAGCTGACGGCGATTCCCGGCGTCGGCGACAAGCGAAAGAATCGCCTGCTGAGAAACCTCGGCTCGATTCAGCGAATCGCGCTGGCTAGCGTTTCGGAGTTAGCGCCCTTCGTCGGACAAAAAACCGCACAGGAGATCGTCGACCATTTTGCGCGACAGCGCGCGCTTGCCGAAGGCGGATGAGAATCGAATGCCTTTGACCAGCGTCATTCAGAGTGGAATCCCTCAAGCTGATTCTTCGTGCAACCTTTAGGAACGCCTGCGTATCTATGGTCTAGCCTTTCAAATAGGCCCTAATAAGAACTCAAACTAGGAGGATTAATCTACCATGAGGAGAGTTATTGTCCTGGCAATTTTTCTTGCCTGCTCGGCGTCTGTCGGTTTTGGACAGTCTTCAACTGACGCGAAAGTCGAGGGTTTCGCCGGATTCTCGATTGACAGCATTGACACCGGCCTGGCCAGCGCAGGCTTCACGACAAACGGGAACCGGACCACTGGACTTGGTTTCGACACTTCCGTCACCGGCTTTCTCAACAAGCGTTTTGGCATCGAAGGCAACGTCGACGGCCACTTCAAGACGAAGACTTTCAATATAATTACCTGCCAAGCGCTCGGCTGTCCACCGCCTAGCTTCACAGCCCGTATCTCCAGTTTCAACTTTATGGGTGGACCGCATGTTCGTTTTCAAACGGCAAACAGCAAAGTCACGCCGTATGTTCATGCGCTCGCAGGCGGTAATCACTCACGCGCCAGCAGCAATGTCTTAACCGGCGCCGATAGCGAAACGGACTTCGCACTTAAACTTGGTGGCGGCGTGGACTTCGGGCTGACCACTCGCACTGGTGTCCGCTTGAGCGCCGACTATAATCCGATCTTCCAGAAAAGTAATGGCAACCTGAATCCGAATTTCGGCAGCGGTCGCACGCGCAACGATGCAGTGTTCAGCATCGGCATCGTTTTTAAGTAGCGTCACCACACGCTTTCAAGAGGGCGCGACAGAAGTCGTGCCCTCCTTTCATCGCTCCTTCGTCAACATTGCGCTCCAGACCGCCTCACAAAGCTTGACGACCGAGCCCATCGGCAAGAGAATTGGGCAAGTGTTGAGTCTTGCGCAAGAGCGAGTGTTTTTCTGTGCTTCATCGTTCGACGTAATTGACCAGTCTGCGAGGAGGACACGTTATGACAAGTAAGGCCAGCATCGGCGGACATCCCGTTCATCCGATGCTTGTTTCATTTCCGATCGGTCTCTGGGTCACCTCGTTTGCCGTGGACGTGATTTTCTACTTTAATCGCCACCCGAGCCTGCCGCTGATCTCAAAATTCATGATTGCCGCCGGCATCATTGGCGCGATCGTGGCCGCTGTGCCGGGAATCATCGATTGGTGGACGCTCACAGACAAAGAGGTAACGAGGATTGCCAACTGGCATGCGCGCTTGAACATCATCGCGCTCATCATCTTCGCCATCAGCCTCTATTTTCGCATGAGGGCCGGCGCGCACTGGGTAAACTACGGCATGAGGATTCCGTTCCTGCTTTCGTTTCTCGGCGTCGTGCTGATTTCAATCTCAGGCTGGCTGGGTGGTGAGTTGACGTTCAAGCATGGTGTGGGCGTCGCTCCGCAGCACAATGCGCCCGAATAATCAGTAATGCAGACGCGGAGACATGGGGGACGGGGGGACGGGGAGAGAGGGCGACTGGGAGAGGCGCGGTGTCTCACCCCATCTCCCCAGTCACCCCGTCTCCTAAACTTGACCACGCTCGCCTTTGAACTCGTAGGTGATGTGCATTCGCAGCGAGCCGTCGAGGATTTCCGCATGCACATCCTTCACCTGTGTTTTGACTGAGCCGTTGCTGGCCTTGACCGGCACAACCGGCGAAAGCTGCGGCGCGCGCAAAAGCTCCAACGGGTTCCGCTGCTCGCTTCGGTGAACATTAGTGTTCTCATTTAAGCGCTTGATCCAGCGACGACGAATCGTCGAGCAGGATCCATTCAACAATTGAGAGCGGCAAGCTGCCATTCCTGATCAAGTCGTCATGAAACTGGCCGAGGCGGAAGTTGGCGCCTTGCTTGTCGCGATACTTGCCGAGCAGACGCATGATCTGCCATTTGCCTGTCATGTATGTGATCTTCTGCGTCGGACTCGCGGCCGCGCCGGCGGCTTCGCCCGTCGCCGCTTCGCGATCCAATCCGCCGGCTTCCATGAAATATTTCACCGCCTGTTCGAATGTCCAGCGGCCAGTGTGCAAATTCACATCGACGCCGACGCGCGCGGCGCGATAGCGCGACAAGCGCAGGATCTGTCCCTGCGACGCGGAGTTGTTCGGATAAAGCCCCGTGCGCATCAGCATCTCTTCGCCGTAGAGCGCCCAGCCTTCGATGAAGATGCCGTCGGAGTGCTGGCGGCGAATCTCGTCAGTCAGATGATTCGCGATTGAGAGCTGCAGGAAGTGGCCGGGAATGCCCTCGTGTCCGAGGATCGGTCGTGGGTCTTCGATCGCGGCGCGGATGTAGAAGTTCTTGCTCGCGGGATTGTAGGTCGGAATGAAGTAGAAGCCGCTTGAATCTTTGTCGTAAACGCCAGGCGGGTTCATGAAGCCGCCGGGACTGGTTGGCTTGAACGCTTCCGGCAATTGGCGAATTTCAAAGCGGCCCAGATACGAGGGTAGCGTCACAAGATGATTGGCTTTCAGAAAGTTAATCATCTCGGCTTCGCGGCTCTCGTAAGCTTTCAAAAACGCTTCCTGATCTTTCGGGATGTTCTGGCTGCGCGCGGGATTCGGATCGGCAAGCGAAGGATCGGGCAGCAAAGATTCCAGCGCGCGATAACGCGCCAGCTCAGTCTGACCCAACATCTCTAGTTGCTTCGCGTCGATGGGCAGCAGGTAGATGTTTTTCAAAAGATAGTTGTAATTCTCTTCGCCCATCGCCTTGAACGGAATCATGCCGGGCAAGCGCCGCTCCAGCCAGTCGGCAAAACCATGAATCGAGCCGAGCGCCGCGTCGCGCGCCTTGACCAGATCGTTTTTCTCCGCCGGCGAGAGATCCTTCGCCAGCGTCATCAAGCTGTCGGTGAAAAGGCTGTCAATCGAACGCGCGGAGTCAATGGCCAGTTGCGCATAGAGGCGCACGGGCTTATTCAGATTCTGCTTGCCTTGCTCGATCACAAAAGGCATCTGCTTAAGCCGCGCCGTCGCCGCCAGTGAGCGATTGCGCGGAGTGTCGTACTCCTTCTTCAGCAACGAAAATATTCCATTGCTGCATTCATTGACGTAGGTTTGCGGATCGGTCTCTTCAAAATCCATAACGCGATCGAAGAAAACGATGCCTTCGAGTTCGGAACGAAACAGCAACCAGTCGATGCGCTCATCCTTGCTCCAGTTTGCGGTCGGCATTGCCCGCACTTTCCCGAGCACTTCCTTGACGTGCAGACGCCGCGCCAGCAGCGCCGAAAGCGAGTAATCAGTCAGACGGTTGTCCCACGTGTGCAAGCCCGCATCGCTGCTGGCGACGGGAAACTCCTGATTGCGCCAGTGGTAGTATTCGTCGGCGAGACGATGGAGATCAGCAGGAGTTTTTAGATCCTGCGCAACGGCCAAAGTGGAGACAACCACAATGGTACATGCGGCCAGTAACAGAGTCAGCAGCTTCATCTAGTTAGCCTCGGCGACCTGATAGGTAACGATTCGCGTACGACGATAAATCAGCCGCGGAACGATTACAACTTCCGGCAAGAGTTCCCGGTAACGGAACTTAGCGTCTTACTGTGACAGCGTCCGTGCGTTTCGCTGCAGTCCCGAAAGTTTCGCGCGCTTCATCGCGCTGCGGCGAAAGCGTTCGGCGTAAGTCTCGGGTGTCAGCTCGATAATCTCGGAAAGATCTGCGTTGACGTTTCCCGGTCGCGGCTCAAATCGTTTTTCGTTCGTCAGTCGCTCGAAACGATTCCAGGGACAGACCTCCTGGCAAATGTCGCAGCCGTAAAACCAACCCTCCATCTTTTCGGCAACTGCATTTGGAATCTCGGGCGCACGCGATTCGATCGTGGCGTGCGAGATGCACAAGTTGGAATCCACGACGTAAGGTTCGACAATCGCGCCCGTGGGGCAAGCGTCGATGCAAAGCGTGCACGTGCCGCAGTGATCCTCGATCGCGTCAGCGTCGTATTCAAGATCGAGATTCAGCAGCAATTCTCCGATGAAGACCCACGAACCGTATTCCAGCGTGATCAGATTTGTGTGCTTCCCGATCCAGCCCAATCCAGCCCGCGCAGCCCAGGCTTTGTCCATCACCGGTTGAATGTCCACGCAGACTTTGCCTTCCGCCTCCGCGTATCGCTCTTTGATCCAAGCGAGCAAAGAACGCAACTTGTCGCCGACGACTTCGTGATAGTCATCGCCCCAGGCATAGCGGGAAACTTTGCCCGTGCCCGCATCATTTGAATGTCGCTGCGGGGTGTAATAGTTGAGGGCGACGACGACAACGGAACGCGCCGGCAGAAAGACTTCACGTGGGTCGGTGCGCCTCTCCGGGTCACGCGCCATCCAACTCATCTCGCCGTTAAACCCACGCGCCAGCCATTCCTGCAATCGCTCTCTTTCAAGCCCCAGCGCTTCGGCGCGAACGATTCCCACTTTGTCGAAGCCTTCAGCTCGTGCGCGTTCTTTGATCTCTTCCGAGAGGAGGTGGGCAGCAATTGTATTGAGAGTCTTCATGATCTCGCCAACGACCTACGGTGATGGGAAACGAGCCGAATTGTAGCAGCAGGCGGCGGGGTTCGAGGATCAGTGCTCACGAAGACAACAACTTGAAACGCAAAGGGCGGGAAGTGAATTCGCAAAGGGGCGCAAAGGCTCCTGCTTTGTGCGAATTGTCGTTCGGACTGGCCTGCAATGCTACTCGATCTTTTGTATCGTCACAGAAATCATCGGAGAATCACCGGCAGTTCGGTTGTACGAAACCCAGAAGCCGGCTTTCGTATACCGCACCATCTTGTACATCGACCCATCGGGTTTTGGTTCAATGTCAGCGCCGACCACAGCCTTTGGTGTGGGCACGCCAGGGGCGCCGCTCAGGAAGTCAACCGAAAGCGTAGACACTTTATGTGCTTTGTCGTAGACGACCTGGGCTGTCTCCTTGTCGTTGATCACGAAGAAGTCTTGCTCGTCGCTCTTATCTTTCAGACCGCCCAGTTTCTTGCGCGCTTCATCCGCTGCCATGCCGATCTGCACCCCGCGGTATTCGCGAAAGACCGGGACTTCTTCGTCGGCGTTCTGGGCAGCTCTTCGCTGTCCTCGTGCTGTGGCGGGCAGACTGGTCACAAGCAGCGCCTGCATCGCTAGCACCAGAACAAACTTGACCAGTTTGGTTAAAGACGTTCTCGATAAGTGATTCATCTGGTTTCTCCTTTCGAAGAAAACTGGCTGGGTCAAAACCAGCGAGGGGTTGACCGAAGTACCAGGAAACCCGGCGGGACAATTTCAACAGCCCGGGAGTGGCCTTCGGCTAATCCAGATGGCGGGACGATAATCCCAATGCTGCCGCAAGTCAATGATCTCGGGGGCGGCCTCCGCGCCGGGCGGGCCGAATCCTCGTTAACAGCCCGGATCATTCTAAGAAACTGCCGAACGCCAATCAAGGGTTGACTTGACTAAGGTGAGGCTTTTGGCATAGAAGCATGTCGGCATAACAATATTCGCTAGACCAAACCGCGCCAGCAAAAAGGAGTGGACCGTATGAAACGAATCGTGTTTGTCGCGACGGCGTCGCTCGCAACGTTGATCGCATTGGGCCAGATGGGCTGTTCGGGAACCAACACGAGCCCAACTGCTCCGAGTACAACCAACAACAACTCAGCAAAAGAAACAGTGGACACAGCGGCCATTGAGAGAGAGTTGAAGCAGATTGAGAATGATTGGCCGCGAGTGCTCAAAGAAAGAGATGCCGCAGCCGTCAAGCGGGTCGAAGCTGAAGATGTAGTCATGATCTACCTTGATGGGACTGTGGGGAGCCAAGCTCAAGATGCCAAAGATGTGGAAACCGGCGCTTTATCCGCCGACTCGTGGGAAGTCACGGATTTGAAGGTCACCGTGCTGGATAATGATGCTGCTTTTGTAAGTGGACGAAGCATCATCAAAGGTGGAAAAGCCAAGACGCCGGATGGTAAGACTATGGACATCAGCGGGCAGTATCGCTGGGTTGATACTTTTGCGCGACGCAATGGCCAGTGGAAGCTGGTCGCTTCAGTTTCGACAGCAATCAAGCAAACTGAAGCTGCGCCAGCCGCGGCAAAAGCATCGCCAGCGGCAACAAAAGCTCCGCCGCCACCGTCACCAAAGCCAAAGTCCTAGATTCTGATTCCAGGGAAAGGATCTATCTATCAACCTGCCGACGCGACTGCCGCCGCGGGGCAAGTCCAGTTTGCGCGCGCGATGGTTTTCCGGATCGAACTCTCGATCCCGACAACTAAGAACCGTACTGCCCTTGACTCCCGGCGCGTTTTGGCATAGAACCCAAGCGCTCTATTTACACATCGATCGAGGAGTGCTCGTTATGAAGAAGATTCTCGCGTTAGCCGCTTTGCTCGTGCTCGCAGCCGCGTGCGGCGGGCCATCAACAAATCGTGAGGCGGCGTCGAATGCAAACACGACTCCGGAAGCGAAGGCCCCCGCCCGCATGGCCGACGATGAAGCTGCCGCCAGAGAAAAGGCAGGCTGGGACGCGATCAAGAAGAAGGACTATGCCGCGTTTGGAAATATGTTGGCCAGCGACTATATCGAAGTCGAAGACAACGCGGTCTACGACAAGGCTGGCATCCTTGCCTTTGTAAAGGACCTCAACATCTCAGACGTAACGTTTTCAGACTGGAAAACGTTGCCCATAGATAAAGATGCCGTGGTTGTCATGTATAACGTAACCGTCAAAGCCACCCTCAAGGGCGAAGCTTTTCCGCCGGGTCCTTATCGAGCGGCTGGGGCGTGGGTAAATCGCGATGGTAAATGGCTGGCCATTTACTACCAGGAGACCCTGGTGAAAACAGCGCCGCCACCGCCGCCGCCACCGAAAGGTAGTCCAGCGGCAAAGACTAGCGCCAGCCCGGCCACAAAGACGGCCGCAGCTTCCACTGGCGCGGATCCGGCGGCCAACGAAAAAATGGTCTGGGACGCGCTGAAGGCAAACGACTCTGACGCCTTTGCGGCTTTTCTCGCTGCCGACTTTATCGAAGTGGAACAGGAAGCTGTGTATGACAAAGCCGGATCGGTCAAGGGCGTTAGCCAGATCGATCTTTCCAAGGCTTCGCTGAGCGAATGGAAGACGGTCAAGTTTGACGACGACGCATCGCTGGTGACTTATATGGTCAAGCTTCCCGGCTCCAAGCTCGATCAGGAACGGCATACTACGATCTGGGCTAATCGCGGCGGGAAGTGGCTAGCTCTATTCCACCAGGGAACTCCCGTGGCGCAACCTGCCGCGACTAAAGCTGCGGCGCCGGCCGCCTCGCCCAAGATGAAAATGAAGATGTAAAAAACGCCAGAGGGCAGAGATGAGATTCATCTCTGCCCTCATTCAATCTTTGTATCGTTGTCGGCCCCTATTGCGACCAGATTCCCGGTATTGTCGTCGCGCACGAGGGACACTTGCCGTCGTCTCTAACATTCATCTGCTTGATGAAATACCCATATCGCTCTACCAGCAGCTCGCCGCACGTCGGACAGTAAGTATTCTCCCAGCGGCCGACCTTGCCGGGAAGATTCCCCGCGTAGATGTAACGCAAACCTGCCTCACGCCCGATCTCGCACGCACGAATCAACTGTTCGGCAGTCGTGTTCGCGTTTTCGGTCATGTGATAGTCCTGATGAAAAGCCGTCACGTGCCACGGAATATCTGATGAAACCGAAGCGATGAAATCCGCCGCACGCCTCAACTCGTCTTCAGAATCGTTGAATCCGGGAATCACGAGCGTAACGATCTCTTCCCAGAAGCCGCGCTCGTGAACCATCTTCACGGTGTCGAGAATGTTGTCGACGACGCCGCCAAGTTGTCGATAGTTTTTGTCATTCATCGACTTCAGATCGATCTTGTAGCAATCAGTCCACGGGCGCAGGTAGTCGAGCACCTGAGGCGTTGCATTGCCATTTGAGATGAACGCGGTGCGGAAACCTGCGGGCCTGGCTTGCTTGAAGACTTCGACGGCCCATTCGGCGGTGATTAGCGGCTCGTTGTAGCTGCTGCCCACCATCGACGCGCCGTAAGCCTTCGCCATCGCCACCAGCCGTTCGGGCGTAACCATCGTCGGGGTTGTGCCGGCTGAATCGTCGCGCAGCGCTTGTGAAGTCAGCCAGTTCTGGCAATAGGCGCAGTGCAGATCGCAACCGAGCATGCCAAACGTGAGCGTGTCTGATCCCGGCAACACGTGAAAGAACGGTTTCTTTTCCGTTGGGTCGCTCGCGAGCGCGGCAACGTAGTTTACCGGCACGCGCAGATGCCCACCTTCGTTGAAGCGCACTTTGCAGATGCCGCGCTTGCCTGACTTTATTAGACACCGATGCCCGCACGCATAGCAGCGCAGCGCGTTTCCATCGAGATGTTCAGTCAACTCGTCCGCGCCCTCGGCGGTCAGTGTGTCAAGAACCTCGGCGAGCGAAGTTGCTGTAACGCTCAGTGGCATAGCTATTAGAAAAACCTCTTAATGGCGGAAATTCCTATGAGGAATTATACTCCTTTGGATGCGAGAAAAGGGCGAGCGGATGCAACTACCGATTAATATTGATCCAGAGATCATGAGCGGCACGCCCGTGTTCGAAGGAACACGCGTTCCCATTGAAGCCTTGAGCCAGAATCTCGCCGCCGGCGTCTCATTGGACGAGTTCCTGGAGAATTTCCCAACTGTAACCCGGAAGCAGGCCTTGGCTATCCTCAACTTTCCCGCGGAAGAGAATAGCTGAACCCAAATGATCATCGAAGAACTAACGCTCACCGCCTTTCAACAACACACCCGAGTGGTTGGTTGTGAAAAGACCCGGCGCGCGATCTGCATCGATCCTGGAGACGATTCGGACAGCATTGTTCGCGCAATCGATAAGCACAACTTTCACTTGCAGGCAATTGCCTGCACACACGCGCACATGGATCACGTCGGCGGCGTCGCGGCTTTGAAGAAACTAAAGCCCGAGGCGAAGATCGTCATTCACCAGGCGGACGAATGGATCTACGACGAGCTTCCCCAGCAGCCCGCGTGGATCGGCATCCCGCGCGCGCAGTGGGCGGAGTTTGGGTTTGATTACGAGCAGCCGCCGAAAGCCGATGAATATTGGCAAGACGGACAAACCTACCAGGTTGGTGAGCTTGAGTTCCAGGTGATCCATTGTCCCGGTCACACACCCGGGCACGTTGTGCTCTTCGAGCCGAATGAAAGAAAAGTTTTTGTTGGCGACGTGCTCTTCGCCGGGTCGGTTGGGCGAACGGATCTGCCGGGTGGATCAACGGAGCAACTAATGGACTCGATCATGAAGAAGCTTCTGCCGCTTGGCGATGATGTTGAGGTTTATTCAGGTCACGGGCCGGCGACGACGATCGGCCGCGAAAGGCTGACGAATCCTTTTCTCACCGGCGTGTATGCATTGGGACGCGGGCGTTTCTAGCTCCGTTTGCGCAGACGCTTTTCTTTCAATTGCTCCCACTTCTCTCGCTGTTCGTCGTTGAGCTGGCTGGGCAGGGTTTCAACTGGAATCTTGTTCTGCGTGCAGAAGTGACGCCAGAGGATAAAGCGCAGATCAAATTGCCCGGTCTGCTCCGAGATTTCGTTGTCGACTGGTGGTTTTAGTTGCCCGCCTTTGGCCATGGTCTACCGCCCAAGTTAATTCTCAGCTTCGACGCATACCTAGTTTAGCAAGTTTTGCGGGAATAGTTGATCCGCAACCAGAAAAGGACAGAGAGATGCCGGCGAAGAAATCCCCGAGGCCTGCGTGCTCTTGTCCTGTGGTGAATTGCGCGAACAACCATTCACCACAGAGACCTAAGAGTCCTCCGAAGCTCGACGAACAAAAAGTTCGACGTTCACTTATCGACGATGTCTTTCTTCAGACTCGTGACAAAGGCCAGGAGATCGCCCTTCTCCCTCTCCGGCACTTTGAATTTGTCGAGCGTCTCAACCAAGTGCTTTGCTGACGCGTCCCAATCGTCGTTTGTGATCCCCAGACCGTGGTGCGAGGTCTTCATGTCGCGCCCCGTGTACAAACACGGGCCGCCGGCGGCGGCGCAAAACTGATCGACAACGTGCTGGCGAATCTTCTTTAGCGAATCCTCGCTGTGACCGACAAAGAACTTTTCAAACCGCCTGTCGGCAACCAGTCGGCCAATGAAGTCGTCAACGACCGCCGCGATTGCGTCGTAGCCACCGAGACGTTCATAGAGAGACTTCTTGTCTTGCGCCGCGCTCATCGAGTTCTGAGCTGGTACGGTGACAGCCATTGCGCTCAAAATGCAGAACGCCAGTGCCATTCGTTTTATTCCCTGCATAACGTCTCTCCTTACTTTGGTTAAAGAACAGTTATCTCCCCCTCGGTTTTTACCCCACACCGGTGACGCTTCACGTAAAGGTAGCAAGGTCTTATCCTGTGGGTCTGAGGCATAGCCTCGCTAGGATTCCCCTTTCAACAGTCGGAATGGCCCTTACCTTTTCCGCGACACGTCGCTAAGGCTAATTTCGAATACAAAGAACTAACGTCAGAGAAAGCAGACTAGCTGCCCGCACTCGTCGCCGGTTTGCCTTTGCGATCAGTCTCTGCCGCTGGTAACGCTATAGGAGCAACCATTTTCACGGTTCCAGTTTCGTTCCTTATTGCGCGTTCTAATCTCGCGTTCTTCACAGCATCACGTGTAGCCATGACTGCAAAATAGACTGCTAAAACCGTCATGGCCCAAAACACTGCCCAAAATGTTGACTTAATGTGACCGTCCACACCACCAGCATAAATTGCAACTGCGAGCGTCGCCCCAATTCCGCAGGTCAACGTAAACAGAGCAAGATGCGCAGCGTTACCGCCAGAGGCAAGGGTTTCAATTTGCTCGCCGGATAGCAGGTGCATCGTTATGGTCTTACCTCGGACATCCAGCTCAAGAGGGACAGAAAGAGAGTAGCCCGTCTCAGCACGCGCACTTTCGAGAATGTTACCGCGCACTTCTGCCGATGGCTCAACCGGTGTCGCCGTGTAAGCCAACGCCGCCGCCGTCGCGCGCCATCGATCCAGCTCCGCCCCGCACTCATCGCACGTCGCCAGATGCTCTCGGAGGGCGCGCTGGTCATCACTGCTCAGCGCAGTGAGCGCGTGCAAGGTAAGCATCTCTTTGTAATCTTCGTGGGTGATCAAAGCTCTAACTCTCGCGATCATGAAGACTGGACTTGAGTCGTTAACCTTTGGTCTCAAGCAAACTCTCTACCTTTCCACTCAAAAGCTCGCGCACCCTGATCATTCCTGACCGCATGTGAGTCCTGACTCTTGGCAGCGGCACGCCTAGTCGTGCCGCGATCTCCGCCTGCGTTAATCCTTCAAAATAAGCAAGTATCAGCACCTGCTTCTGTTCGTCGGTAAGCTGGGCGAGCGCGTCGGCTACAATCTCCCTTTGCTCCAAGGTAGCCTGCGCGGTGTCAGACACGTCATCGCCGGTTTCGCGAACTGATGCTCTGGCTAAACTTGAATGCAGCCGCAAACGATCGATGGCGCGATGGCGGGCCAACGAGACCAGCCACGCGAAAGGCCGCCCCCGGTGCTCGTCAAAATCCGCCGCCCGCCGCCATACCTGCAGGAAAACTTCTTGTAAAATATCCTCCGCTTCTTCGCGGCTGCTCAATATACGCACCAACAGCCCAAAGAGGATTCGATGGTAGCGATCATAAAGCGACGCCAGCGCCTGCTCGTCGCGTCTGGCGATCGAGTGGAGCAGATGGACGTCAGAAACTTGTGCTTGTTCGGGTTGCAAGGTCGTTGAATCGAGATCTCTCGGAATACCGGTCAGGATTACCACGATTTACCGAACGTCTCTTACGCGAGACGCGCACATCCTCCCAAATATTGAGCGAGGCCACCGGTTTTCATCGCAGATTGTCTTGTTAATCCCCTCGAACTTGGTTACGCTACCGTGATCTCTTCCGTGAGATACACATCCTGAATCGCATTCAGCAGCTCGACGCCTTCGCTCATGGGACGCTGGAAAGCTTTACGGCCGGAGATCAGCCCCGTGCCGCCGCCGCGCTTGTTGATGACCGCGGTGCGCACAGCTTCGGCGAGATCGCTTGCGCCTTTTGATTCACCGCCGGAATTGATCAAGCCACAGCGCCCCATGTAACAGTTGGCCACTTGATAACGAACGAGATCGATCGGATTATCGGTCGTGAGTTTTTCGTAGACGAGTTTGCTGGTTTTTCCATACGAGCCGCCGAGTTCTTTCGCAACCGCCAGGTAGCCGCCGTTTCGCTCCGGCAGTTTCTGCTTGATGATATCGGCCTGAATCGTCACGCCGAGATGATTCCCCTGACTCGTGAGATCCGCTGCGGCGTGCATGTCGCCTTCGGGCGTTTTGAACTTCGAGTTGCGCAGATAGCACCAAAGGATGCAGGCCATTCCCAATTCATGCGCCTGCGCGAACGCCTGGCTGACTTCTACAATCTGCCGAGTAGATTCATCCGAACCGAAATAGATCGTAGCGCCGACGGCAACCGCGCCGAGGTTGTGCGCTTCCTTCACGGTCCCAAACAGCACCTGATCGAACTTGTTCGGTAACGTCAGCAACTCGTTGTGATTGATCTTCACGATGAAAGGGATCTTGTGCGCATACTTGCGCGCGACAACACCAAGCACGCCAAACGTGGAGGCCACGCCGTTGCAACCGCCTTCGATCGCGAGCTTGACGATGTTCTCGGGATCGAAGTATTGCGGATTGGGAGCGAAAGACGCGCCGGCGGAATGCTCGATTCCCTGATCGACCGGGAGGATTGAAAGATAACCGGTGCCGGCCAGCCGGCCGTTGTCAAAAAGTGATTGCAGCGAACGCAAAACGGCCGGCGAGCGATCCGAATGCGTCCAGACCCGATCGATAAAGTCAGGCCCCGGCAGATTGAGCTGCTCTTTTGCAATTGTCTGCGACTTGTGCCCGAGCAGGCTACTCGCTTCCGATCCCAGAAGCTCTTCGAAGCGGTCGAGTGACGTTGCTGTTCGTTTGAGTTCGGTAGCCATTTTTTTGCGTCCTCCTGATTAGTGTTGGGCGGCCGGGCACTTAAGTTCGATTCGATGCGAAGCGAGCGCGATTATAGCATACCAAAATCAGTGCTTCAGCCAATGGTGGACCGCGTCTCGGACTTGGCGCCAGCACGCACATTGCCAGCGCAGGACATCGAGCAGTGCAACTAAACTGCTTCTGGGCCAAGGCGAAAGGACCGTGGTAGAACTGTGATTTCCCTTGCGTCTGAGTTTTTGAGTGAGTTAGAATTCGTGGTCGTCGTTCACTGAAAGCCTCGGTCGTTGCCCGACGGCGCCGGAATTTATCCTCCATCTCGCGACAAGACCACGGACGATTTCGCCGCGATTTGGTGAAAGGTCAAAAACACTATGATTTCCTCCCGTTTTATCAACTCCCTGCTGGCACTTGTGTGTCTAGTTTACGTCCTGCCGGCATCGGCCTTGGCCGGTGGCGACGAATGGAAGCCCATCGACCCGGCGGACCTGGCCCTAAAGACACCCGTCGTCGAGAAAGACGCAGACGCCGAAGCGATTTTTTGGGAAGTCCGTGTTGACGATAGCCAGCCGCAGGAATTGGGGCTGAAGCACTATATCCGGATCAAAGTTTTCACGGAACGCGGCAAGGAGTCGCAGAGCAAAGTTGACCTGCCTTATCCAGGCTTCTCGAGTATCAAAGACATTGCAGCGCGCGTCATCAAGCCTGATGGCTCAATCGTTGAGCTGAAAAAAGAGGACGTCCTTGAGCGCACCATAGTCAAGGCCAGTGGCTTGAAAATCAAGGCTAAGTCATTTGCTCTGTCTGGCGTCGAGCCGGGCTCGATCATCGAGTATCGCTGGCGCGAAGTGCACCCAGGGGCTAGCGCCAACCATTTGCGCATGCAATTTCAGCGCGCGATCCCGGTGGAAACCGTTACTTACTACTTCAAGCCGTTCGCGGGGATGAACTATCTCCCTTTTCACATGGGTCAAGGTAAGTTTGTCAAAGACAAAGACGGCTTTTATAAGTTCAGCATGACGAATATGCCGGCTTTCCGCGAAGAGTCAAAGATGCCGCCTGAAGACGAGGTGCGGGCCTGGGTCTTCCTGTTCTTTTCGGATGGGACAAAGATAGATCCCGACAAGTATTGGAAGGAATACGGCAAGAGGATTTTCGAAGCTGCGAAAGATGAAATGAAAGTTGGCGACGAGGTCAAGAACGCCGTCGCAGGCATCGTTGGCGATGCGACGACTGACCAAGACAAGCTCCAGCGCATTTACGATTTCTGTCGGACCAAAATCAAGAACGTCACACACGACGCGTCGGGGATGACAGAAGACGAGAAGAAAAAATTCAAACCGAATAAGTCGCCGGCCGAAACACTGAAGCGGGGAATTGGCAGCAGCGGCAACGTAGACATGCTGTTTGCTGCATTGGCAAAAGCGGCCGGGTTCGACGCTCGCCTCGCCCTCTCGGGCAACCGCGACGATCTCTTTTTCGATAAAACTCTGGCCAACTCATACTTTCTCGGTTCGTCTTTCATCGCGGTGCGCATTGGAGAGAACTGGCAGTATTTCAGTCCAGCAGAAATGTACACATCTTTCGGCATGTTGGGCTGGCCGGAGGAAGGCCAGGACGCCCTGGTCATAGACTCGAAAGAGCCCGTCTGGGTAAAGACCACAGTTTCGCCGCCAGAGAAATCGTTTGAAAAGCGGACGGCCAAGCTTCGTTTGCTTGAGGACGGAACCCTCGAAGGTGACGTGCGCATTGAATACACAGGTCACTTGGGCTTCGACAAGAAACAGCAAAACCACGACGACTCCCCCGGCCAGCGCGAAGAGACACTGCGCGATAGTGTCAAGAAGCGAATGAGCACGGCCGAGATCTCTGACATCAAGATCGAAAATGCCACCGATCCGGTCAAACCCTTCGCTTATGCATACCACGTACGTGTTCCTGGATACGCGCAGCGCACCGGCAAGCGGCTATTTCTGCAGCCCGCTTTTTTTGAGCGCGGCATGGGCGCATTGTTCAGCGCCAGCGAGCGAAAGAACGCCGTCTACTTTCACTACCCGTGGTCCGAACAGGACCACCTGACAATAGAGCTTCCGGCTGGATTCACTCTCGATAGTGCCGATGCACCGGCGCCCATCCCCAGGGAGATGACGCAGAACATCTGCGAACAGAAAATTAAGATGGCGGTTACCACGGACGGACGCTCGCTGATCTATGATCGGAACTTTTTCTTTGGCGGCGGCGGCGGCATTATCTTTCCGGCAAGCAGCTATTCCGCGCTCAAGCAACTCTTTGACATGATCAATAAGGCGGACGATCACACAATCACGCTCAAGCAAGCCGCGTCGACACCAAATTAACCGAGCTTTGGATTGGAGTGCCAGTAATGCAACGCCTGCCGGGCTGAGGTTGGAGGAAAGCAATGAAAGTTCGATTAATGTTGCTGCCGGGTATTCTCCTTTTCGCCGCCTCAACTGTTTTGGCCGGAGATGACGCTCCCTCGTGGCTGAAGGATGCAGCCGCGGCAACCGTTCCGTCTTACGACAAAGACGTTCCGGCCGTCGTCCTCAGGGATGAGCAAACGGTCACCGTCGCAAGCGATGGAAGCATTACGAGCGCCACGATTTTCGCAGTGCGCATCCTAACGCGCGAGGGCCGCGCATTTGCGCAGGCAAACGAGGGCTATTTAACAAAATCGAGCAAGATTCGTGACTTGCACGCCTGGTTAATCTATCCCGGCGGCAAGGTTAAGAAGTTTGGCAAGGACGAGACTCTCGACCAAATTTCCGACGACAATGACATTTACAACGAATACCGAATCAAGCGGATTCTCGCTGTTGACGACGCTGACGCCGGAGCAATCTTCGGCTACGAAGCAATTAAGGAAGAGCGACCCTTATTTAGTCAGGACCTCTGGCATTTCCAGAACCGGCTCCCGACCCTTGTCTCCCGCTACGTCCTGAGCTTGCCGGCAGGGTGGCGCGCCTCGAGCATTACATTCAACCGCGCGAAATTGGATCCGAACATTGCTGGCTCAACCTACACTTGGGAACTTACAAACCTGCCTCCAATCAGGCCCGAGCCTAACAGCCCAGCGATCCGAAATCTCGCTCCTCTTCTTGCCGTTACCTACTTTGTTGGGGACTCGGGAGTGGGCCCGAATGCGCGTGCGTTCGAGAACTGGTCTCAGGTGTCTCGCTGGGCCAGCGACTTGAACGACCCGCAGGCCATAGTTGACGATACCGTCGCGGCGAAGGCTCGGGAGCTTACCGCCGGCGCGAAGAACGATCTCGACCGGATCAGGGCAGTCGCGCGCTTCATCCAAAGCCTGCAGTACATTTCGATCGACATCGGGATCGGACGCGGCAACGGTTATCGTCCGCACCTGGCGGCCGACGTGCTCAAAAAGGCATACGGCGATTGCAAGGACAAAGCGAACTTGATGCGAGCGTTGCTGAAGGCGGTGAACATTACGGCCTTCCCGGTCGCGATCTATCTCGGCGATCCCACGTACGTGCGAGAGGAATGGGCCTCGCCCGATCAGTTCAATCACTGCATAGTGGCGATTAAAGTGGGCGATGAGATCAACCTTCCGACGGTCATCAAACATGCGAGCCTTGGCCGATTACTGATTTTCGATGCCACCGACGAGAGCACCCCGGTGGGCGATCTGCCCGAGGAAGAACAGGGAAGCTTTGCCTTACTGGTAGCCGGAGATCAGGGAACGCTGACGCGCATGCCGGTGATGCCGCCCGAAGCCAGCCGCCTGGAGCGACAGACGGATGTGTTGCTCACGCCGGAAGGCTCGATTACAGCAAGCGTGAGAGAAAGGTCCATTGGACAAACGGCCGTCAACGAGCGACGCGCGCTGCGTGAGCTTTCAGCTTCCGGGTACCGGCAGATGATTGAGCGCTGGATAAGCCGAGGGGCGACAGCCGCCAAAGTGTCAAAGGTCGAGCCGACGGATGAGAAAACCGAAAACCGCTTTGCGCTGGACGTTGATTTTTCCGCGGCGAGCTACGGCCAGCTAATGCAGAATAGGTTACTCGTATTCAAACCGGCAATCGTGTCGCGACGAGAATCGCTGTTTCTCACCGAGCCGACGCGTAAGTATCCGGTCGTGCTCGAGTCTCACGCGTTGTCCGAGACTGTGCGAGTGAAGCTTCCGGCAGGCTTCGACGTTGACGAATTACCGGACGCGCTGAAGCTCGACACGTCGTTCGGCACTTACGCCACCAGCTACGACGTCAAAGACGGCCAGCTTGTGTTTACGCGCATGCTCACTTTGCGCGCAGCAACGATACCGGCCGATCAATATCCTTCAGTGCGCAGCTTCTTTGAGAAGATTCGCGCCGCGGAACAAGCACCGGTGGTGTTGGCAAGGAAGTGAACGATAGTCGCTCAAGGGCCGGCGAGTTGTTCCCGATTGAATGGTATAAGGATAAGCGCTGATCCTGATTCGTTCTTCTCAACCTTGCCGGGTTAATTCGCGAAAGGCCTCACGTATCGTTGCCGCCACGCTTCCCGCCGGTACTGAATAAGTCCGAAAGTCGAACGTCGTTACGATGGCCACGCCCAGGCTGGCGGAGGTGAGAAAGATCTCGTCGGCCTCGGTGAGATCCTGCATTTCGTATGTGCCTTCAACGAGTGGTATGAAGTGTTTGCCTGCCAGCTCGATTACGCACGCACGCGTTACACCGGCGAGCGCTCCGCTGTTGAGCGTCGGGGTGTGAACCGTGCCGTCCTTCACCCAAAAGATATTCGCCATCGTTGCTGAAACTATCTCGCCGCGTTCGTTGAGCATTACTGCTTCATCGAAATCGCGGGCGTGCGCCTCTTCCCACGACAGCACATGGTCCAGATAGTTCAGACTCTTGATTCCCGCGAGGGGTGAAAAGGTATTGAAGCGATAGGGCGAAACCGCCAGCGTTAGTCCGATCGCCGGGACTTTCTGGGCGTCGCTCGTCATGATTAGCAGATCGGTTTTTCTGGGGCCGGGAGGATTGGCTTTCCAAACGTGCTGGCTGCTTCTGGCCAGCAGGATGACACGCGCGCGCCCGTCGCTAACTCGATTGACCGAAATCAGTTTCTTCAGCGCCGTGCCGACGCCGGCTTCATCCAGACCGCCGCAACTGATTTCGAGCTTTTTCGCGTGCTCGTTTAGACGCTCCCAGTGCCGGGGCCAGAGAAACGGCTGGCCGTCATAGATGGCCACGGTCGTGAACACGCCGCGGCCGTAGAGCATCGCGGAAGAGACGGGCGCCACTCGCGCCTTCGCCGCGTCGACCATGCTCTTGTTGAGATAGATGATCGCGTGCACTCTTGGCTCCCGGGTCACGCACTATTCCATGCTTGCCGCCATCGCTACGGCGCGAAGCTCCTGCGAAAGCGAGTTCCGCCAGGTGTTTTCCAACTCGGCTATACCAGCGTCAATCGCGTCTTCGCCATTTGCCCGGATGCGAAGTCGATTGCCATTGACGTGACCGACAATCCTAAACGGACAATTCTGCTGCGACGCAATCTGTTCGATCGCGCCCTGCGAAGATTCGTCAAAGCTGATAATGATGCGTGAAGGTGATTCGCTGAAAAGAAGACTCGCGATCAAAAGCGCGCCGTCGAGATCCACCTCAGCGCCGATTGCCGCAACGTTGAGCGATGAAAAGCAGCACTCTGCGAGAGCGACTCCAAGCCCGCCGTCTGAACAATCGTGAGCCGAATGAAGCAGACCCGCCTCGGCCGCTTGCAGACAAGCTTCCTGGACCGCACGTTCCTTCAGGAGATCGATTTGCGGGACTCGACCGGTGGCGACAAGCGCGTCCGTCGTGCGACCAAGGACGGTCGCAGCATACTCGCTGATGGAAAGGTCGTCGTTCGTCTCGCCCAGCAGCGCGATGACGTCGCCCTCTTTCTTAAAGCCGGGCTGGACCACGCGCCGCACGTCTTCGATCAATCCGATCATGCCAATGACCGGAGTGGGCAGGACGCCGCGGCCTTCGGTCTCGTTGTAAAACGAAACGTTGCCGGAAACGACCGGCGTGTTCAGCGCCCGGCAGGCTTCGGCCATGCCGTCCACAACTTCAGAAAACGACCACATGACTTCGGGTCGCTCAGGCGAAGCGAAATTCAAACAGTTGGTAATCGCGATCGGCCGCGCGCCAACGCAGACGACGTTGCGCGCCGATTCCGCAACCAGAAGTTTCGCGCCTGCGCGCGGATTCGCGGCGCAGTAACGGCCATTGCCGTCGAGCGACATCGCGAGCGCGCGCCGGGTCTCTTTTATGCGCACCACCGCGGCATCGGCGCCGGGCAGCACGGCAGTGTTGGTACGCACCATGTGATCGTACTGCCGATAGACCCACTGTTTCGACGCGAGGTTGGGCGAAGCGAGAAGTTTGAATAGAGCGCCATTTGCTGGGAGCGCAGGCATCTTGCCTGCAGACGCGAGCGAGGCTCGCGTAGAATCTGTTCGCGCTGACGCGCTCAATGCAGGCAAGATGCCTGCGCTCCCAGCATCAGGCGCTTTCATTTGCCGTTCGTAGCGCGGCGCTTCGTCAGTCAGCGCCGAGACTGGAATATCAGCAACCGTCTCGCCGTTGTGAACTACGCGCATCTTTCGGCCATCGCGCACGCGCCCGATGACGACCGCGTCCAGGTCCCACTTGCGAAAGATATCGATCACCTCGCGCTCGCGTCCGGCATGCGCGACGATCAGCATGCGCTCCTGTGATTCGGAGAGCAGCATCTCGTAGGCCGTCATGCCCGCTTCGCGTTGGGGTACCAATGAAAGATCGAGCTCGATTCCGGTGCCCGCGCGCGCGGCCATCTCGCACGACGACGAAGTCAATCCCGCCGCGCCCATGTCCTGAATTCCCGCCACCGCGCCGCTGCGCATCGCTTCGAGGCACGCTTCCAACAAGAGCTTTTCAAGAAACGGATCGCCGACCTGCACCGTCGGACGCTTGGCCAGCGCTGCGTCATCAAACTCCGCCGAAGCCATCGTCGCGCCGTGAATGCCATCGCGGCCCGTCTTGGCACCAACGTAGAGCACTGGATTGCCGATGCCCGTCGCTTTGCCGAAAAAGATCTGGTCCCTGCGCACCAGGCCGAGCGCGAACGCATTGATTAGCGGATTGAGCGCGTAAGCATCGTCGAAGGCCACTTCGCCACCGACGGTCGCGACGCCGAACGCGTTGCCATAGTGCGCGATTCCCGCCACCACTCCGGCCAAAAGCGATCGATTGCGCCGCCCGTACCGCGGATGATCCAAAGAACCAAAGCGCAAACTGTTCATCGACGCGACCGGACGCGCGCCCATCGTGAATATGTCGCGCAGAATTCCGCCCACGCCTGTCGCTGCGCCCTGAAACGGTTCAATGAATGAAGGATGATTGTGGGATTCGATCTTGAAGGCTGCGCACCAGCCATCGCCGACATCAACGACGCCGGCGTTTTCTCCGGGAGGAACAATGACGCGCTCGCCGGTGGTCGGTAAACGCTTTAAATGGATGCGCGACGATTTGTAAGAGCAGTGCTCCGACCACATCACCGAGAAGATGCCAAGCTCAACCAGCGACGGCTCCCGGCCAAGCAGCTCCTTAATGCGCGCGAACTCTTCTGCTGTCAGATTGTGAGCGGAGATTATTTCCGGGGTGATCATAAGAAGTAGGCAGAAGGCAGGAAGCAAGAGGCAGCAGACGAATTCACTGCCTTCTGCCTACTGCTTGCTGCCTACTAGTTTGTCGATCGCGGCACGCAGCTCCGGGGTCGTGACGCGGCCGAAATGTTTGAATGCGATCTTGCCCTGGGCGTCGTAGAGAAAAGTTGCCGGCAACGCTCCGCCCCAGTCCTTGTCGACCCAATTAATTGTTGGCTCGGGATCGGAAACATTCAGCAGATAGACAGGCATGGTCGCATGCATCTGCCGCAGGAAATCGGGAACCGCGGTTTTAATGTCTGGCGGATCGTCGAGGGAGATCGCGATGAAGTTGAGTCCCTTCGGGCGATACTCTTCGTCGATCTTCACCAAATCGGGAAACTCGTCGCGGCAGGGATCGCACCAGGTGGCCCAATAGTTCACGAGCAACGGGCGCGTATCTTTTCCGTCCCGCTTGAGTAACTTCTTGAGCCCCTCGAGATCTACCTGTCGCACGACGCCGGCGGACTTGGCGGCGCCGTCGCTACGCAACTGCGCCGGCGCTCTGAAGCCCACGAGCATCGCGCTCAAACCGAAGAGAACAAGCAGGAACTTTCTAAACATCAGTTAGGCGCGCTTGATCGTGCAACCGAAGGCAGTGGCCGTGGTCTTCTGAATCGGTTTGCCTGACAGCGCCGCATCCAGAGCTTCGCGCAAGTCCCTTGACTCGATCTGGGATTCATCCTTGTTATTGTCGATACGGCCGTGATAGAGCAGCCGGTTGTTGGCGTCCAGGAAATACGCCTCGGGAGTGCGCGTGGCGCCCAGCCGATCGGCAATCTTGTTACCTGGATCTTTCAGAATCGCGAACGTCAAATGCTTTTCGGCCGCATGTGCCTTGACTGCCTCCGCCGGCTCAGTGTTGTTGGCGTTGATACCGATGATGGTGACGCCGCGTGAGCCGTAGTCCTGCGCGAGTTTCTCCATTCGTTCGTTATAAGCGTTCGACACCGGGCATTGGACCGCGATGAAGATCAGCACCGAACCGTTCTTTCCTTTAAGCGAGTTCAGCGAGTGCTCTTTGCCATCAACGTCGGGAAGCTTGAAGTCCTCGATGGTCGCGCCAATCGGCGGAACCACCAGCGTCGCATCCTCGCCAGTTCTCCCACTGCCGGCAATAACGGCGCCAACCAAAACCAGAAGTGTCGCGAGCAAGAGGGAGAAAGCGTGTTGCCTTTTCATCAGCAGAAACTCCTTTCAAATGAGTTAGTGAACTGTAGTGAACCAGTGATTGAAACGCAAGATTAGCAGCCTGCGGTTGGGTGTGGCAAGCGCCGCGCGTGGCTGAAGCTCAAGGTGTCCTGTTAGTGTCTTTCCTAAGTCACTCGTTATGAGGTTCAACCCTGTGCTATGATGCGAACGAAATGGAAAGAGGCGTTTTTGAATGCCACGAATCAAACGGATTCCCGGCCCGTATCGATTCTTCTTCACGAGCTTTGACTGCAATGAGCCGCCGCACGTACACGTGGAGCGTGAGCGCAAGACCTGCAAGTTCTGGCTTGAGCCGCTCGGCTTGGCTCGGAATCATGGCTTCAACGCCCGGAGAGTTGAACATTATTCGACGGACTATTCAAACGCATCTCTTCATCATTATAGAGGCTTGGAATGAACACTGCGGCTAACTGCGAGCCCCGCATTAAGAGCGTCCGCGTCACCAGTAACGAAATCATCGCTGATCTGGTTGACGGCCGAGTGATCAGTGTGCCGCTCGCCTGGTCGTGGCGGTTATCCGAAGCGACTCCGAAGCAGCGCGCGAAGTTTCGCCTCATCGGTGCTGGTCAGGGAATACACTGGCCCGAAGTCGACGAAGACATCAGCGTCGAAGGAATGCTTCACGGCGTTCCCGCACACCGGCCACGCTCAACTGCACCGTCGAACTCCCGCGTGTCGCGAAATCAAACTTCAAATAAACGCACGAGGCCCAAAACTCGCGCAGCCTGACCGCACATACAGCAAGGTCATTTCGTGCTTTTTGCCGACGACGCTGTGCTCGCGCCGTCCAGACGGTTTCCTTGCGACAGCGCGGCGGATGAATTCTACGTCGGCGCGAGGTCGGCTGGCGAAATACTTTCAAGGGGATAACCGTTATTCGGCCTGAAGCTTGTTGGTGCTTGAGGCAGAGAGACGGGCTAGATTTAGAAGTTCCTCCGCAGCAAAACGGACAGAGTTGCGCGACGCTATTACACGAGGGCAGCCAACGCGATGGTGACGGCGGCGGATAGCAAACAGAACTGGCAAAAGTGATGGATGACGACGGATTTACCCCGCTATCGAGACGCTGGGAGCGCAGACGTCCTGTCCGCAAAGTATGTGCAGGTGAAGGCTGCAGATTGTTGCGAAATGGGAAGCGCGGATATCCTGGCGCATGGCGCACGCTTTGCAGGCAAGCTGCCTGCGCTCCCAGGATCACGGCCCACATTCCGCATTTGTGTGGGTCACGACAGATCCGAAACGAAGCTGGTATTCAGCCGAAGTGATAAAAGCGCAGACCATCGCGCGGTAGTTGTTGGGCACGCGATTGTTGAGCACGTTGAGCCAGAAATCGTAGCCGGCCTGGTCCGGATTGCGGCGGAGATAACCAAAGTATTGCATCAGCACAAATGCGCTGTTGTACTCGGCTTGTGCGAATACCGAATTGTCAGCCACCACGCGTACGATGCGGCCGCGGCTCTGGTTTGCGTTCCAGTCATCAATCAGGGCCTGGCGTTGCGACGAAAGATCGACACTGGAAGTTTGCAGAACGGTCTGGATTAGAGCGTCAATGAACTGCGGCCCTGACAGGCTGGACGGATACTTTTGCAGAAACGCTGAGCGCTGCACCCAGTTGTCGGCAAACAATTGCTTGCTCGCGGCGAGATTCGGCCCGCCCACGACCTGCAAACGATCAACCATGAATTCCGTGTACGCCGGGATGCGCCCAAACGACGATTTGTAAAGCCGATAAACGTAGCCTCCGGTTTCCTGGAATTCCGATTCGACAAAGAACGCGGCGCTGACACCGATGCGCCGCTGCAGAACGCAGTGAGCATCACCCGGAGCGCACGGCGCCGGCGTATTACTCGCATTGCCGGCTATCTGATCTGTCCAATAACCCAAACCGGCAGAGTCTGGCTGGCGGCTGAGAAAATCAAAGTAGTGTTCCTGCACGAAGAACGGCGCTCCGTCGATCGCTGTTGTCGGCGGCGTTGGCGTCGGGGTCGGGAACACGTCAGGCTCCGGGGCTGTCGTCACGGCCGCGCCCGCGTCAATACGCGCTTGCACTGGCGCTTGAATTGTTTGCGAGTTCTTAGCGATGTGGTCAATCGTTTTGGTATTTCTCAATGTCGGAAACGCCGCGCGCACCAGCGCCACTTCTGCGGCGGCAATTGGCGCGGCCATCGATGTCCCGCTCCAGGTGCCATACTGTCCGCCAGGGACGCTGCTGAGAATTCCTTCGCCGGGCGCGGCTACGCGAATCCAGGATCCACGCGTCGAGAAAGTTGCCAATGTGTCTTGCTGTGTTGTCGCCGCAACTCCGAGTAGCCCGCCAAGGTTTTCAGCGGCTGGATAAAGTTGGGTCGTGTCACCTCCGTTGCCGGCGGCGGCCACTACCACCAGGTTCGGGTTTGCAGTAACCGGAAAGTCTTCTTCACCGGGCTCAGGCGGATCGTCGCAAGCCTTCGCCAGCACGCTGCCCAGCAAGTGTGTTCGCCGCGGCGTAGCTAAACTGAGATTAATGACATCAGCGTGATGTTCCACGGCGTAGCTGATCGCTTCCGCGAGCACCCAGATGTTTCCCATACCGTGCGGATCAAGCACGCGCAAAGGAATGATCTTCGCTTCCGGCGCGATCAACGCGACGAGACCGGCGACGTGCGTGCCGTGACCATAGGGTCCGGTCGGCTGATCTCCGACTTCGCTGGGATCGTTGTCGTTGTCAACGAAGTCATAACCCGGGAGCAGATGACCGGCCAGCACCGGGTGCGTAAGATCCACGCCGGTATCCAGCACCGCAACTATGACACCCGCGCCACGTGAATTAGGCAACGCCGTGGAGAGGTGGATTTTTTGTGGCGCCCACTGCGCCACGTATGCGCCCGCGTCGCCCCCAACGCTCCACGATTGACCAACGCTCCATGATTGCCCGCCGCCTTCGGGCGGCAGCGCGAGAAAGTTTGGCTCGGCATAGATAACCCGCTGCTGCGGATCTGCCAGCAGCGCGGTTACCTTGTCTTGAACGTTTGCGTTGTCGGTGATGCGCAGTCGATAAATTGAACGCGAACCGAACTGGCTGATGGGAACGGGATCGAGAGAGAACTGCGAGGCGACACCCGCCAGGTCGTTCGTGCTGCTAAGCTTTACGACAACCTCACTGGGAACGAAGTCGTTGTCCGAACCGCCGGAGCCTCCTGATCCTCCTGCAGCTCCGGCACTAACGCGAACCATCCGGCCACCGCCCCAAACCAGCAAGGCAATGACAAGAAGCAAGCAGAACAGTAATGTAAGTTTGTGACGCACGCTGCTAAGCCTTTGATGCACAGTCTCCAAACGCCATTCGAGACGGGTCATCAAAAATAAGCGAAGAATCTCATTCAAGATTACCAGAAAAGACCTCTTGCTTATTCAACAGTGCACCATCAAGGGCCCCAGATACATCTCGACGCGAAAAACTTTGCACACTGATCCAGTTCGAGTTAGGCAATAGGAATGCCGCTGAAGGATAGAAGGGGATGGGCTGAAGAAATGGGCTTTTCGAAAGAGACTTGCGAGTTTATCAGTCATGATCCAAGGAAAAACTCGCAATTGGCTCGGAAAAATTCACATTGCTCCATTGCTTAGAGTGTTGGAGAGTCGC
Source organism: Pyrinomonadaceae bacterium (assembly GCA_041499185.1). Lineage (GTDB taxonomy): Bacteria > Acidobacteriota > Blastocatellia > Pyrinomonadales > Pyrinomonadaceae > JAOAPY01. The sequence continues at coordinate 73,295 of JBGQJU010000001.1, read as the reverse complement.
CAAACTTCAGCAATCAAGTTAAGGCCTGATCGCTACCATCGTCCTACCAGTACAAACGGCGACCAGAAAAACGGGTGGGGTTTTGTTTCCATGATTCGCCGTTCGGCCTGGCGCAGTGCGGCCGCTGGCGAGCCGCTCTGGCGAAGCTCTTTGTAAAACTCAGTCATCAACTGAGCGGTGGCTTCGTCATCAACCGACCACAAGCTGAGCAAGAGCGCAGGCGAGCCGGCCGCGAAGAAACCGCGCGCGAGACCAATCAGCTCGTCGCCGGGCTTGACGGCGCTGACTCCGGTCTCGCACGCGCTCAGCGTCACCAACTCGCAGTGCAGATTCAAATTGTAAGCATCGCGCACCGTCAACCAACCATCACCAAGTCGCAAAGACGAAAACAACGGATTGTCTGGACGAAACTGACCATGACACGCAAGGTGCAACACGTCCGCGGACGGCGCGAGCCGGCGCAATGCTTCGGTGGTTGCGTCGCGGTCCAACAAGGCAACAGCTTCGGGAAACAAAGGTTTCAAGGCATCGATCTCGTCGCGCACACGGGGCGTCTGTTCGTCGGACAGCCCGAGCAGCAACGCACCATTCAACGCTCTTCGATCGCGGCCGAGACATTGTCGGAGGATGACCGCGCTCGGTGAATACGAGACTTCGCGACGTTCTATCAGGTAAGAGGAACCATCGTGCAAAGCTTGAAATGGCAGATAATGCAGGGCGCGATGCGGCACTATGACCAATCGGCGCGTTCCCGTTTTCGGTTCAATCGGTCTCAGCAACAGATCATAAAGCGACTTGAGATGCCGCTCGGTCCGGCGCGTCAGATCCGGCAGGTGCCGGCGCACTCTTTTCGCACCATGACGCAGCGCGTCGATCTGAAACCGCAGTTGGCCGACTTCCAAAGCTGCGGTTGCTTCACTGCCCAGCCGGCGCACTACTTCAATGCTTTGATCCGTAACGACGAACGCCAGCAGCTCGTCACCGATCGTTGTGTATTCGACCAGCGCTGTGTCCGCACCGAGGTCGCGCTGAAGCGCCGGGATATCTAATGCTTCAACCTGTGCAAAGCCTCCTTCGCCGCGATGCTGAAGCTGGCGCATGATCTCCAGCGTCTTTGTTTCACGCTCGCGCAGCGCTCGCCGCAGCGTGGTCATCTCGCCTTCACTGTACGTGGCGTCACCACTAACGCCTTTGTTTATCTGATGGTAGAAGTAGTTCAATTCGTGGCGCAAATCTTCCAACTCAGCCATCAGGTCCGCCTCAAACTGATCGCGAGGCGCGACATTTGTTCGTACCGACCCACCCATGGCCTCCGCGAGCGCTCGACTGCGTGCTTGTTCGACAAAGCCGAACGCCTCTGCCACTCGATCGTTTGCATCTTCGAGACAAAGACGAACCATCGCGTGATAAGGAACCAGCTTGTCGGAGAAGAAAGCAGTGCGAAACTCTTCGGCCGGCAGCGGCGCGCGCAATTCTTCGGTGATCGCAATCGATTGTTTGAAAAATCCCTCCGCCGCTCTGCGGTCACCCGCGGTTTGCGCCAGCAGGCCCAGCGAAGTATTGCAGCGCGACGCAAGATCCGATTGCTCCTGCGATTCGGCCTCGGCGAGCGCGGCTTTCAACCGCGACTCGGCTTCATTCAGGCTGTTCTCCGCCCGCGCACACTCACCGGTCAGCCAGCGCGCCAGCAGGGAATGTTTCAGCGTTCCTGCCGCGGCCAGTATTGATTGCGACTGCATGGCGGCGTCGCGCGCAGCAGGATAATTTCCTTCGCCGTAAAGCAACTGTGCTTGGGTTAGTTCCGCCATCGCGACGCCGACTGCGTTACCTTCGGCGGAGTAAAGTTCGCGTGATTTGGCCAACGAACTATGTGCCTTCTCGGTTTGGCCCATCAAGATCGCGGCGCGGCTGTGGCTGAGGAGCGCGCGCGCTTCTTCAGCACGCAACCCCAGATCGGAAAACGTTTGGTTCACTCGTTCGTAGATTTCGCCGGCTTCGGGCGCCAGATTCAGTTCCAGATACGCATCAGCAATCTCCCGCTCCGTCATCGCTGAGACGTGCGGCATGTTCAATTCCAGATATTTGCGCCGTGAGCGTTCGAGAAAGTCGAGCGCACGGTCGTACCGGCCCTGATACAAGGCGAGCATGCCAATGCTGGATTCGATCTCGGCTTGCGTGGCGAGCAGGCCGACTGCTTCGGCGCGCGCCAGGGCTTGTTCGTAGAGTTGTTCAGCATCACGGATCTTGTGCTGGGCCGATAGTGTCAGCGCGAGGCTGTTTTCGATCTTAGTGATTTGGATTTGATCGCCGGCGGCGAGGAAGCGCTCGCGGGCCGAACGCTGAAATTCCTCGGCGCGCGGATATTGGTCGCGGCGGAAATAGATGTTGCCGACGTTGTGTTCGATCTTGCCGGCTGCGAGCGGATCGTTGTGAGCGAGAAAGACTTCACGAGCGCGCAGGCCGCACCGGATCGCTTCGTCGTACCGACCCAGCATGGCCAGCGCGATCAGTTTGCTTACCTGAGTGGCAGCGGCCGTGTGAACTTTTTCTAAAGCCAGAAAGAGCGACTGGGCATCATCAAGCTTTTCGATCGCTTGCTCCATCTGCCCACGAACCAGGGCGGCGAGTCCACTAGCCCAGTGGCTGAGCGCGACGATCTCGGGATCGTGATTCAGTCGGCTGAGAGATTGCAGAGCAGCGGCAGCGCCGAGCGCGCGCGCAGTTTGGCCGCTCCAGCCGTCGAGGCAAGTATCTTTCAGCAGGTAGGCAAGCTGAACGTCGGCAAGCTCAGAGTTTTCCCTGAGCAACGCTTCACGCTCGGCATTGCTCGCTTCGACGAGACGCGCCGACAGCTCTGCACGCTGCATTCTATTTCCCGAGCTTTAGTTCTGAAACCTCTACTTCCACATCTTTCAGACGCAATCGCAGACGATAGCTGCCTGAGGGAACGGAAGAAAGTCTAAACTCGCACAGATCGTTTAGCTCCGCCGTTGCTGAGGCGTTGTCGCTTTGCAATTCCACGCGTCCACCCGCGCAGCCTGCGCCCAATACTTGACCGACAACCAGCCACTTGTCACCCTGCGGCTGCAGGCGCAAGTCAAGATCGTGCTCTGCCGCTTCATAGATAAGCTGCCGCGTCGTCGCCTCGCCCGAGCGCAGGCCGAACGCGGGCGCGAGCGTCAGGCTGTCGAAATTGAGCGCGGCGACAATACGTCGCAGCAGTGAAGGCTGCGCGTCGCGCTGGCGGAAAATATTTATCGCGTGCGCAATCACATCCCGGGGCGCATCCTCGCCGCTGTCCGTCCGCATGCAGCTAATCAACTCTCCCAGTCGATCCAGATCAGTGGCGCAACGGGAACAGGCCGAGACATGAGCCATAGCAGCCGCGCGCTCGTCCTTCGGCATTCGCTCTTCGGCCAGATCGGCGAGTTTGACGAATGGAATATGTTGAAATGAAGCGTTCATCGTTTGCACCCTTTCGGGCCAGGCGCTTTGCCTTTCCAATGCAACAGTGCCCACTGCTTGGCACAAAATACATTTAGAGTCATTGATCCAGCAAACGCAGCAGCTTCTCGAGGCAGCGCGCCCGCGTCGGCCCGATGCTGCCCTCGGAAGTCCCCAGCGATCTGGCAATCTCGGCATACGGCGGCGGCTCAGTTGTATAAAACAATATATTGATCAACTTTCGGCAGCGCTCATCGAGGTCGCCGACTGCCGTGCGGACGCGTTGCTGCTCCTCCAGACGCTGCAAAACCTCGTCGGGTAACGGCGCATTGTCGGGCAGACTTGCCAGCTCATGTTCACTGTCTTCCTCGTCTCCCTTCGTACCGCGGGAGTCTTTCGCTTTGACAATCACGCGCCAGGTTTTGCGGCGCGCGGTCGTTACCAGCCACGCCTGCAATCGCTCGGGCTGATCGATTTCGTTCAGCTTTTCAAAGAGCGTCGTGAAAACTTCCTGAAAAATGTCCGCTGCCTGATCCTCGTCAAGGCCCGCGCGCCGCGGAATCGTATAAATCAGTCGTTGGTAACGGTTAATGACCGCCTCCCAAGCGGCTTCGTCACCACGCCGGCACGCCAGCAACAACTGCTTGTCGCTCTGTTGCATCCTGTCAGTCTGCGCTTTCTCGCGCTGCCAGCATAGGTTGGGCCATCTTCTTTGTCTAGCCCGCCGTTCCGCTCGATCTGGCCCGAAAAAATCTTTGCTCGGAATGTATTTCCTCAAGCTCTCGCTGAACTGTTAGGGCGAGATGAATTCCCCAAGACTTAACCTTTTTAGTGGTCACAAGAGTTCGGCGCGATTGTGACTGTGGAACACGCCGCAAGAATAAGGAGTAGTGAAAGATGAAACGCGAACGATCAAATGGATTACTTCAGAGCACGTCCTCCCCGGCGGTTAAGGTAACGGTCCGGTCAAGAACCCTTGCTTTGCTGGGTATGGCCGCTCTTGTTTGCGCCCTGGCGCTCTTATCGCAGCCTGCGGCGTTGGCGTTCGATGGCGGCAACCCGCCGGCGGCGACGACGTTACAATTCAGCCGCTCCAGTTTCGAAGTGCCCGAAGGCGCCGGCAGCGTCACGGTAATTGTTACCCGCACCGGCGTGACCACTGGCACAGTTACGGTCGACTACAGCGTGGGCGCCGATGAGGATGGTACGGACACGGCATCGCAACAAACGGATTTTACCTTCACTTCGGGAACGCTTACCTTCGCTCCGGGAGACACCAGCAAGTCCTTCGTCGTGTTGATTACTGAGAACAGTTTTGTTCAGGGCGTACGCGAGGCAAAGGCTGTTTTGTCAAACCCGACCGGCGGCGCCGCGTTGGGCCAGCGATCCCGCGCCTCGCTGGAGATCGATGATGACGATGTGGAAGGCGAAGTTGAAAACCCAATCGACGACCATCGCGATTTTGTGCGCCAGCACTATCACGACTTTCTCAATCGCGAACCGGATCAAGGCGGAATGGACTATTGGTCAAAGAAACTCGACGACTGTGGTCAGGATGTTCAGTGTCTCGATCGCGAGCGGACGGAAGTGTCGGCCGCCTTCTACATCTCGCAAGAATTTCAGGATACGGGCTTCTTTGTCTCGAAGCTGGAAAAGGCTTCATTCGCCCGACGGCCGGAGTATCGAAGTTTCATGGGCCACGTTCAGGAAATTAGCCGGAACGCGATTGCCAATGGCGTGGAGACCAGCCGGCAAAAGTTTGCCGACGATTGGACCAACCGTCCGGAGTTTCATGCCGAATACGACCGGCTGAGCAACGACGACTATGTCAACGAGCTGTATCGCAACGCGGAAGTCGAACCCGATCCGGCGACGCGCCAGAGACAGGTGGACGATCTGGACAACAACCGGCGCCGGCGCGGCGAGATCCTCAGGGAGATTGTCGATAACAAAGACCTCAACGATCAACAGTACGACGCGGCGTTTGTGCTGATGCAGTACTTCGGCTATCTGCGTCGCAATCCGGACGAGGCGGGTTATCAATTCTGGGTTCAGAAGCTCAACGAATCGCGCGACAACTATCAGGGCATGGTCAAAGCGTTCGTTACCGCCGCGGAGTACCGCCAGCGCTTTGGCCGGCAGTGAGTCGAATAAAGTAGTCCTCCACTCTTCCGGGGGGAGAAAGAAGAGTGGCGGCGCGGGAGGCGGGATCGCAGCAGCGATTCCGCCTCGCGGCGATTTACGCTCTATCTCTTTTCGTGTGTTTAAGAGCTTTCCGGCCTGTTCGCAACCCGCGAGGCGATCGCGACAAGCGCTGCCAGAGTTGTGGTCACGAGCGCGGATAGCAAACAGAACTGGCAAAAGTGATGGATGACGAAGGCCTGCAGATAAAGCAGCCAGAGCGTAGTCAAAAACATCAACGTGACAACGAGCAAAAGCAACCTGCTGACAAGCGGGTAGCCGAATGCGGCGAGAGTGGCAAGACTGAATACTGTGAAGTAAGCAATCGCCCCAAGCAACGCCAGTGGATAACCGCGAACGGTTGCATACGGGCTGCTGAGCACCTCTGAACAGCCGGAGATAACGGTGCAGCGCACGCTCTGGCCGGTGAGGTGCTCAACCGTTAGGTACATCGCATCGGCGAGACCGATCAAAGCGACGAAGGCCGCCACTGCGTGAAGTGTTGCCGCTCGGCGATCTTTCTGAGTGCTCATGGACCAGTGACACTCAGGGCCTTGTTTATTTCCGCGCGCAAACCTTCCGGCGTGTTGAAGTGTTCGTAGGGGATTTCGCGACCATTGATGAAAACCGTCGGCGTGCCGTTCACACCAAGCGAATGTCCGCGGATGCCGTCCCGAGTAATCCGCGCATCGACAATATCGCCAGTCTGATCCCGCTTGAAGCGCTCAACATCCAGCCCTATTCTGCCGGCGAAGCCTTCGAAGATCGGACGGACGTCAAAGGCGTCCTTCCAGATGTTTTGGTTCTCGTAAAGCAAATCGTGCATTTCCCAAAACTTGCCTTGCACACCCGCTGCTTCGGCGGCATGTGCGGCGGAGAGCGCGTGTGGGTGCATCTGCGTCAGTGGGAACTCGCGAAAGATAACGCGCAAGCGTGGTCCATACTCGCCCTCGATCGTCTTGAGGGTCGGGTAGAACGCGCCGCAAGGTGGACATTCAAAATCGCCGAACTCTTCGAGCGTCACCGGCGCATTCTCGGGGCCACGAATGTGCGGCGGCTCGGCCCCGGGCATTGGCGAGGAAGCCGAAACGGGAGGCATGCCAGCGTTAGGTGCGTTAGACACAGGAGCGCTCTTCTGCGCGGCATGCCACCAATACCAACCTCCGGCGACCGCGCCGCCGAGCACGATGACGATGATTGCGAAAGGTAACAGACGTTTCATTCCCACTACTCGACCGTGTACTCGACCGATTTGGCGACGCTGCCGTTGACGGTCACTTCGCATTTGTACTTGCCCTTCGGCCAGTCACGCTGCGGCGTCAGGTGGGCATGAACGATGTTCTCTTCCCCCTTCGTGGTGTAGTCGAGGTCCTTGAGCTTCTCGTTCTTCGACCCTTCAACATCCACTGCCCACCACGCAAAGTTGATCTTGGTCCCGTCCTTTGCTTCCTTCAGCTTAGCAACGCAGTGAACCGTTCGGTCGCCGGGGCTGAACGTCTTTGTTTCGGCGCCAGGATCTCCACCATTGTCTTTCGCCATGTGGAGATCCGAAATGGGGCCGGTTGAAGTCGAAGTGGAACAGGCCAGGACCACGAACACGAGAAGGCTGGCAGCGAGCCAAGCCGGATGGTTTTTCATAGCGTCTCCTTAGCAGTATATTTAAAAAACTAAAAGCAAACTCAAGCCACTGCCGCGAGTGTGGCAGCCAGCGAACGAAAGATGTCGCGGCCATCGCTCGAGCCGAGCAGGTCTTCGCACGCGCGCTCGGGATGCGGCATTAGGCCCATCACATTGCGCCCGCGATTGCAGATGCCGGCAATGTTGTCGCGCGAGCCATTCGGGTTCGCGGCGTCGGTTGCCTTGCCATCCTTGTCACAATAACGAAAAACGATCCGGTCTTCTCGTTTCAGCTCGGCGAGTGTTGCATCATCGCAAACGTAATTGCCTTCGGCGTGCGCGATGGGAACTCGAAGCACGACGCCGCGTCGTAGTTCGTTTGTAAACGGAGTGTCGGAAGTTTCAACGCGCACAAAGACATGTTCGCAAATGAAATGCAGACCGCGGTTGCGAATCAAGGCGCCGGGCAAGAGTCCTGCCTCGCAAAGAATCTGAAAGCCGTTACAGATACCAAGCACGAGGCGGCCGCTCTCGGCGAACTTCTTTACCGAATTCATCACCGGCGAAAAACGCGCGAGCGCTCCGGCCCGCAGGTAGTCGCCGTACGAAAACCCGCCCGGAATGATCACCGCATCGTAATTGCCGAGGTCCGTGTCGCGGTGCCAGATGAAGTCCACAGGCTGCCCCACGTGTTTCGAGATCACGTGATAGGCATCGTGATCGCAATTGGATCCGGGAAACACAATAACGCCGAATTTCACGCTTCGATCTCCACGCGGTAGTCTTCGATGATGGGATTGGAAAGCACCTCGGCGGCCATCCGCATGGCGGATTCGCGCGCCTGGTCCTCCGGCAGTGAATTGTCGAGCGCGATCTCGAAATACTTGCCCTGGCGCACGTCCGCTATACCAGCGAAACCCAGCAATTCCACTGAATGCTGGATCGCTTTGCCCTGTGGATCAAGAACGCCCGGCTTAAGAGTCACATAGACTTTGGCTTTCATCAGATTTCGTGCTCCCGAAAAATAGTAGAGCAAAGATTGCGCGATGTGTAGCTGTTAGCATAATATCTCGCTCGTTGGCATTGCGCGCAAGATTCCGGTCAGACAAGGTTCAATGCCGCGCGGCGGAACTGAGTCTACAAGATTCTGATACCTTCGACCCAACAGGAGAAACCTAAGTTATGGAAAACTATCCAGCCACCGGCAAGTCGGCCATCGGTCTTGATGCGAATCTGGCGGCGGCCATCGGGTATCCTATCGGCATACTCGGCTTGATCGATTTCTTCATCGACAAGGACAACAAGTTCGTCAGGTTCCACGGCATCCAGTCTGTGCTCTACTCAGTCGCTGTAGGAATCGTATTCACTGCGATCTGGGTCGTTTTGATCATCCTGGGCGTGATCGCCAGCCAAATCTCCGGCGCGTTGGCAGCGCTGATTTGGATTCTTGATCTCCTCGCATTTCTGGCGTTCATGGTGATCTGGCTTGGCGGACTGCTTTATTCGGGTTACAGAGCCTATCAAGGTCAGACTTTCAAATTACCCGTCGTCGGGAACTTCGCCGAGAAGATCGTCAGCAAGTGATTTCAGACAATAGACGATTGGCCATGGACGATACTGTCTGTCGTCTATCGTTCGTGGTCTAAGATCTATTCCGCGAACACCCTTTCAAAGATCGCGCCCACGTTTCTGAGATACGTGTCCAGCGAGAACGCGTGATCGATCTCCGCGGTGGACAGATGCGCGCTGATGTCCGCATCCGCTTTTACCACCGACTGAAAATCCCGTCCCTCGTCCCAAACCTTCATCGCGTTTCGTTGTACCCATTCGTAAGCCGTCTCGCGCGAGACGCCTTTTTGCGTCAGCACCAACAACAACTGGCCGCTGAAGATCAGTCCGCGCGTCGCGTTCAGGTTTTCCAGCATCCGCTCAGGATAGACTAAGAGGCCGTCGATCAAAGACGCCGCTTTGTGCAGCAGGTAATCGACGGCGATACTTGAATCCGGCAAGACGACGCGTTCGGCCGAAGAATGCGAGATGTCGCGTTCGTGCCAGAGCGCGATATTCTCCAGACCAACCAGGCTATTGGCGCGCACCACGCGGGCCATCCCGCAGATGCGCTCCGAAATGATCGGGTTTCGTTTGTGCGGCATCGAGCTCGAACCCTTCTGACCTTTGGTGAAACGCTCCTGCGCCTCGCGCACTTCCGTGCGCTGCCAGTGGCGCACAGCGAGCGCAAACTTTTCGAGCGAAGACGCGATGATCGCCAGCGTTGAAAGGTATTCCGCATAAACGTCGCGCTGAATGATCTGCGTCGATACCAGCGCGGGCTTCAGGTGCAGCAGGGCGCAAACTTTCTCTTCCACGATCGGATCGAGATGCGAAAACGCGCCGACCGCGCCACTAATCTTTCCGACCGCGGCCGCGCAGCGCGCCCTTTGTAATCGCTCGCGATTGCGGCGCATCTCGTCGTACCACAACGCGAAGGTCAGGCCGAATGACGTCGGTTCAGCATGAATGCCGTGCGTTCGGCCCACTTGCGGCGTGTCTTTGAACTCAAACGCGCGGCGCTTGAGCACGGCCGACAGAGCATCGATTTTTTGAAGCAACAGATCGCAGGAGTCGCGCAGCAACAGCGCATTGGCCGTATCAACTACGTCTGATGAAGTCAAACCGAAGTGGACGTAACGTGCTGCCTCGCCGATCGATTCCGCAAGATTTGTCGTGAAGGCAATTACATCGTGATTCGTCGTCCTCTCGATCTCGTTGATACGCTGGACGGAAAACTTCGCCCGAGCCTTTATCTGATCGAGGGCCGCGCGCGGGATCGTGCCCATCTCCGCGTGCACTTCGCAGACGGCCAGCTCGACTTCCAGCCACTTCTGGAATTTGTTCTCCTCGGACCAAACCGCGCCCATTTCTGCGAGTGTGTAGCGATCGATCATGGTTCGAATCTATCCACAGATTACGCAGATTACACAGATTAAGGAAGCCGAAAAGCAGCACCTTGGTACGAAGTCGAAAAAGTGCTTGAAACTTGGGAAGACGCGAAGCGCGCCGCTAAGCCTTGACGACTTTCTAATCGGTGTAATCTGCGTAATCTGTGGACTATTGTTTCAGCGCCGTCGAATTGACAAAATATCTCGCCAGCAGCCAATGGCCATTACGCTCGACGAGCGTGAACGTTTCCATGCCGTCGCCGCGTTCGAACTTCGTTTGATACGAGGCAACGAACGAGTGGCCCGGCAAACGCCCGCTCGAGTTGTGCTCTTCGCTGGCCGAATGAAGCGCGCGATTTTCAACCTTTCCGAGTTTGTTCTTCAACGTGACGAAGACTGCGTTCGACTGTTCGAGCGTCGCGTCGTGGCGCCATTCAGCGGCGGCTTCATTGTAAACCTTTTCGTAACGGCCTTCCGCGATGTCGTCGCTGACCATGCCGATAGCTGAATCGACTTCCGGCGGAATGCCGTGGCGGCCGGCTTTCATCGTGCAGGCGCAACTAGCGAAGGCAAGCGAGAGCATCAACAGGAAAGCACCGCGATTACAGTGCTCGAAAAGTCTTCCTCTCCGGGTCTCCCCGTCTTCGCGTCGCCGTGTCGCCTTTAGTCTCATTCTCACACCTCGATCCAGGGCGTCGGCTCCTTCGGAAACGAAAGCGTGATCTGTGTGTCGCCATGAAATAGCGGCGAGCGTTCCTGAAGGGCGACTTCCGCCGAAATCTTGGCAAGATACGGATTGTTTGCGCGCTGCGAAAGATGCGCCAGCACTATGTGCCGTGCCGTGCCGTCGAAGCCATCAACGAGCCACTCGGCGATGTCTTCGTTTGACAGATGGCCCAGGCGCGACAGAATTCTTTGCTTCAGCTCCCAGGGATAAACATCGCAAGCTTTGAGCATGTCGCGGCTGTGATTCGATTCGATCACTACAGCCGCGCAGCCGCGCAAGCGCTCGGTGATGAGGGTCGTGATGTGGCCGAAATCCATCAGCGTCGCGATCTTCACGCCGTCGTGCGTGGCCGTAAAACCGAAGTTGTCCACGGCGTCATGCGGGATGGTGAACGGATGAAAATCGATCTCGCCGACGCGAAAGTCCTTGCTTGATTCGATCTCTTCCACTCGGTCGCGAAGCACCGCAGCGCGCCTGCGCGGTTCATCACCACCCTCACCGCCACTCACGCTGAATCGCGCACTGATGTATGCTTCGCGCGTCTTGGCGGAAATGTAGACCGGACAGTCAATCAACTTGAGCAGCACACGCAAGCCGCCCGCATGATCGCCGTGTTCATGGGTAACGACGATGCCGCTCAAGCGGGCCGCGTCTTCACCGACGAGCGCCAGCCGGCGCACAATCTCGCGGGCACTCAGTCCGGCGTCAATCAGGACTCGAGTCTCGCCTGCGACGATCAGAACCGCGTTGCCAGTTGACCCGCTGCCGAGAACGGTGAGTTTCATCGCTTCAAAAAATCGCCACAGAGGCACAGAGACACAGAGAAAACCGCAGGACAAGAGAAACGCTCAGTCCGTCTCTCTGTGCCTCTGTGTCTCTGTGGCTGATGCATTTAGTCTTCAGATTTCCAGTCGCGAGCGATCCACGTGAAAGCCGTTCAGATTCCCAAGTGCTCCCAAAGCTATTCCTTCGGACGTAAAGCACGCGCGCGCGACCTGTTGAATCTGTTCCGGCGTGACTGCCTCGAGCCGCTTTATTATCTCCTCAGGCGAAATGCGCCGGCCGTGAACAATCTCCTGGCGTGCCAGCGCACCCACGCGCACGCTCGACGATTCCATGCCGAGCAGGATTGACGACACGGCCTGGTCTTTCGCGAGCCTCAGCTCTTCGTTCGAGACGCGCTCCTTCACAATGCGGCGCAGCTCCACGAGCGCCAGATCAAGGACCTCGTTCATCTGCTTAGGCGAAGTCCCGGCGTAGATTGTAAAGACTCCGACGTCGGAAAAAGTGCTGCCGCCCGCGCCTACTGAGTAAGCAAGGCCGCGCTCCTCGCGGATCTTTTGCCAGAGCCGGCTTGAGGTGCCGCCGCCAACGATCGAGGCCAGCATGCTGGCGGCGTAACGATCTCCACTTTTCGCTGAAGGCCACGGCGCGGCAATGATCAGATGCGCCTGTTCAAGCTCTTGCTTATGTTCAATCAGAATCGGGGCCGCGGGCGAAGGTGACTCAGCCGGTCCAGTTTGTGATGGCGCGGCTTCGTCACTCGCTTGGCCGTTGGCAAAAGCGCGTTCCGCCAGTTCGACTAGTTGCCCATGGTCAATGTTGCCGGCGCCGGCAATGACCAGATTGCAACGGGAAAACTCACGCGCATGAAAAGCCACCGTCTTTTGGTGGTCGAAAGATGTAACGGTCTCGACCGTGCCTTCGATCGGGCGGCCCAATGAATGGTCGGGAAAGTAGGCGGCATTGAATAGTTCGCCGAGCAGCTCTTCAGGACTGTCCTCGACCATCTTCATCTCTTCGAGGATGACCTTTTGTTCTCGCAACAGATCGTCTTCATCAAATCTGGGTTGCGAAACAATGTCAGAGAGCAAATCGAACGCCTGCGGCAAAGCCGTGTCCGCAAACTTGATGGCAAAGCCGGTCATCTCGTGCGTTGTGTAAGCGTCGAGGTTCCCTCCCAGTCGATCCGATTCAATCGCAATATCGCGGGCGGTGCGGCGCGCTGTTCCTTTGAACACCGCGTGCTCGATGAAGTGGCAGATGCCGTTCAGCTCGCGCGACTCGTGCCGCGAACCACGTCGCACCCAGATCCCGGCCGTGATGGATCTGAGGCCCGGCATGTGCTCCGTCAAGACCGAGATGCCGTTGGCAAGTTTCGTGGATTGAACTTCGTCTATCATGAACGCTTTGCGAGTCCTTGCCCTTAATTGAGATCGAAGGCATCGGATACGCTCTGAACTCGCATCGTAACACGCCACAAAACCGGCGGCAAAGGCGGACCACTTGAGGGCAATCTGCTTGACACCGTTTGCGGCGATAGAGGAAAATAGCTTGCTTTGAAGTGGTTCCGGTTAAAGTCTCCTCGCCAGGATCGGCTCGGTGTTTCAGTAAGCAGGTTTGGGCGCGTGCTCTTGAATCGGATGAACTTTTGCGAGAATCTTCCCAAATTGCGTCAACCCAACTCAGCTCATCGCTTGAGCGGAAGCTCCCGACCTGTCGGAACTGTGCCCCAGGAGGTCTTGCCGCTATGAAAAAAGTTTTAAGCTTCGGTTTCGCCTTGGTCGTGGTTTCAGCTCTGCTGGCGCTTGACACGCCTCTGGCTTTCGGAAACAAAGCCGCGCTGGCGACGATCGCCGGCTCGGTCAGGGACAGTAAGGGAAGCCCACTCGCCGGAGCTGTTATTTCGCTGCTCAAAGATGGCGCCAACGAAGTAATCAAACAGACGCGCACCGGCGCTGATGGAAGATTCACCACCAAAGTCTCGCCGGGTCGTTATGGCATTCGGGCGATCGCCGAAGGCTTTAACGAAGTCGTCTTCACTTCGGTTGAGGTGCGCGCGTCTCAGGAACTTGTCTACCGCTTCAATCTCGAGCGAGCTGGATCGGGCAAGACTTTGCCTGAGCTTCGCCGTGATCGCGACGACGTGAGGTGGACCTTGCGGGCCGCCCAGAGCCGGCGCTCCATTTTCCAGATTCAGGAAGGGGAAGACGAAGACCTCAAGGCAATCGCCGCCGCTGAGGAAGCAGCGAACGATCAGTCCGCGCCGGCGAGTGATGCTACCGCCTCGGCTGTGGACCAATCTGAGACCAGCAGGAAGACGCGGACTCAAGGCGTAGTCGAGACCTACTTCGCATCGAATAATAGTGTTGGGAATAATGCTTTTGGCGCCGGCGTCGTGGGATTGAATTTTGCGCTTGCGACACCGGCGACCGAACGCATCGAACTCATATTTGTGGGACAGACGGGCAGCGCCGGCGCACCGCAGCGCTTTGAAGCGACGGGCCTGATGCGCGCGGGAGAGCGACATCGCATTGGCATGAGCGTGGGCGGAATCAAGATCGGCAATGCGCTGGCGAAAAATAAGGAAGAAGAGCGCGCAGACGGACTGGGTCAGGTTTCCGTGCGGGCGATTGACGAGTGGATCGTGCGAGATGGCGTAGTAGTAGTTTTCGGTCTTGATTACTCGCGCTTTCTGGGTGCCGGCGGCGCCCACTCGCTCAGTCCGCGAGTCGGCGTCCAGTTTGACGCAAACGCCCGCACTCGCGTGAAGGCTGCCTACGCTCCCGGCGGCGATGAAAACCAGGCGCAGAGCGTCGCCGGCCTTGAGGGTGGTCAAGCGGTTTTCACCGCACCTGCGAGACAGCCTGTGGCTTTCGTTGACGGGCGCGCTGTGATGGCCCAAAGCCGCAGGTTCGAGGTCGGCGTCGAAAGAGTTCTTGATAACGAATCCAGTGTCGAAGCGACTGCCTTCTTCGACACTACATCAGGTCGCGGAGTTGGCCTACTGAGCGCGCCGTCGTCTGCTTTTTCGGGGACGGCGGGCGACACGTTGATCGGCGTCGCCAATCAACAGGGCGCCGCGCGTGGGATGCGGGTGGTTTACACTCGCCGCCTAAGTCGCGTGTGGACCGCGTCCGCCGGATACTCTTTCGGGCGTGGACAGCGCCTGTCGCCAGTCGGCATCACGACGCCGGCGGATGTCTTCACTAACGGTTTCTTCCAGACGGCAGCTTTGCAATTGGGCGCGGGCTTCGGCACAGGCACGCACGTGCGTACCGTCTTCCGCTTCTCGCGTGACGCCACGGTCTTCGCGATCGATCCATTTGCGGGAAGGCTGGCAGTTTACGATCCTTCGTTGAGCATACAAGTTACCCAGGAGCTGCCCACATTTGGCCTGCCGCTTCACGCCCAGGCGGTGATTGACGCGCGTAACCTTTTGGATGCCCAATCGACGACAGACAACGGAGAAATCCTGACGCAGGTCAGCACCAACCGGCGCTCGGTGCGCGGCGGAATCTCCTTAAGGTTTTAGAAGAAAGGGAAGTGAAAGCGGAGACGCAAAACAAGGGAAACGAGCTTTCCCTCTCCTTCGCTTTCTCCTCCCTTTTTCTTGTAGGCAGTCTGATTCGGTTTCTCCAAGATCTCGGACACTTCCGAAAACTTGGATGTTTCGGCCCAGCTCCAGGCCCGAAAATCCCATGGCGGACCCAGCACACAACGCCACAATGTCCGGCTTAAGAAGGGTATTGCAGGGTGACGCTCACATTACTAAGACAGCCGGACACCAGATGGTCTTTAACAGGTCTTGGGAACATCTATTGCCTAGACAACTGGTTTGTCTCCAGGGAAGTTAAGAGGGAGAGACAGTGAAGGGCACGGTCCTGACAACTCGAACCTGGGTGTTGCTCATAGCGGCGGTGTTGCTCGTTGCGGCCGGCACGTTGAACTTTGCCCAGCGGACAAAGAACCAGACGCCGGCGTGGGATGGGGTCAGATGGACGGAAACAAAAGAAGGCATCATTGCCGAAACGATCGAGCCTAACTCCGCGGCCGCGCGCGCTTACATTCTGCCAGGCGATCGGTTGCTGGCCGTCGTCAACAACGACCAGAAAGACGAGATTGTGCACGCCAGAGACGTCCAGATGTATCTGGACCAGGCGCGCGTTGGCGGCGAGATCCACTATCTGATCGACCGGCCTTCGTATCCGCAAGATAGCCGTTACTACTACGCCGACCTCGACAATCTGGGCGCGACTAATAAATGGACGCCGCGCGATCTCTACATCAATTTGATCGGGCTGGTCTATTTGATCGTTGGCTTGTTCGTTCTTTTCAAGCAGGGCGGGCGCGCGCCGTTCGTTTTGCACTTTGCGACGTTCTGTCTGGTGGCCTTCGTCTATCACTGCTTCACTCCGATCGGCACCTATCGGGACCTGGACCTGGCAATCGCGTTTCTGCGCAATGCCGCATTCATTCTGGCGGCGCCGCTGTTTCTGCATTTCTGCGCGCTTTACCCGACGCGCCAGCAATTGTTTGCCGAACGGCGCCGGCGCGCGACCGTGTTGTATGTGCCGGCGATAATCCTGCTCTTGCTTGCGACGTGGGTCTTTCTTCGCAACGCGCTAATAGGTATGGAGCTACGCGTCGGCGGGATCGCCGTGGCGCCGCTCCGCATACTTAGCCGCATCCCGAGTTTTTCCGAAACGTTCGTCGGCTGGTTCTACAAAGCGAGCTTCATTCATTTTTCGCTGGCGCTGCTTGTCAGTGCGGCGCTGCTGATTGTGACTCTGGTAACGGCAAAGACAGCGGTGGTGAGGCAGCAACTGAAATGGGTCGTGTGGGGATCGGCTCTGGCGATCGCGCCGTTCACTTTGTTGTATGCCGTCGGTTATATCTTCGGCGCGCAGAGCGGCCCGTGGCTCACCGATGCCGCGGTCTTGCCGCTGGTTCTGATTCCGCTTTCGTTCGGCTACTCGGTTGTTCGTTACCGCTTGATGGACGTCGAACTGGTCGTGCGTCGCGTTGCGGTCTACGCGGTGACGACGCTGGCGATTGCGGTGGCTATAGGCGCGGTCGTCTATCTCGGCGGCATTTACGCTTTGGGCAATGCCGAAGCGACAAGCTCCGGCGAAATCACACTGCGGGTCGCGATTGCCATTGCGGCGATGGCCCTCATCGTCATGATCGCGGCGCCGGTGAAAAACTTCCTGCAGGAACGGGTCGACCGTTTGTTCTATGGCGAACGCTACGACATGCGCAGCAGCTTGCTTGATTTCGGCCGCACGCTTTCCGCGACCACGGCCCTCGAACCGCTGCTCGACTCGCTGGTCAGCCGGCTGCAGGAAGTGATGAATGTCGGCCGCGTCGCGATCTTCATCGAAGATCGCGAAGCCCCTTCCGGCTATCGCGTCGCCCGCGCGGCCGGGCTCGCTTCCGAAATGATCGTGCCGCAGGATTTTCGCGAGATGATTCGCGTGCGCTCCGCGCAAACCGGTGTCGTGCGCACGGACGATCTCGACATGGTGCCCGAAACGACTGGTCTCGTTCGTCGCTCGCTTCATTATTACGTTCCTTGCGTCGTGCGTGGCCGCATGGTTGCGGTTATTGGCCTGGGACGCTCGGCGGACGGCGCGCTGCTCTCGTCGGAAGACGTCGAAATCCTGCGCACCGTATCCGGCTACGTTGCGGTGGCGATTGAAAACAGCCTGCTCTATCAGGAACAGGAAGAGCGCGCCGCCGAGTTGAAACTCTTGAAAGAGGTCAACGAGTCGATCGTCGAATCTATCAACGTCGGATTGCTGGCCGTGGATCTCGAGGGCCGGATCACGCACGTGAATTCCGCGCTCGAAGAGATTCTCGACATCGGCCGCGGCGAAGCGATGGGCCGGCGCGTTGAAGAACTTTTCGCTGAAGATTTCGCGGATACCCTCCAACAGGTGCTGGGCAACGACGGCTGGCGTTTGCAAGAGCTGCGGAACATCTACAAGCTCCACACTGCGACGCGTCTGGGCCACACGCTCGTGCTCAACATCGCGCTGGCGCCACTGCAGGGTGACTCGACCGGACAGACCGGCGCGCTCGTAGTGCTGGAAGACGTCACCGGAAGAATCCGTTTGGAAGAGCAGTTGCAACAGCGCGAGAAGCTTTCTTCAATCGGTCTGCTGGCTGCGGGTGTGGCTCACGAAGTCAATACGCCGCTGACGGGCGTGTCTTCGTACACGCAAATGTTGCTGGGGATGATGCCGGCAACCGATCCCAAGCACGCGCTGCTGCAAAAGATCAGGAGTCAGGCGGATCGCGCGGTGAATATCGTCAACAATCTGCTCAACTTTTCGCGTACCGGCAGCGCCACCGAGTTTTCCGATCTCGATATCCATCGGGTGCTCGACGATACGATTCAACTTATCGAGCCGCAACTGCGGCGCAATCAAATCGAGCTTGTGCGCGAGTATGAAACAGATCCGCCCCTGGTATTTGGCAATGCCGGCAAGCTCCAGCAGATCTTCACCAACCTCTTGTTGAATGCTCGCGATGCGATTCCCGATGGTGGCCGCATTACCTTGCGCACCACGTCCAGCGAAGACGATTCGCTGGTGGTTGAAGTAGCCGACACCGGCATCGGCATCGCGCCGGAAAACGTCGCGAAGATTTACGATCCCTTCTACACCACCAAAGGCGTCGGGCGCGGCACCGGCCTGGGCCTGGCCGTCTCGTACGGCATAGTTCAGGAACACTCCGGCCACATCGGCGTCGAAAGCGCCCCTGGCCGCGGCACCACCTTCCGCATCGCTCTACCCACCGCGCACGCCCGCACGCGTTTGCAAGCCGTCGGCGACTAGAGTGCGTGTGCTTTGTTGCCCTCTCCGTTGGGTGAGGGGCTAAGCTGCTCGTCGCTAGCAACCCCACCCCACATTCAGTTTCACCAACAGCCTGGAAATCCTTCGTCACTTAGGGCAGAATATGCCTTCCGTCCCGCACGTTGACCGCCGCACCCATCGGCGACATAAGCATCTTTGGTCAGGAGACGAAGGCCACCACCTGGAAGCGAGATTTGTGCCTCATTGGTGTATAAGAGAGTTGCATGAAACAAGTGGTCATCGAAAATCCGATCATCAACTCACCATTCGACGAGCCTACTCGCCATTTTCAATTCACTGACGAAGGCATCAGTAATCAGATTGTCGAAGACCGACGGTCAAGTGCTTACTTCATTCCTATCGCCAAGACAAAGAAGAAGGGTAAACAGTTAATCCTTGATACCGAATGGACGCAAGATAGAGTTGAGGAAAACAAGTTAGTCAACGACATTCGTGAACGCGTGAAACTGTGGAAAAAGGGCGGCCGCGTTGGAATCACTTCGACGACACGAAGACTGCTGGAATATTGGACCGCACCGGATCGCGAACGAAAGCTCTTCTTCTGTCAGACCGAGGCTTTGGAGACTATTATTTACGTCACCGAAGTTGCGAATAAATATGGCGACGCATGGATCGCCAATCACCTTCGAACTGCGAATGACTCATCAAACCCTGGCTTGCCTCGCATCGCCTCAAAGATGGCCACCGGTTCTGGCAAGACCGTAGTCATGGCGATGATCATCGCGTGGCAAGCTCTTAATAAAATGGCGAATCCCAAAGACGCGCGATTTTCAAATGCGTTTCTCATAATCACGCCGGGGATTACGATTCGAGATCGGTTGCGAGTCCTGCTGCCAAATGATCCTGACACCTACTATCGCAAACTTAATGTCGTTACAGGCGAAGAGCTCGAGCAACTTCAGCAGTGCAAGATTGTCATCACCAATTTCCACTCGCTTCAATTACGAGAAACGATTAAGGCTCCCAAGGTCACCAAGGCAATTCTGTCAAACGGCGCAAACAACACCTTCACCGAAACGCCAGATCAGATGGTCCGCCGCGTCTGCCGAGAACTTGGAAACAAGAAGAACGTCGTTGTCCTTAACGATGAGGCGCACCACTGTTATCGCCGGAGGCCAGAGTCCGACGACGAAAAACTTAAAGGTGAGGATCGTCGTGAAGCTGAAAAACGAAACGCTCAGGCGCGCGTCTGGATCTCTGGAATTGAGGCAGTTAAGGCCAAGATCGGTCTAAAAGCAATCTACGATCTTTCAGCGACTCCATTTTTCCTCCGAGGTTCGGGCTGGCCCGAAGGCACACTCTTTCCTTGGGTTGCGTCGGATTTCTCGCTGATCGATGCAATTGAATCAGGCATCGTCAAAGTTCCGCGCGTACCCGTTGCAGATGATTCGATGTTGGGGGAACAGCCCACTTATCGCGATCTTTGGATTCGCATTCGCGAGGCGCTACCACGAAAAGGACGCGGGACCGAATCTATCAGCGGCGAGCCAAAGTTACCGGTTGAGCTGCAAGGCGCGCTGCACAGTCTTTACAGCAACTATGAAAAGTATTATGCGAAGTGGGAACAGAACGCCGAGGCACACGAAAAGGGTATAACGCCTCCCGTGTTCATTGCGGTGTGCAACAACACCAACGTTTCGAAGCTCGTTTACGACTACATCGCCGGTTGGGAAAAGCCGATCGGCGAAGAAAAAATCGCGCAAGCCGGCGCTCTGCCAATTTTCCGAAACGATGACGGCCAAGGCGGGTGGCTGCATCGACCGAATACCATATTGGTTGATAGCGAACAACTCGAATCGGGCGAGGCAATGAGCGATGAGTTCAAGAAAGTCGCGGCACGTGAGATCGAAGAGTTCAAGAGCGAATATCGCGCTCGCTTTCCCGGACGCGACACGGAAGATCTGACGGATGAAGACTTGCTTCGCGAAGTCATGAACACCGTTGGCAAGCAGGGCCGACTCGGTGAACATGTCAAATGCGTTGTTAGTGTTTCGATGCTGACCGAAGGCTGGGATGCGAACACAGTCACTCACATACTTGGCGTTCGCGCTTTCGGAACTCAGTTGCTTTGCGAGCAAGTGGTCGGTCGCGGTTTGCGTCGGCGAAGCTATGCAACGGAGTCTCAGACACTAAAGGTTAACGGCCATTCAGTGACCTTTGACGCGTTTCCCGCAGAGTACGCCGAAGTCTACGGCGTCCCTTTCTCTTTCATTCCTACGAGCGGCAGCACGGTCGATCCGCCACCCGGTCCCGTTCCGACACGCGTGCGAGCACTCGAAGAGAGAATCGAATCCGAGATTACTTTTCCTCGTGTCGCGGGTTATAGGTATGACATTCCGGGCGAGACATTGGAAGCTCAATTCTCTGAGGATTCGAAATTCCCATTATCCACTGCCGATATCCCGACTCGCGTTGATCTCGATCCAATCGTGGGCGAAAAGAGCGTGCACACGCTCGATGATCTAAAACGCCGGAGAGAAAATGAAGTGGCATTCGTCCTGGCAAAGCGAACGCTGGAGAAATATTTCCGCGACGACGAAGGCGGTGATCGGCCGTGGTTGTTCCCTCAGTTGTTAAAGATTACCAAAAACTGGATGATCCAGTGTCTCACCTTAAGAGATAATACATTTCCGCAACTGTTGTTGTTGGCCGAGTTCAGTCACGATGCGGCTGACAGAATCTACAAAGCGATTGTGAGCGCTCAATCTGGAGCTCCGACACTAAAACCAATCCTTCGGCCATATGACACTATTGGCTCGACTCGCTACGTTGACTTTGACACCATCAGACCAACATATGCGACGCGTGCTGATAAGTGTCACGTTTCGCACGTGGTAGCGCACACAGAATCGTGGGAACAGAAGATGGCAGAAACGTTGGAGGAGATGAACGAGGTTGTGCGTTACGTGAAAAACCACAATCTCAGTTTCACGATTCCTTACACAATCAACGGAGAAGAGCACGCCTACACACCTGATTTTATCGCAATCATAGACGACGGGCATGGGCGCGAGGAGTTGCTCAATCTAATCGTCGAGGTTTCCGGCGAGCCTAAGAAAGATAAGGCAGCGAAGGTCAGCACGGCCAAGACGCTTTGGGTGCCAGCGGTAAACAATCACGGTGGGTTCGGGCGCTGGCGATTCATTGAAGTAACAGATCCGTGGGACGCCCAGAACCTTATCCGCCGGGAGCTTTATCCACCCGACGCGTCACCCTAGGAGGCAAATCCTCACCATGGCAAGAATCAGATACGATGAAATCGGATACTGGTCGGAAATTAAGCTGGACATCATCCGTGAGTATGCAAGCGCGTATTCACGAATAATGAACGCTCAGCGCTCGATCAAAAAGCACATTTACATCGATGCTTTTGCTGGGGCTGGTTATCACATTTCGAAATCGACACGCGACTTCGTTCGGGGTAGTCCGCTCAATGCGCTACTGATTCAGCCTCCATTTTCAGAATTTCATTTGGTTGACTTGGACGGCGATAAAGCGGGAGAACTTCGTCGACTAGTAGGTTCACGATCGGACGTACAAATCTACGACGAGGATGCAAACAAACTTCTGATCGAAAGAGTGTTTCCTCGCTGCCGCTACGAAGACTTTCATCGCGCGCTCTGTCTACTCGACCCCTATTCCCTTACAGTCGATTGGAATGTGATCGAGAAAGCAGGCAAGATGAAGTCAGTAGAAATATTTTTTAATTTCATGATTATGGATGCAAACATGAATGTCCTGTGGCGCAATCCAGATCGGGTACCGGCGGCCCAAGTCCGCCGTATGGACAAGGCCTGGGGTGACCACTCGTGGCGCGAAATTGCCTACACAAAAGAACCTGGCCTTTTCGGCGATATCGAACGAAAGGCGGATAATGCAACCGTCGCAGAGGCTTTCAGAGAGCGACTTCAGAAGATCGCAGGTTTCAAATATGTGCCGCCCCCGATGCCCATGAGGAATGATCAAGGCGCGCTCGTGTATTATCTATACTTCGCTTCTCCGAATAAGACGGGCGTCGGAATCGTGAACGATATCTTCAAGAAGTACCGCGATCGAGGAAAATCCTAATGGGCCAGAAATCCTCCATCGAATGGACCGAATCGACGTGGAATCCGCTCACTGGCTGCACCAAAATCAGTCCTGGTTGCAAGCATTGTTACGCGGAGCGGATGGCCCTTCGCCTGCAGGCAATGGGACAGTCGAATTACATTAATGCGTTCTCGCTAACATTGCATGAAGATGCGCTGGAGCTCCCGCTTCGATGGAGGAAACCGCAGACGATTTTCGTCAACTCGATGAGCGACATGTTTCACGCTAGGGTGCCGCGGGATTTTATCCTCCGAGCATTCGATGTCATGCGTAGAGCGCACTGGCATCGGTTCCAAGTATTAACGAAACGAGCTGATCGATTGTTAACTCTGAGTACAGATTTACCATGGTCAGAGAATATTTGGATGGGTGTTAGTGTTGAGAACGACGCGTACGCGTACCGTATTGACCATTTGCGCCAGACAGGAGCAGCAATTAAGTTTCTTTCGCTGGAGCCGCTACTTGGTCCGCTAAATAGTCTTGACCTTAACGGAATTGATTGGGTAATAGTCGGGGGCGAATCTGGGCCCGGTGCTCGCCCGATGCGTTCAGAATGGGTCACATCTATTCGCGATCAGTGTATTGAGGCGAACGTTCCTTTCTTCTTCAAGCAGTGGGGTGGCGTCTGGAAGAAGAAATTTGGAAGAACACTCGATGGTCGTACCTGGGATGAGATGCCGATCTCTTTCTAAGTTGGCATCGGCTGTTGCCTAAAGATTCATAAATGGCAAAAGAAAAGAAAACGAAGCGAACGCCGGTGGAGTCGATTAAGCACCGCGACAAACGCGCGAATATCCCCACGGAAGAGTTGCGCGATTTCGTTTCGGAAGACGAAGCGCAGCCAAAGCAACTGCTCTATCCTCGCGATCCCTCGCTCGATCCGCAGCTCGTTTGGAAGGGGAAAGACGATCAAGACAAAAATGATCTCTCAGTTCCCATAGTGCCAATCTATATCCAGGAAAAGATTCATCCGCAGGCTTTAATCGAAGATTTTCGCGCCCACGCCGCCGTGAAAGAGCACGCCGTCGCTGCCAAGCAAACAGGATTTCAGTCGACTCTGTTCGGTGACTTCAATGGAATTGACGACGATTTCGCGCGCAAGGTTGATTTCTATAGTCACGAAACGCAAAGCCAGCCGCGTTGGTCAAACAGAGTGATTCTTGGTGACTCTTTACTTGTCATGACGAGCTTGGCGGAAAAAGAGGGACTGCGTGGCAAGGTGCAGATGATTTATCTCGACCCGCCCTACGGAATAAAGTTTGGTTCAAATTGGCAAGTGTCGACGCGTAAGCGTGAGGTTAAAGACGGCAAGGTTGAGGATGCAACGCGTCAACCCGAGCAAATCCGTGCTTTCCGCGACACCTGGAAACTCGGCGTCCATTCTTATCTTGCATACCTCCGCGACCGTTTTCGTATCGCTCATGAGTTGCTAACGAAGAGCGGGAGTGTCTTCGTACAGATTGGCGATGAAAACGTCCATCTCGTGCGCGCATTGATTGATGAAGTTTTTGGAAGTGAGAATTTCATTGCGCAGATTTCATTTGCGAAAACAAGCGGCTACGCAACCAACTTTCTGACAGGCATCTGTGATTATATTCTTTGGTACGGAAAAGACCGCGAGCAAACAAAGTATCGACAATTGAATTCGCCAAAGGAAGCAGGCGAAGCCGGCGCATCCAAATACACTCGAATCATGTTGCCAAACGGCGAGACGAGATCACTCACAGCTGCCGAACGTTCTGGCGAAGTGAAGGTGCCACCAGGCTCACGCTTTTGGGTGGACGACAATCTTACAAGTCAGGGCAATCCCTTCTACGCGTTTACTTACTCCGGTAAGGAATACAGTGGCACTTACAAGACAACACCGAGTGGACTCGCAAAACTCGCGCTGGCGAATCGTCTGTACGCTGCGGAAGGTTCATTGCGATACATCCGATTTATAGACGATTTTCCCGCTGTGCCATTGAATGCGGCGTGGATGGACATTGGCGGAATTCAGAGCCGCGTCGATCCCAAGATTTATGTTGTTCAAACCGCAGTTGAAGCAGTAAAGCGCTGCATCTTGATGACGACCGACTCAGGGGACTTGGTGCTCGACCCGACGTGCGGCAGCGGCACGACCGCGGTCGTGGCGGAACAGTGCGGACGGCGTTGGATCACGATTGACACGAGCCGCGTTGCGATCGCGCTAGCGCGCACGCGATTGATGGCCGCTAAATTCCCTTACTATTTGCTTTCCGACTCGCCCGAAGGCATCAATAAGGAAGCTGAGTTGACGGGTAGAATGCCGCCAGAATACAAAACCGATGGCGACATCAAGAAAGGCTTCGTGTACAAGCGCGTGCCGCACGTCACGCTCAAATCCATCGCAAACAATCCGGATATCAACGAAGGAATGACGCGGGAGGAAATCGAGTTCGCCATCGCCCGCCACGCCGACACCGAATTGCTCTATGACCAACCTTACGAAGACAACAAACGCATCCGCGTGACTGGTCCTTTTACCGTGGAAAGCCTCTCCCCTCATCGCGTACTTGCCGCGGATGAAAACATGGACGGGACAGTTTCTACGCAAGAGGCACAGCGACAGCAAGACTTCGCCTCGATGATCCTCGACAACCTTAAGAAAGCGGGCGTCCAAAATACGCGGAAGCAAGAGCGCCTCGTTTTTGATTCACTCGAACCTTACGCGGGTTCCTGGATAAATGCAGTCGGCACATTCACCGACACCGATGGCAAAGTAAAGCGCGTGGCTATTTCCATCGGGCCTGAACACGGAACAGTTGGTCCGCAGCAAGTGAAGGAAGCGGCGAAAGAAGCAGTGCAAGGCATTGGCTTCGATCTGCTGGTCGTTTGTGGTTTCGCTTTCGATCCGCATGTCGCCGAAGAAGCCAAGCGTTACGGCAAGCTCACCGTACTTCCGACTCGGATGAATCCTGACCTCGCGATGGGTGATGAGCTCTTGAAGAAGACCGGTGCAGGAAATCTCTTCATGGTCTTTGGAGAGCCTGACGTCGACATTCGCGAATCAGAAGATGGAAAGATCACTGTCAAAATCAAAGGTCTCGACATCTACGATCCAACCACTGGCGAAATCCGCTCATCCTCTACTGACGATCTCGCCTGCTGGTTCATTGATACAGACTACAACGGCGAAAGCTTCTTCGTTCGTCACGCCTACTTTCTCGGCGCAGACGAACCATACGAGAATCTGAGGCGTGCCCTCCGCGCTGAAATCGACGAATCCGCATGGTCAGCGCTCTACAAAACGACAAGCCGCCCATTTGATCCGCCGAAGACCGGCAAGATTGCGATCAAAGTCATCAACCATTACGGCGACGAGGTTCTGAAGATTTACGAGGTGGGAGTTTGACTTTTTTCTGCTTGTAGATCAGAAAAGTAGTTTAGGCGAGATTAGGAGAGAAAACAAAACACAACGACTCTTGAATCAGCTCGTTTCTTTACGCCACGACAAACTAAAAAGTTTGTCGGACGTGGACGAGCTGGACGAATCTAATGATCCGAGTTGAGGTCAAACCAGAATTAATAAGCTGGGCCCGCGAGCGCGCGGGTTACGACACGGATGCGCTTGCGCACCGCTTCCCGAAGCTCACCGCTTGGGAACAAGGTAAGGCGAAGCCAACGCTCAAACAAGTCGAGGACTTCGCCAAGGCAACGCATACACCGGTTGGGTTTTTGTTTCTTGCGGAGCCACCCATTGAAAAAATTCCCATCCCTGATTTCCGAACGATCCGAAACAGACGGATTGCACGTCCGAGCCCGGACCTCCTCGACATGATTTACGTTTGCCAGCAGCGCCAGGAGTGGTATCGCGACTTTGCTCGATCCGAGCGAGAGTCGCCGCTCTCGTGTGTTGGATCGGCGAGGTTGGATAACAGCGTCGAGCAGACTGCGGCAATCATGCGTCACGCTTTGGGCTTTGATATCGAAGAACGCCGGCGTATTCCAACCTGGACTGATGCTCTCCGAGTCTTCATTGCACAAGCAGATGAAGCGGGAATTATGGTCATGTGCAGCGGCGTGGTTCTCAATAATAACTACCGCCCACTCGATCCGGATGAATTTCGCGGATTTGCGCTTTCGGACAATCTTGCACCGCTCGTATTCATAAATGGCGCCGACACAAAGGCCGCTCAGATGTTTACGCTCGCCCATGAACTAGCGCACATCTGGCTGGGGCAGTCTGCCGTATCGGATTCACAGGCTTTGTTAGTTCCGGAGCATCAAGTCGAACAATGGTGCAACAGAGTCGCCGCCGAGTTTCTGGTTCCACTCGGTGTTCTAAAGCAAGAGTATGACGACGGATTGAACTTGCGATCGGAGCTCGACCGTCTGGCGAAACGCTTCAAGGTGAGCACGCTGGTGATCCTGCGGCGGATTCATGATGCCGGGGGTCTCACTAAGCAAGAATTCTGGGACCAATACGAAAAGGAACTCAAACGAATACTCGCAATCTCGAAGGGCAGCGGCGGCAACTTTTATCTGACGCAAGCAGCCCGTGTGAGCAAACGTTTCGCCAGGGCACTCGTCATCAGCACTCTTGAGGGGCAGACACTGCATCGCGACGCCTTCCGGATGCTGGGCTTCGCAAAGCTGGAAACTTTCAAGAAGTTGGGGCGTAGCCTGGGAGTGGTGGTGTGATGGCATATTTGCTTGATGCCAACGTCTTCATTCAGGCAAAGAACCTGCACTATGGTCTCGACTTTTGTCCGGCGTTCTGGGACTGGCTCGTCGAGGGCAACGCCGCGCAGCGAGTGTTCAGCATCGAGAAAGTCGGCGACGAAATTCTTGCAATTGCCGATGAGCTTGCAGTATGGGCTTCTGACCGAGGAGAAGACTTTTTTCTGAAGCCAGACACCAAGTTGCTTGGCTCTCTCAGTGTGGTCAGTGGCTGGGCAACTAGTCAAAGCTACGAGCCAGCGGCAGTCAGTACCTTTCTTCAAGTCGCGGATTATTATTTGGTCGCTCACGCGCTCGCGCACGGCTATACGGTCGTTACGCACGAGAAGGCCTCAACTTCAACCAAGAAGATCAAGATTCCCGAGCCTTGCATTGGACTCGGTATCAAGTGCATGACGCCCTACGAGATGCTGCGGACGGAACGCGCGCGCTTTATTTTGGGACCGAAGAAATAATTCAAAGCAATTCGGCCGCTCGGTCTTTTGTTTTCTCTCCTAATCTCGCCTAAACTACTTTTCTGAATCCGACAAGCACGTCCGACGAACTTTAGTGTGTCGTGGTGTAAGAAACGAGCCAGTGCGCATAGGGAGTGATATGTTCTTCTGGTAAACGCTTATGAAGATTCTGGTCGCAGATATTCTGCAATCGCAGGCTCAAACTCTGATCAATACCGTGAATTGCGTCGGAGTAATGGGCAAGGGCATCGCACTGGAATTCAAGAACCGCTTTCCGGACATGTTCGAAGATTATGTAAAGCGATGCGAGCGCAAAGAAGTTAGGCCAGGCGTGCCCTATTTGTACAAGCGACTGCTTCCTCCCCAGATCATTAACTTCCCAACCAAAGACCATTGGAAATCAGTTTCGCGACTCGACTGGATGTTCCAACCATCGCGTCAACAATTCGAAGCTTAGGACTGCTTCATTGGCTCGATGTGAAACCGGATGACAGCCTGCCTGTTTCGGATGAAGAGTTCGTTGCCGCGTAAAAGGGCATCCAGTGTATGCGGACAAGATGTCCGCGCTCCCGCTTCGTATACAAAGATCGTTGCGCGTCCGAGCCGGTCGCTACCGCTCTCGGTTCTGTATCGTCTTTTGTTTTTTCTCCTAGTCTCGCCTGAAAAACTTTTTCTTAATAGCCTCTAAAGGTGCAAACGCTCATTAAGAATTGCCCTACTAGCAGTTGTCGGAATTCTTCACGTAATTGGAGCCAAAACGTATATGTAAAACCCGTTGACAGTCTCCTCGCAGGTTATGTAGACTCCGCGCGCTTCTCAAACTCAAAGGCCCAGTAACGTCACGAGAATGCTCAACAATCATTCACAGAAGGTCTTGCTTCCGATCTTACTCACGGAGAAAGCACATGAGAATCTCACGCTCCCTTATCGCCCTGATCGGTTTTTTGTTTATCTCTGCCCTTATTGCCCTACCAGCGCACACGCGCCGTGAGTTTCGCGCGAGCGCTTCAATCACTAACTCTCCTCCCGTGGCAGTGGACGATGGGCCTTACACCGTTCACGGGTCGGCGCTGTTAAGTCCTAACGTGCTGGCAAACGATTCTGATCCCGACGGTGATCCAATATTTTTTGATGTGATTGGCCAGTCGCCTGCCCACGGATTCTTATCGTTCGGCACGGGCGGGGCGATTACTTATACCGTGGCGAGCAACTATGTGGGGCCAGACAGCTTCACCTATCGCATCGGCGACAACCTCGGAAACGAATCCACCTTTGCGACTGTGAGCATCAACGTCGTCAACGATCCTCCCGTGGCGGCGAACGACAGTTACACCATTCATGGCTCGAAGCAGTTAGTCCCCAACGTGATGGCTAATGATTCCGATCCTAACGGGGATACCATATTCTTCGATGTCATTGTTCAGTCGCCATCCCACGGCACTTTGTCATTCGGCCAGGGAGACTTAATCATTTACAACGCCCACAGCGTTTACGTGGGGCCGGATAGTTTTACTTATCGCATCAAGGACAGCCTTGGTTTTTCGGCCATTGGGACGGTTAACATAGATGTCGTCAATCAGGCTCCCGTGGCGGTGAACGATCTTTATGTGATTCGCGGTGCGCAATCGCAACAGTTATTCCCGAGCGTGCTGGCGAATGATTTCGATCCGGACAGCGAGGATTACATACTCTTTGATATCGTCGTCCAGTTTCCTACCCACGGCAGTTTGTCGTTAGGCGGCAATGGCACTGACATAATTCACTATATGCCTCAGCCCGGATATGCCGGGTCCGACACCTTCACTTACAAGATGACCGACAATCTCGCCGTACGATCAAACGTCGCGACGGTCACTCTCTTGGTTTTAGGTGACGGCGAGAACGATGGGCACAGTGGCTGCAATGGGGAAGTCGGCGAGCCAATCAACGTAACCAACGGGAATATGTACCTCCAGCAGGGTGATCATCTTCTGCCGAGCACCGGTCCAGCGATCAGCATTGCTCGCAGCTACAACAGCAACTCTTCACGCATGGGGCTTTTCGGCAGAGGTTGGTCAAGCGCCTACGACGCATCAATCACGAGCTACGACAGCAACCTGGCGCGGCTCAACCAGCCTGATGGGAGGGCAATCTATTTTGGGCAGCAGGTTGGCTCATCGGGTGCCTTTGCGCCGCTCGAAGGAGATTTCCACGGCTCAGTGGTTCAAAACGGCGTTAATGGTTTCACGCTGACGATGAAAGATGGCAGCGTTCACCAATTCGATTCGACGGGCAAACTGATCTCGTTGGCCGATCGCAACAACAATCAAACCACGCTGGCTTACAATGGTAGCGGAAAGCTCGTCTCGGTTACCGATCCCTTCGCGCGCGTTCTGTCATTCACCACCAACCTAAACGGTCAGGTGGTTTCGATCAGCGACACGATAGGAACGATTGCCAGCTACACCTACGGCGCGAACAACACCTTAGTATCAGTGACCTACGCCGACAATTCAGGTTTTCAGTTCAGTTATGACGGAAGTTCCCGTTTGACGGCGGTGACTGACGCGCTTGGCAACGTTGTCGAGTCGCATGCGTACGATGGGCAAGGGCGGGCCATAACTTCTGAGAAGCAGGGTGGCGTCGAGCACTACTCACTTAACTACGTCGGCAATAACGAAACAGATGCGACCGACGCGCTAAGTCACGTGACGAAATATTTCTTTGATACAAGCAAAGGCCGCAACGTCGTGACTCAGGTGCAAGGTCTGTGTAACTGCGGCTCAGGCTCGCAGACGCAGACATGGATCTATGACAACCAGTTGAACGTCATCAGCCACACCAATGCGCTAGGGCAAACAGCAACCTACACCTATGACATCAACGGCAACAACCTTAGCGCGACGGGCGTATTGGGCAGCTCGAGCTTCACCTACAATCAATTCGGCGAAGTGCTAACCGCAACGGATGCGATGGGCGCTGTTACGACGAACATTTTCGACGCCGTCGGTAATCTGCTTTCCGTCACCGATGCTCTGAACAACACAACCACGTTTACTTACGATACGCGCGGGCAATTGGCGACGCTGACAAACGCCTTGGGAAAGGTCACCACCTTAACTTATGACAACAATGGCAACATCACCCAGGCGACCGACGCCGCTGGAGGAGTTACGACGTTTGCTTACGACGCGCGAGGTCGTGTGACCAGCAGCACCGACGCGCTCAACTTCGTTACGAGTTACGCATACGATGCCGCCGGACGTCTTAACAAGATCACACGGCCCGACAACGCGTTTATCACTTTCACATACGACCTTGCCGGGCGACGCACGAAAGTTACCGACCCGCTCAACAACAGCAACACCTATGCCTACGACAGCGCTTACCGGTTGACAGGAGAGACGGATGCCACCGGTAAATCAGTCGGCTACAGCTACGACTTGATGTCGAATCTCGTCGCCGCGACAGATCAGCTTGGACGGGTCACCAACGTGGATTATGACGAATTCAATCGCCCAACAACGATCACCTATCCGCCCGCCATCGCCGGTGCGACCAGATTACAGCAGACGATTGCATACGACACCGTTGGGAACATCACGAAACGCACCGACACAGCGGGGCGCATTACTGCTCTTGAATACGACAACGCCAATCGTCTGGTGAAGGTCACGGATCCGGCGCTGCAAATCACTCAGTACGAGTACAACGTTCGCTCAAACATGACCGCGGTTGTCGATGCGCTCAACCAACGTTACACTTTCGATTACGATGCGCTTGGGCGCGTCACGGCTGCCACCCGGGTTGGCTTGCCGATGACCTACGCTTATGACGCGGAAGGCAATCGCGTTCAGCGCACGGATTTCAACAATCTGACGACGAATTACACTTATGACGCGCTAAACCGGCTGACAAAGATCGCTTACCCGGACGCCACGACCGCGAGCTACGCTTACGACAAACTGTCACAGCTAACTTCGGCCACGAACGTCAACGGGACTGTGAGCTACGCTTACGACAATCTGCGCCGCGTGACGAGCACGACTGACGTTTGGGGGCAGGTGATCAACTACAGCTACGACGCCAATAACAGGCGCACCAACATGAGCTTCGGCACGACGACGTTTGCGACCTACACTTACGACACGCTGAACCGGTTAATTAAGATCACCGACAACGCGAGGCAGTCCGTCACTTATGCTTACGATGCGGCAGGCAGGCTAACCTCGCGCGCTTTGCCGAACGGCATCACGACAAACTATTCCTATGACGACTTGGATCGATTGACGCGGCTCGTCAATCTGAAAGGCAAGAAAGTCAGCGCCGACAATAACTACCAGTACAACAACGCCGGCGACATAATCCAGAATATCGATCAGAGCGGCACGCACGCGTACGGCTACGACGCCGTTAGTCATCTCACTGCCGCAAGTTTCACCGGCGCTCCGAATGAATCGTATGCTTACGACGCGGTGGGCAATCGCACCAGCTCACAGCGCAGTTCTACTTACAGCTACCAGCCGTTCAATCGCCTCGTTGGCACTACCTCGGCAGGTTACGTCTACGACAACAACGGGAATCTCACAACCAAGACCGAAGGCGCGGGGACGACGCAGTTTCAGTGGGACTTTGAGAATCGTCTCGTGCAAGTTGTGACGCCCGCGAGCGGAAGCGTGACTTACAAATACGACGCTTTAGGGCGCCGAGTGCAAAGCGCGCCCAGCAGCGGCGCTTCGACGAACTTTAGCTACGACGGCCAGGAGGTGGTGCTCGACAAGAACAGCGATGGCACCGCGCTCGAATACCTGAACGGCCCCGGCATCGACAACAAGATCCGCCAGAAGGGGGCTTCGAGCAAGAGCACGTACTACTTCACGCAAGACCACCTCGGCAGCACGACTACCTTGACCAACACGAACGGTGCGCTCGTCGAGCGTGAGACTTACGACGCCTACGGCAACAGCGCCGGCAGCGCCAACACGCGTTACGGCTACACCGGCCGCGAACGCGATCCGCTGACGGGCCTGCTCTACTACCGCGCTCGCTGGTATGATCCGCAGGTGGGACGATTTGTTTCCGAAGATCCAATCGGATTGGCCGGTGGAATAAATACCTTCGCATACGTCAGCAACAATCCACAGAATGCAACCGACCCGTCAGGACTTCATGAGATCGACGTTCATTACTACTTGACGTACTTCTTGGCTCTGAAAACCAGGTGTTTCACGGATGCCGAGGCAAACCTGATTGCAACTGCGGATCTATATGCCGATGAGAATCCCAAGACGGCACCGGCGCTAGGTGTTAGCAACTTTCCCGGATCGGCTCCGGACTATGCTCAGCAGCAAAGAAACATGGACGATCATGCGCTCCACCCAGGTAGCCATCAACCCTATCTTGATCGACTCTGGCGCAGCTCGACGAGCGGTGAAATGCGGACTCTAAGGGGGGAAATCGACAATCTTATGGGCTTGGGTGCGTATCTTCATTACCTGCAAGATATGTTCAGTCATGAGGGGTACACTAATCCATCATGGGGTCATTGGTATAGTCACGGCCCGGACAAAACCAACGCCGACGTCCCGAAGGCAATGAGAATGGCAGGCGCGACCTGGAAGGCTCTGAACGATTTCGCCGCAAAGTATAAATGCGGATGCCGAGGCAAATTCGACGAGTCTTGGTGGCGACAGGTAAAGCAATTTGCCGAAGCATCTGGCGGTCCATTTTACCGTGAAATCTCGTTAGACGAAATCGACAATAAGGTTAGAATTCTACAACTGTCTCGTCGAAGCAGTCTTGACTAAGATTTCTCATATCAGTGTTCACCATTTTTGATGGGAGGTTCTAGATTGAGAGCCAAAGTCTGGTTACCGATTCTGTACGCATTGATAGCAAGTTTTTTCCTGTTTGGGCTTGGGGGAGCCGGGCATGGCAATGGAGCAGAGGGCTTCTTTTACATTAGCTTGCCATTTGGAATGCTCTCTCTCCTTGTTGAAAGGTATTTTAGTAATCCGGCGTTGCCTGTTTTGGCGTGTTTCCTGGCAGGCCTGATCCAGTACTGGACAATTGGCTACTTTCTGGATCGTTTGGCCAAGTCTGCTACACGACACCATTGACCGGTGCAAGTCGCTCTCCTGTTGTGGTTAGAATCAAAAAACAGAGGAGGATCCAGTTCCTATTGAACATGCTGATCCCGTTCATCAAGAATCTGCGATATGGTAGGAGTTGGAATTTGCGCTATTTCCGGTACCGTTCATTCCAAGTGCCTCCAATACTATCTGATTGGCCTGGCGATAGATCGGTTGAGAAAGCGGCGGTTCTAAAGCGAACAGCTTGCCGAGGCCCACGCAATCACGCGGCGTGGTTACTCAATCGAAGCCGTCAATTCGTGGTACCAACAGATTCTGGGTGTACCTCGGTGACAACTGCATGGAGTAACTCATTATGCGCATCAGAGGAGTCTTATGGCTTTTAGTAGCGATCCTTGTCTTGGGTCTAGTGATCTTCGCCGGCTCAATATTTTTCTACTACTCCACCGGCTATTTCGCCGTTACTAGACCAGATCTTCAGCCTTGAAGAGCTAAGAGTTCTGAAGCGAGACGTATGAACCAGTTCTTGAAGTACACAGCGATATTCGTGGGCGTCCAATTGCTTGCCTGCATCGCGCTCTGGCTTTCAGCGATTGCGCTTTCATCCGATGTCCTCTTTGGTATGATGATCTATTTCTACTGGCCGTTGATTCTGGCGTTAGCCGCCCTCTCCGGTGCTAGAGGCGAGTCTGCGATGATCGCCGTGCCCGTCTATGGCGCCGCGCTAGGCATCCTGACATATGCCATAATTGGTGGAATCATTACGAGCTACATAAAGCGTAGAAGAAGAACTCAACGTTAAATGCGCGTTAATCGTTCTGGTCATCGATCTCTCCTTTTACGGTCTGATTGTTTATGCACTCGTGTCGCTTGTTTTTCGGTTGTTCGCTAGAAACAAATCTGGGTAGCGGTCCAACGAACCAGTTCTGATGGCTCACGACAGGCCGAACGGCGAAGGATGAACTCAACACCTGAACCGATCCATAAATGGGATGCCAGGACGCTGCTCAAAGCTCTCATGTTCGGAGCGGTGTTAGAAGCTCTTGCTATCGCTCCAGCCGTACTCTCTCCATGGGGGCACGCTGGACCGGAATCCAATTGGGGCTGGCTCGGTTTATTGCTCAATGTGCCGGGCCTATTCTTAAGCCAGTGGCTAAGAACCCTGACTGGTAGCACAGAGACCATTTCTGTAGTTAGCGCAGTTGCTTACGTTTATTTGATTCAGACATTGATCTTCAGTTACATCGCGTTCGTGTGGTTGCGTTGGAAAAAGCGGAGAAGTCGAGGCTGATTGGGGGACGATCAAGGCTGAATCCCGTTTCATTCTTAAAATATTCGTTCCTCACGTTGGTCGCCCAGTTACTTAGCTGTGCGTTCATATGGATTGCCGTCCTCATTTGGTCACCCGCACTTGACTCGCTCTTCGAGAAGATGGTCTTTTTCTATTGGCCAACGATCATCCTAGTCGCGAAGGTGCTTGGTGCGAGCGGAGAATCGGCCATGATTGCAGTGCCAATCTACGGTATGGCATTGGGTATGCTTCTTTACGGCTCGATCATCGGACTGCTTGTGAGCTACCTCAAGACAAGAACACGTTGAAACCTGCCATGGTGATGAGTCACTATTTCTTCAACAAGTACACGGCACTCTTCATAGGGGTACAGTTCATTGCGTGCTTGTTGGTCTGGATTGTAGCCTTTGCCATCTCACCTGCTGGTGACCGCTATTTCGGCCTGATGTTTTATTTTTATTTGCCTGCGATATATCTAGTTTCAACTCTCCTGGGACTCAAGGGCGAATCCGGAATGATTGCCGCCG
This sequence comes from Pyrinomonadaceae bacterium, assembly GCA_041499185.1. GTDB lineage: Bacteria > Acidobacteriota > Blastocatellia > Pyrinomonadales > Pyrinomonadaceae > JAOAPY01. Next base: position 37,592 of record JBGQJU010000001.1, on the reverse strand, counting down.
GCGTATTTGGCATCGCATTTGGCATCGTCCTTTATGGAATCATATCAGGCCTTATGATCTCTTACCTCAAGAGAGGTCAGCGATGATCGGCGTTGAGGCATGAAATCTCTTTACCGAAATCCGATCATCACGTCTCTACTACTTACGCCGATTCTTCTGGCTATTGCCGCAATCTCGGGGGGTGTGGAACACGGCAACTATACTGTGGCGATTGTTCTCTTCCCGTACGCCGCTCTAGCCGTGGTCGCCTTAGATCGCTTTTTTAATGCAACCGTCGTGATGATCATCATCGCAACGCTTCAGTTTCCGGCGTACGGAACTCTCTTAAGTATTGGCCGACGCAAGGCGACGGAGAGGATTGTTCTCGTCGGGCTTCTGGTTTTACATATAGTTGCGACCGCGCTGGCTCTACTTGTTGTGCGCTATTGAGGTTTAACCGTTGCGCAGGATCATCTCGGCAGCACGACAACGCTAACCGACGCTGGGCAATGTCGTCGGGCACGAAGTGAATTGGTGCGGAGGCGATTAGTAGAAGGTCGTGAATGTCAAGATTGGATTTTAGAGAAGCTAGATTTCGGGTGACCTTGCCCGTTGTTTACTTCGTCATTGCCGGGTCCCTCTTAGGCAATTGTTTCTTGCACTTGGGCCACACCCCGTGGTGTCAGTACTTCCTCAATTCGATGCTTCCGGCGGCGCTGATAGGTGGTGTCTTATCCTATATTTTGGTTCCGTGGGGCGTCGTGCAGCAAGGTTCTGCGGTGTGGAAGATTCTGGAGGGGGTTCTACTAGTCCCCCTACCGTTCCTTCTCACTGTGGCTCAATACTATTTGATTGGACTGCTGATAGATAAGTTACTGAGTAACCATCGGCGCTAATATTGAAACAGGTGGTTGCCTTCCAAACGGCAACACCGACTCGACGCACTGAAGAGTGATCGGCGCAGGCGGACAGGATGTCGCGCTCCCAGGCCTTTTGTTTTCTCTCCTAATCTCGCCTAAACTACTTTTCTGATCTGACAAGCACGTCCGACGAACTTTAGTTTGTCGTGGCGCAAGAAACGAGCTGATTCAACAGTCAACCGAAAAACCATCGATAGACTAAAGTTGTCGGACAGTCGCAGACAACTCCAGAGATTCGCCGTTGAAGACAGAAAGACGCGCAGCCAAGAAAGGTTCGGTACTCGTCGTCGATGACGAAGAGATCATGCGCGAGGTTTTGGAGACGCTGCTCACGGCGGAAGGGTATCGGGTCGATCTGGGCAAGACCGGCGAAGAAGGCATCGAAGCTTACGGGCGGCGCGCTTACGACGCGGTGTTGCTCGATGTTTCCATGCCGGGAATCGGCGGCCTGCGCGCGCTGGAAGAGTTTTTGAAGATGGATGCCGAAGCAGTGATTGTCATGATCACCGCTTACGCGACGTTTGATACCGCCATCGCCGCCTGGGAGCGTGGCGCATTCGGCTGCATCCGAAAACCTTTTCAGAACGAGCAGATCACGGCCACCGTCGCGGCGGGCATCAAGCGCCGCCGCAAAGATGAAGAGCGGAAAACGCTCCGGCGCGCCATGAGCCGCGCCGTCGATCGCGGCGCGATCGTCGGCCGCTCAGACGTGATGCAGGAGGTCTTTCGTTTGATCGAGCAGGTGGCGCCGGCTCGTTCGACGGTTCTGATCACGGGTGAGAGCGGCACGGGAAAGGAACTGATCGCGAAAGCGATTCACGAAGCCAGCCCGCGCGCGGGCAAACCATTTGTAACCGTCAACAGCTCGAACATTCCGACGGAGCTGCTCGAGTCGGAACTCTTCGGTCACACGCGCGGCGCGTTTACCGGCGCAATCGCCGCAAAGAAGGGGCTCTTTGAAGTTGCTGATGGCGGCTCGATCTTTCTCGACGAGATCGGCGACATCCCGCCGGAGACGCAGGTGAAGCTCTTGCGCGTGATTCAGGAACGCGAATTTACGGCGCTCGGAGACACGACGCCGCGCCGCGTCGACGTGCGCATCATCGCCGCGACCAACATTGAGTTGAAAGAGGCGGTTAGGCAGGGAACGTTTCGCGAAGATCTCTATTACCGGCTTTCGGTGGTGCCGATTGAGCTGCCGCCTCTGCGCGATCGGCGGGAAGATATTTTGCCTCTGGCCCAGCACTTCATTCGCAAGTACAACGAAGAGAACGGGCGCGAGGTATCGGAGCAGATCGCTCCCGAGGTGCTCTTCCTGCTCGAAGCCTATGCGTGGCCGGGCAATGTTCGCGAGCTGGAGAACGCAGTCGAGCGCGCGGTGGTGATCGCGCCCAGCAATGAAATCACGCGCGAATGTTTGCGCCCCGAGATCAACGATCCACAATCGGTGCTCTCTGCCTCGCGCGAAGGCAGCAGCGCCGGAGCGGTCAACGATATTGGCCGCGGCATAAACTTTTATGACGAAGTACGGCGCTTCGAGATCGACCTGATTCGCCGGGCGCTGGAGCAAACAGGCGGCCACCAGTCGCGCGCCGCACGCTTGCTGGGCATGAACGCCACCACGCTGAATTCGAAGATCAAGACTTACAACATCAGTCTGCGACCGTAGTTTAGGAATCCAGGAGAGGACAGAAACATTGCGACGACGCGAAGGTGATGGTTGTCCAGTTGCGGGTGCGCTGCAGATGATCGGCGACAAGTGGACGCTGCTGATTGTGCGCGACCTCGCGGCCGGCCCCAAACGCACGACGGAACTTATCGAAGGGCTCTTTCCCATCAGCAGCCGCACGCTGGTCGCGCGTGTTCGCGATATGGTTAAGGACCAGCTCATCAACCGGATCGACTACGGCGGCAACCCGCCACACGTCGAATACGAACTGACGGAGCGCGGACTTCTGCTCCTGCCTTTGCTTGATGCCTTGCGAACGGTGGGCGAAGCGCTTGAATGTAACGAGTGTGAGGATCGAAAGAAGCGCTTAGGTTGGTATTGCGAAGCCTGCCCGCTCGTTGGATATCAACCACTCAAACTCAAACCCGAACCGGAACCTGCCCCATCGCGACGATCGGAGCGAGACGATTCGATCGTGTTGCTGTGATCCACCTCAACGGGTGTATGCCTGGACCTCTACACATGCCCTCGTCAACGGGGCTCCGGTCACAAACTAACTTGGTGTGACAACGAATTATTCACTTTAACGCATCAAAGGTCGCAAAGTCTCGCGCAAAGGTCGCGGAGAAGAACCTTCTTTGCGATCCTTCGCGAGTTTCCTTCGCGGACTTTGCGTTAAAGTTAACGCTCGCTCAGGTCACAAGTCGAGTTTGTCACAGGCTCAGTCTCCTTGTGCGGTTACTTCCTCCGGTTCATTCGGAATCAGGATGCCCTCGGGCGTGATGATCGTTTTGTGATCGGGCGAGATGTGTTCGCCTTCGATAGTGATCTCTTCACCGGTTGGCAGCGTAATGGGAAGATGATCCAGGAAACGTTCGGCGTCGATTGCGGCCATGCAGCCCGTGCCGGCGGCGGTGACCGCCTGGCGATAGACTGAATCCTGCACGTCGCCACAAGCGAAAACGCCCGGAATGTTAGTGGCCGTGGAGTGGCCCGAAGTTTTGAGATAACCGACTCCGTCCATCTCGAGTTGGCCTTTGAACAAATCGGTGTTTGGCTTGTGGCCGATTGCTACGAACACGCCTGAGCAGGGAAAGGCGCGCTCTTCTCCGCTTTGCAAATTCCTTAGCCGCACGCCGCATACGCCGTCTTCCTGTGTGCCGACCATCTCGTCGACCGCGGTATTCCAGATGAATTCGATCTTCTCGTTTGCAAACGCCTTGTCCTGCATGATTTTTGACGCGCGCAATTTGTCGCGCCGGTGGACGACGTAAACGCGCGACGCGTAGCGAGTGAGAAACGTCGACTCTTCCATCGCCGTGTCGCCGCCGCCGATAACCACCAGGACCTTATTGCGAAACGCCGGCAGCGGTCCATCGCACGTGGCGCAGGCCGAAACCCCGTTGCCCCCGAAACCGTGCGGCGTTTTTGCCTCGCCGGGGATGCCCAGCCATTTCGCTGAAGCTCCAGAGGCGACGATCAACGTTTGCGCTTTGATCACGTGGTCGTCGGTGTAGAGCGTGAACGGTCGTTGCTGTAGTTCAACTTTAGTGATCCAGGATTCGAGGAACTCCGTGCCGAAGCGTTCCGCCTGTTTCCGAAACTCCACCATCAGTTCCGGACCCTGTATGCCTGCGGCAAAACCCGGATAGTTCTCGACGTCGGTCGTAATCATCAGTTGACCACCCGGCGCCGTTTGCCTTTCGGCGTCCACCGGCGCGTCGATCAAAAGCGGCCTGAGGTTGGCGCGACCGGCGTAGATTGCGGCCGTCAATCCCGCGGGGCCTGAGCCAATGATTACCACGTCCCTTTGTAGTATCTGTTTGTCCATTAAAAGGTCTGTCCTTTGTCGTTTAAGGATGAAATTTTGCTATTCGGCGCTCAGAAAGTTAGCCTTTTCGGTTGAGCGTATAGTATAACTACTGACTCTTAAGTAGTCGAACGCGGGCCTTGCAGACTTACCAGAGCGAGGCAAGGAGAGTTTCGGCGTACCGTTGCAAACCAACACCCCTACAGTTGAAACCATCGCCGTGATCGGCGCCGGCACGATGGGCCACGGCATTGCGCAAGTGGCCGCTGCCGCCGGCTATCGCGTGATCATGCGCGACGTGGATCGCGACGCGCTCGTACGCGGCGTTCAAGCGATCGAACGCAACCTCGCGAAGGGCATACAACTCGCCAAACTAACTGAGGCCGATCGCGACGAGACGCTCCAGCGCCTGCGTGGCACAACCACTCTCGCGGAAACAACGAGCGCTGATCTAATCATCGAAGCCGCGCCTGAGCGCCTGGACTTAAAACAACAAATACTCAGCGAGCTGGAAACGATCGCTCAGCGCCCTTTTATATTCGCTACGAATACCTCGTCGCTCTCTATCACGGAGATCGCCAGAGTTTCGCAGTCGCCTGACCGTGTTGTGGGGATGCATTTTTTCAATCCCGTCCATATCATGCGGCTGATTGAGATCGTTGTCGGCAAAGCCACCAGCGACGAGACGGTCGAGACGGTCCTGGCGGTCGGGCGGCGAATGCGGAAGGAACCGATTACGGTGAAGGACGCGCCGGGTTTTGCGTCGAGCCGTCTGGGTGTGGCGCTGGGACTCGAAGCGATGCGCATGTTTGAGCAGGGAGTGGCCAGCGCGTCGGATATCGATAAAGCGATGGAGCTGGGTTATAACCATCCGATGGGGCCATTGAAACTAACCGACCATGTCGGCCTGGACGTGCGTCTGAACATTGCGGAGTATTTGCATCGCGAGCTTGGCACAGAGACGTTTCGTCCACCGGAAGTTTTGCGCCGAATGGTCGGCGAGGGGAAGCTGGGCAAGAAAACCGGCGAAGGGTTTTACAGATGGAACGGCGAGAAAGAAGAAGCGCGCCGCGCCCATCTTTTATGATAGTGTGAAGCCGACGTGTTACAGACTATGAGCACTCCCTACAACAACGAAGAGAGACGATTCGCTCTGCGGATGGCGTTGCGCCTGCCGATCGTGGTTTCCGGGCGCGCGGAAGACGGCTCAGCCTGGAGCGAGCCGACAGAGACCGATGACATTTCAACCTTGGGCGCGCTGTTTCATCTCAATCAGAAGGTCAATCGGGGCGAACGGCTCTATCTGCGCGCGCATCGTCCCGATGGCGCACCGCTGGAGGCGACGGCGATTGTGATCCGCGTCGCGCCGGCGGTCTACGGCACCGCCCGCGTCGGCGTGCAGATCGCCGAACCAACGGACAACTGGTTAAGACTTTTCGTTTCGTGGGTAGCAGACGAACAAACGGCGCCCAACGATCCTTCTCCCTCGGAATGAGTTTCCAACCACGAAGACACAAAGACACGAAGCAAGACTATGCAGAGTTGGTGACTATTGTTTTAGTGTCTTTGTGCCTTTGCGGGTAATTGATCCTGAGGCGTTGCTATGGAAACCGAGGCAAGAACCATGCAAGCTTACGAAACACTTCTGCTTGAGCGGCGCGGTCGCGTCGCGATCATCACAATCAATCGTCCGGAAAAAAGAAACGCGCTGAACGTCAAGACGCGCGAGGAAGGCGCGGCGCTGATTGAAGAGTTGCGCGGCGACGATTCAGTGGGCGTGGTTGTCATTACGGGCGCGGGCGACAAAGCTTTCATTGCAGGAGCGGACATCGCCGAGTTTGCCGGCCGCACCGCGATACGTCAGCGCGACGTGATGGTGTCTCGTTCGCTCTTTAACGCGATCGATTCGTTTCCAAAACCCGTAATCGCGATGATCAACGGTTACTGCCTCGGCGGTGGCTGCGAGTTGGCGCTGGCGTGCGACATTCGCATCGCGAGCGAGAACGCAAGTTTTGGGCAGCCTGAAATCAAGCTCGGCATCATCCCCGGTGGCGGCGGCACCCAACGTCTGACGCGGCTTGTCGGTGAAGGCAAAGCGATGGAGATGATCTTGACCGGAGAGATTATCGACGCGAAGACCGCGTTCGCCATCGGCCTCATTAATCACGTCGTCCCACTCGATCAACTTGAAGCAAAGACGATGGAGATCGCCAATCGCATCGCGGAGAAGAGTCCGATTGCTTTGGCCCTGGCAAAAGAAGCAGTCAAGATCGCCTCGCGCTCGAATCTCGACGAAGGCTTGCGGCGCGAAGTGGATCTCTTCGCGCTTTGCTTCTCGACTGAAGACAAAAACGAAGGCGTCGCGGCGTTTCTCGAAAAGCGAAAAGCTGTGTGGAAAGGGAATTAGGCCGTCCTTCGTTGCGATCCGTTGCTGGTTGAAGTGGCAAGTTGATCGGTGCTACAAGTGAACCTCGGAAGGGGAGATTGCGATACTTTTCCGCTGCTTGACTCGCTTTTCTACGCGGGCTACTCTTGCTCTTCGTCACCAACGGCGAGGACTTTGACAATCTCCGCAAGCGGTTCAAGTAATCTTTACCTTCGCCGCGATGTTTCGCTTGGGGCCGTAGCTCAGCTGGGAGAGCGCATGACTGGCAGTCATGAGGTCAGGGGTTCGATCCCCCTCGGCTCCACCAAGTTTTCAAAATACTTACGGCCACCAGTGCGGTGGCCGTAGGCGTCTAAGCGTTCCATCAATCGTTAAGTTAGCCCGAGCACGCTCGCTGTGCGAGCAACGTTGAGTAGAAGAGTCCAATCCTGCTGGCTCTGTTGGAGGGCATCTCGCTTTCCAATTAGTGAGCGAGATGCTCTCTCGAGAGTGCTGAGATCGGCGCTAACCTATTTGTAGCGGTAAGTGATCCGGCCGCGCGACAGATCGTACGGCGACATCTCGACGCTCACACGGTCGCCGACCAGAATCCGGATGCGGTTCTTGCGCATCTTGCCGGAAATCATCGCCAACACGACGTGCTCGCTGTTCTCGAGCCGGACTTTGAAGAATGCGTTGGGCTGCTTGTCGATAATCGTGCCCTCCGCTGGAATCAAGTCATCTCTTGCCAATAGTTTCTCCTTTGAGAAAGTGATGAGTACTGAGTGCTGCGTACTGAGTAACAGCAACTAGCTCAGTACCCAGCACTCTACACTCAGTATGGTTCCGTAACTACCTGCTCGCCCGTCGTGGTCTAAACGAACGCGTGAACACGGGGGCGCGGCTAGACCGAGCAAACGGTTTGCTGTTGCCTTCGTTAGATCTGTGTGCCCCGCCAAAACCCGGCAGCACGACGCGCTTGACGGACTGTCCCGTCAGACGCTCAATCGCGCGCATTGATAATTCATCAACCGGAGCAACTATGGTAATCGCGCGGCCACTAAGGCCCGCTCGTCCGGTGCGGCCGATGCGATGCACGTAATCTTCCGGCGCCGCGGGCACGTCGTAATTGATCACATGCGAAACGGCATCGACGTCGATGCCTCGCGCGGCAATATCAGTAGCCACCAGCACGCGCGTGCGGCCATCGCGAAAGCCGCTCAAAGCCGATTCGCGCTGCGATTGCGTGCGGTCCGCGTGAATGCGGTTAACACTGTGATCGCGTGCCGACAGAATGTGTGACAGACGTTCGGCGCCGCGCCGCGTGCGGGTAAAGACCAGCACTCGCTCAAAGCGTTCGCGCTCCAGCAAATCAAGCAGCAGAGCTGTCTTTGATTCCTGGGCCACCGGGTAAGCCATCTGCTCAACCATGATAGCGGCCTGTCCGCGCGGGCTGACTTCTATCAGCTTCGGCGCTTTCATCGTCGAGCGCGCCAACTGCTCGATCTCTGACGACATCGTTGCCGAAAAAAGCAGCGTCTGCCGCTTAGCAGGCAGCGCGGCAAGCACACGACGAATCGCCGGCAAGAAGCCCATGTCGAGCATCCGATCGGCTTCGTCGAGCACTAACACCTCGACGGTGGACAGTTGAATCGCGCCGCGCTCCATTAGATCGAGCAAACGTCCGGGAGTCGCAATGACCACGCACGCGCGCCGGCGCAGGCCATCGATCTGGCGCGTCATGTTTGCTCCGCCAATTATGGTGACGCTGCGATTGCTCTTCGCTGTGTTAAGTTCCACATAGTTCTTTTCGATCTGCAGCGCCAACTCACGCGTCGGCGCCAGCACGAGCACGCGCACGCCGGGGCGCGGCAGCTCCGTTATCCGCTGAATGATGGGAAGTAGAAATGCGGCGGTCTTGCCGGTGCCGGTTTCGGCACAGCCGATCAAGTCCTGACCGCTGAGGACGACAGGGATCGCCTGTCGCTGGATTGGTGTTGGCTCGGTGTATCCGAGAGACTCGCAGCTGCGCACTTGCGCGGCCCCCAGTCCCAGTTGAGAAAAATTCATAAACTCCTTTTGACTAACCCTTCGTGACTTCGTGCCTTTGTGGTTAGTGTTTCTTGTTAACCACAAAGACACAAAGATCACTGAGGCGCATCTATCCAGATGCTAGATTGATTACCACCTTGGCTCGCGATTGCCACCGCCGCCGTAGCCGCCACCGCTGCGACCACCGCCGCCGCGATTGCCGCCATAGCCACCGCCACCGCGGTTGCCGCCGAATCCGCCACGACCGCCACCGCCGCGATTCTCGCGGGGCTTTGCTTCGTTGACGTTCAAGGCGCGGCCATTGACTTCCTTGCCATTGAATTGGGAGATGGCCGCTTCGGCCTCTTCCTTGCTGGACATTTCGACGAAGCCAAAGCCGCGTGAGCGTCCCGTGTCGCGGTCTTCCACGACGCTCGCTGATTCAACCGTGCCCGCCTGCGCAAATAGCTCTTGCAGATCCTGGCTGGAGGTCGCAAACGCGAGATTTCCTACGTAAAGTTTCATAGACATACAGATGTACCTTTCCCCTATGGGAATAAAAGAAGCTGCGAATCGGATTGGCTTCGGTGAACGGTAGCAGCGAAGGAGCCGGTGTTCGAATGCTCAAAAAGAGCGGCTTCTGAAGTTGAAATCAGCCTGCTCTCGAACTATCCAAAACGCCGGCGCTAAATCGATTTGTGCGCGGGGCGCATCACCGTCGATGCGCGAGAGAAGGATTAACCGTAAGGCACTATGCACTATTAGGCGCAAAGTAGCAAGGCGGGAGGAGGTAACTGCGGCCCGACTGCGGTGATTAGTGAAGCTATTTTGTTCAGCCAGTAGTCAAAAAGTCTGCTAGAATGCGCGCGTTTCCAGGTTCTCTTCGAGGAGTTGATTCTCTTCCTCCACGCTTGTAACTTCTGTGTGAAAGTTATGCATGACGCTCCAAAGATCGCATCAAGATTCGGCTTGAATAGGCGAGCGGTTGTTTTTCAAGGGGACTGCCGGACGATGATGAAGCGGATGCCCGAAGAAAGCGTGCAACTGATCGTCACTTCACCGCCATACAATCTTGGGAAAGAGTATGAAAACCGGCTGGGATTGGATCAGTATGTCTCGGAGCAGAAGATTGTTATCCAAGAATGTGTGAGGCTCTTAAAGAGAAGCGGAAGCATCTGTTGGCAAGTTGGCAATTACGTCGATCGAGGCTCAATCGTCCCACTGGACATCATCTTATTCCCTATTTTTACTTCACTCGGTTTGAAACTTCGAAATCGAATAGTATGGCACTACGAGCATGGTCTGCATTTTAACCGGAGATTTGTCGGCAGATATGAAACGATTCTTTGGTTCACTAAGGAAGGTGACTACTATTTCGATGTGGATCCAGTTCGCGTGCCGCAAAAATATCCCGGAAAAAAACACTTCAAGGGTCCTAGGGCAGGCCAGTATTCCTGTAATCCATTGGGTAAAAATCCAGGAGATGTCTGGAGCATTCCGAACGTGAAGAGTAATCATGTCGAAAAGACAGTGCATCCATGTCAATTTCCCGTGGAATTAGTCGAACGGCTCGTGCTCGCTCTTTCGAGCGAACAGGACTGGGTGTTTGATCCTTTTCTCGGAACTGGCACGAGCATCGTTGCAGCCGTTCGCAATAAGAGAAGAGGCGCCGGAGCCGAGTTATTGGCAAAGTACGCCAGCCTAGCGAGACAAAGAATAAGAAAAGCTCTTGATGGAAGTTTGGCCGTCAGGCCAATGGCGAAACCTCTTTACCATCCAAGCGAGGCCGGATTAAGCCTGACAACTGCGCCGTGGCTCTCAAAGCCTGAAACTAACGGCGATTCCAGCATTGCCGAGTTTTTACCGAGGTCAGGCAGTCACTCATCTACCGAGGAAAACCAAATGACTACTCACAATGCCAACGCTTACCCGCGAAAGCACTTCTTCTTTGAAATGTTCACTCGCGACATTTCTTTGGAAGACTGCATTCTCGATTTAATCGACAATTCTATTGATGGTCTTATTCGAACTAGGAAAATAGAAATCAGCGGTTCGCTCTTAAATGGCAACTCAGGGCGCAAGACCAGCGACAAGCACAAACTGCCTAAGATAGAAATTTCATATTCATCGCGGCGGTTTGAGATCAGTGACACCTGCGGAGGCATTTCGAGAGACGATGCACTAAACGACGTGTTCAACTTTGGTCATGGGCCTGGAGAGGTGAGTGGCTCGCTTGGCGTGTACGGCATCGGCTTGAAGCGCGCCATATTCAAGATCGGGAGCCAGTTCGAGATGACTTCAAGAACCAAGGACGAGGGATTCTTCGTGAGTCTCAACGTCAAGAAGTGGACCGAACAGGACGAGAAATTAGAAGACTGGCGAATTCCATTGAAGTTTGTCAAAGGGGCGGATTCTGAAGAGGCAGCTGGTACTACGATAGAGATCAGAGACCTTCGGCCCGAGGTCGAGATGAGGATAAATGATGGGGTACTTGCGCAACGTTTGTACGCAATTATTTCGCAAAGCTACGCGCTGTTTATAGACAAATATGTGAGGATTGTGTTGAACGGGCGAGCCGTTGAACCGCTTCACATTCCAATTGCGGAATCGACTCAAGTCAAATCCGCGCTCGACGAGTACGTGGACGGAGACGTACGCGTGAGGCTCTTTGCAAGTCTCGCTGCCAGCGCACCCAATAAAGAATGGCCCGCCGAACCCGCTGGTTGGTATGCAGTGTGCAATGGAAGGGTTGTAGTTGCGGCTGACAAGACGGATTTGACTGGGTGGGGCACGCTAGGATTTCGCCAGTTCCACGATGGCAAACACAGAAAATTTGTGGGTGTAGCTTTCTTTGAGTCTAAGAATCTGTTGGCTTTGCCATGGACCACGACAAAACGAGGTTTGTATCGTGAATCTCCAGTATACCTTCACGCAAGGAACCGAATGATTGGCGTCGCCCGACCAATAATCAAGTTCTTGGACAGCATCTACCAGGACGGGCCGGAAGATGCCAAAGGCCGCGAGATTGCAAATCAGGTTAGACGCATACCTCTTTCCGCGATCGCGGCCAAACCGCCATCGGCGTTTTCCGTAGGATTCGCTAAGCGTAGGCGTCCAAAAACAACCGTCAGCATTCAATATGATGCAGAACAATCGGATGTAGAGAGAATACGGACATACCTAAAGAAGCCAGGTTGGAGCGCCTGGCGGATAGGAAAGCACACGTTTGATTACTTCTTGAAAACCGAATGTCCGAGATGAAAGATCCCACTCAAAGCTACAAGAAAGTTCACTATGAACTGCGGCCCGCGAAGCAAGTAGAGCGGCGAATGATGATCGATGCTCTCCAGGTCTTGTCGGAGGGCGGGTTTCCTATTCGTGAATATCAGTACGTCGGAATGGGTTCAGTCTACTTCATTGACTTCATCCTATTCCATCGGTTGCTGGGGATTGACCAAATGATCAGCTCTGAATACGACACCACAGTTGCCAAGCGAGTTGAGTTCAACAAGCCCTTCGGCTTTGTTGACGTTCAGGTCGCCCCTGTAGGCGATGTTATTCCTACTCTCTCCGCAGATAAGCGACACCTTCTTTGGCTCGATTACGATGCCACTCTTTCACGGAGTCAACTTCAGGACATCGCTCTTGCGACCACCTATCTAACCAGAAGCTCGATTTTGTTCGTCACCATCGACATTGAGCCTCCCACGGATACGGATAGCCCGCAAGAATGGAAAGAGTATTTTTTGGAAGAAGCTCCTGACTACTTAGATTTAGGGACGCCGAATTCTGCTTTTGCCAGATCTCAGCTACCGAAACGCAACGTTGAACTCATTGAAAAAGCTATTAGGACAGGGCTACTCGGCAGAAGCGACGTTGACTTCATTCCCTTATTCAATTTTCTTTATAAAGATACTCATCAGATGGTTACTATAGGAGGAATGATTGGCGGTCCGGCTGAGAGAAGAAAAATTCGGGGCAGTGCTCTAACGGACGCCTTTTACTATCGCCCATCTTTCCGTGAGGAGCCGTGTGTTATTACTGTTCCATTGCTTACGCGCAAGGAGCGCCAATACCTGGATGGCTTCATGCCTTGTTCCGACTCGTGGATTCCCGAAGATTTTGAGATGTCCAGTGAGTTGGTTCTTGCCTATCGCGAGATCTACAGATTTTGCCCCTCTTACGCGGAGTTATTGCTCTAAGATCCCCCCGACAATTGCGAAGGCTCGCACTGGAAAGGTGCCGAAGCCTTTCACCTTCACGGGCACGGCAAAGAAGCGGAAGCCGGAGTCGGGAAGCTCATTCAGGCCGCAGAGATGTTCGACGATCGGAATGTCGCGAGCCAGCAGGATTGAATGGGCCGGCCGATGACCGTCAGCGGTGTCGTCGATGTTGTAAGAATCGATTCCGACGAGCGCTGCTCCGGCTTCCGCCAGACACTCCGCTGCTTCGGTGGTCAGGAAGGGATGTGTGCCGTCGGAATACTCGTTAGTCCTCCAGCGCCTGTCCCAGCCGGTGTGAAAAAGTACCGCCTTGTTTTTCATGTCCAGATGTTCCAGAGCGGCCGGCGTCACGCAAGCCCTCCCTGACGGTCGGGCTTCTGCACCATCGGCGCAGCGGACGACGATGCCTTCGAGGTTAGCGACCGAACGCAGGTCCAATTCGGAAAGATCCTTGCCGTCCGGATAGCGATGAAAGGGACTGTCGAGGTAAGTGCCCGTGTTCGCCACCATCTCGATCTTGCCGATATGAAATTCTGTGCCCGGCGCGTAAAACGCGCGCGACTGTTCGCGGCTGAGATGATCGGAGATTACCGGCGGCGGCAGACCCTTGTAAGTGATCATGCCGTGATGAATGGTGTGGCAAACGTCGATGATTTCGAAATCGTCCATGTGCGTAATCCATGATCAGACAAATCAGAAGGTGACGATGCATGATAATAACCTGTGACAGGTGACAAGCGACAGGGAACAGGGCAAAATATCAAGCACACACTATTGCGACAGGAGCCACTGTAGGAGGGAAAGAACTATGCGCAAAAGAATACTTTTGTTTGGTTTCAGCTTTGCTTTGACCTTGATCGCAACCGTTCCACAAGTTACGAGCCAGGTGCTCGGCCAACCTTACCGCGTCAGCGATAAGGAAGTCACGAAACTTCTTGATCGAATCACGAAGCAGACTGGCACTTTTCGCAAGAGTCTGAAAGAAGCACTCAACAAAAGACGCTTTGATCGCACGCGGCGCGAAGACGACATCAACGCCTCCGTCAAGAATTTTGAGGAACAGACGAAGCGACTGGATGACAATTTCGATCATCACCGCTCGACTACTGCCGACGTCGATTCGGTTCTCGACCGCGCCGCGCGGATTGATGGCTTCATGAGTCGCTTTCCGCTCACTCCACGCGCGCAAAACGATTGGTCAGCCTTGCGAGCTAACCTGGACCAATTGACCGAGGCCTATAATGTGAGCTGGCGCTGGGGCGGTTACTCGCCTGAGCCCGTGGTTTCGGATATACCTTACCGGTTGAGCGATAAAGAGGTCGAGGAGATCATTCACCGCGTCGAAAAGCAATCTGACAGGTTTCGTTCGAGTTTGGATTCTGCGCTTGATAAGAGCCGCTTTGACGGGACCAAACGCGAGGACGACATCAACGCCTTCGTCAAAGAGTTTTACGCCGAAACCAAGCGTCTGCACGATCATTTCGACAACCACAAATCAACTGGAGCCGACGTTGAATCCGTGCTCGATCGCGCGGCGCGCATCGACGATTTTATGCGTCGTTACCGGCTCAGCAGCAGGGCTCAAAACGACTGGTCAACGGTGCGAACGAATCTCGACGAATTGGCGCGAGTCTACAACGTGACGTGGCGCTGGCGTTGAGCAGGGCAGAAGACTTTTGCCGGTTGATTCTTCGCAGCCTTTTTAGAATCCCTAAGCCCTAACTTTAACGCAAAGGGCGCGAAGGGAATTCGCAAAGGAACGCAAAGAAGAAGAGGTTTCCTCTGCGACCTTTGCGTAAGACTTTGCGGCCTTTGCGGTAAAGTTCCTTATTGGTCGTTGCACTTCAGTCCCGGAGGATCGAAACGTGATCTCAAATTGCCGCTTTGTGTTCTTACCGTGTTGTCTGTTGCTATTGCTAGCGACCTCATCAAGCGTTGGCGCCCAGCAGTTCAACCCCAATTTATATCAGGAAATGAAGTGGCGGATGATCGGTCCATTTCGGGGTGGTCGCACCGTGGGCGCCACCGGCGTTCCCGGCCAACCGAATGTGTTCTACATCGGCGTCAACAATGGCGGCGTGTGGAAGACGAACGATTATGGACGCACTTGGTGGCCTATCTTCGACGACCAACCGACGGGCTCAATCGGCGCGCTTGCAGTCGCGCCATCGAATCCGGACATCATTTACGTCGGCAGTGGCGAGGGTTTGCAGCGCCCTGATCTTTCCACGGGCGACGGGATTTACAAATCAACCGACGGCGGCAAGACTTGGCAGCACCTGGGACTGCGGGACGGGCAACAGATCGGCGCCATCATCGTCGATCCGCGCGATCCGAATCGTGTCTTCGCGGCCGTGTTGGGCCACCCCTATGGACCAAACCAGGAACGCGGTGTGTTCCGCTCGACCGACGGCGGGCGAACCTGGACGAAGGCGCTTTACAAAGATGAGAACACCGGCGCAATCGCATTGGCATTCGATCCGACGAATCCGCAGACGATCTACGCTGACTTATGGTCCGCCCGACAAGGCCCTTGGGAGAACGGCGCGTGGCAGGGACCAGGCAGCGGTCTGTTCAAGTCTACCGACGGTGGCACGACCTGGCGCCAACTCATGAAGGGATTGCCTACGTTCGAACAGGGACTGGGACGGATTGGTTTCGGCATTGCTCCGAGCGATCCTAATCGCATCTATGCCAACGTTGATGCGCCGCGACTTGGCGGTATCTATGTTTCCGATGATGCGGGCGAAAGCTGGCAGCGAGTTAACTCGGAAACGCGCGTGTGGGGCCGCGGCAGCGACTTCGCTGAAGTGAAAGTCGATCCGAAGAACAAGGACATTGTTTATTCAGCCAACACTTCGACTTATCGTTCGACTGACGCCGGCAAGACCTTCTTCGCCTGGAAAGGAGCGCCCGGTGGTGATGATTACCACAGCGTCTGGATCAATCCAGACAATCCGCAAATCGTTTTGCTCGCGAGCGATCAGGGCGCGGTCATCACTGTGAACGGCGGACAGACCTGGAGTTCCTGGTACAACCAACCGACCGCGCAGTTCTATCACGTAATAACCGACAATGAATTTCCGTATTGGGTCTACGGCGGACAACAGGAAAGCGGCTCAGTGGGAACCGCAAACCGCGGTGACAACGGTGCGATCACATTTCGCGACTGGCGCACTCTGGGCGTCGAGGAATACGGCTACGTTGCTCCCGACCCGCTCAATCCCAATATCATCTATGGTGGCAAGCTAACGCGCTTTGATAAGACTACCGGACAGGTGCAGAACGTTGCGCCCGAAGCCGTGCGCAGCGGCAAGTACAGATTTCTGCGCACGGCGCCGGTGATCTTCTCTCCGGTTGATCCACACGTGCTTTATTTCGCCGGCAACGTGCTTTTCAAGACAACGAACGGCGGACAGAGCTGGGATGTAATCAGTCCCGATCTTTCGCGCGAGCAGCCGGATGTGCCGGAGAGCATCGGTGTCTTTCGCCGGCCAGAAATGACGAAGATGCCGCGCCGAGGCGTTGTTTACACAGTCGCTCCTTCTTACAAAGATGTGAACATGATCTGGGCGGGAACGGATGACGGTTTGATCCACATCACCAAAGACAGCGGGAAAACCTGGCAGAATGTAACGCCGCCGCAGGTCACGTCGTGGAGCAAGGTCTCGATGATCGATGCGGGACACTTTGATTCCGCGACGGCATACGCGGCGATTAATCGCATCCGGCTCGACGACCAGCGGCCGCACATCTATCGCACGCACGACGGCGGGAAAACCTGGAAAAAGATCGTCAACGGTTTAGGCGACAGTGGTCCGGTCAATATCGTGCGCGAAGACCCCGTGCGCAAAGGCCTGCTTTTTGCCGGGACCGAGCACGCGGTTTATGTTTCGTTCAATGATGGCGAGGATTGGCAGTCGCTGCGCTTGAACATGCCGGCGAGTTCGATACGTGATCTCGTCGTTCATAACGATGACATCGTGGTCGGCACGCACGGACGTTCGTTCTGGATCCTCGACGACATCACTCCGCTCAGGCAGATCAACGAACAGGTAGCCGCGTCAGAAGCTTATCTTTTCGAGCCCGAGCTTGCTTATCGAGTCAAACGCAACGTCAACCCCGACACACCGCTGCCGCCTGAAGAGCCGGCGGGGAAAAATCCACCCGATGGCGCGATCATTAACTACTATTTGAAGTCTGATGCGGGCGGCCGAGTTACGCTCGAGATCTTTGATGAGAGGAATCAACTTGTGCGGCGTTACTCAAGCACCGACAAGCCGGAGCCGGTCAATGAGAAAGATTATAACGTTCCAACCTATTGGTTTCGTCCATCGCAAGTGCTGTCAGCGAAAGCGGGGATGCATCGCTTCGTCTGGGATCTCAATTACCCAATGCCGAAAGCCTTGCGCTTCGACTACCCGATCTCGGCCATCTACCACGACACACCCCTATCTCCGCTTGGCCCGGCAGTCTTGCCCGGAAAGTATTCCGTGAAATTGACTGTTGGTGGTAACGACTACACGCAATCGATCAATGTGAAATTGGATCCGCGCGTTAAGACGCCGGCAGCGGGACTCGAGCAGCAGTTCGCACTCTCGCTGCAAGCGTACCAGGGAATGCAACAGAGCTTTGACGCCATGGAGCAGATTAAGAAGCTCAGAGATCAGATCAGGGACCGTCGCACTCACGCGAGTCAGGGCGCGCCAGCTGATGCGTTGGCAGCGCTGGACCAAAAGGCAGCAGCCATCGCTGGAGAGGGGCGGGGCGACCAGGGCCCGGGTGCCACCGCTGGATCTGATTCGCGGGACGGAAATCTGACCAGGTCGAATACGAACTTCACCTCATTGCTGGAGCTGTTACAGGCGGTGGACGCAACGCCAACAACGCAAGCTGTAACAGCCTCGGAGGATCTACAGCGGAGCCTCAAGAACCTGCTTGCGCGTTGGAATGAACTAAAGAGCAAGGACATCCAGGCGATCAACCAGCAGTTGCGTGCGGCTAACTTGCCGCCACTTGCTCCGTAGTTAGCCAACCGAACACCGGAGCGAAACGCAGTCGTCTCGCTTCAGTTGGCATGGCAAAATTGCATCTTGCGGCTTTTCTTTCCTGCTTCACACGAAATAGGACGCCTTTACGCAGAGTGAGGACGCATCGAGCGCGGGCACGCGTGTTGCCGTCTGGTCGTGTATGTATCCGATGTCTGTTATTGAGGGTGGCTCATTTCTATGATCTCGCGTGCTATTACCCCGCTACTGCTGTGCGCCTTGTTGCTCATGCCTCAAGCTCCCGCCTCCGCCTTTG
Organism: Pyrinomonadaceae bacterium; assembly: GCA_041499185.1. Lineage (GTDB taxonomy): Bacteria > Acidobacteriota > Blastocatellia > Pyrinomonadales > Pyrinomonadaceae > JAOAPY01. The sequence goes on along the minus strand of JBGQJU010000001.1, from coordinate 19,291 downwards.
AGACGGATCAGTACAACTTACCTCCGAAGCCCCTTGCGGACATCGGCGACGAGGTATCGCAGCACGTGGAACAAAGACTGCGAAAGGCCGTCGAAAAGATCAACGCTGAGATCCGAGCGCGCGAAGACTGCCTCATGAAGGACGGGCGGCCATCCAGGGAAAGTGGGTGCAAGTCTCCTGATGAAGAACTGGCGAGGCTGGATTATCTGCGCTCGAATGATGCCGTCGCGCACGAAGCCTATCATCAGCTCGGTGCGGGGGTGCCGCCCTTCACGAGCATGGGCACGTGGATGGACTTACACCATTTTCGGGGACAGCCCGCGCGCTATCGGACGAGTTACTGGAAGTCGCTCTTCCTCTTCCTGCCAAACATCTGCTTCACCATCAGTCCCACCGTGAGACTCTACGGTTCAGAGTTTGGCACTGACAAGATCGCACACCTGTTTCAGCAGGGATACAGCTATTACAAGATTTACAATCGCGCGCTGGCCGAAGGAAAGACGCCTGACGAAGCTGCGCAAAAGGCTGTTCGTTGGGGACAATATACAGAGCGGACTATTTACGGCACTTTAGTCGCCGGCGTCTATTCGAATGGCGATCTCGCCGCTAACTATGTCGGCATGAAGTTCTATCAGGGACTGACAGGAGAGATTAAGATTGGAGACACTACGAGACCCGCCATCCTGCTGCTTAAAGATGGCCTTTGGACCTTCAACGAAAATGTCAGTCTGCGGGAACTGCTTCTAAAGCCGTTCATTTCGGATCATCTCAACGAGGCGCTCAATCCGTCGATCTTCACGAAATATCTGGGGGTGCGGGCTTATGTGCGTCGAACGGTGAGAAGGCGAAGTTGCGAAGAGTGGTTCGAGCATGATCCCGATCTTTCTCAAACCAGTTTGGAAGAAACATCACGCGCGTTGCGGCTCTGGCATGGCGAAGATTATGGTTTCACCAACAGCGAACATTTCGTTACGATCGCGAACACCTGCTTCGCGGACGAGAGAGCGCCCCTGACTTCCTCGATGGTTCCTTCTTCTCATCGTTTTCGTCAGCGGCGCTCCAGCTTGTCCACCTGACTTGTTCTACTGAGCCACGAAATTATACGTGAGCACCCCCTTCACTTTAACCGGCTCTCCGTCCATCACAGTTGGCGAGAATTTTGCTTCACGAGCAGCGCTTACCGCGGCGGCTTGCAACAAAGGGTGTCCCGATACGGCTCGGGCCGCGCTTACATTTCCTCGGCTCGCTTGTGCGGGTTATTGCCCAACCCGTGGAAGTCTCAATAAAAAGGTCAGCAGCAGTTGGCTAATTGTTCTCATCGCTTTCCTCCTGAGACTCTTTAACGAGCTTGTTCAGCCGAGCCAGTTTCTGTGGTGTGAGATGTTTTGTTTCAAGCAGACTCATCACCAAACTTTCGGCTGAGCCTCCGAATAAACGTTCAACCATATCGCCGACGTGCAAACTGGCGACTTGTCTGCGGCTGACGGCCGGCCGGTAAAAATAGGCGCGATCTTTCAACGTTCGTTTCACCTTGCCCTTGCGGTGCAGAATGTTGAGCATGGTCTGCACCGTGGTGTAGGCCAGCTCCCGTTTCAAATGTTGCTGCACAGTCTGCACATTGGCGGCGCCTGTCTCCCAGAGCACGTGCATTACTTCGAGCTCGAGGGGCGTCAGGTGCTCATTCTTGCGTCGAGCCATCGGTCCTGCCTCCTAAGGTTTTAGGAGTATAAAGTAAGGTGCGGCGCCGTGTCAACTAAAAACTTAGGAGTTGGCGGAAATAACTTTCGTCGTTTAAAAACATTCGCGAAAGCAGCCCGGGCAGGATACCATTGGACTTGAAGAGGCGATTAATCTGTGCTCCATGTCTAATCCGATTATTCTCTACGATGGCGTGTGCGGGCTCTGCAATCGCCTGAATCAGTTTCTGCTCAAACGCGACATGGAGGATCGTTTTCGTTTTGCTTCATTGCAGAGCGAGTTTGCCGCAAAGCTCTTAAGGCGTCACGGCGCGGATGCTCAGGATCTCGATACAGTTTATGTAGTGAGGAATTACGACGAATCTGGCGAAAACTTGCTCGCCCGATCGGAGGCGATACTCTACCTCTTACGAGAACTCGGCGGCATTTGGGGCCTTGCCGGACGGGCACGAATTCTGCCGCGGTGGGTTCGGGATCGGATCTACAACTGCGTTGCGCGCAATCGCTATCGAGTCTTCGGCAAGTCGGAAGTCTGCATGATGCCCGAACCGAGACACCGTCACAAGTTTCTCGATGTGTAGCCGTCTCCCCAAACTGTTCTGAGGGCATTGATGGCGGCCCTCTGCGGCTTCGGTTCGTCTATTGGCCGCCGCCGTCAACCGCGGCTTTCATATCACCGACAAACTTGTCGAGGTTCACGATACTACGGAGCACAATCGTGATCGCCTCTTCAGGGAAACCAGACTCAAGCGTGAATGTGTATCCCGCAAAGACGTCGCTGGTGTCGTCCATTCCCCAGTAGAGGAAAGCCTGATCGCTCAGCCGGAGCAGTTGGCGCGCCAGCGACAGACTGTTCCTAGCCTTGTCCACGTTGATGTACGCGCCTTTGTAATGCGGATAGATCCGGAAGCTAATGGTTTGCTTCGCTGTCACGCCAATAACGATTTCCAGGCTGTCCGCATTCGTCAGTCCCTCTTTCATGACCCCAATGAAGTTAAACGGCTGCTTTTGGCTTTGCCGAAATTCCACGTTGATTTTTGGGCCTACCCGATCGAGCAGCCCGCTCAATTGCTCTCGGGTTTTTACGCGGGCCGCGTCTTCAGTCTGACTGTAGACCGCGGGAACACCAATAGTCATAACCAGTGCAAACAGAAGTGCCGACAGAAATCGTTTCATCAGGAATTCGCCTCCGCAGTTAATTTGAACATAACAGCCTTCTATGCGAAATCTGCCGCGAAGTCAATGGCTGGAGTATCTGATCTTGTGCGGGAGAGCAAGCCTCTCATAAGCGAGATTGGCGGTTCGACTCCACCCCCAAGCCACCGATCATCTTCCATTTCTGATTTGACATTTCTTCCTTTGTCATTTGGAAAAGCTTGTGAACGATTTCGTCCGACCCGAGCAGTTGCGGGACGTTCTGAAATGAAACTGACAAAACGAGATTCAGTCCCTAAACCCAGCGGAGAACTTTCCTTGACAGCGATCAAATTTGTTTGGTAAAAAGCATTGCTAGTTTCAACAAACTTAACTCTAGCCCACCACGTAGCGGCCGAAGGTTCCAAGTCCAACATGCCTTCCCCCCTTGTTGGTGGCTGTGGTCAACCAAACAAATAGGAGGTATCCCAATGAAGTACCAAAAGTCTTTTGCGCTATTGATGTTCATAGGGCTCATGTTCGCCTGTCTGCAGACTGCTGCGGTGGGCCAGATGATGAGCCAGGAATCGAAAGAGATCAAATTGGCCAACGTCAGGGCCGATGGAACAAGCGTCAGATGGGAGGCGGCGATTTCATACTCCAGTGTAACCCTGACCGTCTCGGGTCCGGACGGCAACGTCTTTCGTCGGGAATTCGAAGCGGGCTCTGCGCCCTCGTTCACGCTTGTTGACAAGACGGGCGCCGCGCTGGGCGACGGCCAGTACACATATGAACTCACGTTCGCCCCGGTGCTAAGCCCGGCAGTCAAAGAACGCCTCGCTGCGTCCCGTCGCGATGGCAACGAAGCCGCGGTAGTGCGAGAACTGCGCCGCGGCGGACAGTTGCCCGCACGGCCCCAGGTCCAGTCCGGATCGTTCGCCGTGCAGAATGGCGCCCTTTACGTTGGAAACGAAACAGAACCCACTGCCCGCCGAATTTCGTCATCGAAGAGTCTTGAAAAGAGTACGCCTCAGCGCCTGGCTCACGTTCGGTCCATTATGACTTCGCCAGACCAGGTGATCCCCGACGATCTGATCGTGCAGGGCAGCGAATGTGTCGGGCTTGACTGCGTCAACGGCGAAGTCTTTGGCTTTGACACGATCAGGTTGAAAGAGAACAACGATCGCCTTCAGTTTGACGACACCAGTACCGCAGCCGGCTTTCCCACCAATAACTGGCAGATAAGAGCGAACAGCTCAGCCAGCGGTGGCGCCAGTTTTTTGGCGTTCGTAGATCAGGGCGCCACTGGCAATTCGGAGACCGGCACGATTTTGTTTGAAGTCGATGCAGGTGCACCGGCCAACTCGGTCAAGGTGAGTAGCACGGGCAAGGTCGGTTTCAGGACGGCCACGCCGGTGTTGGATTTGCACACGAATACCGGCGACACTCCGGCCCTTCGATTTGAACAGAACAGCTCGGGCGGCTTCACGGCGCAGACGTGGGACGTGGCCGGCAACGAGGCCAACTTCTTCGTTCGCGATGTCACCGGTGGCTCTCGCCTGCCTTTCCGCATCCGGCCCGGCGCGCCAACCAGCAGCATTGATATTTCAGCCAGCGGCAGCGTCGGCGTTGGCACGGCAAGTCCCGGATTTCCGCTGGATGTCCTCACTACCGGTGCATCCGTAGCGCGGTTTAGGAGCACAGCCGCTGCGAACGCCATAAACATTACGCTTGATGCCCCTTCAACCCGTAATGCGAATATTGAGTATCAACAAGGTGGCACGAATAAGTGGTTTGAGGGGAATGTCGCCAGCAACGACCGCTTCCGTCTAACCAACAGTGCTGCCAACGGCAATGCCGAAGTGTTTACTATTTTGCAAAGCGGCAGCGTCGGCATTGGGACGGCAGCACCCGATCAGAAGCTGTCGGTCAACGGAGACGCCGACAAATCTCTCGGGGGCGGATCCTGGCAGTTCTTTTCGGATGAGCGCCTGAAAAACATCAAGGGCCGCTTTAACAGCGGACTGAAAGCCGTCATGCAGTTACAGCCAATCCGTTACGAGTACAAGCGTGACAATGCGCTCGGCCTTAAGTCAGAAGTAGAACAAGTCGGTTTTGGAGCCCAGGCTCTGCAAAAGATCATCCCGGAAGCGGTCAGCAAGAGCGCGAACGGCTATCTGATGGTCAATAACGATCCGATCCTCTGGACCATGCTCAACGCCATCCAGGAGCAACAGAAGGAAATCGAACAACTGAAAGGACAACTCCGGCGGTTGCAGGCAGCCTCGCGCCGGCGCAGGAGATAAGCCGCGCGCTAGACTTCGGCCTGTGTTCTTTCATCGCTCTCACAATTGATACGAATGAGGCACAGACGGTGGAGTCTGTGCCTCTTTTCGCGGTGTAGCTCAATGGCAGAGCACTCGATCGATAATCGAGCGATGTCGGTTCAATTCCTTCCGCCCCAACCAAAAGCAAGGATGAGGGATGAGGGCGGAGCGATGAAGGTTTGATGACTCCGGTCAGCGCCACTCATCCCTCATCCCTCCGCCCTCATCCGTTAAAAGAGGTACTCTGCTTGGGCAGGTGCATTCTCGTCCGAGTCCTGACAAAATATGTAGTGCTGCGGAAACTGATAAACCGGTCAGCAGGATAACCATTATTTTGAGTGTGTCACGTAAAACCGGCGCCACCGCCGCGATCGCCGTCCAGCGCTGCATCGAACCGAAATGCGGCGCGAGTTACGGGATCAACGAACGGCTGTACGTCTGCTCGCGCTGCGGTGGGTTGCTCGATGTCGAGAAGCGCCCTGAAAGCATTGGAGACGCGAGCGCTCTGCGCGAGTTGTGGGCCACGCGGCTGGGCTCGCTCGATCCTAGAGATCGCAGTGGCGTGTGGCGTTATCGCGAGCTGTTACCGTTTGCGGATAATGCGCTGATTGTTTCACTCAACGAAGGCAACACACCTCTTTACGAAGCGCCGCGTTCTGCTCGCTATTGCGGACTGGACTCGCTGAAGCTCAAACACCAGGGCTGCAATCCTACCGGCTCTTTCAAAGACACAGGGATGACGACCGCCGTGACGCAAGCGCGGATCTTGGGCGTGCGGATTGTCGTTTGCGCCAGCACCGGCAACACGGCAGCAAGTCTCGCGGCTTATGCCGCACGTGCCGATCTGCCCTGCGCGATCCTGGTGCCGCGCGGACAAGTGAGTCACGCAAAACTCGCGCAGAGTTTGGACTACGGCGCGAAGGTGGTCGAGCTTGATGGCAATTTCGATGATGCCATGCGCGTGATTCGCGAGCTAACCGAAGACGAATCGATCTATCTCGTCAACTCAATCAATCCTTTTCGCATTGAAGGACAGAAGACTGTCGCAGCGGAACTGCTGCAACAACTCGATTGGCAGGTTCCCGATCACGTCGTCGTGCCGGGTGGCAATCTGGGAAACAGTTCAGCGTTTGGCAAAGGCTTCGTGGAATTGTTCGAACTCGGCGTGATCGATCGCCTGCCCAAGTTGACCGTGGTTCAGGCCGAAGGCGCCGCGCCGTTCGCACATCTTTTCGCCCGACACGAGGAAGATTTGCTTAACGAAGAGACTCCCTTAGACTTCGTTGCGGTAGATCATCCGCAGACACTCGCGTCGGCAATCAAGATCGGCGCGCCGGTGTCGTGGCAAAAAGCCTGGCGCGCACTGAGATGGACGAATGGCCGTGTCCTGACAGTGAGCGAGCAGGATATTGCCGACGCCAAAGCGATCATCGGGCGCGACGGCATCGGTTGCGAGCCGGCGTCGGCAACCACGGTCGCCGGCATCAAACAGTTGGTAGCGAGCGGCGTGATTCGTAATGATGAAGGCGTGGTCGCCGTGCTGACGGGCCATCTATTGAAGGACACAGATTATGTGATCAACTATCACAGCGAAACGCTCTGCGCCGATGGAGGCGGCGAGGACAAAGGCGATAGAATTATTGGCACATACAGCAATCGTCCCGTGCGTGTGAAGGCAACGAAGGACGCCATTCTCGCCGCGCTGCCCGGTTGATCCTGATTTCCATGAGCGAACGAACCAACACGGCGAAGCAGAACCAGTCGCGAAAGACGAATGCGCGCGCGTTTGAAGTGCGCGTGCCTGCTTCGACTTCGAATTTGGGAGCGGGCTTCGACTGTTTTGGGTTGGCGCTGCAACTTTATTTAACAGTAAGCGCGACCGTGGCAGAGAACTCAAACGTCAAGTGCAACATTCGATTCAGCCCCGGCAATGATAATGCGAATCTTCCGCGCACGGCGGAAAACTTGATCTATCGAGCTATGTCTTACGCTGCGGGCCGCGAGGGTTTAACTCTGCCGCCAGTGGATCTCCTGGTGGATAACAAGATTCCAGTCAGTCGCGGTCTCGGCAGTAGCGCGGCGGCGATTGTCGCGGGGATCAAACTTTGCGAACTGCTTTGCGAATGCCCGTTATTAAACGACAAGGTGCTTCACTACGCCATCGAGTTTGAAGGTCATGCTGACAACGTCGCCGCATCCTTGCTCGGCGGTTTTGTCGTGACTTGTGTCTCTCGACAAGGAGAGATCGTTGTCATTAAGAGAGACTGGCCCGATGAGATTAAGATCGTCGTTGTCACGCCGGACACGCCGCTCGAAACACGACTCGCGCGCGCGGCGTTGCCACGGCATGTCAATCACGTCGATGCAGTCTTCAATCTGCAACGCGCTGCCTTATTCAATGCCGCGCTCACGGAACGTCAGTACGATCTTTTGTGGGAAGCGATGCAAGATCGTCTGCATCAGGAGAAACGCCAGTCGTTGGTGCCCGGCCTGGCCGAAGCTCTCGCAACGCCGCGGATGCCGGGACTGCTCGGTCTGGCTTTGAGTGGCGCTGGACCAAGTGTGCTCGCTCTCGCGCACGATCACTTCGAGCCGATCGGCGAAACGATCGCGCAATGCTTTCGTAAGCACAATATCGAAACCACAGTGCGACAACTTAAAATTGATACCGTGGGTTGCCAAAGCGGTGTGCAACGATCCTCCACGGAGGCCCGAAGGGCCAGAAGTTAATAACCGCGCAGGTAATCGCGTGGAAACGAGGCGATGAATCAATTGGGTGCTTGCTGTAGGTGCGGCACCGGTGTCTCCCCTTCGGGCCTCAGCGTGCCCTGGCTAATTACGCGGTTCTCAATAACCTGATCGTGCGAAACACCGGATAACTCGTCGCCAGCAATAACACGGCATAGATGCTGTCTCGCGATCCGCTCTTCAGATCGCTCGCCACGGCGCCAATCAGAAACACTACCGATCCGATCAACGCCAGCCCGGTCGTGAATGGATAGCCCCAGGCTTTATACGGCCGCGGCTTGTCAGGTTCGCGCCAGCGCAAAACAAAAACCGAAATGAATGACAGCGCGTAGTTGGCGACAAAGAAAAACGCCAGCACGGAAATCACTTTGGCAAAGGTCTTGCCATACACGATGAACAGCAGAGCGACCGCCGCACTCATGAACAACGCGACCGTTGGCGTGCCAACTTTGTTGACATTCGCTGCGAACCGCGAGAAGAGACCGTCGCGGCTCACCGCAAACAACACACGCGAGGCCATCAGGGTATTGGCGTTGACGCCGCTGAGCATCGACACAATCGTGAGCGAGCGAAAGATCGTGTCACCGTAATGGCCAAAAATCACCTGCGCGGCCACACCGGCGGCAAAGTCTTGGCCCGCGATCTTTGAGATCGGCAGGACATAAAGCAGCGCGAGGTTGACGAGCAGGTAAATGCCGATGACCAACAGCACACCGCCAAACATTGATCGCGGAATGTCGCGGCCCGGATCTTTTACCTCCTCAGAAAAATAGATCACGCCGGTCCAGCCGTCGTAGGTGTAGATGACCGCCTGCAAAGAAAGGATCACGGCTACCAACAACGCTGGACCAGTGGCAATTGCGACTGCCGAAGTGGGAGCGGCCGCCGGACCTTTGCCGCCAAAAATGAAAGCGGCAGCGATGAGCGCCAGAAAAGCCAGTGTTTTTAGCAAGCTCGTCACATTCTGCACCTGACTGCCCAGCACGATGCCGGCCCACTGGAGGACCGCGAAGAAGATCGTGACAGTTGCGGCAATCGTCACTGATTTGCCCGCCAGCGCCGGAAACAAGCCATCCGCAAACTCACCGATGACAATCGCGATGGCCGCGATGCTGCCACAAGTTGAGATCCAATCGCTCCAGCCAACAATGAAACCAGCATACTCGCCGAGTGCGTACCGCGCGAAGATGTATTGGCCGCCGGAGCGCGGCAGCATCGCGCCGAGTTCGGCAATCGAGATCGAGCCAAGCAAGGCATACAAACCACCGGCAACCCAAACGCCGAGGAAGAGCCAGACATTCGGCAGGTGTCCGGCGATTTCACCGGGTGCGCGAAAGATGCCCGCGCCAATCGTGTTGCCGATGATCACGGCGAGACCAAAGCCGACGCCGAGTACTTTCAATAAGCGACCGCGTCGTTCGGCCGGGGAAACGGGTTCGGGTTTGGTTTGCAAGCAGGGATTACCTCATCGCAATTGAAGAATTGAAACGCAAAGGACGCCAGGGTAATTCGCGAAGGACGCGAAGAAAACTCCTTTGCGGCCTTCGCGCAAAAACTTCGCGTCCTTTGCGTTTCAATCCGTTCCGCGGGTCTCGACGCCGGCTTTCAGATCGGAATAAAGCAGCCGATGAAACAGATGCTCACCTGCCTCGCGGCGCACTGATAGTCGTCCGGCTTTGTAAGCCCGCGAATTCAAACCGCGTTGCACCGATTTGCAGATCGCTTCGTCTTCATCCTGAATGCGCTGGCCTACGTCGATGCTCGCGCGATTGCGTTCGCGCGATCTTTCGGAAATATCCGGAAAGTAAAAATCGAAGATCACTTCCGTTTTATCGACCCCGTGCGGAATGACCAGGTTCGTGTCCAGCGCGCCGTCGTACCAGTTGATCATGAAGTTGGGGTAGATCCAGTAATAAAGCGCGCGCTCGCCTTTGCGCACGGCGCCCGTCTGACTTTCGGCGCCTTCAGTGACCATCGGACTCCACTGCAAACAAAAGCGCTCGCCGTTTTCGATCATGTACTTGCTGTAGTCGAGCACGCTGTCGAGTCCTTTGTGCAAATGCGGCACGTGATACCCGCCATCGAGATAGTTGTCGACGAAAACTTTCCAGTTGCAGTCAAAGATGTAATGCCGGCGTTCCATCCAGTGGAGGTTCGCCAGGCCGAGCGGATGAATCTGAGCTATCAGATCCGCTCCGAGAAAGCTTTCGAGTGAAGCTCGTGGATCGTTTAGCCGTTGCCCGCCGTCGGTGTCGAGTTTGACGAACACCCACTGCTCCCACACCGCCGTTTCAACCGGCACCAAGCCAGTTGCGCCGCGATCGAAGTTGCAGACGCCCGCGAAATCAGGGGTGCCTTTTAGTTCACCTTCCAGCGAATAGGTCCAACCGTGATAAGGACAACGAAGTTGGTGTGCGTGCCCTTCCGGTTCGGTCATCACTGCCGCCGCGTGATGGCGGCAGACGTTAAAGAAGCCGCGCAAAGCGTTGTCGCTGCCGCGAACTACAACTGTCGGTTCGCCGGCGATCTCAGCGGTAATGTATTGCCCCGGTTCTGAGAGTTGATCGACGCGACCGACGAATTGCCACGAACGTGCGAAGACAGTGCGCAGTTCGAGATCCATGATTCCTGGGTCGACATACCACGGCGCGGAAATGGTCCACGCCTCGGCAAGCGGCGCGTTGGGGTTGTAGCTGTCGATGATCTGTCGAAGGGTGTCCAAGGTCGCTTGAAGTTCAGGGTTTTGTCTTTCTCTGCGTGCTTTGCGCCTTTGCGGGAAACTTTCTTATCGCTTGCTCATCGGAATCTCCCGCAAAGGCGCAAAGCACGCAAAGAAGAAAAGAGTTCGCCAGCTAACTCGGAAGTCGAAACTTTAGTTCACCGGGGTCGCCGTTTTCCGCTTCGGATTGAAGAACGGCGTCTTCACTACGCTCGCCCCCACGCGATGGCGCACTGACTCAACGGTGATTTCAAACTGCAATCGCGTTCCCACTTTTGCAAAGGCGCGCGTCACTGTTGCCAGCGCAATCATCTTCTTCAAAGTCGGCGACCAGGTGCTTGATGTAGCCTTGCCCACTTGATTTCCGTCTTGATACACGGGAACCGCGACGCGCGAAGCGATCGGCGAGACAGCAGGTGGCAGACCAACGTCTTCGTAAAGTTTTTCTACTTCAGTCCAGTTGATCTCCAGGCCCACGATTTCGCGCGCAGACCCACGTTTCTGTTCTTCGATCAAGGCTTTCTGTCCGACGAAGCGATTCTTGTCAGTGTTGACCAGCCGGCCCAGGCCCATTTCAAAAGGCGAATACTTCTGCTCTTCGATCAGCGACTTCTTGCTGCTGTTGAAATCAATGTCGATTAGCAGTAGTCCTGCTTCAATGCGCGCGACATCCAACGCCAGCATCCCTGCCGGATGAATATCAAACGCGCGTCCGGCATCCATCAGCGCATCCCAAACCTGCAGCGCCTGATCGGACGCCACCCAGATTTCATAACCGAGATCGCCCGTGTAGCCGGTGCGCGAAATCTCGACCGGCACACCGGCGATTGTTCCCGTCGTCACGCGAAAGTATTTCAGATTTTCAATGTCCGTCTCTTCGGCAAGGTTCTTTAGCAGTCGCCCCGCAGTCGGTCCCTGCAATGCCAGCGCCGCGACAGTTTCTGAAATGTCTTCGATCTTGACATCTAGACCCGCGGCGTTTTGTGTGAACCAACGCAAGCTTGGGTCGGCCGCGGTCCAGCGATAGGTGTTCTCCGCTAGACGCGAAACTGTGCCGTCATCGATCACTTTGCCACGCTCATCGCACCACGGCGTGTAAATCACCTGGCCCACCGAAACTTTCCGCATGTCGCGCGTAATGATGCGATCGACAAGCCGAGTCGCATCTTTGCCAGTCAAACGATATTTGAATAGCGGCGAAATATCGATCAGCGCCGCCGCGTTGCGAATGGCGTTGTACTCGTGTTCATGGTGCGGCTCATAAGAGCTGACTGTGTAATAACCGGACCACTCGCGATAGTTCAAACTCTCGCAGAGCGCAAATGTTCTCTCATGAAATGCGGTTCCGATGGGCATGAATTCAGGTTTGTCAGCTTATGATTTCAAGCGTGCGATTATAGGTATGGGCGTCCCTGCTCAGCAACAGTGCTGCGTTCTTAATCAAACTCTCCGTCGTCGTTTGGTGGGGGAATCTCCTGGGCCACGAGCTCACGCCAGGTGCTCGTTTCTTCTGCCGTGGCGCCAAGCCCTTTCAGGGCGTCGCCGACTGCGCCTGATTCGCTCTTCAACTCGGGGAATGTCAAAAACAGTATTGCGATATCGCGCCTGTCGGAGAAGCCCTTTGGTTGTCCCTGCCGCGCATGATACGAAAGCACTTTGCGCGCGATGAGATCAGGCGGAGTCGGCACACGGATGTCTTCAACCGTTCTTGACTCCGGGAGAGACTCAACCGGCCGCACATCGACCAGATGACGATTACCGGTCTTTTGCATTTGAAACAGACGATAGCCCTTACCTCCGCGAACTACGCGAACGCGAACAGCAATGTGGAAACGTTCGCTCAAATATTCGCGTAACTCTTCGGCTAGTTCCGGCGCACGCGTGGACATCAAATCAATGTCCTGCGTCATGCGCGGTTCGTCAACGTACGCATTGACGGCCGTGGCGCCGAACACAACTACATCGTCGCGCCCACGCAAGAATTCGAGCACGGCCTCATGTATCGTCGCCAGCGGCAGCGGTTCGCGCATGGCAAACTCCTTGAATGTGAGCACTCCGGCGTTCAGCATCGCTCAAATCATACGCCCGTGTAGGCTGTCCTCCAAGATTCTCTTGGTTCACACGAGATCTCGGTTGCCTGATTGGATCCGATTGTCACGGCGAGTGATTATAAGTATGCTAGCGAGTCTTCAGCAAACGCAATACCGAAACAAAGCATGAGCAACAAATACGACGTCGTCGTCATTGGCGGCGGCCACAACGGGCTCGTTAACGCCGCGTATCTCGCCCGCGCGGGCAAACGTGTGCTGGTGCTCGAGCGGCGGCATGTGCTTGGCGGCGCGGCTGTCACCGAAGAAGTTTTTTCCGGTTTCAAGTTCTCAGTTTGTTCGTACGTCGTTTCGTTGCTGCGCCCGGAAATAATTCGTGAGCTGGATCTGCCGCGTCATGGACTCGAAATACTTCCGCTCGATGGGACGTTCACGCCGATGCCCGGTGGCGATTATCTGTGGCGGGTTAACGATCACGCGAAGACGCGCCGCGAGATCGCGCGCCATTCAAAACTTGATGCCGAAGCTTACGACGAATACGGCAAGGCAATGATCGAGATGGCGCACTTCGTCAAGCCCATCATGAGTATGACGCCGCCCGATCCAACGTCGCTGAATCCCAAAGGCCTGATGGATTTGCTCTTTCTCGGCCGCCGATTTCAGCGACTCCCGGCGGAAGACAAGTACAACCAGGTGCAGTTGATGACAATGAGCGCGGTCGATTTTCTCGATCAGTGGTTCGAGACCGACGTGCTCAAAGCGACGATGTCCGCGTCGGGAATTATCGGCACCTTCCTGGGCGTGCGTTCGCCGGGGACTGCTTATGTTTTGTTGCATCATTACATGGGCGAGATCGACGGGGCGTTTCGCTCGTGGGGCCTTTCGCGCGGCGGCACCGGTGCAATCTCGAATGCGATTGCCGATGCGGCGCGCGAAGCAGGTGCGCAGATTCGGACCAGTTGCCCGATCGCGAAGATCATCGTTAAGAATGGACAAGCGAAGGGTGTCGTGCTCGCAAATGGTGACGAGATCTTTGCAAACGTAGTTTCGTCAAGCGTCGATCCGCGTTTGACGTTCATGAAGATGGTTGGCGAGGAACACTTGCCGGGGGACTTTGCCGATGATCTCAAACGCTACAAATACCGCGGCTCATCTGGAAAAGTGAATCTCGCGTTGGATGGCTTGCCTGACTTCAAATCCTTGCCTGGCGCCGGTCCGCATCTGCGCGGCGCGATTTCGATCTCGCCTAGCGTCGAATATATGGAGCGCGCCTATGACGATGCGAAGTACGGTCGCTTCTCGCGACGCCCGTACATCGACATCGTCATTCCAAGCTTGACTGATCCATCAGTCGCGCCACCCGGCAAACACGTTATGTCGTGCTTCGTTCAGTACGCGCCCTACAATTTGAAAGAAGGAGCGTGGGACGAGAAGCGCGAAGAGTTTGGTGACACTGTTGTCGACACAATTGCCGAGCACGCGCCCAACATCAAGGACCTGATTCTGCACCGGCAAGTTTTGACGCCGCTCGATCTCGAACGCGAGTTTGGTTTGTCGGAAGGCAACATCTTTCAAGGCGAACTGACGCTTGAACAACTTTTCTTTCTGCGGCCGGCGCCGGGTTGGGCGCAATATCGTACACCGATTCGCAATCTTTACATGTGCGGCTCGGCGACGCATCCCGGTGGCGGCATCATGGGCGCGAGCGGGCGCAATGGAGCCATGCAAATTCTGAAAGACTTCGGAAAACGGTAGGGGCGCACCTGTGTGTGCGCCCACCGGAGCGGACACGCAGGTCCGCCCCTGCGATTTATGCACGACATCATCATCATCGGCGGCGGCCATAACGGTCTCGTTGCCGCCTGTTATCTGGCGAAAGCGGGATTGAAAACGCTCGTGTTGGAACGTCGTGAAATAGTTGGCGGCGCAGCGGTCACCGAAAAGCTCCATCCCGGCTTTCGCTGCTCGACGCTGGCGCACTCGGCCGGTCCGCTATCGCCCCGGATCACAAAAGACCTGCAGTTGAAGCGGCATGGTCTGGAGATCATCAGGCCTGAGGTGCGCGTGACTGCTCTCAATAGAGACGGACATTCGATCTGGATCTACAACGACGCGGCACGCACCGCGAGCGAGTTGCAAAAGGTGTCGGCGCACGATGCAAGGAGTTATCCGGAGTTTGAAAAGAGTTTTGCGCGCATCGGCCGAGTATTGGCGCCACTGCTCCAGATGACGCCACCGACGATTGAGAAACCGGCAGCGGGCGAGTTGTGGAATCTCGGCAAGCTTGGTCTGGCATTTCGCGGACTCGGCAAGAAAGATGCTTTCCGTTTGCTGCGTTGGGGACCGATGGCCGTTGCTGATCTCGTCGCGGAATGGTTTGAAACTGAAACTTTGCGGGCTTGCATCGCGGCGCGTGGCATCTTTGGCGCGTTTGCCGGGCCCTGGTCGGCCGGCACGAGCGCCGGTTTGCTGTGGCAGGCCGCGACTGATGGTCATGCCGCGGGCCCTGCGTTGTTTGTTAAAGGCGGCATGGGCGCGTTGACGCAGGCATTGGCGCAGGCCGCGCGGGAAGCGGGCGTTCAGATTCGAACGGGCGTCGAGGTTGCGGCAATCAAGATTAACGATAACAAAGCGAGCGGCGTGGTGCTCACAAGCGGAGAAGCAATTTCGGCGCGCGCGGTTGTTTCGAATGCTGATCCAAAAACAACTTTTCTAAAACTGATCGATCCGATCGATCTCGATCCTGATTTTCTGACCAAGATGCGCAACTATCGCTCAACCGGCAGCGCAGCGAAAGTGAATCTCGCGCTGGCTGGTCTGCCGACATTGCCAGCGCTCAACGGTTCAGGCAACGCAGCGAAACTCTCAGGCAGGATTCACATCGGGCCGGACATCGATTATCTCGAACATGCGTTTGACGCGGCCAAGTATGGCAACTTTTCACCGCAGCCGTACATGGATATCACGATCCCTTCGCTCTCCGATCCGTCGCTGGCACCCCAAGGCGCGCACGTGATGTCGATTTACGTTCAGTTTGCGCCTTACAATCTAAAAGACGGTGACTGGAATTCGCGGCGCGAAGAGTTTGGCGATACAGTAATTAATACGCTTTCCGACTACGCGCCGAATCTGAAAGAGCTGATCGTTGCGCGGCAGGTAATCACGCCGCTCGATCTTGAGCAGACGTACGGTCTGAGCGGCGGCCACATCATGCACGGCGAGCAGTCGCTCGATCAGATGTTTGCGTTTCGCCCGCTGATTGGCTGGGCCCAGTACCGCACGCCCATCGGAGGCCTATATCTGTGCGGCGCGGGAACTCATCCGGGCGGCGGCGTAACCGGTGGGCCGGGGGCGAATGCGAGCCGGGAGATCATCAAGGACTTCAAGTGAGGTGCGATTTGATTGTCTCTGTGTAACCTCTGTGTCCTCTGTGCCTCCGTGGTGAATGAATGCCCGCCATAACTCAACACAGAGACACCGAAAACACGGAGGATGCACGGAGAGTTGGATAGCAAACGGGACAGGCATCCGAACATGAAGACGCAAACAAAGCCAAGCCGCAGTTTTGCCAGCGATAACAACGCCGGTGTTCATCCAAAGATTCTGCAGGCAATTGAACGAGCCAATGCGGGTCACGTCGTCGCGTACGGCGATGATCCCTACACCGCAGCCGCTGTCACAAAATTTCGCGAACACCTGGGTAGGAATGTGGAAGTGTTCTTCGTTTTTGGCGGCACGGGTGCGAATGTGTTGGGACTGAAAGCCGTTACGGAAAACTTTCACGCTATCGTTTGCGCTGAGACCGCGCACATCAATGTCGATGAGTGTGGCGCGCCGGAGAAGTTTACGGGCTGCAAGCTGCTTTCAGTGCCTACGGACGGCGGAAAGATCACAGTCGATCAGATTAAGCCGTTCCTGCACGGCGTTGGTTTCGAGCATCACGTGCAGCCGCGCGTCATCTCGATCTCGCAGTCAACTGAGATGGGAACCGTATACACGCCGCAGGAAACCAAAACGCTTGCGGACTTTGCTCACAAACATGACATGTTGCTGCACGTCGACGGCGCGCGCATCGCGAATGCCGCGGTAAGTCTTAAGGCAAATCTAAAACAGATCACCACCGACGTTGGTGTCGACATCCTGTCGTTTGGTGGCGCCAAGAACGGCATGATGTACGGCGAGGCAGTAGTGTTCTTCGACAAACGTTTCGCAAAAGATTTCAAGTACATTCGCAAACAGGGAACGCATCTCGCTTCAAAGATGCGCTTTATCTCGGCGCAATTCGAGGCTCTTCTTTCAGACAATCAGTGGCGGAAGAACGCCGCGCACGCCAACCACATGGCCCGGATTCTGGCGCGTGAGCTGGCAAAGATTCCCCGGATCGAGATCACGCAGAAAGTCGAGGCGAACGGCGTGTTCGCGATCGTGCCGAAGAAGTATGTGCCGCTGCTGCAGAAAAAGTATTTCTTCTACGTTTGGAATGAAGAAACCTCTGAAGTGCGCTTCATGACTTCGTTCGACACGACGGGAGATGACATTCGCGATCTGGTTGCTTTGATTCGCAAGACAGTCAGGTGAGCACAGTCTTTAGATGTAAAGATGCGCCGGATCCAACTCTTCCCGGATGATCCGCAATTCCTCCGTCGTGGGTTCGCCGGTTGTTTTCAGATGCGCCGCAACGCGCACTTCCCAGCCGATGTGCTCGCGCACCTGCTTTACACTGCAATCCGGATGAAGCGACGTCAGCACCATCTCGCCCTCTTCAAATTCGTAACACCCCAGATTGGTGATCACCATCGCCGGTCCTTGTCCGGGCATGCCTGGTTTCCCGCGCTCTTCTGATCCATCAACAAAACCGGGCGAGGTGATGAAGTCCACTCGCGCGGGAAAGCTGCGCTTGCTTTGCGGCGCGATGATCAGCACGCGCTTAGCCAGAATCGCAATCTCACACGCGCCGCCACTGCCCGGCAGACGCACCGCCGGCTGCTCGTAGTCTCCGATTACGGTCGTGTTGAGGTTGCCGTGACGATCAATCTGCGCGCCCTGCAGGAAGCCGACGTCGATCAGGCCGCCTTGCAGGTAGAAGTTGAAGATGTCGAACATCGAGCAGACGCTCAGCGAGTTTGTCACCAGCGCCGGATCGCCAATGGAGATCGGCAGCCGCTCGGGGACCGCGCCGACTGCGCCTGATTCGTAAATCAGCACCAGATCGGGTGCGTGCAGCCGGCGCGCCAGATTGCAGGCTAGATTCGGCAGGCCGATGCCGACAAAAACGACTTCGCCGTTGCGCAGTTGCCGCGCCGCCTGGCAAACCATTAATTCGTTTGCGGTGTAACTGGTCATCAAGACGAAGATTGAGCCACGAAAAGGCGCAAAAGGCACAGAAGAAAGGAAGATTAGCTGCCGAGAGCGCCAAGATTACAAAGAGATCACTCAATACCCGTAATTCACTGGCTCGCAGAGGTGCCGGCGCGCGCCTAACCGGGCAATGGCTTCGCCCATGCGCGCGACGTATTCCGCGCGATCCGCCACACCGTAGACCCACTTATCGAGATAGGCATTAAAGCTCGCAACGTCTTTGGAGCTCTCGCGCCAGCGGACGTAGAAATCGTTGTCGCGATCGTAATAGCCCTGAGCGTACGATGGATGGCAGCCGAAGGGCGCATGGACCACGGCCTTAACGATGATGCCGGGGATCAGCGTGCGATTCGGATCGGATCGGATCACACTTTCGTCGACGATCTCTTCAGTAACAATGATGACGTTGTGAGCGGCGAAGGCTGCTTCCTTCTGTACGCCCAACAGCCCCCAGATCTGTGTGTTGCCGCTGCGGTCCGCGCGCTGCGCGTGAATGATTGCAGTGTCAGGATTCAGTGGCGGCACAGCCGCAAGTGCTTCGCCCGTGAAAGGGCAGGTGACTGTCTTGATGTTGGGATTAACGCGCGGCAGATCGCTGCCTCGGTAGTTGCGCAGAGGGAAGAAGGGCAACTTCGCCGCGCCCGCAGTCAAGCGGGCGACCATGCCGGCATGTGAATACTCTTCCAGCTCGAGAGAACGCGGAAGGCTTTGCTCAACCGCTCGGCGCAAAGCATACAGAGGCCCGGCTCCCGGATTTCCCGCCCAGCTAAAGACCAGCTTGCGCGCGCAGCCGGCGCCGATTATCTGATCGTAGATCAAATCGGGCGTGAGACGACAAAGCGTCAGATCGCGACGTTGCTGGCGAATAATCTCATGCCCGGCGGCAAAGCAGATGAGGTGGGTAAAGCCTTCAATGACGATTGTAGCGCCGTCGCTGACGTAGCGCGCGATCGCTTCTTTCATTGTGAGCAGCTTATCCGTCATCAGTCGTCCGCCGGGAATCAGCCACAGAGGCACAGAGACACGGAGAAAAGGAAACACAGCAACAACGGGGATAGGAGCCGAGCAGTTTCGATACCATGGCTCAAAGCGGTGGAGGTTTTTCTTCTAATCCCCATCTTCTCTGTGTCTTGTATGTTAAGCGTGTCCATTATTGAATGTGTTGGTGCATGTCGGCATCTTAATGCTGAGCAGACCGTTTTTGGCAAGGGGTGCAACAGACCGATAGCGTCTTGGTTGCTGAGAGCCCGTCGCAGAGCT